>CP046177.1:3634125-4308001 GCA_014075215.1 Flavobacteriaceae bacterium
AATATCCTGGTCTAGTTTGATCTGGAAATCCACCAGACATTTACGATGATAATAATGATTGATTGAAGAAAAAGGCTTTGTCACCAGGGATTTGGCATAGGTCTGATTGTCTGCCTGTTGTTCATTTAGAACAAGCTCCAGTCCTTGTTTTGTTAAATATGACAAGTAGCCAAAATTTAGGTTGTGACTTCTTGGGAGTTTGGCTCGTTTGATATAGCCTTTTCGGTCAAGATATTCTAAGGCTTGTTGGCAGGCACGGAGGGTTTTATCAGCATAAATTAAACGGTAAATTTGCTCTGTACACAGGTATTTATATCGAGCTAAAAAGACTAATAAACGGGTATGTTTGGTACTTAAGATATTCATAGGATGTCTTTGATTTTAGGGAGCTCAGTTTTCGGTTTGTTGACCTTAGAGACATCGCCTTTTTCGGTTTTTGGAGGCTCAACGGTTTTGGTATAGTAATTCTGTAAATTATGGTTTAATCGCTTACGATGTTGTTCTGGGCTGATATAGCAACTGCCTTTTTTTCCAACCAGAAAATCGTATACCTGAATTACAATCGGGTCATGGGCTCCCACTTTGACAATAAAGCGACCTTTCCCAAGTTTTGGGGTCTGTTTGCCTTTGAAATTCATCTCTTTGCTCATCTTCTCATAGTCTTTGTAACTACTGTAGCCAAGGCACTTGATGTTGGTGTTGGCAAGAATAGAATCTTTAAGGCGTGAATTCTGAACCTGTCCTAAAAATTGATTTGCTAATGTGATATGAAGTGCATATTTCCTTGCTTCACTTAATATTTTATCAATGCGTTCGGTAAGGTAGTTCTGACATTCGTCGATGTAACCCATCCATGGTTTGCGAAATTGCACAGGAATTCTCTCTTTTTGGAGTGCCAGAGTGGTGAGTTCCGCCATAATAAAACTGCCAAGCATTTTACTGCCTGATTCTCCTAATTTTCCTTGTGAGAGATTAAAAAGCAGACACTTTCCTTGATTCAATGATTTTTGGAGATCAAACGAACTCTCTTTGCAGTCAAATATCTTTGCCACGTGATAATTAGCCAGTGCATTTTCAAAACGGGTTAAAATTGAGGCTTTGGTGATCTCAAGTCGTCTCTCATTAAATTCATGTTCAAAAAATAGTCGCACCGATTCGGAATAATGCTTTTTTCCCAATAGTTCGTATGCCTGACTTGTTGGAGGTCTTAAAAAACGCAAAAAATCTCGTAGATTCATTCCTTTATGAGAAAGTAAAACTTGCATACAGTTAAAAATAATGCGCTCCATATTGGGCGAGAATTCCTGCGCCATTATGATTGAAAAAGCGTTTAGTAGTTCCTGTGATTTTACCGATACAAAGGCTTGTTTGACTGCATTAGGGCTATCATAGTATTGATGTTGGAGCGGATTAAAACGAAAATAATACCCGAGTTTACCCCCAAACGGGGGATAGATAAAGTATTTTATCATCTTTCCCTTTGAATTGTGATATTTCTGAGGCTAAATCGCCGTGAGGATCGAGCAAAAAACACCCTTTTCCATTCTGTAAATCAGAGTACATAAATAGTTTTATAAGCTCAGATTTGCCAGAGCCTGCTCCACCAAGTATCTGTACATTTCGCTGGCGATTCCCAAATGGAAATAAGGTCTTAAACCCTCCTTTGGTAAAAAAAAATACCTCTGGACGAAATTTAGTTTCCAGAAATTGAGCCTTATAAATGGCAATTTCTGCATTGATTTGGCTGAGTGATAGTTTTTTTTCATCAGGAGCTGGGTTTTGAGACATATATGTTAATCTCAACTGTGAAATTGTTAGAACGAATTTGAATTTTTTTTCTTTCTCTCCAAGCTCATAGCTAAATCGCCACCGAATTGCTGAGGGGATACTTTGTTTAAATTCATCAATTCGGGCTTTGCCCTGATGTGATTCTTGATTGTACCAATGAATCAGATAATCGCAGAGATCGTTCTGATCTCGAGCGGCTTGTAACAAGGTTTCGGGTTCAATGGAAAACGTTCCTATCTCCAGGGCGTTTGCTTGTTCTGATTTACTTATAAACGGTTCAAGGGGCAGACGTCCGTAGACTTGTTTTAGATAGCCTAAAAAATTGTATTTAGAGTTTTTTTTCAATGTGTTGTTTTATAAATTTTTCTAGTAAATCGCATTCTTTTTGTAGTTTTTGATATTGGGCAAGGTTGACAGAATTTTTTTTGAGACGATCTAATTCCTGCTCGACTTTGCGCAATTGACCCGCCAAAATTACATTAGCCCGCTCGGCAGCTCTTATTTCTGATTCTAAAGATTTGCCGTAAAAGGAATATTTTCGTCTGTAAGAAGCTCGTGGTCGAAACAATAGAATCAGGAGAATCAGGCTAACGGGAATGATAATATAATCGATCATTTTTTTACATTTTTTAGATTCTTCATTTGGATTTCATCAGGGCTTCGTTAGCGCTTCATTGAGGCTCTTTCTAATGAAGCTCAAAAACGCTGTAAAGTCACATTATATCTGTGTTTACTATCTTTTGTTTGTCTTGAATAACCTCCTTGCGAGGTAAATACAGACGTGTAGTGTCTGTATTTCCGCTCGCTCGTCGGTTAGCCTTGCGGATTCCAGGGAGAGTGCCAAGGCACTCTCCCTGGAATCCTCGCACGTGAACCTTATTATTTAAAAATTTTTTTGAGTACATATTTCTGGTATTTTGAATGCTTTTTTTCAATCTAAAATTTGAAATATATGTTCTCTATTTATTTGATATTTATCTCTCACTTTAGCAATACTATCCAATGAAAGAATTGAATAGATTCAACTACCCAACACCCAAGCACAAATAAAATCTCCTTTGAACTGAAAAACTCTTCGTAAATTTTTTTTGCCCTATAAATGTTGATGGTGTTTGAAGATGATTTTTCAACCTATCTTTTTTCGAGCGTATTTCAAATTATGCTTGCGATTTTTCTGGAAAGCCTCAATGTCTGATTTAAGAAAAACCATTCCTGAGCTTAAAACCGCATGGGGAATATTGTAGAGTTCTACCAATTCCCTTAAACGTGCATATTTAATACCTAAATATTCACACGCGTCCCCACTTCCTAAAAGATGTAATTTTTCTATATCCATGGCTACTCGACCAGATTTCGATCTAAATATTCAATGAGCGAATCGTACTGATACATAATACCTCTGGATGAGGTCATGGAATAACGGATTTCGTCGTTATTTCTGAGTTGCTGTAATTTACTAATACGCACCCCCAAAGTTTCCATCGCTGCTTTTGGAGTGACATATTTTGGGTGTCTGTTGGCGTTATATCGGTCAAATGCTTTCTCAATTGTTTGCTGTATATCGGCAATCAATTCGTCTTGATTGACTACCACCATTTTTTGTGATTTCATATTTTATTTTTTAGGTTGCATCTATAGTTTCGATTTGTGTTAGATCACGCTGTAAGCGTTCTCGCATAATTTTAAAATTGGCTAGATCAAGCTCAAAACCGATAAAATCTCGCTTCATAGTTCGAGCTACCAGTGCCGTTGTACCAGAACCACAAAACGGGTCACAGATTAAATCACCAATCTGTGAATGTTGTTCAATCATTTTTTGAATGAGTTCTTTGGGTTTTTGGGTAGGATGGACTTTGGTTCCATTAGTATATTTAGCCTCATTGCCAAAGCTATGGTTTCGCCATATATTTGAACCCCCGAGATGTAATTTTGTATTGGAGGTATGAAACAAAATCAACTCATGGCAGTAAGAGTAAAAAGATCCTGGACCAGAAAGTTTATCCCATATAATGAGATTTTTGGCAGATAAAACAGAGTCAAATAAGGGATAATAAAAGGCATACCCTCGCCAATCGGTAAAATAGAATACCACTCCATCAGGACGCAATATGCGTTTGAACTCTTTAAAAAGTTCTAGAAAAAAAGGCTTGCAAATTGCTAAATCGACAAAAGAACCTTTGCTCCCATTATGGGTCATGCCCAAAAAATAAGGCGGGTCAGCAATAATAAGTGTTACAGAGTTGCTTTGAATCTGTTTGATTCCGTCCAAACAGTCCATTTGGTAAATTGTGTTCGCTTTCATAGTGTGTGGAATTTTATGTTTTTGGTTTGAAAAATTGTTAGAAATACTGTTTTCCAGTAATACGAGATATAAGAAAACGTAGTGGCTTGATTGGTCATGCTCACGGGCAGATAGCAATCAACTTGTAAATCAGGATAAGAAGATTTAGAAAGTCCAAAATCTTTGATAATATTATTAGCATCTACGATGCCTTTTTTTTCTGCCTCAGATTTGGAACGCAAATAGAGTTTTCTTCGGGGGGAATATTCGAGCATATCGCTGAGATAAATTACTTGTAAGTTTCCGCTAAGCTGTAACTCTTCAAAAATTCTTGGGATTGATGCTAAAATATGCGTTTCGTTACTTTTGGGAACCTCTGTTTTAAAAACATTTAAAACTTTGCTATTGGCGATATTGCCACTGTTTTTTTGCAGATAGGAAAGAATCACTTGGTCGTCACTAGAATTAATGCGCTGTAAAAGCATTTTTTTTAAGATGGTTTCTCTTTTTTTGATTTGCTCTGCAGTGGGTTTTACCGATCCGCTTTTGTCGTCAAAAATAAGGGTGGTTTGGGCGTTTAGTGAAAACACCCAAAAAATGGAGATAATGATTGGAATTTTTTTCATGATTTCTCTGGTTTTTCGGATTTATAAAGATTGTTGTATTCTTCTTCGCTTAAAATTGGTTCGGTTGGTTGTTCGATTTCTTCACTATTTTTTTCTTCTTTTTTTTCTGTTTCAACTTTAAATACTTCTGTCTCGGGTAATTTTTCCTCAGGTGTTCCCTGTTTAGAGTCTTGGGCTTCTATGTTTTTTAGGTCAGCCTCAGCCTTTACCTCTTCTATGATTGATTCGATGTCTTGAAAAGCATCTGTTTTTTCAGGATTGATGAGTTCCTCTGCGGTTGGACTCATCACTTGTAGACATTCCAAAGCCTGATACCTGCCTAATTGAAATAAATAATCTCCAAGAATCTCACGAGCTTTACGCTGAACCGATAAATAGTGCTGATAATCAGTTTTGACCGCCACGATCTGATGAGCGCATCGCTCGTATTTGTGTTTGTATTTCAAAACTTTGGCAACCGTCAATTTGACTGATAAAAGGAGAGCCGAAGTAAGCAAGGCAATAAAACCTGCCAAGATGTAGAGCAAACGAGCAAGAAAATTTTCTAACTCAGAAGGTGTTGATAGCGTATTTTCAATTTGCTTTACTTTTTGCTCTTGGGTTTGAAGTTCGTTTTGTAAATCCCCATCTTCAGGATTGGTAAAAGCAGTCATTTGGAGATTTCCCAGATTTTCAATTTCAAGCTGATATCTGTTTTCGAGTTTGTGGTACTGATACTGCTCAAAGTTTAAAAACCCTGTTGCTAGAACATACAGAGCAATTGCCACAAGATAGACTTTGAATACTATAGGGATAAAACGCCTATCAGATTGAAGAAATAACTTGATAGGGGCGTAAAAATAAATTCCTAATAAGAAGCTCACGCCTAGAATGGTAAGTGCAAAGAGCCAACTTTTGAGTTCTGCCAATCCCAGTAAATTTTCGGCAATATTTTGGAAAACGGTAATTTCGGCGGCTAATGCTGAGATGTAAGCTATCAAAATAATCACAACTCATGTTGTGGTAATAGCCGATAAGATATTTTTTTCTTTTACCCCTTGGCCTTGCTGATAGTTTGAATTATCAGAAATAATTTCTGGAAATACTCTGAACTGAGTAACTTCACGGATAAGGCGAGAAAATTCTTCATAGGAAAGTTTGTTGATCGCATTAGAAAGTTCGCTAATTACTTTTGAAGAAATTCCAAGATTTTTTAATGAGGGGGATACATTAATTGGTGAGATATAGCCCTCTTTTAGGTTTTCATACTCGTGCGGTTCATCATCATCAAAGACTGGAACTTTTAAATCGTGATTTTGATCTTCCTTGGCAACTGCCTTTTTGGTATGCTTATCTATCAGGGTTATGAGTTTATAGTAAGCATTTTCCGCTTCAATCTTTGCTTTCAAAAGATATTTCCACTTGTTATGCAGAAAACTGAGTTTGGCTTGATTCTTTAGATACAAAGAGTGTGCAATTGATAAAAGTTTGAAGTGATTGCGTTTTCGAAACCTTTGAAAAAACCAAAAATCTTTTTTCCCAAATAATTTGTCAAAATCCAAGGATAGACTTATTAATGTCTCCCTAGTGAATGTGAGTAAAAAAGCAATGACTGCCGAGATGTTTTCTTGTGAGTCTTTTGTGTTCATAGGATTAGATTTTTAAAAGTGAATTGAAATGTTTTTTTATGCTTAATAGTGCTTGCCATTCCATGTTGCGCCGATTTATAAAATCTCTGTGATAAATCGACACAAAAAAATCTGTCCAAGGCTCAAAAACAATACCTGCTGAGATTTGGGCTTCTTTTAAAATGTTTTGGAGTAAAAGCAGTTTTATAATAAGTGGCAAAGTGGAGCGAAAAAAAACTCCTTTGAATCTTTGAAATTCTTTGATGCCTTGAAATGGGAAAAAGATGACTTGTTCAAAAAAATCGACATCACTCGGTGCAAACTTCAAAAGAAGATAATCAACTTGCTCTTGTGGGATGAGTTGTTCTGGTTTTTCAAAGGAGAAATTAAGGCGGTAGATTTTTTCTCCAAACTTTTGTTTGATTGCTTTGGAAAGGAGGTTTTTGTAATTTATTGGATTCATATTTTCTCTAAAATTTTTTGGGAATTTCAGAAAAGTAAAATGAGTCATATGCACAGAAAGGAACGTTAGAATGCACACTTAGAAATGCACTAGAAAATAAAAGACTTATCTAAATCCAGTATTTATAAGGCTTTAAAAGAAATAAAAATTCCTCTAAAAAAAATTTAATCTTTTTTTGTATTCGTATTATCTTTCGTTAAAAAATCCTCTAATCCTTGAGGAATTTTACCTGAACGATGAATAAAATACCCTCTAGGGATTTCAGTTTTTAAAAAACTTTTTGAAAATCGATCGCTTGGATTTGTATCAATAATGAAATGATTTTTTGTTAAGCGTTCTGGGTATTTAAAATCTCCTTTCCAATATAAACTAGGCTGTTGTTTTCCTATCATTTGAATTATTGATTTTGAGGGTAAATGAACAAAATATTGATTAGATGCAAACCCATAAAATTCTCGCTTATCATTTCCAAACATCTCTATCCTTGTTTTTACCATCTCTCGTATTTTTTGGCAGATGAACTCTACTCCCTCTTGCTTTATAATTTCGTAGGTATCATTTGTTGCACAAGGAATGCCATCAAAAACGAATTCTCCTTTGCGACGATCTGGAACATATAAAATTTCTGTTTCTAATAATTTAGGCATGACTTTTGCCATATTATTTTTTATCTAAATTTTATCAAGAATTTTAAATGGATCGATATCAAGAATTATTGTGTAAGCATGTTGAACAGCAATTAAAAGTAGACGGATATTTAGAAAAATCCTTAAAGAATCAAGCTGGTTTGATATATCAAGTGGTCGATGGACGCCTTGATTGTTACAAAAAAGAACTCGACCAACAAATACAACAAGAAACTGATACAAAAGAGAAAACTGCCATTAAAAAAAATTTCCTAGATAAATTCATTTCAAAAGAGTTCCATAGTTTTTTAAAAACGATGACTACCAAAAAAAGTGAACGTCGAACTTTATTAAAAAAATGTTTATTGAATCGTGAAACTGCACTTAATAATTTATTATCAGGCAAAAGCATAGAACCTAGAAGCAAAGATTTTTTTTGTGTTTACATCGGTAAAAAAGGTTGGAACGACTTTGTCAATTACTGTATTAGCGTTGAGTCTGACACTGAAGAAGACCTAGATATTGTCTGGAATAAGATAAATAAATCTTTTAAGCGGAATCCCATTGAAGAAATTCAAAAAAAGGAAAAATGGAAACAGATTTCTCAATACTCATCGATTTCTACTTTTTCTCTAATCCTTTTAATCAGTTTTCTACTTCTCTCTAAAAAAGAAGTTAATACATCTTCAACAAATATCGACGGAAATAATAATGTCAATGTTCAAGGAAAAGCTGTCTTTGTAGGAAAACAAGGAGAAACAAGTCAAGAAAGATTAAAGCTCAAAACAGAATTTTATAGGCAATATCAAGGAAATTACAATCTTTTTTTTCTTGAAGAAGGAGATGAAATTACAGCCATTCGTTATGGTGCCAGTAATTTGATGATTAATGAGAAAGGAATTTCATTATTTTATCAGAATTTTCAGAGCAAAAAAATTGTAGAGTCTCCCATGGAGCTTATAGAAGAGATTTCTACAAAAAGTAGTTTTTATTTTCGAGAAATTGCGAGTACTTGGTCTTATATGGCATCATCCCCCCGTATTCTATGATAAAAACAAGTAAAAGTTGAGATATTATTTTTACTAATTTATGCAGCAAATTTAAAAGTATCTACATAGGGTGTTTGTCGTTTGACAACGGCAAACACTCTTGCTATTAATTTGTTTCTAATAATGTTAACGGTACTCATTTTACTTTTGCCTTGTTTTATTCTTTTATGATAGTATAATTTCATTTCTGGGTTATGTTGTATAGCAGAAATAGCGCACATATTAATAATTGCTTTCAATTTTTTATTAGCCAAATGAGAGACTTTTGTACGTCCTTTAATACTAGTTCCAGATTGGTAAGGAAAAGGAGCAACACCACAATAAGAGGCAAACTTTCTCCAGTTTTCAAATTTTGAAAAATTGTCAGTAAACACAATCATCATTATAGCAGTTTGCATTCCTATACCTTTAACACTAGTAACAAGTTTATAGGTTTCTTTTAACATTATATTTTGGTCAATAATAGCTTGCATTTGAGTATTAATCTTGTGTATTTGTTTGGTTAGTTCTGCAATCATTTTTTGTTGAACGTCAAAGATTATTTTATACTCTTTTGCTTTATAAATTCTTTTTTGTTCTTTCAAAGTAACTTTAAAACCAGCTCTTTGTTTGTTAAGTTTTGTCCTTAAAGATAAGAGACTTTTTAGTTGTAATATACTTCTTTTAGGTAGCTTACTGGGTTTAAGTTCTTCTTTTAATCGATACCCATATAGAGCAATGCGTTTGGCATCAATTTGGTCATCCTTTCCACGAGCAATACCAATAGATCTTTTAATTTCTAAACCAGAAGCTATGAAAAAAGATAATTTTTGTTCAGTTAAAGACACAGATAATAAATGAGAGTACATTCCTGTATGTTCAAATACAAACATGGTTTCTTCTTTAGAGAAAGACGAATTTTTAAAACTCCACTTTAGCATTAATTTAAATCCAGATTTACTGTTCTCAAACTGTTGAACAATTTGTTTAGAATAGATACAAACATCAATTAATAATTTACTGACATCGATTCCGATAATTTCATTTGTTTTCATAATTTTGTAATTAGATATTAATAATAGTTACTTAAACTAAGACCTTTAATAAGGGCAGAAACTGAAATTCTATATGGTTCTAAGTAACTTTTAAAAAGAACGGAGACTAATACGGGGGATGGCTCTAAAAAGCTAGCTGGCCGCTAAAGTTCACTCCGTTCTTTTGTGTTTTTGGTTATCAACAAAATAAGAGTTATTAACAAAGAAAAAAAGAAGCAAAAAAAGAAATTTCATCATAACTATTATGTTTTTATTTTAAGTAATTATTTCTATTTGCTAATCTAAAGGATTATCTCTAAAAGAAAAAGTACGTAAGGAATTTTTGTTTCCCTATATTGGAGTTCGGGAAACTTCTTATAAGTCATTTGCCGCTGGAGCTTATGCTATCAAAGTAGAAAACTCCAAAAAATTTATCTTACCAACTAGAATGATTGAAAATTTCAATGTAGATACTCTAAAATACTGGAGAGATTTACCAATCAGTCAAATAGCTTACAACATTAAAATGAATACCGAATTTTCTGGAGAGAAGCTCTATAAGAAATTACACAATGATTTAAAAACTTTGACTGATACTCAAAAACGAGCTGTTTCGCATGTTCTTGAAATTTTGAAAAGTAAAGGCAGACCAATTGAATGGGAAGAGTTTTAGAATTTAAAAGTAACTCCTTTAAATAAAGTCATAAAAAGCCAAAAAAGACCTCAAAATGGATCAAGACTAATTGTTGTGTTTATGCAAAAATTGTAGTTAATCTATAGAGGAAGAATTCTGTGTTTTTGACCCCTCTAAATTGTAATCTAAAGGCTTTGATTTTGGCATTGAAAGATTCTGCCGCTGCATTAGTACTTCTATTAATGAAGTAATTCAATATTGATCTATAGTTAAGCCTGATAGAGTTTGCTATGGTATTAAAAGCCTTGTATGCTGTTTGTTCTACATCTTTATACCAATGCGCTAGTTTTGTATAAGCGACTTGTATTGAGTTTGCTGTGTTGAAGATATTTCTAAGTCCTTGTACGAGCTTAAAAGCTGTTTTGATATCAGGATATCTTTTAAAGAGGATGTTAGCTCTTACTCTTTGATCTTCTGTCCAATTACTTGGTGCTTTGTAGAGTAAGTATCTGCTTCTAGCCAAGAGTTGCTTTATGGTATCTCCATTTTCTAATATTTCAGGGTAATATTCTTTGTTATTGGTTTTGGCAAGTTTGATCCGTTCATTTTCTGTATCTATGGCTTCCCATCGATGTTTGATCCTAATTTCTTGAAGTGCTTCTAGAGCTAGTTTCTGTACATGGAATCTATCGGTTACTTGTATGGCTTTGGGGAAACACCGTTTGGCAATCAGCTTCATGGAGTTCGCCATATCTAGGGTAATTTCTCTGACCTTGTTTCTTTTCGCAGATGAGATTTTAAATAGGTGTTTGATAATAGGTTCTGCTTTGGTAGTAGCTATGATCGCCACAATACTTCCTTTCTTTCCTTTAGCTTTTTTATTGGTAACGATGGTGTAGAGTTCTCCTTTTGATAAGGCTACTTCGTCGATAGATAATCGAGTTCCTATATTCTCAGGGAAGATCAACCACTCTTTGGCATGAGACTTTTCCTTCCACTGTTTAAACTCACTCAAATAATCTCGATACTGCCTTTGGAACTTCTTCCCATTCACGCCATAGATTCTTGCAATGGTTTTGCAATCACTCTTCTCAGTATCGACTAATCTCTTTTAAAAAAGCAGCAAACTCACCTGTCATGCGAGTTCCCTGAGCTACTAGATTCCAATCTCTTTGAATGATTTGCCTAGTCTCTTTATCTAACCATCTACGTCGCCTTACGTGAAGATACACAGTGTTTCCACGCAAAGGAAAGTCTTCAATAGTAATCTCTTTGTGGAAACCATGAGCAATTACATTAGGATTTATGACTTCTTTAGGAACAACATTACGCTCTTCAAAATACAAATGAAGTTCCTCATTTCGATGAGTGTGTCTTACCAAATCAAAATGTTCTACGAGCATCTCAGGTAAGATGAATTTTAAAAGGTCTAAGGATAATTCCAATCTCTGTTTTTTTTTACAAAGATCAAAACTTTAATTCAATCCACACAAAACTTTTGACCCTGATCCCTAATTGCTTCGTTTCACTCGCAAAGACACACTTCATTCAATCTTCAATTAACAATTAATCTTCATCTGAACTCACACACAACTTTTGTGACTGATCCCTCAAAATGTTTCCTAATAGTTTCCTGATTTTCTGTAAACAAAAAAGAGTCACAATAATTTCGACTATAACTCTTTGGTAATCAAAGTGGACCCAGAAGGGCTCGAACCTTCGACCCCCTGATTATGAGTCAGGTGCTCTAACCAGCTGAGCTATGGGTCCTCAATAATTGGAGCAAATGTAAAAACTTTTTAAGAAAATAACTTGTTTTTCTAATACTTTTATCTAATCCGATTCATTAGATAATGACCAAATTCTCTTAGCTTGCTTTTATCCCTGTCATCAATACTTAAAGCAGAAAGCGTATCAAAAGATTTTTGAGTATATATACGAATCCGTTCCCGGATGACAGACGGAATGTTGTATTTTTCAAAAATTCGGGTAACCTCTAAAATTTTTAAAGAATCGTCTTCCGATTTCTGACGGTAATACTGTAATAATTTTTTCTTATCCCCGACATCTGCTAATGCCATAGCCTTTAAATACAGGAATGTTTTTTTGTTCTCTATGATATCTCCTCCCACCTGTTTCCCAAATGTTTCCGGATTGCCGAACGTATCTAGATAATCATCCTGCAATTGAAAAGCAATACCCAGATATGAACCAAAATCATATATCAGCTGACTGTCTTTGGCATTAGCTTCCGCAACAATGGCACCCATTTGTAGAGCAGCAGCAACTAATACCGACGTTTTTAAACGAATCATCGTAACGTATTCTTCAATCGTGATATCATCTCTCAGCTCAAAATCCATATCTAGTTGCTGTCCGTTACAAACCTCCAAAGCTGTTTTGCTAAATAACTTCGCCAATTTTTGAAAAATTGCGGGTTCGTAATTTTCAAAATATTGATACGCCAGGATCAGCATGGCATCTCCGGAGAGTATCCCTGTATTCACATTCCATTTCTCATGAACCGTTTTTTTACCTCTTCTTAAAGGAGCATTGTCCATGATATCATCATGAACCAAAGTAAAATTGTGAAATACCTCTACGGCCAAGGCCGCAGGCAATGCTTTTTTAAAGTCATTCGAAAAAATATCCGCTACCATCAATGTCAATACCGGCCGTATTCTTTTACCTCCCAACTGTAAAATATAATCTATCGGAGTATACAGACTCTCAGGTTCTTTAATCCATTTTTTTGTCTTTAAATAATGTAAAAACTCGGTTTGATAAGTTAAAATATCCAAGGCGAATAAAATTTTTGTAAAAATAATGCAATGAAAACGTCTATTTACTAAAAAATAATTAAAACTAAAGAAACTTTTTTTGTTTCTAAAGTTTCCTTTTGTATTTTTGCAACCGGAAATGAGAGAAGAAATACTACATAAAGCAGGAGAAATGTTCTTAAACTTAGGGTTTAAGAGCGTTACGATGGACGATATTGCTGCGGAATTAGGAGTTTCAAAAAAAACGATCTACAAGTATTTTGAAAATAAGCTAAAGCTTGTAGAGGATTCGACCGTAGCATTACATGAATCGTGTTTGACAATGATTAATATGATTATTGATCAGGGTCATAACCCGATTAAAGAAAATTTTGAAATCAAAAAAATGTTTAAAGAAATGTTCCAAAACGCTTCCTCTTCTCCTATCTATCAGCTTAAAAAATACTATCCCGCCATTTATGAAAAAGTAATGAAAAAAGAAATGGTTGCTTTTTCCGATTGCTTGAAATCTAATTTGGAAAGGGGAATTGAAGAAGGGTATTACAGAACGGCTATTGATATTGAACTTTATATTCAGTTCTATTTTTCCTTGGTTTTCAGTATTCATGAATCTGTAATTGAAAACTACAAAATACCTGATTTGGAAAAAGCGGCATTAGAATATCATACAAGAGCTATAGCTACTGAAAAAGGAATTGAAGAACTAGAAAAACATTTATAACCCGGATATGAAAAAAATTAAAATTTTAAGTGCATTCTTTTTTGTCAGCATATCAATTCCTGCTCAGGAAGTAGCAAAAAATATATCCCTGCAAGAGGCGATAGCATATGCTATCAGGAATAGTTATAATACCAAAATTGCAGCAAATGATATTGCATCTGCAAAAAAGAGAGTTTGGGAGACCACAACTATTGGCTTGCCACAAATAGATGCGAAAGCGGATTATCAGAACTGGCTACAACAGCAGGTTTCATTACTCCCCGCAGAAATTTTCGGAGGAAATGCGGGGGAGTTTGCAGAAGTAACTTTTGGAACAAAACAAAATTTGAATGCAGTCATTACATTAAGACAACTCATTTTTGATGGTTCCTATTTGGTAGGATTGCAATCGGCAAGAACGTTTTTAAAAATATCCGAACAAGCCAAAGAAAAAACCGATCGAGGAGTCAGAGAAGCCGTTATCAATGCATATGGGAATGTACTGATCACAGAAAAAAGCATTGAAATCCTGGAGAAGAATAAAAAACTCCTGGAAAAGAATTTAACAGAAGCTCAGAAAATCTATGAGAATGGCCTCAACGAAGAAGAAGATGTAGAGCAATTGGAAATTACATTAGGAAATATCAATAACCAATTAAATAGTGTCTTGAGAATAAAAGCCATTGCTTATCAGATGTTAAATATCACGCTGGGAAATCCAATTACGACAAAATTAAACCTCACAGATACTTTAGACTCTTTAACCGAACAAAACATCGACCTTAATTTGATTTCTCAATCATTTGATATGGAGAATCATATTGATTTTAAAATTGCCAAAAATAACAGAGAATCCAAACGATTGTTAATGCGTTATGAGCAAAGCAAAAGCTTACCTGTTTTAAAAGCTTTTATTAATTACGGAAGTACCGCAAACTCTAATTCATTTACATTCTTTAACAGCGATCAAAGATGGTTTAATTACTCTCTATTAGGCGTTAGTCTGGAAGTTCCTATTTTTAGTAGTTTACAGAGAAATTCAAAAACAGCTCAGGCAAGAATTGCGCTGGAAACAGCAGACATACAGTTAGAAGAAACAAAGCAAGAACTGAATTTACAGGTACAACGAACAAAAAGCGATTATCAGCTGAGTATTGAGGATTACAAAAACGCCAAAAAAAATGTAGCACTGGCAGAAAGAATTGAAATGAAACAGCGCATCAAATTTTTTGAAGGCATTTCTTCCAGTTTCGATTTAACTCAGGCACAAAATCAATTATATACACAACAACAACGTTACATACAGTCTATGCTGGATTTAATCGCTAAAAAAGCAGCATTGGAAAATGCATTAAACAACTAAAACAATCAATCAAAGATGAGAACACTATATATTGTATTAATGACCATTTTATTTTTCTTTTCCTGTGGAAAGAAAGAAACATCAATAGAAGCTGTTTTAGCCACCAGGGATGTTAAAAAAATCCGGGAGAAAAAAGCAGCACTGGACAAACAACAAAAAGAATTAGCTGAGCAAATACAACAATTAAATGATACGATTGCTAAGTTAGATCCTAGTAAAAACATTCCTTTAATCACTACTATTACAGCAGGACAACAGGTGTTCAAGCATTACTTGGAGTTACAAGGCAATGTTATGACCAAGCAAAATGTATTGGTATATCCCGAAGTGAGCGGCCTTTTGGAAAAAGTATACGTAAAAGAAGGGCAACAGGTTTCCAAAGGACAAGTATTAGGAAGAATAGATGATGCGGGAGCTACTCAGCAATTAGCACAATTGGAAGTAGTGGCAGAGCTGGCTAAAACTACTTTTGAGCGTCAAAAGAGATTGTGGGACAATAAAATAGGTTCCGAAATTGAGTTTTTACAGTCAAAAACAAATTATGAATCGACAAAAAATCAGGTCATACAAGCCAAAAAACAACTGGCAAAATTCAATATCAGAGCCCCTTTTTCAGGTGTTATAGACGACATTATCAAAGATCCGGGAACCGTTGTGAGTCCCGGTCCAAATGCTGAGATTTTTAGAATTGTAAACCTGAACAATATGTATATAGAGACCGATGTTCCCGAAGCTTATATTACCAACATAACAAAAGGAAAGAACGTAAAAATTGAGTTTCCTGTCTTAGGAACCTCTATGAATACTAAAATACGCCAGGTAGGAAGTTTTATTAACCCGGAAAACAGAACATTTAAAATAGCCGTTTCTGTTCCCAATAAAAATAACAGCATTAAACCTAACTTAACTGCCAAACTAAAAATAAATGATTATACCAATGAGAAGGCAATCCTAATTCCGCAAAGTATTGTTTCTGAAAATAGTCAAGGACAACAATACGTATATGTGATCAAAGAAATAGAGAAGGTCAAAAACCCGGAAGGAAAAGAGAGATTACGAGGAATTACAAAACAAGTGGTTATTGAAACCGGAAAGACACAGGGGGATCTTATAGAAGTGCTATCTGAAATAAATATAGAAGATCAAATTGTTAACGAAGGAGCGAGAAGTGTAAAAGAAGGACAATTGGTTACTATAAAAGAAGAGAGAAAGTAATGCATTTTAAAGTTTTAAAGTTAAAAAGTTTTTCAGCTCTTTTAGCATCGTGAGAGAGAAGATTCTTTTTTCGAGAAAAATAAAAGTTAAAAAGTATCATACGTTATGGCGAACCAACAGAAAAAAGTAAACAAAGAGTTTAAATTGTCCTCCTGGGCAATTAGCAATAAAACCACTATTTACGTCTTAATGATAGTCATTTTCTTCTTAGGCATTTCAGCATTTTTAAGTATGCCAAGAGAGAACTTTCCGGAAATTAAAGAAACTAAAATCTATATTAGTTCCGTATTTCCCGGAAATACCGCCGAGGATATAGAAAAATTAATTACAGATCCGTTAGAAGATAAGCTAAAAACGGTGAGTGGTGTCGTCGAAATTACTTCCACATCTCAGGAAGATTACTCCATTATTATGGTAGAATTTGATGATACGGTTACTGTAGAGGAAGCCAAGCAAAAAGTAAAAGATGAGGTGGATTCCGAAACATCCGGTGAAGATTGGCCCACATTCAATAATGCCAAAGTAGACCCCACTATTTTTGAGCTGAGTATTTCCGAGGAGTTTCCGATTTTAAATATCAATATACAAGGCGATTACCCTGTAGACAAACTAAAAGAGTATGGAGAGTATTTACAAGATGAAATAGAAAGTTTAGCCGAAATAAAGAAAGTAGACATTCGAGGAGCTCAGGAAAAGGAAGTAGAAGTTGCGGTGGATATTTATAAAATGATGGCAGCCAAAGTCAGTTTCAATGATATCATTACAAGTATCAACAATGGAAATATGACCACATCTGCAGGTAATTTGATAACCAGCGGACAGAGAAGAACGATTCGGGTGATTGGAGAAATCAGCCGACCTGAAGCTTTGGAAAACTTCGTGGTAAAATCAGAAAAAAATAATCCTATTTATCTGAGGGATGTAGCTACCGTTACCTTTAAAGACAAAGAAAAAATCACCTATGCAAGAGAGAAAAAAGCAGATGTGGTAATGCTGGATGTAAAAAAGCGTTCCGGGAAAAACATGGTAGCGGCAACAGAAAAAATCAGAAAAATAGTAACCGATGCACAAAAAAATGTCTTTCCAAAAAATCTGACGATTACCATTGCCAATGATCAATCTTCAAAAACCATTGGTCAGGTTGATGACCTGGTGAATAATATCATCTTTGGAGTTATTCTTGTAGTTATCGTATTGATGTTTTTCTTAGGCTTTAAAAATGCACTATTTGTCGGGTTTGCAATTCCTATGTCCATGTTCATGTCTTTAATGATTCTAAACATGGCCGGATATACTATGAATACCATGATTTTATTTGGACTCATTATGGGCCTTGGAATGTTGGTGGATAATGGAATTGTAGTGGTAGAAAATGTGTATCGCTTAATGTCTGAGGAAGGAATGTCAAGGGTTCAGGCTGCTAAAAAAGGAATTGGAGAAATCGCATTTCCAATCATTATCTCTACATTAACAACGGTAGCCGCATTTGTTCCTTTAGGTTTGTGGCCGGGGTTTATGGGGCAGTTTATGAAGTATTTTCCTATCACGCTTTCGGCGGTGTTAGGTTCCTCTTTATTTGTAGCCATCTTCTTTAATTCTGTTTTGGTCTCTCAATTTATGAAAACAGAAGATAAAAATATGCCTTTAAAGCGCATTATCATTATTTCCTCCACGGTAGCAGTCATAGGTATGTTAATTCTTCTTTCGGGAACCCCATTTAAAGCTATCGGTTCTATCATGGTATTCACGGCCATCATGTTGTGGGTATATCGCCTGGCATTAAGACCTTTGGCCAATGGGTTTCAGACTAAAGTATTACCGCGCTGGGAACGTTTTTATGAAAATATGCTTACATCGGCATTAAAAGGTTGGCGACCGGGGTTTATTATCGCAGCTACTTTTATGCTATTAATCATGGCTTTTGCAGGCTTTGGTGAGTCGATGAGAAGTAAAAGAACAAAAGTAGAGTTCTTTCCGGATAATGAACCCAACCAGATCATTGTGTATATAGAATATCCGCAGGGTACGGACATTGAAAAGACCAATGAGATTACCAAAGAGATTGAAAAAAGAGTACAAGATGTTATTGATTCGGAAGAATATATAGATGAAAACGGAGAGAATTTTTTAGTAGAAAGTGCCATTTCTCAGGTAGGGTCGGGATCCGGAAACCCACAAACAGATGGGGGATCAAATGCCGAAATGCCGCATAGAGGCAAGATTACTGCTACTATGAGGGAATTTAAGTACAGAAAAGGAGCAAAATCCAGGGTATTGCAAAAGAAAATTCAGGAAGCAGTAAACGACATATATCCCGGAGTTGCCATATCTGTTGAAAAAGATGCCGTAGGGCCGCCGGCGGGATATCCTGTCAATATAGAATTGGAAGGGCAGAACTATAAAGAATTGATAGAAACCGCAGAAAAAATGCGAGACTTTATCAATTCGAAAAATATCGAAGGAATTGACGAATTAAAGATTGATGTAAATAAAAAGAAACCGGCAATGCTGGTACAAGTTGACCGGAAAAAAGCAGGGGAATTAGGTGTGAGTAACGGCCAGGTCGGGCAACAATTAAGAAATGCCGTGTTTGGGGCAAAAGCAGGTATTTATAAGGAAAATGGTGAAGATTATGATATTTATGTACGCTTTAAAAAGGAAGACCGGTACAATACAAATGCCATCTTTAACCAGAGAATTACCTTTAAAGACCAGGCATCAGGGAAGACAAAAGAGATTCCTGTTTCTGCTATTGCAAAACAATCTAATACTTCCGGATACAGCGCTATCAAACACAGAGACGTAAAACGTGTCGTTACCGTATATTCCGCATTATCTCCCGGATTTAATGATGCCGGAGCGATTATTTCCCAGATTCAGGATGAAATGAGTAGTTTTACGGAGATACCTGCTACTGTAAAAATTGATTATACAGGCCAGATAGAAGAGCAAAATAAACAACAAGCTTTTTTAATGGGAGCGTTCTTTACCGGGTTGGCACTGATCTTTTTTATTTTGATATTTCAATTTAATTCCATTTCCAAACCCGCCATCATCATGCTCGCTATTTTTTTAAGTTTGATAGGCGTATTTGGCGGTATTGTAACTACCGGATCATCTTTCGTGATCATGATGACTATGATGGGGATTATATCGCTGGCAGGAATTGTAGTAAACAACGGAGTTGTGCTTCTGGATTATACCCAGCTTTTAATCGACAGAGAAAAAATAGAAAACAACAAAAATGAAAATAATATAGATATCAACGATATCAAAAATGCTATTATCAGAGGAGGTAAAGCACGTCTAAGGCCTGTATTATTGACAGCAATTACTACTATTCTCGGATTAATTCCGTTGGCAACAGGATTAAATATTAATTTTTATACATTATTTAGCGAGTTTAATCCCAATATCTATGTCGGAGGAGACAATGTTATTTTTTGGGGGCCGTTGGCCTGGACAGTAATATATGGGTTGTTTATAGCTACATTTTTAACTCTCATAGTTGTACCCATCTTATTCTTTTTAATCACCAAATTAAAAATAAGGTTACGACTGAAAAGTGTTTAATAGTTGAAATTTGTATGCCATTATCGGGAAACCAAATGTACATTTATGATTTTGACTTCCCTCTCGTTGGATATATAACTTGCTTTTCTTTGAATTGACCGATTTCTTCCCTTAATGTTTGATTGATGTTTTGAATCAAATCATTTTGGAATTTCATAATTCTCAATAAATCGTGCATTGCGTTTAAATTTTCCAATTGTTGAACTCATTTAAACTTTTTCAATTTGCTAAAAAATGGGTGTTTTCCGCTCTGTTTTTATCTTTTTTTCCTTTCGTAACGCTGCCTATGCAACTCAAAAAAGCTTTCAGCATATCTAAAAACTTCTAATTTTCGCTTACATCCAAAAAGTTTAAATGAGTTCGTTTATAAACAACCTCTTATAAATCAGCTTTTGTATATCTTTTGCTCATGTTCTAAATTTTTTGATGGATAAAAGAACACGTCAAATGTAAAATAAAACTGCATTAATGCAAAATAAATATACATTTGTTTTTCATTTATGAAAATCATTCGTTCAAAAGTGTGTTAATACATTACATTTTGTACATTTGAAGCGATGAATAATAAGCTTAACAGAATTAAAGAGATTTTGGTAAGACAAGGTGTTAGTCAAAAAGATTTAGCGGCTCATCTTGAAAAAAACGAACATACGGTTTCAAATTGGTGTATTAATAAGTCTCAACCTCATTTAAAAGAGTTATACAAGATTGCTGAAATCTTAAAAGTTAATGTTTGTGATCTGTTGGTTAATAACAAGGACAATTAATAATGTATTATAGACGTAAATTAATATTAGGAGTACTAGAGGAGTTTGGAGGAAAACTGAACCATACTAATTTTCAAAAAATTCTTTTTTTAGTAACAAGGAAACAAACCCAAAAATATTTTGATTTTGTTCCGTATAAGTATGGGTGTTTTTCTTTTCAGGCAAATCAAGATTTACTTACTCTTGGGAAGTACGACTTGATAAAATCAGCTACAACTCAAAAATCGTCCAATTGGATATTAACTAATGAAGATTCAAATTTCTTATATGAATTAAAAAAAGAAGACCAATCAGCAATAAAATCTGTAAAAAGAAAAATAGATGGTTTAGTACAAAAAGATTTAATCAAGTATACCTATTTGAACTACCCCTTTTATGCAACCAAAAGTCAAATTGCAAATGGCATTCTTTCAAAAGAGGAGTTTTCCAAAATACGTAAGCAGCAAAGAAATATTGAGAGACAAGAGTTTTTTACAATAGGATATGAGGGTATTAGCCTAGAAACATATCTTAATAAACTAATTATTAATGATATAAAATTATTGTGTGATGTTCGTAAGAACTCTTTGAGTATGAAATACGAGTTTTCTAAATCTCAATTAAGAAATGCTTGTGAAAGTATTGGTATTAAGTATGTACATATTCCAGAATTAGGTATTGATTCCGATAGAAGACAGGAACTAAATACTATGTCTGATTACAATAGATTGTTTGAAGAGTATGAGAATACTACCCTTAAGAAAAATCACCAATCATTAAAAGATTTATTTCAACTTGTAAATGACTATAAACGTGTAGCCATTACTTGTTTTGAAAAAGAAGTTTGTATGTGCCACAGAGGAAGAGTACTTAAAGCTTTAATTGCGCTTCCTGATTGGGATATACCTTATAAACACTTGTAAATGGCACGCAAAAGGTTTTACTAACTGTAACAACATATCCTTTACCTTCGAGAAGCTATGACGAACTTGTATGTACGGCAGGAGTTTTGGAAGATGGGAATTGGATAAGAATATATCCAGTACCACTAAGCTTTTTATTAGGTCAGCGAAAATCAGGCAAAATAGAATCCTTTAAGTATTCATGGATGGAATTAGACCTCAATAGACGTACGGATGATTTTCGACCAGAAAGTTTCTCACCTAAAAATTATGACTTTCGAGATTTAGAATTACTTGATAGAATTGATACGAAAAATAATTGGGCTTTTCGAAAAGAATTTTGTTTAAAAAATGTTTACACAAATTTCGACAAGCTAATTGAGGAATCTAAAGCTCCAACGAATAAATCACTAGCTACATTTAGACCTTTTTCCATAGAGCGGCTGGAAATTGAAGAAGATGAACGTGAAT
The DNA here is from genome assembly GCA_014075215.1 of Flavobacteriaceae bacterium. NCBI lineage: Bacteria > Pseudomonadati > Bacteroidota > Flavobacteriia > Flavobacteriales > Flavobacteriaceae > Flavobacteriaceae bacterium. The sequence continues at coordinate 3,655,963 of CP046177.1, forward strand.
GGAAAAATGAATGGCAAGAATTGAGAAAGCAAGGCGACCTCTTTTCTCAAGATAAAGAACCCGAAATACTAATCCCTAAATTACCTTAACCCGTTGTCCATTTTGAACTAAAAAGTAAATTTAAACGTCAGTTCGAGTGATTTTGAGCTACGAAAAATCGTATCGAGAACATATTTAGAGCAAAAATTCTATTCTCGATACAAATTTTTCTCATTTTCAATCGAAAAATTTACTCGAATTGACGAATTTTATCAAAATGCACAACGGGTTACCTTATAAATTTTATTATCGATTCAAGGACGAAACAGGAAAATCAAGACGATTGATGATTGAAGATTGGGAAATAGGTCAGCTATATTGGAATTGTCTAAAAACCACAGGAGGAAATGAGGAAGAAGCATTGAAAAAAGTGTGTCAACGTTATGAAGAAGAATTCATTAACAAAAAAGACATTCATTTCTTCTTAGGAACCACAAGACAATGGCATATGAGACGTTCTCGGAATCCTTTTGTAATTATTGGTGTATTCTATCCTAAGACAGAAAGTCAATTAAATCTTTTTAGGTAATGAATATTAAAAAGAAATAAAACGGCATACAACAAAAATTGGTCATTTGACGGATAGTGCTAATTTTAAATATGGTAACATTTAATAAAATATTTAGCGGTTTGATAGGTTGGAGTTTCAAAATGCCAAACACTCCATATTTAAACCGTTGGAAAGTATAGAAGTTAAAAAGTTTCGAGTTAGAAACTTAACTTTTTAAAAACAGGAAAGACAGGTTATTTTTTATAAAATATGGAGAAATTTTTTTTTGCTGTTGATGAAGTTAAAAAAAAGTTAGAGCAATATTGTGTCTACCAGGACAGATGTCATCAGGAGGTTGAAAAAAAATTAAAGGAATTTAAATTAATAGCCATCGCAAGAGAAGAAGTTCTTTTACACTTAATACAACATGACTTTTTAAATGAAGAACGTTTTGCCAAAAGTTTTGCAAGAGGAAAATTTAGAATTAAAAAATACGGAAAACTCAGAATTGTAAAAGAATTAAAGTATAGAAATCTCTCCGAATACAATATCAAAATTGCCTTAAAAGAAATTGACGAACAAGAATATACAATAACAATACATAAACTGATAGAAAAGAAAGCAGCGATGCTTTCGGAACAAAACCTCATAAAAAAGAAAAAAAAGATATTGGATTATATGTTAAGAAAAGGATATGAATATGAGCTGATAATTGAAGCAATAGCTTTACTATACTCAAGTTGAAAATTTTGAAAGCTTCAAGTATTTTTAAAATCAGAGTTGAAATATAATCGACAAATATGTAGTATAAATTTTATTTATAGTGCTATAAATAAAATTTATGATGCTGCCAAAAAGTTTAAATAAGTTTCTTTTAAAAAGAGTGACAAATTTTTAAAACTTAAAACTTTCAAACTTGAAACTATATCACTTTTCTCGATGTAATGTGAAACTCTTCGTAGACCTGTAACAGGCTCATCAGAGTAGAAATTAAATCCTGAGTTTCTAATAATATGCTAAAATATAACGTTGTATTTTTAGGGCTCGTTTCATCTGTTCTGATTCTGGATACCTGATTTTCAATAGAGTAAGAAACATCTTTTAATAGTTCCTGCTTTTCTTTAAGAACTTCATTCAAATTATCAAAAGACCTGTTTTCAAAAGCATTACTTACTTTTTTCAGTAAACCGGTTAGCTGATTATCAATTTCTTTTAAATCCTTTAACTGAGCTTTCTTTAAATTTTTGTGATTGTTATTTACATGTTTATAACTTGCTTTGGAAATATAACTGATAGACTGTGCTACGTCCTGCAAATATCCTAATACTAGGATATAAAACTTACTGGCTTGTACGGAAGTATCGTCTAAAGATTTGATAAAGTAAAAAACACCGTTTTTCAGGTCGTCTATTTCATCGTTTAGTTTCCCCACATGTTTGCCTGTTTTTCGCAACTTATTCAAATCGTGTTTTGCCAGATCATTGACTACGTTGGTGTATAGGATATTGACACGTTGAGCTACTTCGGCAATATGATCTGAACTTTCTTCAATAACACCACTAATGGTAATCAATTCAGCCCTTTCTATATATTGCTGTTTTTTTACCTCTTTTGATTTTTTTCTGTGGCGTAAGGTATTTCTAATAATCAATATGGCCACCAATATCAGCAATATGGGAATAGTAGCCGTATCCCAATGAATCAGAAATGCTACAAAAGCAGCTGCTATAAAAGCGGTGATAGCAGTCAGGAACCATCCGCCGATCACATTGATAACTCCGGCCACTCTGTAGACCGCACTCTCTCTTCCCCAGGCTCTGTCGGCAAGAGAGGTTCCCATAGCAACCATAAAAGTTACATAAGTGGTAGATAGCGGAAGTCTCATTGAAGTAGCAATAGATATCAAAATACCCGCAACAATTAAGTTAACCGATGCTCTGACCATATCAAAAGCCGGTAATTCATAGGTTTTATCCTTAGGCAGTTTTATCATAGGTTTTTGGAATTTGGAATCTATGAATGCTACTGTTTTTTTTGATAACATATAACCAAGACCTACATTAATTCCCATAGAAGCTCTCACGATAATTCTTGACAAAGGATTAGGTCTGAATTTTTCATACCCTTCTCCCTGACGAGATAAGTTAATTCCGGTATCAATTACATTTTTGGCTTTTTTGGAAGTCCATAAGGTAATCACCATAATCCCTCCCGCAGCTAATAACAGCCAAACATTAGAAGACACTTTTTTTTCCAGAATTCCCATTGAAAAAGATTCGGCCATCACCCCGGAATCAGCAAAAGCCTGATAAGAATTCCATGCAGCAATAGGTACTCCGATAAAGTTGACCAGATCATTCCCGGAGAATGCCATAGCCAGAGAAAATGTTCCGATACCAATGATTAATTTGAGTATGTTTAATTTAAAAACTTTGATCGAAAATTGAGAAATGAGCGTCCAAAAAGCAAAACTTCCCATAATAATTAGTAGCGTATTATCTTCTATCATATATTTTATATTTGCATAAAAAGGAGTTCCTTTTAAGCCTTTGATAATGATAAAATAAGTAATTGCCGTAATGGCAAACCCTCCAAATAATGCGTTGATATATGTTGCTCTTTTCTCAAAATTAAACGAGTAGATGAGGCGGGAAATAAACTGTACAATAGCTCCGACAGAGAACGCAACCACCACCGATAGCAATATCCCGATAATAATTTTTGATGCGGTTTCATAGTTAATATATTCCCGGATAGCACTAAAAGATTCAGCATTATTTCCTGATATTTTTATGAATGAAATGGCTACGGCAGCTCCTAATAATTCAAATACAATAGATACAGTTGTTGATGTCGGCATGCCGAGAGTGTTAAATACATCTAAAAGCAAAATATCAGTCATCATTACCGCCATAAAAATGAACATGATATCCTGAAACATGAACATTCCCGGATTAAAGATTCCTTTGCGTGCTACTTCCATCATACCACTGGAAGTAATTGCTCCAAAGAATACCCCTATACTGGCAATAATCATGATATTTCTGATAGAAATGGCTTTGGAACCAATTGCTGAGTTCAAAAAATTGATGGCATCATTACTAACTCCTACCACCAAATCAACAATAGCCAGAGCAGCTAAAGCAACAAGCATTAAAATATATGGATCGTCCATAATTTGGCTTTTAAGTTTTTACAAATGTATACGCCCTTACCGGTACACATGTTAGGTTTATGTTATTTTTAAGCGTGAACTTTATACTTGTTCTTGCAATAGAGTATATTACTTCATTTAAGTTGTTTCAATGATCGGTACTGCACATTTCACAACTATACTTGAAATAAATGTTTTTAAAATTTTAAATAAATGTTAAGATCTGAGTTCTTATTAACAATTACTTAATCTTTCAATAATATTATTATAATTTCCAAATAATCTTCTTTTTACACTATTGTTTCAATTTTGCGAAAATAAATCATTACACAGAAATAATGCGAAGAAAAGTGCTACTAATGCTTTTAATAGCAATTGCCCATATGGGAATTGCTCAAGAGAAAGGAACAATTAAAGGGAAAATATTAGATAAAGAATCAAATGATGAGCCTCTGCCATTCGCCAGTGTAATTCTAAAAGGAACTACTACCGGAACAGAAACAGATTTGAACGGAAATTTTAGTTTAACCGTAGATTCCGGATCATATAAGGTTGTCTTCAGTTTTCTGGGATATAAAACCATAGAAATTCCTGTTGTTGTAAAACCGGGAGAAACAGTAATAATTAATAAAACACTCACCGCAGAGGAAGGGGTTGCATTAGATGAGATTCAGATAACGGGTTCTAAGAGCAAGGAAAAAATATCCTCCTTAATTATAGATCAAAAGAGGGCTATATCGATCGAGGCAAAAATCGGAGCCCAGGAGCTTTCTCAAAAAGGAGTTTCTGATGCAACAGAGGCTGTGGCAAAAACAGCAGGGGTCTCTAAAGGGTCAAAAAATATAGTAGTAAGAGGTCTGGGAGATAGATATAATTCTACTTCCTTAAATGGACTTCCGTTACCTTCCGAAGATCCTGAATATAAAAACATATCATTGGATTTTTTTGATACAAGTATTATTAAGAATATAGGAGTCAATAAAGTATTTTCTCCGGGCATCATAGGAGATGTCGGAGGTGCCAATATTAATATTGTATCGAAAGAGCTGATAAAAAAAAAATTTGCAAATGTCGGATTTTCTACCGGAGCCAATACACAAACACTAAGTAAAGAATTTTTAACGATTGATGGCACAAACCGTTTTGGAACGGGAAATGGATTTTCAATTCCGGTAAATAACCTAACACAATATACCTTTGCTGACTCCTGGAGACCTAATACCCAAAATCTTCAATCAAACAATAGTTTTTCTTTTTCACTAGGGAGAAAGTTTACTATTGGAGATGAAGGAAAGTTGAGTATCTTTTTAACAGGAAGTTTTGATGGAAAATACAACTATGTAGACGGCAATATCAAGCAAACCAATAGCATAGGAGCCATTTTTCTTGATCAGGACTTTAAAAAATACGAGTATAATGTTTCTCAAATCTTAATGGGAAATATAAAATACAAATTCGGAAAAGGCCATGAGCTCTCTTATAACCATTTGTTCATTCACAATAACAGACAGGTAATAGGAGATTACTCCGGATTTGTAAATCCGGAACAAACAGGGGATCTGGAATTTCAAAGAAGGCAACAGGTAAATGACAATAGTTTATATGTCAATCAACTTCTAAGTACATTTTTATTATCAGATAGATGGACCATAGAAGCAAAAGGTTCTTTAAATTTTGTTCAGGGGAATGAACCGGATAGAAGAACAAATAAATATCTTTTTAGAGATAACTTCTATAGTCCGCAAACCAATAGTGCGGGAGAGAACGAACGTTATTTTTCCAAACTACAGGAATTAGACAACAATGGTTATGGAAAATTTATCTACAAGTTAAAAGAAGATGAAGAAGATAGTAGCATACTAGCATTTGGAGAACATTTTAGATATACCGAAAGATTGTTTTCCGCAACTATTTTTAATCACGGATTTAATACCAGAGCCACTATAGATATTAATAATCCTGATGCTGTATTTAGTCAGGAGTCATTAAATAACGGTATTTTTAGACTGGAAACGGGTAGGGGAACGGCAAATAATCCTTTTGCTTTTGTGCCATTTACTTACAGGGGAAAAAAATTGATCCAATCCGGGTTCTCCAATGCTGTCTATCAATTTAATGAAAACTTCATTGTATCGGGAGGAGTCAGAGTTGAATCTGTTCAGCAAAGAGTTACCTACAATACAAATATTGCCAATAGTAATGATAACGGACCTTCTAATATTAAAAAATTATATGTGTTGCCGAGTTTCAATATTAAGTATAACTTTAATGAAAACAGTATTGTAAGATTTGCTGCAAGCCAAACATATACATTGCCTCAATTCAAAGAAACAGCTCCTTTTAAATATCAGGATGTCAGCTTTTCAAGTCAAGGAAACCCCAATTTAATTCCTTCTGACAATTATAATTTTGATGTTAAATACGAATACTATTTATCTTCAAGCGAATTGATTACAGTGACAGGGTTTTACAAACTCATTCAAAACCCTATAGCAAGAAGCGAGATACCAAGTGGAGGGAATACATTAACCTATTTAAATGTAGGGAATAATGCTTCGGTTTTTGGAATGGAAATAGAAGCGAGGAAAAGCCTTCTGAAAAGTGCTGAAACTGTTGATAATGAATATTCTTTGGATGCAGGATTAAATGCTTCTTTACTATCATCAAAAGTGAATCTTGATACCGCTTCAGTTGCCCAGTTTACAAACAGCTCAAGTGATTTGGAAGGAGCAACACCTTTTTTAATCAATGCAGATGTTTCATTTAATAAAAAATATGAGAACAGCGAATGGCAAACTTCGTTAGTATTTAACTATTTCAGTGAAAGAGTATACTCAATAGGGACCAGAGGTTTTGAAAATATTCTGGAAAAAGGAATCCCGACATTAGACATTGTTTCTTCATTGAGATTAGGCAAACACTACAACATCAAATTAAAAGCCCAAAATTTACTAGACCCGTCTTTTGAGCTAAGCAGAGAAGGAGCAAATAACGGAGGAAATGTCGTGTTAGGAAATTATAAAAAAGGTGTTAACTTAAGTTTAGGACTGACGTATGATTTCTAAAAAAACCTTGTTTTTAATAACAATTCTTTAAAAAACAGCTAATACATAAATAATATATACAATGCAATTTTGTATCAGTTAAATAAAACAATAAAAATGAAAAAAAATCTTTTAACCATTTTAGCAATTATTGCTTTCGCCTTTGCAGGATGCACATTAGATAATGATGATGCAACTGTAATTGTTCAAAACCCGACTACCAGTCAAAATTTATCGGGGAATTTAACATCGGATTTAACATTACAATCAGGTATAGAATATACATTAACCGGAGCACTTTTTGTAAAATCCGGTGCTACATTGACCATTCAAGCCGGAGTAACCGTAAAAGCATTAGCCTTTAGATTAGCAAATAGAAATAATTACTTAAAATAAAAACATAATAGTTATGATGAAATTTCTTTTTTTGCTTCTTTTTTTCTTTGTTAATAACTCTTATTTTGTTGATAACCAAAAACACAAAAGAACGGAGTGAACTTTAGCGGCCAGCTAGCTTTTTAGAGCCATCCCCCGTATTAGTCTCCGTTCTTTTTAAAAGTTACTTAGAACCATATAGAATTTCAGTTTCTGCCCTTATTAAAGGTCTTAGTTTAAGTAACTATTATTAATATCTAATTACAAAATTATGAAAACAAATGAAATTATCGGAATCGATGTCAGTAAATTATTAATTGATGTTTGTATCTATTCTAAACAAATTGTTCAACAGTTTGAGAACAGTAAATCTGGATTTAAATTAATGCTAAAGTGGAGTTTTAAAAATTCGTCTTTCTCTAAAGAAGAAACCATGTTTGTATTTGAACATACAGGAATGTACTCTCATTTATTATCTGTGTCTTTAACTGAACAAAAATTATCTTTTTTCATAGCTTCTGGTTTAGAAATTAAAAGATCTATTGGTATTGCTCGTGGAAAGGATGACCAAATTGATGCCAAACGCATTGCTCTATATGGGTATCGATTAAAAGAAGAACTTAAACCCAGTAAGCTACCTAAAAGAAGTATATTACAACTAAAAAGTCTCTTATCTTTAAGGACAAAACTTAACAAACAAAGAGCTGGTTTTAAAGTTACTTTGAAAGAACAAAAAAGAATTTATAAAGCAAAAGAGTATAAAATAATCTTTGACGTTCAACAAAAAATGATTGCAGAACTAACCAAACAAATACACAAGATTAATACTCAAATGCAAGCTATTATTGACCAAAATATAATGTTAAAAGAAACCTATAAACTTGTTACTAGTGTTAAAGGTATAGGAATGCAAACTGCTATAATGATGATTGTGTTTACTGACAATTTTTCAAAATTTGAAAACTGGAGAAAGTTTGCCTCTTATTGTGGTGTTGCTCCTTTTCCTTACCAATCTGGAACTAGTATTAAAGGACGTACAAAAGTCTCTCATTTGGCTAATAAAAAATTGAAAGCAATTATTAATATGTGCGCTATTTCTGCTATACAACATAACCCAGAAATGAAATTATACTATCATAAAAGAATAAAACAAGGCAAAAGTAAAATGAGTACCGTTAACATTATTAGAAACAAATTAATAGCAAGAGTGTTTGCCGTTGTCAAACGACAAACACCCTATGTAGATACTTTTAAATTTGCTGCATAAATTAGTAAAAATAATATCTCAACTTTTACTTGTTTTTATCATAGAATACGGGGGGAACGGATGTATATATTTTAGTAGAAAGAGGAGGAAAAATTATTGCTGATGGAACAGCTACTGCTCCCATCACTTTTACATCCGGTGCAACAAGCCCACAAGCCGGAGATTGGGGAGGTTTGATTATTAATGGAAATGCACCTTTAAGCCGTCAGGCAGGATCAAGTAGCAATGCAGCAACAGAAGTAAATAATACTATTTTCTTTGGAGGGAATAATACTACAGATAATTCCGGGATTGTAAATTATGTAAAGCTGGAATATACAGGAGCGAGAATTGATGACGAATCAGAACACAATGGATTGACATTAAACGGAGTAGGCAATGGAACTACAATTAGTAATATAATGATCATTAACGGAGATGACGATGCTATTGAGTTTTTCGGAGGTACTGTTAACGCATCTAATATTTTGGTAATAAATGCAAAAGATGACATGTTCGATTTTACTCAGGGATATGCAGGAACTTGTACCAATTTATACGGAGTACGAGAGAGTTCCTATACAGCAGTAACCTCAGATCCCAGAGGAATTGAAGCAGATGGAAATTTGGATGGAAATTCTCCAACAGATATCAACCAATCTGTCTTTACCGTAAATGGCCTGACAGTTATAAACGACGGGAATGCAGTGCAAATGTCCGATGCTGTTAAAGTGAGAAGAGGTGCTACTGCAACCATTACAAATGCTTACATAGCTCTAGGGCCCGGAGCAACTTACTCTGATTTTATTGACTTAGATGATTCTAAAGGAACAGCAACCATGGCAACATCAATTACTGCCGTAGGAAATCCTGCAAATGGATTAGACATTACAGATAATAAAAACACTGTAGGTGCAACCATTAATACATCTTCAGGAGCCACAGGAGGGGCAGACACAAGTGCTTTTGCCTGGACCGGATATAGCTTTAATTAGAAAGAGACAAGGAATAGATTTTTTAGAGGAAGCTGTCTAAAAAGGCAGCTTCTTTTTTTGATAGATAAGCTCAAATTATACCAAAAAGAATATGAAAGTGGTCTAAAGATGGTGTGAGGAAAATTTCAAAGTTCGAGTTAAAAAACACAGGTATAGCCTTAGTTACGCGGAGTATTTTTAGCGATGAAATTTGGAATTTTCATAGCAAGATAGGACTATTTTTATATTCTTTTTGGTATTAAATGCTCACTGAAAAGAGTGAGTTTTAAATTTCATTGTTAAAAGGGATTGATTTGTATTGTAAAATTGCCCCACCTTTGTAGTATAATCATGATATTATTTTAAAATTACAAAATATTACTCTCCCCCTTTTAATTAATATTTGCAAAGCCCAAGCCAAAAACTTGGGTTTTTGTTTATGAACTCATTTAAACTTTTTCAATTTGCTAAAAAAGGATCAATCCGAAAACTTGTGGGATTTTAAAGATATTATTGAAAACATTTAAGTTGAGTCAATCGCAAAAGCATCATTCAATAGAGTTTAAAAACTTAATAAACAGTTATTTAATGGATATTCATTTAAAAAAAATCTGAAATGATAAAATTTTTATTCAAGTCTTCCCCACAACTTTTTTGCTTGATCCCTAAAAAATTACTGTTTTCCGCTCTGATTTTGTCTTTTTTTTTCTTCCGTAGCGCTGCTATGCAACTCAAAAAATCCTTCAACAGCCCTAAAAACTTCTAATTTTCGCTTACATCCAAAAAGTTTAAATGAGTTCTATTGATACGCAATATGCTGTGTGCTTTTTAACAATTTGAAGTTTTAAAAACTCTAAATGAGTTCCATGTAAGTTTTTAAACTTTTCAACTTTCTAACGGTTCAACTATATTTTTTTGAGAAAAAGAAGAGACTCTTGAGTTTGACAGTTTGAGGTCAAAAAAAGGCATTTTCAAAAACTGAATCCTTGGTTTTACTGGGTTTATTGGGCTCAAGTAAATTTTATGGGTATTAAGCGAATAATTTTTCAAGTCTAAAGAGGAAAAATTGTGTATCTCTTACGCCTCTTTGATTGGCTCTAAAGAGTTTTATTTTTGAATTAAAAGACTCTGCATTTGCATTTGTATTCCTATTGTCAAAAAAGTTTAAGATGGTATTAAAATGATGTTTAATACTGTTCATTGCTGTATTGAAATTTTTAAATTCCAATTTTTCTGTATCCTCAAACCAATGTTCAAATCGTTGTTTGGCTTTTACTTTACATTTTTCTTGATAAATGCTTCTAAATTCTAAAGTGTGTTTATAGGCTTGTTGGATGTTTGGATAAAGATTACATAATAATTCTGCTCTTTGTTTTCATCTTCTATTGCTTTCCACCGATGCTGTACTCTAACATGCTGTAAAGCTTCTGTTACCAGTTTTACCACATGAAATCTATCGGTAACAATTTTAGCATTTGGAAAACAAATCTTAGCTGTTAAATTCATATTATTTGCCATATCTAAAGTTACTTCTTTGACTTGTTTGCGTTGTTCTAAGGGTATTCTTTCAATAGCAGTAATAATATCATCACTTTTAATTCCTTTTACACAAGCCACTAAAGTTCCTTGTTTACTTCGTCCGTTCTTGTTGGTCAAATAGGTATAAAGTTCACCTTTAGATAGACTTACTTCATCAAGACTTAAATACTCTCCTATATTCTTCGGATAAATAAGATAATCTTCACAATGGGGCTTTTGATTCCAACTATCAAACCCACTTATCTGTTTCTTATAATGGCGTTGTAAAGTTCGTGGGTAAATACCGTAATAACTCGCTATATTACTGATCGTATCTTCTCGGGCCTCTACCTGTAGCTTTTAAAAAATCAGAAAGTTCTGACGTTAATTTAGAACCTTCTGCAATGAATGAATAATCATTTTTAATCGCTCCCTTTTTAGTCTTCTTATCTCGCCATCGTCTTGTTTTTATATGTAGATAAACTGCTTTACCGCGTATGGGAAAATCTTGAATCTGTTTACTGCTAATAAAACCTTTGGACTCATAATTACCCTTTGAGTAACCCTCTGGTAGAATATTCTTCTCTTCTAAATAAATGTGAAAAGCATCCTTTTTAACTGAAATATCTCCTAATTCTTCAAAAAATACAATATCAAAATGAAGTAATAAATCTTGAGGGAGGATAGATGCTAATAATTCTAAATGCATCGTCTTTTTTTATGCATCTAAAATAATCAATCCCCATAAATTGTCGTTGACCCGTTTATTGTCTCGATTTGAAAAAATCGGCGTATTGCGAAACTATTTTTTTCTTCGATTTTCACAACCTAAATTTGCTCCATGGCATTCCTCAGAGCAGAGAAAAAAGCATCAGGCGCTTACCTTCGCATCATTCAATCTTATAAACTAGATGGCAGATACAAACACAAAACACTTTACTCACTTGGTAAGCTTGAAGACTATGATGTCAACCAACTAGAACGTATTACCAAGAAGTTATTGGAACTGTCAGGAAAGAATGTTGATGTTCTTGATAGTGGTCACCTTCATGAATTGGGTAGATACAACTATGGTTATGCTTTTGTAGTAAACAAACTTTGGGGCGTTTTTAATTTGGACAAGTTAGCTAGGGTGATTACTTAAAGGCATCGTATTCGATTTGATTGGCAAATGATCTTTCGCTTTATGATTGCCGAACGTATCAATGAGCCTTGTTGTAAGCTGCAAAGTAGTTTTAACCAATCTGAATACCTTGGTTTTGGTGATACTGAGATTCCTCTGCATCAATTTTACAGAACTTTGGATTTGCTGAGCAATGAAGAAAACTTTATCAAAGAACATCTTTTTACCCAACAGCACAGTTTATTTTCTACTGTACTTGATGTGGTTTTCTATGATGTGACCACACTTTATTTTGAATCTCAAGTAGAGCAGGATAATGCATTAAGACAAAAGGGCTATTCTAAAGACGGTAAAGCACACAAGATACAAATCGTACTAGGACTATTGGTTGATAAAAACCGTAATCCTATATCGTATCAAATCTATAGGGGCAATAGCTATGAAGGAAGTACGATGATTGATGCACTAAACACAATGAAACAACAATTTACCATAGACCGTGTGGTTGTGGTAGCCGATACTGCCATGATCGACAAAGAGAATCGCACCTTTATGGTAAACAACCAAATTGATTATATCATTGGAGATAGTAACAAAACACTTCCCAAATCGATCAAAGAAACATTAATTGATATTGACAATCATAAAGCTATAGAAGGAATATCAAAACAGACCTTTAGTTATAGTGAGACTACCTATAAAGGAAGACACATTGTTTGTAGTTACTCTGCAAAACGTGCACGTAAAGATGCATATGCTAGAGAAAAACTTATCGTTAAAGCCAAACAATGGCTTGAAGAACCTTCAAAATACAAGCAAGTGAAAAAAAGAGATGCAGGAAGGTTTATAACTTCAACCAAGAACGGACAATCTATCACACTAAATCTACAGGTCATAGAAAACGATGCCAAGTAAGATGGTTTTAAAGCCCTGTCTACGACAACAGATTTACCCATAGAAACTATCCTGTCAAAATATAGTGACCTTTTTGAAGTAGAACATACCTTTAGAGCTTTAAAGAGTCAACTGGAAATACGTCCAGTATTCCATTGGGCAGATAAAAGAATCAGAGGTCACATCGCAATGTGTTTTACAGCATTTACTTTTATCAACCATTTAAAAAATACAACCAATCTTCAGTACAGAGCTATCGTAAAAGCCATAGCGCTATGCAGGTCTCTTTAATAAAAGATGACAAGGCAAAGTCCAACATATACCTACGTTCCAAAGTTGATGAGTCTCAGCAGACCATCTTAGACAAATTAAAACTAAAAGTGCCAAACGATACAATGCCTCAAAATACTATAAATCAACAGTTTACAAAATAAAGTAGTGCACAGACTATTTTGTATATATCTATATATCAAATACTTAACACTTTAAACTGTCAAACTCAAGAAATTAAATGCTCACTGAAAAGAGTGAGTTTTAAATTTCATTGTTAAAGGGGATTGATTTGTATTGTAAATTGTCCCACCTTTGTAGTATAATCATGGCATTATTTTAAAATTACATATTACTTCCCCCCCTTTTAATTAATATTTGCAAAGCCCAAGCCAAAAACTTGGGTTTTTGTTTATGAACTCATTTAAACTTTTTCAATTTGCTAAAAAATTACTGTTTTCCGCTCTGTTTTTGTCTTTTTTTCCTTCCGTAGCACTGCTATGCAACTTAAAAAACCCTTCAACAGAGCTAAAAACTTCTAATTTTCGCTTACATCCAAAAAGTTTAAATGAGTTCTATTGATACGCAATATGCTGTGTGCTTTTTAACAATTTGAAGTTTTAAAAACTCTAAATAAGTTCCATGTAAGTTTTAAACTTTTCAACTTTCTAACGGTTCAACTGTATTTTTTTGAGAAAAAGAAGAGACTTTTTGCCAAATAGAGATCCTTCTAAAAATTATGTTATGCGCTCTATAAAATCTTCCGTAAGAATAGACTCATTACCAAATCTCAACATTAACTGAGCTACGGCAATGGTATCTTTTTCACAATATGTGACTATTTTATGTATATTTTTTTCTTTATAGTATACCTTAGCTACGTCACTTCCTTCCATATCCTCTTTTGGTGATGGAATATTTAAAATATGTGTTAATAATTTTAGGGAAGAAAAGTGTTTATAATCACCAAATTTCCATAGTTCCATAGTATCTATATGAGGAACTTCCCATGGTTTTTTCCCAAAAAGACGAAGTTTCTCAGGCAATACTATTTGGTGAATAATCATTCTTCTTGCTATAAAAGGAAAATCAAATTCTTTTCCGTTATGTGCACACAGCAATTTATTGGGATGACTAAAATAGGTATCCAGTAATTCTTTAAAATTAATCAATAGTGTTCTCTCATTATCTCCGTAAAACTATTTCAATCGGAAAATCCTCTTTTGATTTTTTTTAATAAAATAGCCAACAGATATACAAATCACTTTACCAAACTCAGCCCAAATACCGGCACGTTCGTAAAAATCTTCAATAGGAATTTCTCCTCCGCGCTGATAAGCCGTTTTTTGCTCAAATAATATTTTTACCTTATCAGGAACCAATCCCCAATTTTTATACTCAGGAACTGTTTCTATGTCTAAAAATAAAATGTTACTTAAGGATGCATTTAGATTCATAGTATATTTTTTGAGTTACTTAAAATAAAGTTGCTATTTTAAGCAAAATAATCTAAACTGAAGGCAAATTAATCGACTTTTTGTACCTAATAGGGTATTTTTAACTCCTTAAATCTCAAACTATCTAAACCGATTTTTTGAAGGGAAGCACCTATTTTGGATCAATCTCAAAAGTTGTGTGTGAATTTAAAATAGTATTGTGATCTTTGTAAAAAAAGGAGGTTGGATACTTATATAGATTTACTAAAATTAATTTTACCAGAGTTGTTAGTTGAACATTTTGATTTGTCAAAACATAGTGTTGAAAATGAAGTGATGCATTTGTATTTTGAAGAACGTAACATAGTTCCCAAAGAAGAATCAGAACGTATCTTGATAGCTCACGGATTTCATAAAGAGCTTACCATTCAAGACTTTCCATTACGAGGCAACACAGTATATCTTCACATTAAACGTCGTAGATGGTTAGATAGGAAGACCAAACAAATTGTACAAAGAGATTGGAATTTAGTAGCACAGGGGACTCGAATGACAGAGCAGTTCGCTGCTTTTTTAAAAGAAATTAGTAGATAGAGAAACCAGTGATTGTAGAACTATAGGTAGATTTTACGGAGTTGATGGTAAAAAACTTGGACGTCAATATCGTGATTATTTAAGTGAGTTTAAACAATGGAAACAAAAAAAACATGCTAAAGAGTGGCATGTTTTTCCTGAAAATATAGGTGCTTATTTATCTATTGATGAAACAGCATTGTCTAAAGGAGAACTCTACACCATTATTACCAATAAAAAAGCCAAAGGTAAAAAAGGAGCTATTGTAGGGGTTTTTGCAGGCACTAAGATAGAACCCATTATAGAACAGTTACTTAAAATATCCTCTAAAAAAAGAAACAAAGTCAAAGAAATTACACTAGATATGGCGAACTCTATGAAAAATATAGCCAAAACATGTTTCCCTAAGGCCATACAAGTAACTGATAGATTCCATGTGCAAAAACTAGCTCTAGAAGCGCTACAAGATATTAGAATAAAACATCGATGGAATGCAATAGACCTAGAAAATGACCTAATCAAGTTAGCAAAAACAAAAGGTAAAGAGTATCAACCTGAGATATTTGACAATGGGGACACTAGAAAACAACTCTTAGCTAGAAGTAGATATTTACTCTATAAATCTCCTGAAAAATGGACACAAAATCAATATCTAAGAAGCAAAATACTTTTTGAAAAATATCCTGATATTCAAAAGGCTTTTAACTTAAATCAGAGCCTTAGAAATATATTCAATACAGCTAAATCAATACAAATTGCATATACAAAACTAGCACATTGGTATAATGATGTAGAAAAATCTGGTTTTAAAGCTTTTAATACAATAGCAAATACAATTTCTATAAATTATCGGTCAATACTCAATTATTTTATCAATCGGAGTACAAATGCTTCTGCTGAATCTTTTAATGCTAAGATTAAAGCCTTTAGAGCGCAGTTTAGAGGTGTTAAAAATGTAGAATTCTTCCTGTTCAGATTAACACAAATTTTTGCCTAAAACACAACAATTAGTCTTGATCCCCTATTTTAAACCTGACAGGATGGTCCAAAAGAGCATTTAACCCCGAATGATGCGTTAGAAAATCCCTATTACAGTTTAAACTTGTTTTTAAAAAACCAATTTAAGTTTACTGGTTCCCGGCAATCTCTATATCAGTTAACTTTCGAATTTGAATACCTGCTATTTTGTTGTTAGCATACGTAACTTCTTTTCGTGTTTTTTTATTCCAAAAAAACCATTTGCCAACTTTTTTACCTTTTTTATAATAACCTATTTGAATTTTATTTCCTTTTTTGTCAAAACGAACCCACTCGCCGGTTAATTTTTTATCTTTAAAAAAACCTTGTGCTTTGATAGCACCATTTTTATTATAATACGTAGCTTTTACCAGATCTCCTTCTTTAGTAAAAACAGGCTCTTTCTTTTGTGAAAAAACCATCGTAGACATCATCATCATCAATATAAGAACAGAGTTTTTCATCGGTTATAGATTTTATATATAATTAACTTACACAAATGTAACGTTTTTCTAACAATAAAAAAACATTTACATAACTTTAATTTAACATTAAATTTAATCACTTCTGCTTTCTGTAAAAATCATTGTTATGAACTCGTTTAGACTTTTTGGGTTTAAGCGAAAATTAGAAGTTTTTAGGGCTGTTGAAAGCTTTTTTGAGTTGCATAGGCCTTAGCTACGCCGAGTATTTTTAGTGGTGAAATTTGAAATTTTCATTGCAAAATTGGACTATTTTAGTATTCTTTTTGGTATAAATTAAAGGGGCCATCGTTTTTAAGAAAAATATATCGTTAATTTGTGTAAAAGTCAAAATCATTTGAAATCATTTTTTAGATACTTTTTAGTTGTTGTTTTAATTTTCTTATTACAATGTGCGAAAAGAGGAAGACCTTCCGGTGGTCCTAAAGATGAGAACAAGCCTCTGTTTGTCGTGGCCAACCCTCCGTACGAATCTTTATATTTTACCGCTAAAAAAATTAAAATTACATTTAATGAATATATTAAACTAAAAAATGTAAATAAGCAGTTAGTGGTGTCTCCTCCTCTAAAATATCCCCCTTCTATTTCTCCTCTGGGGTCGGCAAGCAGGCACATCATTATTCGAATTTTAGATACTTTACAAGCCAATACTACCTATACATTTGATTTTGGCAATAGTGTTGAAGACAATAATGAAGGAAATAAATTAGAGCGTTTTAAGTATGTTTTCTCCACCGGATCATTCATAGACTCTCTTACCGCCAAAGGGCGCGTAAAAGACGCATATGAAAATGCATTTGATAAAGATATCAGGTTATTACTTTATAAAATAGACAGCAGTTTTACAGATTCTGTTGTTTACAAGCAAAAACCTAAGTATGTAACCAGTACTTTAGATACCACTTTATACCATTTTACAAACCTGCAGAAAGGGAAGTACCTGTTGATTGCTTTAAAAGATCATGCAGGTGATTATTTGTTTGACCCCAAACAAGATAAAATAGGTTTTTTTACTGATACGATAGTATTGCCTAAAGATAGCGTTATCAATACTCCCATTGCTCTTTTTAAAGAAACATTGCCTTATAAATTTAAAAGAGGAAAAGAAGCTTCCAGAGGGAAAATACTATTTGGCTATGAAGGAAAGGTCAAAAATATGAACATACGACTGCTCTCTAAAGTATCAGACAGTTTCAGGAGTGTTTCCAGATTTGAAATGGGCAAAGATTCCCTCAATTACTGGTATACTCCCGTTGATGTTGACTCCTTAAATTTTGTAGTTTCCAATGCGAATATATCAGATACGGTAACAGTAAGGCTAAGAAAAAAGAAAATAGACTCTCTGATGTTTGATTCTCCCATAAGATCAATATTAGAACTAAAAGATACTTTCAATATTACGACCAATAACCCTATCGTAAAACTTGATACCAGTAAAATCTCTTTAACAGATAAAGATACTATAGGTATCCCTTATCGAAGTTTTATCTCAAAAAAAGAAAATAAATTCGGGTTTATCTTTCAAAAAGAGTATAAACAAAAATATGCCTTATCTATCCTTCCGGGAGCTGTACAAGATATTTACCATCAGGAAAATGATACGCTTACCTATACATTTACTACCAAAGATATAGAAGACTATGGTGCTGTCAATTTGCAGGTAAACAATCCGAAATCTCAAGATTTAATTATTGAACTCACTTTAAGAAGTGGAAAACTCGTCTATAGAAAATTTACAAATAACTCTTCTGTTGTAGCATTTCCTCTGTTAATACCGGCAGAATATCAGATACGGATAATTATAGATGTCAATAATAATGGTCAATGGGATACAGGTAATTATTTAAAAAAAATACAGCCTGAAAAAATTATTTACTACGACGAGATTTTAAAGGTGAGACCGTACCACACATATAACCAAAATATTATGATAAAATAGAGCAGCTGTCAGATATCAAAAAGCGTGACGTATTGTTTTCAACTTTCAGACTTTCTAACTCAAAACCATATAAATTATATTTAGAAATCCTGCTAAAAATTTAGGTATAATTCATACATTAGCAGCTGCATAAAAAAAAGCCGTATTTCTATGTATACAAGCTTTCCAATACCTAAAAATGTTTAGACACAATGTCTCAAAAACTTACTATCTATTATACCCTAACGGATGAAGCACCGGCTTTGGCTACGCGTTCTTTATTACCTATTATTAAAGCATTTACAAGTACCTCCGATATAACGGTAACGACCAAAGATATTTCACTGGCTGCCAGAATCTTGGTAAACTTTTCCGAATATCTGCCAAAAGAACAGCAAGTAGAAGATGCTTTGGCTTTTTTGGGAGATTTGGCAAAGAAGCCCGATGCCAATATTATTAAACTTCCTAATATCAGCGCATCCCTACCACAGTTAAAGGCCGCTATTTCGGAATTGCAAGCCTCCGGATATGCGTTACCGGACTACCCGGATACTCCTGCTGATGACAAAGAAAAAAAAATAGCAGCTTTATACAATGTAATAAAAGGTTCTGCCGTAAATCCGGTATTAAGAGAAGGCAATTCTGACAGGAGGGCTCCAAAAGCTGTAAAAAATTACGCAAAAAAGAACCCGCATACCATGGGGTCCTGGCTTTCGGATTCTAAAACACATGTTGCTACTATGGAAGCCGGCGATTTTACCCATACCGAACAATCGGTTACCATTCCTTCAGCAACCACCGTAAAAATAGTCCATGAAAATTTCCATGGCGAGCCGACGGTTTTAAAAGAAGATATTGCTTTGCTCAAAGATGAAATTATCGATGCTGCCGTGATGCACAAAGAAGCATTGCTGTCCTTTTTAGAGGCTCAAATACAAGATGCCAAAGAACACAATGTGCTATTTTCGCTTCATATGAAAGCAACTATGATGAAGGTGTCCGATCCCATTATTTTCGGTCATGTGGTTAATGTGTTTTTTAAAGAAGTAATGACAAAACACCGAGATACTCTTGATGAAATAGGTTTCCATCCGAATAACGGGTTAGGAAGCCTGATTTCAAACCTCAATACGGTAACAGGGAATAAAAAAAATGAAATACTAGCCGATATTAACAAAGTGTATGAGAACAATCCTGATTTGGCTATGGTAAATTCCGATTTGGGAATTACTAACCTACATGTTCCTTCCGACATTATTATTGATGCTTCCATGCCTGCCATGATCAGAAATTCAGGCCAGATGTGGAATAGCAGGGGAAATCCGCAGGATACAAAGGCAGTGATTCCCGACAGTTCATATGCAGGAATTTATCAAACTACCATCGATTTTTGTAAAAAACACGGAGCTTTTGATCCTACCACTATGGGGACGGTTCCAAATGTGGGTTTAATGGCTCAAAAAGCAGAAGAATATGGTTCGCATGATAAGACTTTTGAAATTACAGCCGACGGTGTTGTCAGAATAATAGATGCGAATGATAGGGTTTTAACGGAACATACCGTAAAAGCCGGTGATATTTGGAGAATGTGCCAGGTAAAAGATGCTCCTATTCGGGATTGGATAAAACTAGCCGTAAAAAGAGCCAGAGCTACCAGTACTCCGGCTGTTTTTTGGTTGAATAAAAACAGAGCCCATGATGCGGAAATCATAAAAAAAATCAATGCTTACTTATCTGAACATGACATTACAGGATTAGATATCAGTATTTTATCGCTTGCGGAAGCTACTCAATTCACCTTAGAAAGGATTAAAGACGGAAAAGATACCATTTCGGTAACAGGAAATGTATTACGTGATTACCTTACGGATCTTTTCCCCATTTTAGAATTGGGAACATCGGCAAAAATGCTTTCCATAGTTCCGCTAATGAACGGAGGAGGATTATTTGAAACAGGAGCTGGTGGATCGGCTCCAAAACACGTACAGCAATTTATAGAAGAAAACCATCTTAGATGGGACTCATTAGGGGAGTTTTTGGCACTAGCCGTTTCTTTAGAACACCTGGGAGAAACCACAGGGAATACCAAAGCAAAAGTTTTAGGAGAGACGCTGGATAATGCTATGGAAAAACTCTTGGAAAATAAAAAATCTCCATCTAGAAAAGTAAATGAGCTAGACAACAGAGGGAGTCATTTTTATTTAGCTATGTACTGGGCACAAGAGTTGGCCAATCAAAATACAGATACTGAATTGAAAGTTACTTTTACTGATATTGCCAATGCATTGGCAAATAATGAGTCTGTTGTTATAGAAGAATTGAATTCGGTTCAAGGTCAAAAGGTAGATATTAACGGGTATTACCATACAGATGAGGTGTTGACTTCTAATGCCATGAGACCTAGCAACACTTTAAATAACATACTGGAAACATTGAAACTTCTTTAGAGATATTTTTTAGAAGTTTATGATTATATTTAGGTAATGGATTTTATCAAAACTACCGAGCAAGATTCCAAATATGACCATTTGGAAACCATGGAGGTTTCCGAACTAATTCAAAAAATAAATGCAGAAGATCAAACCGTTGCCATAGCGGTAGAAAAAAGCATTCCGCAAATCGTAAGACTGACAGAACAAATTATTCTCAAACTACAAAATGGCGGTCGGTTATTTTATATTGGAGCAGGAACCAGTGGCCGGTTAGGTATTTTAGATGCCTCGGAATGCCCTCCTACCTTTGGCATTCCTCACAATTTGGTTATCGGGCTGATTGCCGGAGGTGATGCAGCCATTAGAAAAGCAGTTGAATTTGCAGAAGATTCCTTAACACAAGGTTGGGAAGATTTGCAAGAACATGCTGTTTCGGAAAAAGATGTTGTTGTTGGGATTGCTGCTTCGGGAACCACACCTTATGTTATTGCTGCCATACAGCGTTGTAATGAACAGGGTATTCTAACCGGATGCATTACCTGCAACAAGAATTCGCATTTAAGCACTATTGTCCGATTTCCGATTGAGGTGGTAACAGGCCCTGAATTTATTACCGGAAGTTCCAGGATGAAAGCAGGGACGGCGCAAAAAATGGTGCTAAATATGATAACTACTGCTACTATGATACAACTCGGAAAGGTAAAGGGGAACAAAATGGTAGACATGCAATTGTCAAACAATAAATTGCTCCGCAGAGGGATTTTAATGTTAGTCGATGAATTGCATATAAGCGAGTATGTGGCTTCTCTATTGTTGGAAGAATACGGATCGGTAAGAAATGCTATAAAAAATTATACGGATGGCAACTCATAAGAAACAGTTAGTAAAGGGTTTAAAATACTTAGGTGTTTTGATTTTGCTTTTTATTGTTTCCCCTGTTGTATTGAGTATTTCTTATAAAGCATTGCATCTTTATAAAGAAGGATATCAATATATGCTTTCCATTGGTGCTGTAATGATTTCTTTTTTACTGCTATTGTTTACTGTTTTCTTTGCTTTTAAAACGTTTAAAATTATTGTAAGCGCAATTTTTGATTCCAAATGAGTTCATTGGTATTAAACTTCACAGGTTTTAAATGACGATTTTTACATATTTTGATTTTTAAATGCAACTTTTACACTTTCAAACTTTATAACACATGTCAACACACTATGAATTAGGAAAAAAAGGAGAGCAGATAGCTATCGATTATTTGGTGGAGAAAAAATATGAGGTTTTGGAGCACAATTGGCGCTATCAAAAGGCAGAAATAGATATTATTGCTAAAAAAGGAAATATACTGATTGCTGTTGAAGTAAAAACAAGAACTACCGGAAATTTTGGAGATCCCCAACATTTTGTAAACCCCAAAAAGATAAAATTAATGGTAATGGCCATGAACTCATATGTATTCCAAAAAGAGTTGGATATTGAAGTACGGTTTGACATTATAGCCATTATAAAAAACGAAGTAGCTACTTCTATTGAACACTTAGAATACGCATTTTTATTTTTTTAATCCGGAAATAATATTTTTTAAATGATTTAATGGTATAGGTGCTCCGATAATTTGCTTATCGGTGTCTAATACAAAATAACTGGGCGTAGCAACAACCTGATAGATTGCAGCTACCTTGTTATGCCATTTTCCTAAGCCTAGAGCATGGCGCCATCCGGGCAATGATGTTTTAAACTTATCCCATTTAGTTTGAGTTGTTTCCATGGCAAAAGCAATCACTTTTACATGGGTTTTATCTTTCATAAATGTAAATAATTGTGGAATTTCTTTCATACAATGAGAGCATTCCGTACTATAAAAAACCAATATATAATGATTCGCTTCATTTAATTCGGAAAGTGTAACTGTTTTTCCATTTTCTTCCCAGGAAAAATCCGGGGCAGTTCTGCCAATAGCGACTGACAGTTCGCGTATTACTTTGTTTTTAAATTCGGTATTTTGGAGTGCTTCGGGAAGTTGATCATAGTGTCGGGCAATCATGTAATCTACAATTAAAGCATATTTTATATCGGAAAATTGAGTCATTAAAAACTCTATAATAGCGACCTTAAACTGCTGATTCGTAATTAATTCCAGTACTTTGTCAACTGCTTTTTTGTGCAATGTCAACTGCTGGTCCGAATCTTCCGAATGGTTTACATAAAATACATAATCGTTAATACTGCTGATTAAAAAAGAAGAATTAAAAAGGTGTGGATTAGTAAAATCTATATAGTCAAAGAAATGAGTGCGTATATTGTCTTGATGTTCCTGAACGGTTTTTATTACTTTCGGAGCATTATAACGAGCTGCAGCCTTGATAAAATGAGCTATCAGAAAGCCGGTTGCTTTTTGGGAGTAGTCTTCCTGAATTTTTTTTACGCTAGCTACCGAAGTCTTATATGCTCTGGCACTTGTTCCCGTTGGCATATTTAAATATAAAGCCTGTATGGAATCTGTTTTTGATTGTGCTACGGAAATTGTTTTTAGATAATCCGTATACAACCTGTTTTCTTTAGACTTCTGAAATTCAACAAAAGGTCTGGGTAAACTCAAATCGATAGAAAAAACAATATCTTCTTTATTAAATAAAAAATCTACAAAACCTCCTTTTTGCAAATCGTAAGCAATTCTGTAATAACCGGGGGTGTCATTATCATTAAACAGGAACTCAAAAGAATCTACTATAACTTGTTGGGCATTTCTTTGCAAGGTATCTTTTTTAACAGCAACATTTCTTAAATACAACTGATTGGTACCTTCTATTTTATACAAATAAGCATTTTTAAAATCTTTAGAAGGGCTTAAAGTACCCGATATTTTATATTGCCCCTGCACAAGGGCACTTGTCAATAACAAAAAAACAACGATTTTTTTCATACGGATTCACTTGGTTTATATTGAACTCATTAAGAAAGTTTTTAATTTGAAGCATTCAAACGTATCAACTACAAAGCCTCCTTCTCAAGGAGTGTTCCAAAAGTACTGTTTCCGGAAGAAAATAAACTGATTTCTCAAAGATTTTTACACTGGGAACCTTTTTAAAACTTATTCAAAATGAGTTCAATAGTTCAATTGTTCAAAGTAATGTATAATTGCTTCTTTCATGAGTACGGTTTGTTCTCCGGGTTTTAAGTTTGGGAGCTCGGTAATGGTTTTATAATGCGGCCAATTATCATTGTCAAAATAATCAAAAGCATAATAACCATAAGGTTCCAAAAGTCTACAAATGGCAATATGCATCAGATGTATTTTTTCATCTTTTTTAAACCTTCTTTTTCCCTGTCCCAATTCCTGAACGCCAATTAAATAAATAATACCATCTATCTGTAAAGTAGCCCCGTCTGCAAATTGACGGGAAAGTTTAGCAACCAACAGATCCCATTTTTCCTTTAAAGAAATATTTTTGGTCATTGCGTTATTAAAAAGACAAAGGTATGAGATTTTACATACATTTGCGTTGATGAGGTTTCCGAAAAAACTAGATGATAAACTAGAAAAACGTACCGGCAAAAATGCAATGAGAACATTGCAAACCCGCACTCACCTGATTGATTTTTCCTCTAATGATTATTTAGGCATCGCTGCATCCACAGTTATTTTTGACCGCGTATACCAATACCTGCTATATCATAACATAAAAGCTAATGGAGCTACCGGATCGCGACTGCTATCGGGAAATCATAGAACGTATGTTATATTGGAAAAAACAATATGCGAATTTCACGCCTCAGAGTCGGCAACTGTTTACAACTCCGGATATAATGCCAATATAGGTTTTTTTTCTGCGGTTCCTCAACGGGGGGATATTATCTTATATGATGAATTTATACATGCTTCTATAAGAGATGGTATCAAAATAAGCAATGCAGAATCATACAAGTTTAGACATAACGATTTAAAAGATCTGGATAAAATATTGAAGTATCATATGACGTCTGCTAATGCAATAGCTGCTGACAAATCAAAATATCGCCAGGAAATTTTTGTGGTTACCGAAGCTGTTTTTTCTATGGATGGCGATACTCCGGATTTCATTAAAATGATTGCATTGGTAAAAAAAAACAATGCTTTTTTGGTGGTCGATGAAGCACATGCCGTTGGTGTTTTTGGAAGACAAGGACAAGGAATTTGTCAGGATATAGGTATGGAAAAAGACGTATTTGCCAGAATCATTACCTTTGGCAAAGCGTTAGGTTGTCACGGAGCAGCCATATTGGGAAATGAAAAACTCAAACAATATTTGGTTAATTTTTCAAGAAGCTTTATATATACAACCGCATTGCCGCCACATACCATTGCAACGGTTTACGAGGCTTATCATTATTTAAAAAATGCTGACGGAGATAAAAAACGACAAGCATTAAAAGAACGGATTACTTTTTTTAAAAAAGAGATCATACGATTGCAACTTCAACATGTATTTATCACAAGCAATTCGACAATTCAATCTTGCATCATTCCGGGAAATCAGAAAGTAAAGAATATTGCGCAAAAGCTACAGAAAGAAGGGTTTGATGTACGACCTATTTTATCACCCACAATCAGTGAGAATGAAGAACGGTTGCGTTTTTGTCTCCATTCCTATAATTCAAAAGAAGAAATTCGCAACGTTTTGGAGTTGTTAGCTATTTTTGTAGCCGGTTAAAAATATTAGGGCGTGTTAACACTAAACGAGAATCATGGATTTTTTAGCTATTTTTTTGGATTTTGAGGCAGTTTTTGCAGAACATAGCCGAGCTACGTTTAAAAAAGCTAACGAAAAAAGGCAGAAAAAGAGCAAAAAAGACAATTTTTGGCTTAGTGTTAACACGCCCTAATTGAATGCCCGTTTAGATACCGGAAAGGGAATGGTTAGACTGTTTTTAAATCTTTTAATATTCAATAAAAACAAAAGACTTTTCAAATGGCAAAAAAATATTTTATCACAGGAATTTCAACAGGTGTAGGAAAAACCGTCGTGGCAGCTATTATAACGGAAGCTTTGGAAGCCGATTATTGGAAACCTGTACAAGCAGGGGACTTACACAATTCGGATACAGCCAGAGTAGCGGCACTCATTTCAAATCGAACATCTGTTTTTCATAAAAATGCAATTGCCCTGCAAACCCCGATGAGTCCGCATGCAGCAGCAGAAATTGACGGAGTTCAAATCAAATTACACAACCTTACGGAACCTGAAACAAAAAACCATTTGGTGATAGAAGGCGCCGGAGGGTTATTGGTTCCTCTGAATGACAAGCATACAATTATAGATATCATTAAAGAGGAGTACAATGTTATTGTTGTTTCCCGCCATTATTTGGGCAGTATTAACCATACATTGTTAACTGTGAAAACCTTACAAGAAAAAGGGTATCATGTGTCTGTCATTTTTTCGGGAAACAAACATGAAAGTACCGAAGATATCATTGTAAAAATGACCCGTGTTCCCGTAATTGGAAGAGTAGATGAAGAACCCTATTTTGACAAGCATGTAATCAAAGAATATGCAGAAAGATTTAAAGCGAAATTATGAGTTTACAGAAAAGAGATAAAAAATACCTCTGGCACCCTTTAACGCAGCATAAAACACACCCTGACGCCATTGCTATAAAGAAAGCAAAAAACTGCATTTTAACAGATGAAGAAGGAAATGAATATATAGACGGAATTGCCTCTTGGTATATTGCCATGTACGGGCATTGCAATAGCTATATTATCTGGCGGGTTTCTAAACAAATGCGACGATTAGACCAGGTGGTTTTTAGTGGGTTTACTCACGAACCGGCAATACAATTATCGGAAGAATTGATGAAGATCTTACCCAAAAACCAGCAAAAAATATTCTTTAGCGACAATGGGTCAACCAGTGTTGAAGTAGGAGTTAAAATGGCATTGCAATATCATTTTAACAGAGGGGAAAAGAAACAGGTATTATTAGCTTTTGAAGAAGGGTTTCACGGAGATACTTTCGGTGCTATGAGTGTTTCGGGATTCTCAGTATACAATGGTGCTTTTGAAGATTATTTTATAGAAGTACAAAGGATTCCAACGCCGGGTAAAGAAAATACTCACCATATTATACAAACCTTAGAAAAGACAGTTGCAAAAAACAAGGTAGCAGGTTTTGTGTATGAGCCTTTGGTACAAGGGGCTGCCGGCATGAAAACGTATAGTATTGAGGGCTTACATCGTATCCTGAGTTTTTGTAAAAAACACCACATCATCACCATTGCAGATGAAGTAATGACAGGTTTCGGAAAAACAGGTACTTATTTTGCGTCCGATCAAATAGAAATCAAACCGGATATCATGTGTCTTAGCAAAGCACTTACAGGAGGCTTGATGCCTATGGCACTGACCACATGCTCTCAAAAAATATACGATGCCTTCTACAGTGATGATATTGCAAAGGGATTATTTCATGGGCATACCTATTCTGCAAATCCTTTGGCATGTGCTGCGGCTTTAGCTGCTACGGAATTATTACAAACTGAAAAAATTCAGAAAAAAAGTAAAAAAATTATGGCTTCCCACAAAGCATTTAATCAAAGAATAAAAACCCATCCAAAAGTAAAAGCAACACGCCAGATAGGAATCATCTTTGCTTTGGATTTGGATATCGAAGCGGATCGTTATGGCAATATAAGAGATCAATTATTTCATTTCTTTATAAAGAAAGGTGTTTTTTTAAGACCTCTTGGGAATACCGTTTATATAGCTGCCCCTTATACCATTTCAAAAAAACAATTACAGAAAATATATCAAACCATTGAAGAGTCGTTGACAATATTTTAAATTTGCTGAAAATTTATCATTTGAAAACCGCTGTTTCCATAACTTCAATTTCATCTCTTTCCGCGCTGGGGAAAAATCAAAGTGAAATCTGGAAGAAATATCAAAACCGTCATCATTACATGGTATCGAAATCATTCGATTCTTTTACTGCCTGGGTAGCAGCCATTTCCGATGAAAATAAAGAAGAACTACATGCACTACGGCTATCAAATTCTGCCTATAAAAACTTAGATCATACCGTACTATATGCCATCTATACTTCAAGAGAAGCAGTTAAAAAAGCAGGTTGGAAAGCCTCAGATTGTTTTGGAGTCAATATAGGTTCTTCAAGAGGAGCTACAGCATTATTTGAAAAGTATCATCGCTCTTTTTTAAAGTACGATTTTGCAGAAATACAAACATCACCAACAACGACATTAGGAAATATTTCTTCGTGGGTAGCACACGATTTACAAACCGACGGGCCGGAAATATCGCACTCTATTACCTGTTCAACGGCTTTGCATGCTCTGCTAAATGGAGTTGCATGGATACAGGGAGGAATGGCGGATAAGTTTTTGGTAGGAGGGAGCGAAGCTGCATTAACGGCTTTTACCATTGCTCAAATGCAGGCGCTGAAGATTTATACAAAAGAAAGTACTTTACTTAACGGGCAACACCAAAATAATATATATCCCTCCAGGGCTTTTGATTTGAATAAAAAAGAAAATACGATGGTTATAGGAGAAGGTGCTGCTATATTGTGTCTGGAAAAAGGAAAACCTAAGAACTCAATGGCCGCCATAGAGGGAGTCGGGTTTGCTACGGAAATTTTAGAGCATAGTGTTTCCATATCTACAGGCGCACAGTGTTTTCAGAAGTCAATGTCTATGGCCCTGGAGAATAGTAATCCAGACGAAGTAGATGTAATTATCATGCATGCACCGGGAACCGTAAAAGGTGATATTTCGGAGTATCAAGCCATAAAGAAAGTATTTTCTGACAAACTTCCTTTTTTAACCACTAACAAATGGAAGTTGGGTCACACTTTTGGTGCTTCGGGAATGTTAAGTTTGGAACTGGCACTTTTGATGTTACAGCACCAGCAGGTTGTTCTTGTTCCTTATGCCAAAAAGCAACATCAACCGGAGAGCATACGCAAAATTTTGGTAAATGGCGTAGGTTTTGGCGGAAATGCAGTATCCGTATTACTGGGGAAATAAAGGATTTTAAATAGTTTAAAGTTGGAAAGGTATAAAGTTTAAAGTCAGTTTTGGTATCGGTAAAATAGCACTAAAGGTAAAAGTTATATCAAAAAGAACCATATAAGATATTAGAATTTTTATATTTACGACTTAAGCTTTTTAGTGCTATATTTTTTGGTAAAGAGCATTTAAACTATAACAGAGATAAAGGCTTGGATTTCGTTGAACGCTTTAATGGGAAATATGTAATAGGAGAAGCCAAATTTTTATCAGATTTTTGGGGTTCTCAAAATTCCGATTTTGAAGATGCAATAGCAACACTTGAAGCAAAAGATGTAAATGCAATTAGAATTGCTATTCTTGATGGTATATTATATCTGCGCGGAAGATCGAAAATACATAAGTTATAATTCCCCCCAAAAATCGGACAGTAATTTAAGTTAGATTTTTAATTATAAATTTACTGTATCATGAGTAGAAGAAGATTCACATCAGAGTTTAAATTCAAGGTGTTTTTAGAATCCTTGAGCGAGCGTTATACGATTCAAGAGTTGGGTCGTAAATATGAGATCCATCCAACCCAAATTACCAATTGGAAGGCTCAATTTTTAAAAAATGGTCAAGCTGTATTTGATCGTCCGGTAAAGGATTCAAAAACAGAGTCATAAGAGAAAGAAGATCGTTATTTAAAGAAGATCGGTCAGCAAAAGATGGAGATTGATTTTTTAAAGAAAGCCTTGTCATGAATAAGAGTTCAAAACAGCGTAAAGAACAGGTTGACAAGGCAAGTAAGCTGTCTATTGTAAAGCAATGTGATTTATTACAAATTCATCGTAGTAGTGTGTATTACATTCCAAAGGGAGAGAGTTCATTGAATCTGGAGATCATGAGATTGATAGATGAGGAGCATCTGCTTCACCCATGGCTTGGAGTTCCTCGTATAACTACTTGGCTCAATATGGATAAGGGTTATAAGATCAACAAAAAGCGCATAGAACGCCTTTACAGACTCATGGGGTTGTCTGCCGTTGGCCCCAAGCCTAATACTTCCAAAAGAGGTAAAGGGGGGTCAAGCAAAAAAGTTGTGGGATTTAGATTTTTACGCATAAATTTTAGATAGTCTGAATAGGAAGAAAGGAACAGATCTTACGCCTCTAAATTGTAGTCTAAAAGTTTTTATTTTAGCATTAAAAGATTCAGCAGAAGCATTGGTACTTCTATTATCAAAGAAATTTAAGATGCTTCGATAATGACTTTGTATTGATCTAGCTACTGTTCCAAAACTTTTACTGAACTCTGATTTTTCTACCTTATCATACCATCTAGCTAGTTTTGTATATGCTACCGCCTTGTCTTTTGTCTTTTGATAAATCGTTGCCAGTTCTCTAGTAAGCTCATAAGCTCGTTCCAAGTTGGGGTATCTTTCAAAGAGTAATTCTGCTCTAAATTTTTGTTTGGCTGTCCATTTGTTAGGGGCTTTAAAGAGTAAATACCTACTTCTAGCTAGTAGTTGTTTGGGAGTATCTCCATTGTCAAGGATATTCGGTTTAAAGTTTTTTCCTGTTTCTTTAGCCAATGCTATTTCATTATTTTCTTGTTCTATGGTTTTCCATCTATACTGTATTCGAATTTCTTGCAAGGCATCATAAGCTCGTTTTTGTACATGAAATCGGTCTGTGACCTGAGTAGCTTTAGGAAAGGCTTTTTTAGCAATCTTTTCCATAGTAGGTGCCATATCCAAAGTGATTTCTTCTACTAAATATCGGTCTTTACTTGGAATTTTCCTTAACACTTCTATGACTCGTTCACTTTGTGTGGTAGCTACTATGGCTACTAAACTGCCTCGTTTTCCTTTACCTGCTTTGTTGGTAATCACTGTATAGAGCTCGCCTTGAGTAAGTGCTACTTCATCAATACTTAAATGAGTTCCTATATTCTTCTTAAAAAGCAGCCATTGGTCGGCATGAGCTAATTGATCCCAAGTCAAAAAGTTACTTAAATGATTGCGATATTGTTCTTCTAATCGCTTGCCGTTAAGGTGATAGTAGGTAGATAAACTTTTACAACTTACTGGAATACTATCTAACAAGCCTCTTTAAAAAAAGAGAGAACTCTTCTGTCATTCGAGTTCCCTTTGCTACCAAATTCCAATCTCTTGAGAATACTTCTGAGGTATCAACATCTAACCATCGTCTACGTTTTACTTGTAAAAAACAAGCCTTGTTACGTACTGGAAAATCTTGAATATATACTACTGGGTAAAATCCTTTGGAATGTAATTTACGATGAGATAACTCATCTGGTTGTATAGGTTTTTCTTCTAAAACCAAAGTAAGTTTGTTCGTTGAATCTTTTACCTCTTTAAGTTCAAAGTAATCTAAAATACCTTCGGGTAAAAAATGCTTCAGGAGCTCTTGTGTATGCATTTGAGTTTTTAAACCAAAACTCTAAAAAATTAACCTACTCCACAAACTTTTTGCTTGATCCTTTTTTATTTCAGACCATTTATCAAATTCCTTTTTATACTCTTCAAATATTTCTGTTGCCAATAAAGCTGTACTTGGCTTTCCTTCTAAGAGAGTTTGATAATCTTTAAACTTCAATTCCAATTGATTGCAATACCGTTTGAGTAAATGTTCGTCTTCAAACAGACCATCTTTTGATTTATCGTAATTAAACCAAGCAGTAACTCGATTTTTGAAATGATCGGCTGGGGCAGGGTTTTCATTTTTACGCCTAATAAACAGTGTAACCGTATTGGTGCCAGTTTTTCCGAATGTTCCGCTACCAAATTCAGCAATAGCAACAATGTCAAAATACTTTAGTAAGATTTCACGGGTTGCCACATAAATATTAGTGGATTTAGAGGTGCTTTTTGCGTTTCCTTTGGTTAGGATAGAAGAGGGCACAATGATAGCAGCTACTCCACCTGGTTTTAACAACTGTTTTGCTCTTTCAATAAAGAAGGTTTCAATACTGTTATTATTTGGGTAGCTTTTTTCTCCAATCGTTTCAATCAGCTCATATTTTTTTCTTTCGGTTTCAGAAAGTGTTTCCAAGAACCCTTTTACACTATACGGAGGATTAGCAACTAAAACAGAGAAACTATTGTCTTTGATATTTTTGTCATCCATAGCTTTACCAGAAGACAAAGCATCTGAATAAACAATATTGATGTCATCCTGACCGTACATGAAAGAAGAAACTTTGGCTACTTTCGATAATCTGTATTCTTTTTCAATACCATAAACATTTTCATAGAAGTCGGTGATTTTTGCTTCCTTCTCTTTTTCTACAATAGGTTTTATTTCTTTGGCATATTCGTTTAAGAAGTGTCCAGCACCACAAGCAAAATCAATCACTTTAGGGATCTCATCACCTTTTGTAATGATGTTTTCCAGAGGTAATGATTTCAAGATGAATTTCACAATAGGCATTGGTGTAAAAAACTGCCCTTCTGATTGTTTCACACCTTGATCTAAAAAGCCTTCGAACATATCACCTAAAAATTGATGCTCTTCTTTTGAGTCAGCTTCAGACTTTAATCTAATGTCTTGAAGCATTTGTACTATTTTTAAGAGTATAGCGGTATTTTGATAGAATAATTTTTCATTGTGGACATCAATAAATCCAAAATCGTTGTTGTTGAAGAATTTTAGTTCTTTAAAATACTTTTTAATAGTGTCTTTTGTAGCATCTGGATCATTCTTGAAAAAATCAAACGCTTTGTCTATTTGATCTGCACTAATGTAAACCACATCCTCTCCTAAGAATCGTTGCATCCCATCTTGATACAATTTTTGTAAACGGTCAATCAAACTAAATTGGTCATCATAAGCAATTCCTTTCCAATAAAATTTTAGTTCTTCTGGATTGTTAGTTTCGTCAACTATTTTACATAGAAATAAGTTGACGAGCTTATCAAAAGCATTTTCACGTCCCGAAACATTGTGCTGTCTCAAGATTGTAGCAAACTCATGGTATTTCCCTTGAATATCTTTACTACTAATGGTGTTTAAATCTTTTAGAGAGTATTTGGTTTTCCCAATTTTATAGGCTGGTATATCTTCTTCAAAAATTCCTTTTGTTGCGTAGTCCTGACTATAGGTTTCTTTCCATGCTTTGAAAATGTCTTCAATATCTAAACCTTTTGCTTTTTCGAATGAAAGAGGCTTTTTGTCTGCGAGTTCTGTCAGTAGTTTTTTATTGTCTTTCAGTGTAATAAGGCGATAATCTGCTATAACCTTGCTGTCCAAATAATCAGAAGCATACAAGCAAACAAACTAAGTACTTCCCGCTTGCTTTACATAAGAAAGTAACTGTCCTCCATTGATTAACGTTTTCTTCCAAGCATCATCAAACTCTTTTCCTTCTGTTTTGCATTCGATAATGAGCAGTGATTTACCTGAATTATCTTTTACCATAATGTCTGCACGTCCGCCACTAGTACCATGCCCAACTTTCCATTTGGGTTCAAGTTCAATATGCTCTGGTTTGTAACCTTGTTCAAAAAGTCAGTGAACACATTCAAAAACAACAAAGTTTTCTTTCTGCTTGAAGTTGCAAGTTTGCTTCTCGTTTATTGTGAAACCTTTGTCTTCTGGGTAGATAAGCTTTTCAGCTTTGAAATCAACTTTCAAATAAGCATTTGTTTCTTTGAATTTTTTAGAAAACGTGTCACCCTTACTTGAAAATCCAAGTTTTGTCAGTAGGTCTTTAAAATTATCTTTTGTAATCATTAGAGTTCAAGTTTTTTCAGATGACGCATTACTTCTCTTAATACGGTTTCAAAATCTGGTAAGTCCTGAATTTGGTCAGCCATAGATTTTTGCCACCTTCCTTTATATTGTGGTAACCGCTGTTCTAATTTTTGGTGAAAATCAGCTGGGTTTACATCTTTGTTTTCGCATTTCGTTTTGAATTCATTGATGTAGAAATCAACAGACATGTCATGAACTTCTAGTAAATACCAGATGTCATAAAAATCACGAGCCTGCATTCGTTGCATCACGGAACGCAATTTTTCTACCAGAACTTCCTCTAAAGAATAGCAGAGTAATTGATGTTCCTCTTGATCGCTATATCCAAGAAAAACGTTATTCATGATAGGCTCAAAGACTAAGTTCTCACTTCTTGAAATATCTACTTTTACCTTTTTATTTGCTCCTATTCCTCCAAGTGGACCAACATAGCTGATATAGAAGTTGATTCCTCCGTCTTCATGCTCATTGTTATCTATTATTTCTAATGGAATGTTAGCTTCTTCACTTATATATTCGAATACTTCTGCAAACCATTCAAATATTTGCTCGTTGGTAATATCATTATCAAGTAGTGTATAATCCAAATCTTCAGAAAATCTGTAATCTTCAAAATAGACTTTCTTTAAAACAGTTCCGCCTTTAAAAGCAATTACTTTAGAGAGGTCTTCATGCGAAGATATCCCTTGCAGAATCCATGAAAGGATGTAATCCTTTTCAATCTGCTGATCTCGAACACCGAATTCACGAGCTTTGTTTTGTATTTCTCCTGGTTTAATCATGTGTAAATAGCAGATTTAATAGTTTCAGTTTCTAAATTTTGTTGAATACTCCAACGGCTAATCATCTTTCCAGATTTTGGTAGTTCAGTATCTAAAAGTACATAAGAAGCCGTTTTTAGCTTATTTAGTTTAGGAATAATGTCTGTTTCTATTTCTAGGATTTCTATTAGAAATCCTAGTCGTTTAATAACTGCTTGTGATTTGAATTTTTCAGCATACTCCAAAAGTTTACTAAACTTGATCTTATTTTTTGATGTATAGATTGCTCTTGCCACTTCAACAATTCCACCTGCATAGTCAGGCTTAAATAAGCAATCAATAAATGTTTTTTCTAAATCAGAGCACAGTACTTTGTTGAAGCTATCAATCCATATTTTCTTAGCACCGAAAAAGTGTTTTTCATTGTGATAAATGAATTGAAAATCAATATCCTTTATTTTGATTTTTGAGGGGCGAATTTGTTTTGCAACAACTATTTGTTCCTTTAAAGAGGGTTGAGTAATTAAGTTATGAATTTGTAAAGCAGAGTAGTAGCCAATATAGTGGTTAGCTTCTTTAACTAGATGTCCAGCTATTATATGCCAATCGGGCATAAAGGATTCAGCATCTTTTTCGAAGGGAATTATATAGTACAACCCTTTTTTTAATCGCATCAATAATCCTCTTTTTACCATGTCGCTGAGCAGTTCTTTTAAAGCACTGTCACTTGATTGTGGTAGTGCGTTTATTGCATCAGTATAAACAAAACAGTCCTTATCCATCTGGTTGAAGTAAGTCAGAATTTGATTGGATTGAGTTGAAATATTTTTAGCTCTCATAGTTTGTAAGTCAGCTTTTAACTGACTACAATGATACAAATAATAAAATTTAAAACAATTATTTAAAGTAAAAAAGTCAGCTTTAAGCTGATTATTTCGATATGAAACATAATTTAGACTGCTAGTCTTTGAGTAGTGGGGAGGTGAAAGCTCTTTTGATTTTGTGAGGTACGAGCAAAATTAAATGTGCTTGAACGTGTGGTGGTTTTTCTTTTCCGCAATGGCATACAACGTCAGTTCGTCTCAAAAGCACATTAAATTATAGTTTAATTTTTCTGAAGCGCTAGAAATTTGCAAAAAGCACTTGCGTTATGATTTTTAATCAAATTCTCAAATCGTTTAGAAAATGACGTTATTGACTCAATACGATATCTCTTATTTGCTTAAATATGGCTTTATATAAACTAAAACAGCTTGTTTTCAGGAGTTTCATCAATGCTTTTACACCAATAATATTGATGATCCTTTTTAAATTGTAAGCTGTAGCTATCAATCCAAAGTCAGCCGAAGCTCTATTGATTCCTTTTTTAGTGATAATATGGTCAACTCCCCATTGCCGTTTTATGGTGCCATAGGGATGCGCTACAATTGCCTGTCTTTGTTTATAAGCATTACCACTATTTTTAATACGTTTGGCATTGTTTTCAATGTTTTGTGCGTATTGACTACGTTGCACAATTTTACCATTCACTTTAGCGGTGGTGCATTGTTCACGCATAGGGCAAGATTTACAGGCTTTGGTTTTGTATTGTTTAAATGTATAATTTCTGGTTTTATACCAACTGCCATTACTGGTTAAGGTTTGATTTTCAGGACAGGTGTAGCTATCGTTTTCTTTTTTGTAAGTAAAGTGTTCTACGTTGTAATTAGGGTTAGGTGGACTTGCTACATTTAGAGTGACAAAGAGTTAAGCTAATTTTATCTAAAATAACTTAACCATATGAAACGAAGAAAATACAGTAAAGAGTTTAAAGTTAAAGCAGTAGAATTAAGCAATGTACGAGGTAACACAAAGCAGATTGCCATGGAATTGGGAATCAGTGCAGATCTTATTTACAGATGGCGTAGAGAATTAGAACAGCGTCCTGATTTAGCTTTTAGCGGTAATGGCGTCAAACAACTCACAGAAGATCAGAAAGAGTTAGAGCGATTACGTAAACAGCTCAAGGATGTTACCATGGAGCGGGATATCTTAAAAAAGGCCGTGAGCATCTTCTCCAAGAGCGATCGGAAGTATTGAAATTTATCAAAGATTACAGTAGAGAATATCCGGTTGGGAAGATGTGTAAAATTTTTAAAATTAGTAGAAACAGTTATTACAGGAGTAAGAATTATGTTCCATCAGATAGAGATGGAAAAAATCGTATGCTACTCTCTGAGATTCACCGTATCTGTGAGCGAAGTAAATCCACTTATGGAAGTCCTAGAATTACAGAGGAACTCAAAGCTAAAGGGTTTAAAGTATCTAGGCCTAGGGTAGCACGATTGATGAAAAAACACGGGATTAAAGCAGTTCGTAAAAAGAAATTTGTTGTCACGACAGATTCTAAGCATCAATATCCAGTAGCTGATAATGTATTGGATAGAGATTTTAAAGCTACCGCTGCTGCACAGAAATGGGTTTCTGATATTACCTATTTAAAGACTGCACAAGGATGGCTGTACTTAACGGTAATTATTGACCTGTTTGATCGTAAAGTCATTGGTTGGTCTTTGAGCAATGGACTCAAAGCAAGACAAACTATCATTGCTGCATGGAGAATGGCTGTAAACAACAGAATGCCTTGTGAAGGTATGATTTTTCATTCTGATCGAGGTGTACAATACGCATCTCATGCGTTTGTTAATATCCTTAAAAGTTATCATGTAACACCCAGTATGAGTAGAAAAGGAAACTGTTGGGATAATGCAGTAGCTGAATCTTTTTTTAAAACAATCAAAACAGAACTAATGATAGACAATAAGTTTATATCCAACAAAAGTCTTCAAATTAAAGTCTTTGAATACATAGAAACTTGGTACAACAGATACAGAAGACATTCTGCTCTTGGTTACAAAAATATCATCGAATTTGAAAAATTATATCAAATCAAAAATGTAGCTTAACTTTTTGTACCATTTTTTGTTGCATATCCAAGGTGCTTGACTGCTTCTACCAATACCAGGAATAGCTACAAGAGTGTTAATACCTAAATGATCGGCGACATTAAATTCGCTAGCTGTATGATAGCCTTTGTCATATAGTGCAGTGAAGTTGGTGTGCCTAAGACTGGTCTTTGCACGTCTAAGCATAGTACCCATCGTTTTTTTATCATTGCTATTGGTAATTTTATAATCAATCAGTAATTTGTGTTTGTGATCTACTGTGGTTTGTGCGGTATAGCAAACTTCAGTGATGAGCCTGCGAACAATTTGGTGTCTGCTATCAGGATCAGTGGTTGATATTTGAGGGTTTTCACAAGAGTTGTCATTATCGAGTTGTTGCTTAATATGGTGGTACTTTGCTTTATGTGCCCTGTGGTTTTGGAGTTGCTTTTCGATGAGTTGTTTTTGATTGCTATGATCATCGTATGGTGCATCCCCGTCAGCGTTGGCTAAGGTTTGGTTATGCTGATCTAACTTTTTATCAATATAAGCTAAATGACGTTCTATTTTCTTTTTATTGTAATTGTTTTTTTTAGAATTTTGAGCCCTTAGTTTGGTAGAATCCCCTGCAATAAGCAAGCCTCCAATTAGGTTAAAGTTTTTGGCTATTGCTACACTTTGTCTAAATACTGGCTTGATTGCTTTGGGATTGTTTTTTCTAAATCGGTTAATGGTGTTGTGGTCAGCTTTGAGATTGCCTAAGAGCCACATGAGTTCTACATTGCGATGACATTCTTTTTCTAAAGCACGTGAAGAACCTATACGGTTCATGTAGCCGTAGATGTATAGTTTGAGTAAATCACAGGGATTATAGGGTGGTTTACCAGTATGTGAGAGCATTTGAAAGCCTAATGCCTTTAGTTCTATAGAATCTACAAATACATCAATAAAGCGAACAGTATTTTCTGAGTCAATTAAATCATCTAAAGCAGTAGGAAAAAAACTGAGCTGATTGCGAGGGATTTTCTTAATATATTCCATAGCTTTAAAATACAACTTTTTAAGAAATCTAAAAAGAAAATTAAACAGAGTTTTGAGACAGTCTGACGGGCTAGTATAAGAATAGTAGCCGACTGCATGGCACTTTCCTTTCGAGTTACAAGAAAGTTGAAGCGAGCTAAAGCCCTATAAAATACTACTGTTGCGGCTATTATTTTTATACTTTGTTGTGTTTTCGTGCTTTATTTTTCATTCTGTTTGTAGGGTTGACAAAGGCATACTCTTTGACAAGTTTTGGCTCTTGCGGCTGTCTCTTGAGCGACTTGGCAATGTGTATGGCTTTATGCGTTGGCAGTTTCATAATGTAAATTCTTAGTTAAGGCAAACATTATTTATTTTCTTTTTTATTAAACTTTAATTTAGGTAGCACAATCTTATATTCTTTATCATCTTTCTTATCAAACCAGTAAACTAAATACTCAACATTTCCACCTGTTAGCTGATAACCATCCTTGATAAAAGTGTTATATTTTTTATCAATGAAATGTCTTGAAAACAATAGCACATTTCCTCCATCTTTTTTGGCTAATCCTATTCCTACGTTATCCGTAAACTGTACAGTGTCATTCTCAAGGTCGTCTCCTGATTTGAGAGTATTAATTCTATTTAATGTTTTAAAATATTTTTGAGAACCCAAGTTAATGTCTTTGTGTCCTAATACTAATTCAAAATGTTTTGGCTGTTCTGTTATTCCTGTATATCTGATCATGTCTAGTTTGCTAGAGTCAAAGTCATCAAAAAATGATGAGTTACAATGTATCTGCAAACTTTTCTTTGCTCTAGAACAACCAACATACAAAACTCGTTTAGACTCCGTGTTATTAAAATTATAATCTTCTAGGAGCAAATATACATGGTCAAATTCTTTCCCTTTTGCTTTATGCATGGTTGCTATAATAATTGCATTGGCATCAGCATTTATCGCATCTTCCATTTTTATTTCTCGGATATAATCGTACCAATCTATAAGCTGTTTTTGTTTGTCATAATTCACTTCAAATTTCATAATAATTTCTAAACAGATATCAATGTGAATACTAGAATGATGTTTTGACTTAA
The DNA here is from genome assembly GCA_014075215.1 of Flavobacteriaceae bacterium. Lineage (NCBI taxonomy): Bacteria > Pseudomonadati > Bacteroidota > Flavobacteriia > Flavobacteriales > Flavobacteriaceae > Flavobacteriaceae bacterium. Next base: position 3,695,513 of record CP046177.1, read on the forward strand.
AATGGTCTTTTGCTTCATTCCATTCGTTATTAAAAATTATACCAGCATCATTTTTTTTCTGTTTAAGAAATTCTGTAAAGGTTCTTAGTTCAAATAAGTGATCCAAACTAAATCCTTCTAACCCAGTAATTAATCTTGTTTTTTGATCAAATTCATTTAGAAAAGTTCTTAACATTAAAGCTTGTTTATTCGTCCTAACTAAAATGGCTCTTGTTCCATTAAAATTGTCTTTAATTACCATTTCTGCTAGTGATTTCTCCAAAAAAGAAGTAGTATATCTAACTAATCTGATATTGGATAAAACTTGTTTATTAACTGGCTCTAACACTTGAGTCTTTAACCGATTTGGCACTTTATTAAGTAATTCATTATTGAAATGAATGATATTTGAACTGCTTCTGTAGTTTTTAATTAAAGAATACTGAGTAGCATTATACTTCTTTTTAAACTCTAGCATGTTCTTATTGGAAGCCCCCCTAAACCCATATATGTTTTGATCGTCATCACCAACAGCAATCACTCTAATGTTACCCGCTTTCGTTATTATTGTTTGAATTAGTTCCCATTCAATATCGTTTACATCTTGAAATTCATCCAAAAGCAATACGCTTTTATTAATAATAGATGAGATATCAATTTCTTCAGTATTAATTGCTTTAATACAATCTTGAATTACATTTTCAGATTTCTTTAAATCTCCCAACTGTCCCATTAATTGAAAACAAAAACCGTGAAAGGTTGTAATTTTAATAAGCCCGGAGTATTCGGGAACAAGTTTTCGGGCTCTGGCTCTAAATTCTAAAGAAGCTGCTTTTGAAAATGTGAGCATTAAAAATTGTTCAGGCTTAATATCTTCTAATAACAATAGGCTAGCGATTTTATGAACCAAAACCTTAGTTTTTCCGCTTCCAGGGCCCGCTAAGATTAATATATTGTTAGACTTCCCATCATTTACAATTCTTGATTGGTCTGTATCTAATTCACCTATTATTTCTTTAAGGCGAGTAGGAGTTAATGGTGTTCCTATTTCCTTTTTTCGTCTTGGAAAATACTTGAATAGAAACTCTTCATAAGGTTGACTAAAGTAGTCATTAACATATGCTAAGGCAGATTCGTAGTTTTGGAGCCTTCTTTTGGCATATTCACCAACAATATGGATTTGTTCTGTCTTATGGTGGTAATGCTGATCCATTTTCTTAAAGTTCTCATTTGTGAACCTTGGTATTGAATCGTTAATTTCTTCAATATTCAGTCTATTGTAAGACACCATAAAACCGCCTTCTAACTTTATTGATTTTATTTGATTTAGAAATAATAGTGTCTTCTCATATCGTTTAACATCCTCCTCTTTTATTTGTCCGAATAGTTGATTGGAATTTTTGAGTTCTAACATTGAAAAACTAACAGGCAAGTCTTTTTTATCTTGAGTTTTTAGTTTTTCTTTTTGTTCAATATGAAATTTTTCAAGAAGTTCATACACATCTAATGTCAATTCATGCCTCCATTTTATATCCTCAGTTAATGAATCATACTGTTTAACTTTTATTTGGTATAAATCATTTTCTCGGTCTACTCGCTTTTTTTGAATAAAATTTCTTATTTCCCAATAATTAAGAATATTCTTTACTGCATCAATTGATGTTTTTTCGACACCTTCATCTATTATGTTTTGATTCAATTGCCGCATTGATATTTTAATATTCTTAGGCAATATTTTATGCATTGTAATTTCAATTTTCCGATAACGCTCAAGTATTTTTTTTGAGCTGTTGCTAGACTGCGTCAAATTAATAAATGCAGTTAAGTCTTTTGCATCTCCAAGAATTTGTAGGTCTCTTAATAAATCAATGACATCTCTTATTTCTTTTAGTTTCAACCCTGTTCTATCTGCCAAATAGTCAATTCTGCATTCATCATCCTTAACTATACGTTGAAGAACCCTTGAACAATGTTCTATTTGAATTTCAGTAATACCTTTACTTTGGTGTATTCTTTTGAGAGCTTTGGAAATGTTTGGAACCATCAAACTATTCGCAAATATGCTTGGTGAATTTTGCTTTCGTTTTAAAAAACCTTGGTATTCCAGTGCTGCAACTGAAGCCTTAACTCTAGTTTCTAATTCTTGAATTTCAGTATCCCAACCTGCTTTTTGTGCTATCTCTAAAGCAGAGTTACTTATCTTCTTTGTTTTTTTATATTTCGATAAATACTTGAGTGCTTGCCAAATTTGCTGAACCTCTTTTTGATTAATTTTGGTTTGTTGCAACAAACTAAAATGTTTGTTTAAATCCTGTTCGTTAAATAAAATGTAACATTTTGCTTGTATTTTTTCATCTCTTCCTGCTCTTCCTGCTTCTTGTACATAGTTTTCTAAAGAATCGGATATGTTATAATGTATTACTGATTTCACATCATCCTTATCTACTCCCATTCCAAAAGCTGATGTTGCCACAATAATGTCTTTTTCATTATTCATAAAAGCATCCATGTAATCCTTTTTTACATCCTTATCTAATTTACCATGAAAATAGGTAGAGTTAAAACCAGCCTTTTCTATTAAACTATGTATTTCTTCAACTCTCTTCGTCCTTGACGCATAGATGATTGCTGGTTTTTCACAACGGTCTAATAGAGGGAGTAATGCCTTCATCTTTCGATCAGGATCTTCAACATCGATTACTTCATATTTTAAGTTAGTTCTACTCGCTCTTGTTACAAATTCATTTAATTCAATATCAAGTTTAGTCTTGAAGTACGTTTTGATATCCTCTATCACTTGGGGCTTTGCAGTTGCTGTAAAGCATGATACAGGTATTTTACCTGACATCCTATTTTCTTCAAAGTTTTGAATGAAATCTGCTATGTATAAATAATCGACTCTAAAATCTTGTCCCCAAGAAGAAAAGCAATGTGCTTCATCAATTACGAATCTAGCTATTGAACGTTGTTTTAGAATCCTTGAAATTGTCGGTGACCGCAGAGATTCGGGAGATAAATATAATAATTGGACACCTCCTTTTTCTACCCTTTCAATGGCATCTTGTCTTTCCAATGGAGATAACAAGCCATTAATAGCTACAGCCTTTGTAATATCAAAACGTTTTTCAAGGTTCTCAACCTGATCTTTCATTAACGATACTAAAGGAGATATAACTACTGTTAATTGACGAGATAAAGAGCCTTTCATTAAGGCGGGTAATTGAAAGGTGAGAGATTTTCCTCCTCCAGTAGGAAAAACAGCTACAAATGAAGCTGACCTTATTCCGGCTCTAACTGTTTTTTCTTGTAAACTTATTTCTTCATTTTGGTCAAATTTTCTAAAATCTTTATAACCAAAATAGGATTGTAACGCTTTTTTAGGGTTTAGATTCGAATTACAATAATTACAACTCGGGTTTCCACAAAACTTAAACCTGATATCATCTAATATTTGTTTTGTTTTAGGTAGAGCCTTATTTATCCAATATGCTAAAACAGATTTATCTTCTTTAGTGTTTATTAGTGAAAAAGCATAGGCAAGTTCAATAGGATTGTCTTTGGCAAATTGAGAAATATTGGCACTATCACAAATTTTATTTTTGAATAACTCACTTATTTCAATAGCAGTATCAATGTTGCTGATTTTAAAATTAATTAATTTTAAAAAGCCTGAATAAGCATTTGAGCTAATAAGTAAATTAGCATAAACTTGTTGAATAACAGTATCTAATTCATTGAATTTATTGAGTTCGTCTATTAATAATTGCTTTGTAAGCTTGCAGTCTGACAGAGGATTATTATAATCACTATCGTTAACAATTTTATAACCTTTTACTAATTTGTTATACGGGTTATCGCTGAAAAGCAATGGAGACCAAAGCAGTGTATCTACTATTTTTTTATTTCTAAAAATTTCATGCCCAAGTACTTTTTCTAAAAATGGAATATCATGAGCAACTATATTGTGACCACATATATATTCAGTTTGATTAATCCATTTTTCAATTTTAGTAAGCTCACTTTCGTGTAATTCTTGTCCATTAAAAAGTGCTCCAACATCCTTTATCTTGCCATTCTTGTTGGTCTCAATGTCTATATATAGAATTTTGTTTATCATAATTTAGAGCATTGGCAAAAAATAGCTCTTTTGGTTTTTTTAGCGTTTGTCCATGTGTTGGCAAAAAACCAAATGTGCTATTTGTGCGGTTGGCTCTTTTTTCGCATGTCTCGTCCTAAAATAGGGCTACAGTTAATTATTAAAATTTATGCTACATTTTTGTGCACGTAATTAGGTGTTTTATAATCTAAAGATAAATGTAATCTTTTATTATTATATAATTTGATTGCATTTTTTGTTGCTTTTTTGGCGTGATTGATATTTGTAAATGTTTGGTCGAGGAAGAATTCATCTTTTAAAATTCCGTTAACTCTTTCGGCCATTGCGTTTTCGTAGCAATGATTTTCTTGGGTCATACTGATTTGTATCTTTTTTCTTTTCAAAATTTGAGTATAAACATTGCTACAATATTGTATTCCTCTATCAGAATGATGTATGATTTCTTCGGTATTTTTAGTTTGATAAATAGCTTTATTTAAAGCTCTAACACAGCCTTTAAGTTCTAAACTATCACTAATATCATAGCCTACTATTTTTCTTGAATACATATCAGTAATAAGTGCTAAATAACAAAATCCATTTATAGTTCTTATATAGGTAATATCCGAAGCCCAAACTTGGTTAGGTCTATTAATGATCAGGTCTTTTATGATATTTTTATATTTATAAAAACGATGGTAAGAGTTGGTTGTTTTAGAAGAATATTTTTTCCTTCTAATTAACAAATTATTTTCTTTTAAGATTCTAAATAACTGGTCTCTACCTATATTTATATTCTGTTTCCTAAAATCATTATGTAAGGATTTCATTAGCTTTCTAGTACCTTCTCTGGGTAATGTTTTCCTGCTTTTTTTAACAAGCATTATTACATTTTGTTCTATTTGTTTTTTAAGAACAAACCTTTTTTGATATTTGTAATAAGCATCTCTTTTTAACTCGAAAGCATTACAAATAGTAGCGATGGCGTACCTTCTTTTTTTTCTATTAATCGGTGCTATTTTCATTAAGGCTTTATGTTTAAGTTTTTTTTTAATTCTTCAACATTTTTATAGCCAAGATTTTCAGCAGCTACTTCAAGATAACTATCATTCACAAGTTTATCTAGATCCTTTTTAATAAGAAGATCTTTGAGTTGTTTTAGCTCTTTTTGAAGGGCTTTAATACGGGATAATTCGTCGTCTGTTTGCACGGTTACACGGGTGTTCATTAAATCTTTACGGTCATATTTTTTAATCCATACGTTTATCGTACTAGATTGTATGCCGTAAGTTAAGGCAATTTGTCTTTTGGAATGGTTTCCTTTGGTAAGTTCTGCTAATACTTTGAGTTTAAAACTCTCACTATAACGTCTTACATATCCATCATTTTTATACATATACTTGTTGTTTTTTGTATACATATTTCAGGACGGGTCACAACGGTCTTGTATATGAAAAGTAGCGGATTTTAGGCACTAGTTTTTCGGTTAAACGCAGACATTAAATATATGAATTTCACTTCGATTAAGCACTAAAAAGCTATTTTTTATATACGTTGTTACCCACTGGCTTTATTCCGTTCAGCTTGTTTTTCAGCGTTGGCAAAGACATACTCTTTTGCAATTTTTGGCGTAGCGTTGGCTTGAGCGAATTACAAATGTGTATGACTTTTAGCGTTGGCTTTATTTTTAAATGTTACTTATAGTCTTTGATTTATAGTCAACATTTCCTCAACTTTGCAATTGTGGAAATAAAGTCTAAAATAGGAAATCGTATTAAAGAATTAAGAGATGTTAAACAGATGTCTCAAAAGGATTTAGCTTATGCATCAGATTTAGACAGAAGCTACATTGCAAGTGTCGAAAACGGTCAAAGAAATATTTCAATTGTTAACATTGAAAAAATTGCTAATGCGTTAGGAGAAAACTTGACTACATTTTTCAATTCAAAGATATTTATATGACATTACAAGATTGCGTAAATAGCATTAAAACGACAGTAGAGAATGCAATTACAACTAATGGAACTGCAGGAAAAACATCTGTAATTAGGTCGCAAGGTGTAATTAATATGTTACACGAAGTTGTTAAAACGTCACTTATACAAAAAGGCGTGAATGCCAATTTAATTCATCCACCATTAATTAGGTCAATCAAATGGTGAAAAGACGTTAGCAGGATTTTTAAAGTTTAAAAAGCAAGATATTTGTGTTTTCCCAAATAATAAACCTCAAATTGTTGAACTATTAGATTTTAATGGATTGTACGCTACTGGAGTTACAGAACCTTATGGCGAATTATTTACAGAGCATATTTTGTCAGTAAATGTTAGAAGTCAATTGAGTAGCATTGGTAATAATATTGATACTATGTATGAAAGAACTTATGCAGAACCTTTAAATTTGCACAGAATACTACCTAAAATGGTTTTGGGAGAAGTTTATTTACTTTCTGTTAGAGAATTGGATTCCGCACAAGTAGCTCTAAACAATGTTGCATATAAATCTCATACGGCTTCTGTCGGTAGATATATTGAAAGGTATATTAAAGGTTTTGCAGCTTTGAATATGAGAAGTAGTCAAAGAGATGATGATTTTAAATATGAGAGAATAGCGTTAATATTGGCTGATTTTTCTCAAACTCCTGTTAAGATTTATAATAATAATGCAGAATTAAATGCTGATGGCATTCTACCTGCTGGCTCGACTGCAGATATGACGAATTTGAGTTATGATGGTTTTGTTGATAGATTGACAGAAGTCTATGATAAAAGATTTGGAACAGGAATATTAAGCTGATATTTATCAATTAAAAATTCATCAATTTTCATTCTGTCATCAAGACAATTTAATATTTGTATTTCTTCTTTTGTAAAGTTTGGAATAGTAAATTTCTCAATGAAGTTCTTCTGATAACAAGGGAAACCACCTTGAATAGAAACACTTGTATTGCTCACATAATAATCCATAACAATAGAATTCAAAATTTTCTGAACGATTGAAATGTTTTCTTCCTTTGACATTTCGTGAGTTGAATCCTCAAATAATGAAGTTTTATTGGAATTGTCTCGGTCAAAATAAATTCCGTAACCATTTGTGTAATAAGCATCTTCTTCCAGAACGAATAAAAATCTTGGATGTTTGCTAAATGTTGGGTTTAATATTTTTTTTCCGAAACGTGTAATTCCTTGTGTTCTACCCCAAACGTAAAAAGGTGAGAATACTTTTTTACCTTTTTCACGACCTTCTAATTTCTCTTTCTCCGAAAGTAAAAATTCGTAGCATTTAGGGTATTTAGCAATAAACTCTTCTTCCAAAATTGGAACTGCATTTTTAGAGTTTGTCTGATATGGAGTAATAATTCTTAAAGTGTTGTTTTCAATATCTTTTTGACTTTTAAATTGAGATATTTTATAAACAGGTCTTGTTATTTCTTTTTCAATTAAGAATGTTCCGTTTTCTGTGGTTTTTGTTAAATACCCGTTTTTTTCGTTTACAGAATCTATAAAAAAGACTTCGTCTTTTAAGGTTGCAATTCCTACAGCAATATTAAATAATTGTTTTATTGGAGTTCCAATGCTCTCAATTATTTTAATGTTTTCCTGTTCTTTGGTTTTTAATAAACGCCATTTTCCAACCTCCAAGTTTTCTAAATAATTAGGTGAGCCATTTGCTGAAATTAAAAAAGCAGAACAAGATTGCTCGTCTTTAATTTTGTCAAATAAAATAGATTCGTTTACCTTTTTATTAGCAAATGTAATTGCTGTGTAAGTTTGAGCATCAAAAACTTTTTTGTCTCTAAAATCTACAATTCTTGTTATACATTTATTTTGTAAAAAATATTGACGAAGTGATAAACCTGCTAAAGAAGTAAAATAATTATTTGGCGTAATGTATCCTAATTTTCCGTTTGTGGTTAATAGTTTATGTCCTAATTCAAAGAATGCGAAATATAAATTGAAAGTTCCGTTTTCGATACTTTTACAATTGTTGATTAAATACAACCTATTATCGTCACTTAAATCTTGGAACTTAACATAAGGTGGATTTCCAACGATTATTTCAAATTCGTTTTCCCAATCTGTTTTTAAACTATCTTGATTATAAATATTGAAGTCAGATTCTACAATAACTTCATTGTTTAGAAGTCCGAAAAGTGATAAAATTACTTTTGAACGTTTCACGTTGTAATTTAATATGTCAGAACCATAGATATTTTCTTTGATTGTTTCCTTTATGCTTTTATTGAAAGTCTTTTGGTAATATTCTACCAAGCCTATTAAAAATGCTCCGCAACCACAACTAGGGTCTAAACATTTGTCTTTGTTTTTTGGAGAAACTTCTTTGATTATAAAATCTACAACATAAGTAGGAGTAAAGAATGCTCCATTTACTTTTCGGTCATTTGTCGGAATTAAAAGCTCAAGATAATTTTCTAAAAGTTTTAATTCTCTAATGTCAAGAGTTGAAACAAGTAAAAAAATTTCTGGTTCTGTTTTAAAGTCAGCTAACAGTTCTGAAATTATAGGGCTTTTGTTTGTTTCTAAATTATTGTTTTGAAGAAAAGAATAAATGAGATGTTTCTCAATGAGGTTTATCTCGTGAGAATTAAGTAGTTCATTTATTATGCTTTTATTCATTTTTATTCCTGTTGACTATAAGTAACAAAATTAGACTTTTTATTTGAACTATCCAAATCGTAGCGTTGGAAAATTTTAGCTCTTTTGGTTTTTATAGCGTTTGATTTATGTATCAGAAAAAACCGAAAGTGCTAAAATGGGCGGCTGGTTTTCAGCTTGTGGGTAACTTGTTTATATACAGAACTTTCTTCCTCTTATTCTGCCATTATGGTGGTATATGCAGAAGTTTTGATTGTCTTTATGTTTTTTAGCTTTCATCATAAAACTAAGAAAATTCTAAAAATTCCCTTACAATTTAATGATATTTTACAGACCATTAAAAGGATTCTTCATTTTTTGAATACCGAGACTTTTGCAGCATTGATTTGGCAAAAAAGTTCGACACCCGAAGAACATTTTCAACCGGAATAACCTATTGGTTTTGAGGATTTAAAATTTTCGAGAAGGAAGAAATTTGAAGCCAAATCAATTTCAATACGGAATATATCGCTATTTTGGCAAAGGTCTCTATATATTTGTTTGATTTTTTAAAATAGCCTTATTTATGCCGCGGTGGATTTTATTTTTAATTATTTTACTGGCCATTATATGTACATTGGAGTTTTATGCTTTTCAGGCGGTTAAAACCATCACTAAAAACCGAATTGTTAAATGGGCTTGGATACTGGCAGGGATTGGAATTTACAGCAACTTTTTTTATATCGTTTTTACCACTCCAAGATCTGCCGGGCAAACCAGAGAATTTCAGATGGCAATGGGGTTGATGTTGACGATTTTGATCCCCAAAATAATTTTATTGTTAGTATTATTTGGTGAAGACGTGTATCGTTGGGTTGTAAAAATAAGTTCTTTTATCAGCGGCCCCGTACAACCTTTGGCAGGAAGGAGAAAATTTATTTCACAAATTGCCATGGGCCTGGCAGCCATTCCTTTTACTTCTTTTATCTATGGAATGGTTCGGGGAAGATATAATTACAAAGTAATGACATATCAATTATTTTTTAAAGACTTGCCGGATGCTTTTGATGGTTTTACCATTACTCAGATTTCGGATATTCATTCCGGGAGTTTTACCAATAAAGAGAAGGTGCAATATGGCGTTGATATGATTCACAGCCAACCATCGGACATGATTTTATTTACAGGTGATATTGTCAATACCAAAGCAGAAGAAATGGAAGGTTGGATCGATATGTTTGCAGCTTTAAAAGCTCCGTATGGCAAGTATTCTATTTTGGGGAATCACGATTACGGAGAGTATATCAGTTGGAAAACAGAAGAAGAGAAGCAAGCTAATTTTAATGCCATAAAAGAACTGCATCCCAGAATGGGTTTTGATTTGTTGCTAAACGAAAGCAGGTATATTGAAAAAGATGGCGAGAAAATGGCACTTATAGGCGTAGAAAACTGGGGAAGAGGGTTTAAGAAATTAGGAGATTTACAACAGGCAACTACAAAAGTTGAGCAATCGGATTTTAAAATATTAATGACCCACGATCCTTCTCACTGGGATGCACAGGTAAAAGACAATGATTTTAATTATCATCTTACATTGAGTGGCCATACACATGGGTTGCAAATGGGAATTGAAATTCCGGGAGTCATCAGGTGGAGCCCTTCTCAATACCGCTATAAGCAATGGGCAGATATGTATGAAGCATTTGGAAGGTATATAAATGTAAACAGAGGGTTTGGTTATCATGCCTTTCCCGGAAGAGTAGGTATCTGGCCCGAAATAACCGTGATAAAACTGAAAAAGAGTTGAAAATCAAGGCATTTTATTAAAAGAGATCTTTGCAGCATTGATTTGGCAAAAAAGTTCGACATCCGAATAACATTTTCAACCGGAATAACCTGTTGGTTTTGAAGATTTAAAATTTTCGAGAAGGAAGAAATTTGAAGTCAAATCAATTCAAATACGGAATATATCCCAATTTTGCAAAGATCTCTAAAAATGTTATATTTGTATATGTTATACACAACCATTGCCTTCAAAATATTGGCAAAAACGATAACAAATGACAAAATTTGGTGAATTAATTGGCGGTGATGAAAAGCCGGTTTTGATAGATTTTTATTTTGATTGGGAAGGTGAGGATACCAATTTAGATACTTTAAAAGATGTTGCTGCTGCTCTGGGGGATAAAGCGAAAGTAATTAAGATTGATATCAAAAAAAATGAATTACTGGCAGATGCTTTACGCGTTAAAGGAAACCCTACTTTTATGATATATAAGAAGGGAAAAATGAAATGGCGGCAGACAGGAGAACAGGATGCAAACACATTAATTAGTTTAGTACAACAATATCTTTAAAAAATTGCTTTAAAGGTTTTACCACTTTAAACCCGGAACTTTCAGGCTTTAAACGGTATTATAGGCTTTTTACCAGTCGTATAAATTCTGCTCTGTATCCCTGCTTATCAGTTCCCCTGCCCTCTTCGGCTAATTTAATCACATCTGTTAGTTTTGCATTATTGTGAAATTCGGATTTCCTTAATTTCATGCCAAACAAAGCTACGGCAGAGGCAAATTTCATGTCTTCCGATAGTTGATTTAATTCATCTTTCTGGATATGAATCATTTCTATACTCTGTAAACCTGACGGTTTTTTGTATCTGAATTTTACTGTAAATAGCTCATTGGGGTTAGATTGATGGTCCGAAAATTTTGTGTGCTTCAATGCCGGAACATCCTTTAAATAGCTGCTTTTTACTCCTATGGGAATGATTTCATATAGAGCGGTAACCGTATGACCGGAGCCTAATTCTCCTGCATCTTTGGTATCGTCCATAAAATCTTCATCGTTTAGCATTCTGTTTTCATAACCAATGAGCCTATATGCCTGCACTTTTTTCGGGTTAAATTCTACCTGAATTTTGACATCTTTGGCAATGGTATATAAGGTGCCTCCAAATTCTTTCCCAAAGACTTTTTGAGCTTCTTGCATTGAATCTATATAGGCGTGATTTCCGTTGCCTTTGTCTGCTAAGATTTCTAATTTGGAATCTTTATAATTCCCATATCCAAAGCCTAAGACGGATAAAAACACACCTGATTTTCTTTTATCTGAAATTAGTTTTTCCATAGCTTTATTGCTGGATTTGCCAACATTAAAATCTCCGTCTGTTGCCAGGATAACTCTGTTATTACCTCTTTTTTTGAAGTTTTTTTCTGCTAATGTATATGCCAATTTCAGGCCTGCTTCTCCGGCAGTAGACCCTCCGGATTCCAAATTATCTAAGGCAACAATTATCTTTTCTTTATCACTCCCTGAAGTGGGTTCTAATACAACCCCTGCAGCACCGGCATAGACAACAATAGCTACTTTGTCTTGTTTTCTTAATTGGTTCACTAAAAGTTTAAAAGCAGATTTCAGTAAAGGTAATTTGTTTTGAGAGTTCATAGAACCGGAAACATCAATCAAAAAAGTAAGATTAGAAGGGGGTAGTTTTTCTTGCAAATACTCTTTCCCTTGTAAACCTATTCTCACCAATTTTGTTTGAGGATTCCAAGGAGTTTTTACAACTTCGGTATGTATTGAAAAAGGATGATTGTCTCTAGGTTGAGGATAGTCGTAGTCAAAATAGTTGATCATTTCTTCAATTTTAATGGCATCAAACGGTATTTTTTGACCGTTATTTATCATTCTTCTGATATTACTGTAAGAAGCTTTGTCTACATCTATGGAAAAAGTGGACAACGGAGCTAATTGTACTCGTTCAAATTTATTTTCATTGATTTGTGCATATGACTCATCATTTTGTAACCTGTAATTTCCTTTTTTAGTAATAATCACAATGCATCCGTTTTTTGCTGATGTTCCGAACATTTTTTTGGCTCTTCCGGGTTTATAAACATTGACATGTTTTAGAGCGTCTTTTCCCAGGTTTTTAACGATACTGTTATATTGAGATTGAATGGGGATTCCATCTACAATATAAAGCGGTTCTTTATTGGATGTAGTTCTTCCGGTACTGCTGTTTTTATTGTCAGGAGTGATCTGTATTCCGCCGGTTTGCCCTCTTAGTTGATTGCTTATTTTATTGCGGTATGCTTTTCTCTCTTGCTTTTCCACACGTTTTGCAGATACTGAAACAGCATCATATTCCGGGCTAACTCCATAACCTATAACCACAAATTCATCAATTACTTTACCCCCTTCAACCATTTTTATATCAATACTATTAGCAGTTCCGACAGTTCTTTCTACTGTTTGGTAGCCTAAATAGGAGAAGATCAAAACATCGCCGATATTTGCTTTGATAGTGTATTTTCCGTCAAAATCTGTCTCGGTTCCGTTAGTAGTACCTTTAATTATAATAGTAACTCGGGGCAAAGCTCCGCTTGCATCCGAAACCGTTCCCGTAATTTTTTTCTGTTGTCCGTGAGTTGCTACTATCATTAATAGCGTCAGTGTGCTTAAGATTTTTTTTAACATGGTTGCAGGTTTTAAATTCCGGGTAAACCTACAACCGGCTTATTGTATAAAAAACAACAAATGAGTGAACGCTATCATTATGGCAGTTAACCCTACTTTTTGATTAGGGAACTATTGAGTCTAAAATTTTTATTCGTTGAATTTTTCCTGTTTCGGTTTCTTTAAATTGAGGAATGAAGTATATCTTTTTGGGGATTTCATATTTGTTGAGATTCGAATAGGTTTCTTTTGGAATGTGAAATTCGGTTCCTTCAATAAGTAATATTAATTTTTCTCCGAGAAGCTTATCATGCATACCTGCTACAAAGAAACGCCTTTTGATTTGTGGAGCCAGTTTTCTTTCTATCTCTTCCGGGTGTAATTTGATTCCTCCCGAATTGATCACATAATCACACCTGCCTTTCCAGTTGAATTGAGTAGGAGTTATTATCTCTACGATATCATTTGTAATTAATGGTGTATCGGAGATTTTTGGGGCATCAATTACCAAACAGCTCCTGTTGTCTTTTGAAATAGTAATATCGGGCAATACCTCATAATGTTTGGATGAAGGTTCGGAATTTTTAAAATGATTCAGTTTTTTTACGGCGATATGTGTACTTGTTTCTGTCATTCCGTAGGTGGCAAAAACTTGTGTAGATATCTTTTGTATTGCCCTTTCCAAATCGATATCAACTGCTCCACCGCCAACAATTAATTTTTTAACTCTATGGATATCCTGCAGCGAGTTTCTTAACTGCATTGGAATCATTGCTGAAAAATCATAGGTTTTTGAGGTGTTTTTCAGCGGATTGGCATCTGTTTTCACAATATCCAGGTGCCAACCCAATACCATAGCTCTTACCAGCATCATTTTGCCGGCAATATAATCTGCTGATAAGCACAAGAGGGCAGTTGTATTTTCAGGGAGATTAAAAAATCTTCCCGTAGTTTTTGCCGAATGTATCATGTGCCGTTTTTTTAATTCGATCTCTTTGGGCGTTCCGATAGAACCGGAAGTTGTTAAGGAAAGTGTGGGTTTTTCTGAAAACCAATCTCGCAAAAACAAAAAAACAGCATGAGGTGTGGTAGCGGCATATCTTACTAATTCTTCCTTTGATTCAAAAGAGTTCCCGTTTAGTTTAAAGTTACTGTGAAATGAACTATTCTTCAATAATGATTGGGTTTTCTATTTTGCCAAATAGTTTTTCTTTCCAGTTTGTCCAGCCGTATTTTTTAGAAAATACAATAATAATAATTGGGTATACTACCAATACCGGGAAAAATAATTCCCACCCGGCAGAGGGCTCTGAAATGTCTATATACAACGCATCTGTTTGGAAAACAGTCCAGTCTGTAGTAACAAACAATGCAGCAACAATATTATTGACCGCATGCATTCCCATAGCCAGCTCGGTGCCTTCGTCCATTAAGGTTATGATTCCGAATAAGAAACCTGTCCCGATGTAAAAGACCAGTGCTATATAGCCTATTTTTTCAATTTCAGGGTTTGCTGCGTGTAAAAGTCCAAACAGAATAGCAGTGAGAAATAATGGAACCCAATTGTTTTTAATGAGCATTCCGATTCCCTGCATCAAATAGCCTCTGAAAATAATTTCCTCGAAACTTGTTTGTAGTGGGATAAAGAGGATGGATACGACTACCAATATAAGGAAAGGTATCGGTTTAAAATTCCAAATGAAATAATCGGGGAATGCTATAATTCCAAGAGTAATCATTACACAGGAAACAACTGCCCACAAACCGGCTCCGTAAAAAATCCGATGCCAATCTATTTTTTTTCTTGAGGTAATGACTTCTGTTATCTTTTTTTTATGTAGTTTTTTTATGCATAAAATCAACACCGGCAATCCAAAAATAAAGGGCAATAACATCATAAACAGGTAGAAATTAGAGTTCAAACCAATATCCGTAAAATAGTGTTGAGTACTCTCCTGAAACCTGTCCATATCTCCCCCGACTTTAAAAAGTGCAACTATTCCGAGGGGTAGTGAGCCCATTTGTGTGGCTATAAAAACAGCCAATAATGTCACAATATACATCCACCAGTCATTTTGTCCTTTGTATGCTTGTTGTATGAAATTCATATCGGTTAAGTATAAACGCAGTAGCGGGTTTAGTTACTGAATTTTCATATTTTTAACTGGTGTTAAATTTACAGAATTAAATTCGATTAAAGACTTAACCCGCTATTGTGTTTATAGAATACTGTGTTTTCGTACTTTTTCGACTGTTTGTCAGTCAGCGTTGGTAAAGATATAACCTGAGTTCGACCAAAGAAAAGTGATTTTTTACCAAAGAAAAAGCAGATTATTTAGTATATTAAAGTATTGAAATTCAATATTCTAAAATAATTTCTGCTTATGGTTTCTATAGATAAAGTTACTGATATTTTTTGTTCCATTGATGATTTTTGTCAAGTTTTTGAACCAGCTTTACAAAAAAGGCTCATTTCTGAAGGAAAAAAGAAAAGAAAACGAGTTTTTACAATGTCGACCAGTGAAATTTTAACCATAACTGTACTGTTCCATACTAGCGGTATTAGAACTTTCAAACATTTCTACCTTTTTTATCTTCAAAAGCATCTAACAAAAGAGTTTCCTAATACTGTTTCCTATAATCGCTTTGTAGAATTGATGCAATCTAACATGCTTCCTTTAATAATCTATATGAAAACTTGTTGTTTGGGACAATGTACAGGTATTTCATTTATAGATTCTACGCCTTTGAGAGTTTGCAACAAAAAGAGGATTAGAAACAATAAAGTATTCAAAGGTCTTGCAACTACAGGGAAGTCTACTATGGGGTGGTTTCACGGTTTCAAACTTCATATTTTAATCAATGATAAAGGCGAACTTCTCAACTTTATTATTACTCAAGCCAATGTCGATGACAGAACTCCTATTAAGGAACATAATTTTCTCAAAGAAATAGTTGGAAGTTTATATGACGATAAAGGCTATATCTCTAAGGAAATTACTCAAATGCTTTTTGATGACGGATTACATTTAGTAACTAGCATTAAGAACAATATGAAAAATATGCTAATCACAATGCGTGATAAAATACTTTTGAGAAAACGTTCTGTTATAGAAACCATTAATGATCAACTTAAAAATATAAGTCAAGCAGAACATTCCAGGCATAGAAGTTTTGGAAATTTCATAACAAACCTAGTCGCAAGTCTTATTGCTTATTCTTTTCAAGAAAAGAAACCAGCTATCAAATTTGACAATCAAAATTCTACACAATTAGAACTCTTTTGCTAAATTCTTACGTCGAACTCAGGTATATAGTCTTTTGCAATTTTTGGCTTATGTGTTGACTTTAGCGAATTGCAAATTCTTTAGCAAAGTCGAAATAGGTGGAAAAACGACAAGCCCAACGTTTCTCAAGCCCTGCTTCTTTGTGATGTTGTGGATTGTTTTCACAATTCAAAATCATCTGAAATATAATTATCTGATTTAATTAAGGTAAACTCATAATAGTTACATAATTCTTCTAATGTATTGGATAATATTGACTTTTCTCCCTCTTCAGAAAAATTACCCAATAAAAGATAGTTTATTAATGATGTTCTAACCTTATTTTTGCTTTTCGAGTTTTTATCGCAAAACTTTTGATTCTTCCGGTTTGATTGTCATAAATACTGTAATACATAGCTATCTTCCTTTATAAATTTTACCGTTTGCAGTTAGTGTATAATTCCCTCTATCAACTCTTTCAAAAAGTTTCATCCCATTTGATGAATTACTGTTTAACTCGTGATGATTTAACTCACCTCTGATTGAGTTTCGGAATGTTTCTATTTTATATTTATCTTCCATTTCTTCTGATTTTACTCTTTCCAATAATGCTTCATAAATTTCAGGTATCGTTACTGTTTGAATGTCTTTTTTGATTTGTTCGTTTATAAAATCAACAATCATCGATTTTATAGAAGGAATAGTTCCGGGAAGTTCTTTTTCTTTTTCCTCTATATCCTTAATCGTTTTTTTTAAACCTTTATCTTTCAAGGTTTGATTTTCATTTTTTGTAAAAGCTTTGAAAACATCTGAGTATCCGCTTAAATATTCTTCATTTGGTTCGAAAACACTATCTGTGAATTTTATAGAATTGTAAATAGCTTTTAATTGAGAATTATAAATCGGTTTCTTTTCGTTAAAAATTGTATTGACTTCAAAATTAGTGAGTAAACCACCACCTGTCATATTCGCACTACCGACAATAGACGTTGTTTCTTTACCATTATTAAAAAGATATATTTTTGGGTGAAAAACTATACTTGTTTTGTTTGATTTTCTATCTCCGTAACAGTAAAATTTTAAATTTGGATGTAGTTTTTTTAGATTGATAAAATATAATATAGATTTAGGATCTGTGGTTTTAAAATCAAGTCCAGTAATTATTTCAAACTTACCATCATTATTTAGAGAAGTTTTTAAAGATTTTTCAATGACTTTAATACCCGTATATTTTAAAAATGCAACTGC
Organism: Flavobacteriaceae bacterium; assembly: GCA_014075215.1. Taxonomy (NCBI): domain Bacteria; kingdom Pseudomonadati; phylum Bacteroidota; class Flavobacteriia; order Flavobacteriales; family Flavobacteriaceae; species Flavobacteriaceae bacterium. The sequence goes on from CP046177.1 coordinate 3,713,158, forward strand.
TATTTGTGTGTCAATAGAATTCTGTAATTCTTGATTAATTACTTTTCCTATTGGATAATTTAAATTTGATAATATTTGAATTGAACTCATAATTTTCTTTTGTGTTAAAGATTGAGGCGGAAATCCTTTTTGTAAAAATAAAAAGATGTAATGTAAAGCCTGACCCAATAGGGGAACACCCAAATCCTTAAAATTCTACTTCTCTGTTATCAATAATGACTCTTTATATTTAATTCCTTTAATCTCATAAATTGTATGAAAAATTTTAGTTTTTCCAACATTATTTAAAATCTCAACTATTTCATGATATTCAATTTTATTAGCTGAAGATTTACTCTTTGGTTTGTATGTATTGTTGTATGAAACTGCGAAATACTTTACATCTAAATTCTCTGCCAAATCCTTGAAAGCACCTTTCGCTTTGACCGTACAATATTTACTCATATTTTCCGGTTCGGGTTTTAGAGCAACTCCATATAATTTTGGTTTTTCCCATTGAACCAAATTTTCATAAATATGATAAAATCGACTGTATTGTCTTGAGTTGTAAGGTGGATCGATGTACGCAATATCGCCTTTTAATTTTTTAACCAATTTGTTGGAATCTTCACGATAAATTTTTGTTCCTGCAAAATCTTCGGTTTGAATTAAACGAAAATTCAAAGGTCTTTTTGCAATTGGTTTTTTAATATATGCATCAAAATGCCCGACTGTATTGGCAAGTCTGTCTATAGTGTAAATTAAAGATGTTAAAAGGATTGCATATTCTTTTGAGTTTAATTTGTTTTTTTGGTTTTCAATATCTTGTCGAATATGTCCGATTAATTTTGAAACGTCTTTTTCATAAAATTTTCCACCAAAATTTTTAGAAAAATAGTTTTCCTTAATATTTTTTGGACTTAATGTATTGTATTCATTAACAATATCAATTAGTTTTTTTGAGTCCCATTTTTTGTTTTTAAAAAATGCTTGATAAGCGATATTATTTGAATATAAAATATCGTTTAATACAACACTTTTATACATTTTCATTGCCTCTTTTGCTACGATTGCTGTTCCCGAAAAGATGTCTATAAAAGTGGACTTGCTACATTTAGAGTGACAAAGAGTTAAGCTAATTTTATCTAAAATAACTTAACCATATGAAACGAAGAAAATACAGTAAAGAGTTTAAAATTAAAGCAGTAGAATTAAGCAATGTACGAGGTAACACAAAGCAGATTGCCATGGAATTGGGAATCAGTGCAGATCTTATTTACAGATGGCGTAGAGAATTAGAACAGCGTCCTGATTTAGCTTTTAGCGGTAATGGCGTCAAACAACTCACAGAAGATCAGAAAGAGTTAGAGCGATTACGTAAACAGCTCAAGGATGTTACCATGGAGCGGGATATCTTAAAAAAGGCCGTGAGCATCTTCTCCAAGAGCGATCGGAAGTATTGAAATTTATCAAAGATTACAGTAGAGAATATCCGGTTGGGAAGATGTGTAAAATTTTTAAAATTAGTAGAAACAGTTATTACAGGAGTAAGAATTATGTTCCATCAGATAGAGATGGAAAAAATCGTATGCTACTCTCTGAGATTCACCGTATCTGTGAGCGAAGTAAATCTACTTATGGAAGTCCTAGAATTACAGAGGAACTCAAAGCTAAAGGGTTTAAAGTATCTAGGTCTAGGGTAGCACGATTGATGAAAAAACACGGGATTAAAGCAGTTCGTAAAAAGAAATTTGTTGTCACGACAGATTCTAAGCATCAATATCCAGTAGCTGATAATGTATTGGATAGAGATTTTAAAGCTACCGCTGCTGCACAGAAATGGGTTTCTGATATTACCTATTTAAAGACTGCACAAGGATGGCTGTACTTAACGGTAATTATTGACCTGTTTGATCGTAAAGTCATTGGTTGGTCTTTGAGCAATGGACTCAAAGCAAGACAAACTATCATTGCTGCATGGAGAATGGCTGTAAACAACAGAATGCCTTGTGAAGGTATGATTTTTCATTCTGATCGAGGTGTACAATACGCATCTCATGCGTTTGTTAATATCCTTAAAAGTTATCATGTAACACCCAGTATGAGTAGAAAAGGAAACTGTTGGGATAATGCAGTAGCTGAATCTTTTTTTAAAACAATCAAAACAGAACTAATGATAGACAATAAGTTTATATCCAACAAAAGTATTCAAATTAAAGTCTTTGAATACATAGAAACTTGGTACAACAGATACAGAAGACATTCTGCTCTTGGTTACAAAAATATCATCGAATTTGAAAAATTATATCAAATCAAAAATGTAGCTTAACTTTTTGTACCATTTTTTGTTGCATATCCAATAGTTGTGTATATGGTAAATAGACGCTCTAACTGTAAATTATCAAACGTTAGAAGCGCCTTCAAATCATAATCGCTTCCCTTAAATAAACGAAGATAACCATTGACGGTATTACGAGATATGCCAAGGGTTATACCTATTTTACGATTACTTAAACCATCTAAATGAAGGCTTAGTATTTGTTTTAAATCCATAGGATCAAGTGTGTTTGCCATGCTGTTATTTTTATAATAAACAGCAAGGTAATTGCTTACTTAATCTCTATAAGTGGTCACTGTGTAATGTCAATGTGTGGCACAAATCAAACCGTAAAACTAGCACAGTTTAAACCGTAATTAATGGCACTATGACTCCGAAATCAATGGCACAAATCGAAACGGAATAGCCAGATTGTAAAAAACCCTTCTAAAACTGCCCAAATTAAGGCATTCCTAGGGTATGAATGGAGTGCGGCAAAAGGCAATGAGGGAATCAAATATTTAGGAGGTATTCAACTGGACAAGCTCGAAGGAGAAGATGAAGAAGTTGGAGATGTTGCCTTAGAAGAAGAAGACAAACGAGTATTAAGTAATATTTTTAACCTGAACAATATCAATACGCCTCTTTATGACCCACACAACAAAAAGAATGAGGAGAAGATTAACCATTTGATTAATCAGAGTTTTAAGGGTGAAGATTTTGATATTTCAGAAGAATTAAAAAATTCGGTAACAATGGCTTCCTTACTTGACATGATGGAATTCTCTCGAATCGATTTTTCTAAATCAATTAGTTTAACATCAAAACAACAAGCTTTTGAATTAAAAACTAAATGGGATTCAGAGCGATTAGGTGATGTTATAGATGTAAAAATTGGAGGCACTCCTTCAAGGAGTAATTCAAATTACTTTACTGGAGATAATTTATGGGTTTCCATTTCAGAAATGAAAGGACAGGTTATTACAGACACAAAAGAAAAAATAACAGAACAAGGAATTAAAGATTCAAATGTAAAACTTATCCCAAAAGGAACAACTCTATTAAGTTTCAAGCTTTCTATCGGAAAAACTGCAGTTGCAGGAAAAGATCTATACACAAATGAAGCTATTGCTGGACTTATACCAAAAGACAAAAAGCAAGTTCTAAGCCCATACATTTTTCATTTGTTTAATGCAAAATTGATTGACTTAGAAAATGTTGGTTTAAATACATTCGGAAAAAGCTTGAATAGTGGATATCTAAAATCTGAAGTAAAAATCCCACTCCCTCCACCAGAAGTTCAACAACAAATTGTAGTTTCTTGCTCTCTAATTGATAAAGAAGGGGAAAAGGCGGAAAAAGAGATTGAGAAGGGTTACGATATAATTGAAAAACTAATCACAGACTTTTCAAATCAAGGATACCCAACTAAAAAAGTTTCCAATTTATCCGAAGTCAACCCTTCAAAATCGGAAGTTAGAGAGGTTGATGAGAACACAGTAGTTTCTTTCATAGAAATGGCTTCTGTAAGCGAAGAAGGCTTTATATCTCATAAAGAAGATCGTTTACTCAAAGATGTGAAGTCTGGAAGTTACCGCTATTTCAAAGAAAAAGATATTATTATTGCGAAAATCACTCCCTGCATGGAAAATGGTAAATGTGCAATTGCAACAGGTTTAACTAACCAAATTGGATTTGGAAGTTCTGAATTTCATGTTTTTAGAGTAGATGAAGCGTTAACAACCAACAAATTCTTATTTGCTTTCCTGAACAGAGAGGTTATCAGAAAAGAAGCTGAACAAAACATGACCGGTTCAAGTGGGCATAGAAGAGTTCCAGATACATTTTACAAGAATCTACAAATTCCGGTTCCAACTGACAAAAAAAATCAGACGGAACTGATTTCAAATATTGAAAAGGCTGAAAAGAAAATCAAAGCCTCACAAGACATCATTGACGGGGTAACCAAACGAAAAGAAACTGTGATAAAGTCTTACTTGATGGGAGAAGTAACAGAACCTGAATTAGCCATAGCAGCAGAACCAAAAGTAGATTATAAAAAGAAATAGCCAACGCAAGTTCAAGCACATTGCAATCCTCCTACGTACGGTTGCAAAGAGCTTTCTCTCCAACGCTAAAAACGAAATGAATAAAATAAAAACGGCATATAACAATGTGTATAGTGCATAGCACCCTGCGGGATGCTACGACACCATACACGGACCGTTAGCATTCATTAAAACAGAGATGACAATCCAAGAAATAATATCTGCAATAGGACTTATTGGTTTAGGTGGACTACTAAAAGGGCTTCTTGATTTTTTCATTGCTGATAAAAAAAGAAAATCCGAGACAAAACATCAATTCAAAGAAACTAGATACAAAGCAATTATTCTACTCTGTTATACCTATGTTAATTTTGAAAGAGAAGGGACAACAATCATTGTACAGAGACCTGATATTGATTCAAAAGAAAGACTTTATAATGAACTAAATGCAGAATGGATTAATATGATACTTTATGCCTCCGATAAAGTTTTATTATCAATGAAAAACTTTTTGGAATCAGGTAAAGAATCGGAATTTAACGAACTTATCATTTCTATGCGTAAAGACCTATATGGAATCAAAACTAAGATTTCAATGAGAAACTTGAAACTACTAACAAAGCCTGATTAATTTGATTTTCTTCTTGTTTTTGGATATTGCTTCTGCTTAAACTCTGAAATCTCATCTCGTAATTTTTTATTCGCATTTTGAATCAATTCATTTTGGACTTTCATAATGCTCAAAAGGTCATTCATTGCATTCAAATTCTCTAATTGAGTAAAAACAATCCTTTCTAAATCTGCTTTTGTGTACTTCATCATAATAAAAATGATTTTTTAATTTTAGTTACTCATAATACATCATTGAATCTTCAAACAAATCAATAGTTACGTAATACGATTCAAATATAGTTTAAAAAGTTAAAAATTCAATTCTTTTTAATAAACTATTTTTACACTAAATGCTATTTACATAGTCTAAAACGATTCAAATGACCAGTAAAAAGAATTATAATAGAATACGGGTAGTTTTAGCTGAACAAGACAGAACAAACAAATGGTTAGCTGAAAAAGTAGGTAAAAATAGGACGACTGTTTCAAGATGGTGTACAAATGATATGCAACCGTCTATTGAGACTTTAGCAGAAATTGCTGAAATTCTAGATGTTGATATTAGAGAATTATTATTACCGACTAAAAAGTAAATCTCTCACAGCTGTGAGAGATTTGAAATTTACCAATCTCTATCACACCTGTGCGAGAATTAGAAATATCCAAATGAATGATTTAACTACATATAATGAATTTTTCAAAGAGATTGTCAACACAATCAGTTCTACTAAATATGAAGCTTATAAAGCACTAAACAAACATCATATTGCTCAAAATTTTGAAATTGGGAAACTGATTGTCCAAAACCAAGAAAAGAATAATTGGGGAAAATCTATTGTTGATACCTTATCCAAAGACATTAATAAAATCATTGATGGTGTAAAAGGCTACTCTCCTCAGAATTTATGGAGAATGAGGCAATTCTACTTAGAATACAAAGATAATGCTGACTTATTAGAATTAGCGTTAACCATTCCTTGGGGGCAAAATTTATTAATCCTTCATCAAGTAAAAGATATTGAAGAAAGAGCATATTACTTAGACGCTACGAACAAATTGGGTTGGAGTAGAGCCGTTCTACTCAACCAAATAAAAGCAAATGCTTATCAACATCATTTAAAAGACCCTAAACAAAGTAATTTTGAAAAAGCATTGCCAGTTCATTTATCCGAACAAGCTAATGAAGCAATGAAGAGTGAATATAATCTTGACTTTCTTGGAATTACCAAACCTATTTTGGAAAAAGAACTAGAAAATAGGTTAGTTGAAAATATTCGTGATTTACTCCTTGAACTTGGTTACGGTTTTAGCTTTATAGGCAATCAGTACCGACTAAAACTGAACCAAAAAGAATACTTCATTGACCTTCTGTTTTATCACAGGATATTGAAATGTTTGGTAGCTATTGAATTAAAGACTGTTGAATTTGAGCCTGAATTTGCAGGTAAGATGAACTTCTATCTTGAATTATTGGATGAACAAGAGAAACAACCAGACGACAATCCATCTATCGGAATAATTCTTTGCCCAATAAAAGACAATCTTGAAGTTGAATACACATTGAGAACAAATAATAAACCGATTGGAGTTTCTTCGTATAAGTTAACACAGGAATTACCTAGCAATCTGAAAGGAAAGGTTCCTACATCAGAAGAATTAAAACGAATGCTAACAATGGCTATAAATAATAGCGGGGATAGTGATAAATCAAAGAGCAATGACTAATAGGAAAGATAGTAGTAACCCGAAAGTTAATTACCTTAAAATCCGCTACTATTCATAGCCGGAACGTTACCTGCAACCCTGACCCGTCCTGAAATATGTATACAAAAAACAACAAGTATATGTATAAAAATGATGGATATGTAAGACGTTATAGTGAGAGTTTTAAACTCAAAGTATTAGCAGAACTTACCAAAGGAAACCATTCCAAAAGACAAATTGCCTTAACTTACGGCATACAATCTAGTACGATAAACGTATGGATTAAAAAATATGACCGTAAAGATTTAATGAACACCCGTGTAACCGTGCAAACAGACGACGAATTATCCCGTATTAAAGCCCTTCAAAAAGAGCTAAAACAACTCAAAGATCTTCTTATTAAAAAGGATCTAGATAAACTTGTGAATGATAGTTATCTTGAAGTAGCTGCTGAAAATCTTGGCTATAAAAATGTTGAAGAATTAAAAAAAAACTTAAACATAAAGCCTTAATGAAAATAGCACCGATTAATAGAAAAAAAAGAAGGTACGCCATCGCTACTATTTGTAATGCTTTCGAGTTAAAAAGAGATGCTTATTACAAATATCAAAAAAGGTTTGTTCTTAAAAAACAAATAGAACAAAATGTAATAATGCTTGTTAAAAAAAGCAGGAAAACATTACCCAGAGAAGGTACTAGAAAGCTAATGAAATCCTTACATAATGATTTTAGGAAACAGAATATAAATATAGGTAGAGACCAGTTATTTAGAATCTTAAAAGAAAATAATTTGTTAATTAGAAGGAAAAAATATTCTTCTAAAACAACCAACTCTTACCATCGTTTTTATAAATATAAAAATATCATAAAAGACCTGATCATTAATAGACCTAACCAAGTTTGGGCTTCGGATATTACCTATATAAGAACTATAAATGGATTTTGTTATTTAGCACTTATTACTGATATGTATTCAAGAAAAATAGTAGGCTATGATATTAGTGATAGTTTAGAACTTAAAGGCTGTGTTAGAGCTTTAAATAAAGCTATTTATCAAACTAAAAATACCGAAGAAATCATACATCATTCTGATAGAGGAATACAATATTGTAGCAATGTTTATACTCAAATTTTGAAAAGAAAAAAGATACAAATCAGTATGACCCAAGAAAATCATTGCTACGAAAACGCAATGGCCGAAAGAGTTAACGGAATTTTAAAAGATGAATTCTTCCTCGACCAAACATTTACAAATATCAATCACGCCAAAAAAGCAACAAAAAATGCAATCAAATTATATAATAATAAAAGATTACATTTATCTTTAGATTATAAAACACCTAATTACGTGCACAAAAATGTAGCATAAATTTTAATAATTAACTGTAGCCCTATTTTAGGACGAGACATTTGAGTTAACCAATCGGCGAGTTCGTATAGGTTCTCATTGTAAACCCCGAATTCTTTAGCATCCGAATCGGTTTGCCCTACTGCCACCCAATGGCTACGGCTGCCAATGTCAATACCTGCAGCATTGGTATTGACTACGTTTAAAGACATTTTTTCTTCCATTGTTAATATGTGCTTAAAGGCTCTAAGAGAATGTGCTTTAGGCAAAGAGATTATTCTGAACGGGACGGTCGCCAATGGACTAACGGCAAACATTCCAACCAGGATTGCGCTCGTGCTTACACAAGGTAGCAACACTTTGAAAAACGGTTTTGCAAAGAGCTGTAATTTAAAACCATAAGGTACAAATTTTACGTTAGCCAAGAGGCTAAAGTTTCCACGAGTCTATGAGGGGTGTCTCGTCCTAAAATAGGGCTACAGTTAATTATTAAAATTTATGCTACATTTTTGTGCACGTAATTAGGTGTTTTATAATCTAAAGATAAATGTAATCTTTTATTATTATATAATTTGATTGCATTTTTTGTTGCTTTTTTGGCGTGATTGATATTTGTAAATGTTTGGTCGAGGAAGAATTCATCTTTTAAAATTCCGTTAACTCTTTCGGCCATTGCGTTTTCGTAGCAATGATTTTCTTGGGTCATACTGATTTGTATCTTTTTTCTTTTCAAAATTTGAGTATAAACATTGCTACAATATTGTATTCCTCTATCAGAATGATGTATGATTTCTTCGGTATTTTTAGTTTGATAAATAGCTTTATTTAAAGCTCTAACACAGCCTTTAAGTTCTAAACTATCACTAATATCATAGCCTACTATTTTTCTTGAATACATATCAGTAATAAGTGCTAAATAACAAAATCCATTTATAGTTCTTATATAGGTAATATCCGAAGCCCAAACTTGGTTAGGTCTATTAATGATCAGGTCTTTTATGATATTTTTATATTTATAAAAACGATGGTAAGAGTTGGTTGTTTTAGAAGAATATTTTTTCCTTCTAATTAACAAATTATTTTCTTTTAAGATTCTAAATAACTGGTCTCTACCTATATTTATATTCTGTTTCCTAAAATCATTATGTAAGGATTTCATTAGCTTTCTAGTACCTTCTCTGGGTAATGTTTTCCTGCTTTTTTTAACAAGCATTATTACATTTTGTTCTATTTGTTTTTTAAGAACAAACCTTTTTTGATATTTGTAATAAGCATCTCTTTTTAACTCGAAAGCATTACAAATAGTAGCGATGGCGTACCTTCTTTTTTTTCTATTAATCGGTGCTATTTTCATTAAGGCTTTATGTTTAAGTTTTTTTTTAATTCTTCAACATTTTTATAGCCAAGATTTTCAGCAGCTACTTCAAGATAACTATCATTCACAAGTTTATCTAGATCCTTTTTAATAAGAAGATCTTTGAGTTGTTTTAGCTCTTTTTGAAGGGCTTTAATACGGGATAATTCGTCGTCTGTTTGCACGGTTACACGGGTGTTCATTAAATCTTTACGGTCATATTTTTTAATCCATACGTTTATCGTACTAGATTGTATGCCGTAAGTTAAGGCAATTTGTCTTTTGGAATGGTTTCCTTTGGTAAGTTCTGCTAATACTTTGAGTTTAAAACTCTCACTATAACGTCTTACATATCCATCATTTTTATACATATACTTGTTGTTTTTTGTATACATATTTCAGGACGGGTCAAAAACAACATCAAAACCGTAGCTATGGAAAGTACAGGCAACTACTGGCAAAATCTGCACGCTGTCCTTACCGCCAAAGGTTTTGAAATTACCCTTTGCAATGGAAAGTTTACCAAAAACATTAAAGGTAAAAAGACCGATGTGAAAGACTGTCAATGGATACAAAAGCTACACAGCTTAGGGTTACTATCAGGCAGCTTTTTACCTGATGAAGATACTGAAATTCTACGCACCTTTACAAGACACAGGAGTAATTTGATAAAACAAGCTGCATCAGCTACCAAGAAAATACAAAAGTATCTTAGACTGATCAATATCCGTTTGGATGTGGTCGTTAAAGATATTGTTGGACTTACAGGACTTAAAATTATAAGAGCCATCGCAATGGGAGAAACCAACCCTAAAACATTAGCAAGTTACAGACACTATAACTGTAAAAAAAGTGAAGAAGAAATCGGCAAAGCCTTGCACTCTAATGGCAGAAAAGATTTTCTTTATGCCTTAAAAGACGAATTAGACACTTATGAATTCATTCAAAAGAAAATTAGAGAATGTGATGACCAAATTGCTGAAAAACTTGATGATATAATCAGTAAAGACCCGGAGAAACAAGAACATCACATTGCTAAAAAGCCTTACAAACGTATCAATAAAAATACCCCAAAATATATAGATATCAACTTAAAATCCTATCAAATATTTAAAAGCATAGATTTACTTGCTATTGAGGGCATGATGAGTTATAATACCGTATTAGCCATTATGAGTGAAGTAGGCTATGATGGCATAAAAAAGTTTAAAACCGCTAAGCAATTTACCTCTTGGCTCAGACTTGGACCAAACAACAAAGTAAGTGGCGGAAAGGTGCTATCGACTAAAGTAGGCAAGGGAAGTAATCGGCTTAAAATAACACTTCGTAATGCTGCAAATGCTATTGGAAATTTAAAGGATAGTAACCCATTAAGAGATTTCTTTCATAGAATTAATTTTAGAAAAGGACGTGTCTCTGCCATCACGGCTACGGCAAGAAAATTAGCAGTAATCATCTGGAATATGGTCGTCAAAGGAGTACCATACCAAAACCCAGAAGGCTACCTTTACCTTGACCAAAAAAGAAAACTTGGATTAGTTAAAAGAATTAGAAAACAAATCGATAAATTTGGATTGACTAATGAAAACTTAGAACTAAATTTAAAACAACTGCTAGAGGCTAAATACTGAATGAACAAAATTTTATTAATATTACCCTTTTTTCTACTGACTATTGTAGGCTGTAAAGCACAGGATAAAGAACCATCTGATTTTATTCCGAAAGGATATACTGAATTTGAAAAATATTTTGGAGACCTTAATAAAGATGGATTGGAAGATTGTGTTTTGATAATCAAAAAGTCTGATACAGCAAATATTGTTACGAATCGATTTGACAAAAAAGTTGATAGAAATAGACGTGGAATTATTGTATTGTTTAAAAATGAAAAAGGTTATCAACTTGCTGATAAAAACTATGATTGTTTTTCATCCGAAAATGAAGATGGTGGAGTTTATTTTCCGCCAGAATTATGGATTGAAATTAAAAATAACAAATTGTATGTTCATTATGGACACGGCAGATATGGATATTGGAAATACAATTTCCGATTTCAAAACTCGAATTTTGAGTTAATTGGATATGATTCAAGTAGTAATCGTGGACCGATCACAATGACGGAAACAAGTATTAACTTCTTGACAAGAAAAAAATTAATCAAAGAGAACATTAATAAAAATGATGAAGGCGGAGAAGAAAAGTTTAAAGAAACTTGGAATGATATTGAAATAGAAAATCTAATCAAACTGTCTGAAATAAAAGACTTTGACGAATTAGATATGTATAATCATTAAATAAAAAACTGCCCACAACAACACCTAAACTGCATTAAAACGCAGTTTAGCCAAACCGCCGTCGGCAATTCACGAAGACAAGAACATGAAAGAAAAATATTTTTTCTGCTTGTTTGATGTTTTAGGCTTTTCTAAAAAGCTAGCGGATATTAGGGTGGAAGAAATGAATAAACTCTATCAGGTTTTAGCGAAAAGAGTAAATTCAATAAGTGGTTTTATTGCAATGGTTCCTAATGTTTCAGGTCATATTGGAGTTTGTTCAAGAGACATTGATAGCCATTATTTTAGCGATACATTTATTTTATGGACTAAAGCATTATCAGACCCCACGGCACGACTATTCACTGAATTGGTGAGCGACTTAATTTGCGATGGAATTGAAATGAATTTGCCTCTCAGAGGAACAATCACTTATGGCGATTTAATATTGGATAAACCCACAAATACTTTTATTGGCGAGCCTATTATTGAAGCTCATAACATAGAGGTTAATCAAGATTGGATAGGTGTTTCTTTTGGAAAATCTGTATCGGCAAATGAAGCCCGGCTGCGCCCGATAAGCAGCGGTGGATTTTTGTAGGCGACTCATAGGAGCCGTCAGCAAAAATACAGAGTAGCTGCGGGTGAGCGGAGCAGAAGCAGGGAGGCAGCAGCTTTTTTTAAAGCCAAGCGCAGCGGATAGGCGTAAAAAAGTGCTGCACAGAGGGGCGTAGCGAACACCTTTGATTCCGCTACTAAAGTTTGTTTCAAGTTTGAGGAGTTTCCAGTTCCGGATGCTGCTAAATCACCCACTATAAGTGGTATACTATCAATTTTTCTTATAGCACTATCAATAAAATTTATGGAAGATCGAGGAGTTAAAAAGTTTTTGGGTTTCTGGTTAAACTCATCCTGCTTTTTCAATAATACTTTTTATATCTTTGTATAACTATGGACGTGAAAACAATAAAATTAGACTTGATTAATTGGCTTATTCATCTTAAAGATGAAGCAATCATTAATAAGATAAATTCTATTAAAAATAATGATAAAGATTCTATTGACTCTTTTTTTGAAGAAAATAATCAAATTAGGCGGTTGTTAGATCAACGTCTCAAAGAAAGACCTACAACATTTACTGACGCCAGAGTTTCTTTAAATAAGATTAAAGAACAACATGGGCTTTAATCTTGTTATTTCTCCTTTAGCAGAATTAGATATTGCAGAAGCTTATGCACATTATGCTGCCCTACTCTTCATAAGCATAACTTTTTATTCTTATCCCTGACGGCACTAGCTACAAGCTAGCACTAGCCTTTAGATTAGCAAATAGAAATAATTACTTAAAATAAAAACATAATAGTTATGATGAAATTTCTTTTTTTGCTTCTTTTTTTCTTTGTTAATAACTCTTATTTTGTTGATAACCAAAAACACAAAAGAACGGAGTGAACTTTAGCGGCCAGCTAGCTTTTTAGAGCCATCCCCCGTATTAGTCTCCGTTCTTTTTAAAAGTTACTTAGAACCATATAGAATTTCAGTTTCTGCCCTTATTAAAGGTCTTAGTTTAAGTAACTATTATTAATATCTAATTACAAAATTATGAAAACAAATGAAATTATCGGAATCGATGTCAGTAAATTATTAATTGATGTTTGTATCTATTCTAAACAAATTGTTCAACAGTTTGAGAACAGTAAATCTGGATTTAAATTAATGCTAAAGTGGAGTTTTAAAAATTCGTCTTTCTCTAAAGAAGAAACCATGTTTGTATTTGAACATACAGGAATGTACTCTCATTTATTATCTGTGTCTTTAACTGAACAAAAATTATCTTTTTTCATAGCTTCTGGTTTAGAAATTAAAAGATCTATTGGTATTGCTCGTGGAAAGGATGACCAAATTGATGCCAAACGCATTGCTCTATATGGGTATCGATTAAAAGAAGAACTTAAACCCAGTAAGCTACCTAAAAGAAGTATATTACAACTAAAAAGTCTCTTATCTTTAAGGACAAAACTTAACAAACAAAGAGCTGGTTTTAAAGTTACTTTGAAAGAACAAAAAAGAATTTATAAAGCAAAAGAGTATAAAATAATCTTTGACGTTCAACAAAAAATGATTGCAGAACTAACCAAACAAATACACAAGATTAATACTCAAATGCAAGCTATTATTGACCAAAATATAATGTTAAAAGAAACCTATAAACTTGTTACTAGTGTTAAAGGTATAGGAATGCAAACTGCTATAATGATGATTGTGTTTACTGACAATTTTTCAAAATTTGAAAACTGGAGAAAGTTTGCCTCTTATTGTGGTGTTGCTCCTTTTCCTTACCAATCTGGAACTAGTATTAAAGGACGTACAAAAGTCTCTCATTTGGCTAATAAAAAATTGAAAGCAATTATTAATATGTGCGCTATTTCTGCTATACAACATAACCCAGAAATGAAATTATACTATCATAAAAGAATAAAACAAGGCAAAAGTAAAATGAGTACCGTTAACATTATTAGAAACAAATTAATAGCAAGAGTGTTTGCCGTTGTCAAACGACAAACACCCTATGTAGATACTTTTAAATTTGCTGCATAAATTAGTAAAAATAATATCTCAACTTTTACTTGTTTTTATCATAGAATACAAGGGGTTTTATTTTAGCTTGATTAAGGTTATTATTTGTAGGCTTTAGGATTATTACTAAAACTAATTTCTACAATACTATCTTTGATATAATTAACTTTAATCAAATTAGTTTTCACGTCACCTAACTCTATTAATTTTCCTTTATTAATATTAAATTTAACGCCTTTAAAATTAGAGAGTTTACCTAAGTCTAAAAAATCAGCATATCTCGTGCTTCTATCTGTAGTTATATGATAGATTTTTTTTCTCCATTATAATTTACATTTAATAAGTCATTATCAAAGTTTGTCTCAAAGACTATATATAAAGCATTTCCATTTAATTGGTAAATAGTATCTTTTTTACTACCTATAATAACTTTATATTTATCTCTAATAACTTCATTATCTTTTCTTTACAACCGAGGAGAAAACATATAAGCGTGAAAAATAAGGCTCTTACAAATATTTTCATAATTAATTCTTTTTCTCTTTATAAAATCTTCCTTTAGGCTGACTTTTCGTGTTTTTATACATAACACTTTTTTGCTTCTTATTAACTACTTGTTGAGTTATTAACTACTTGTTGAGCTCTACCATCGGTTCTCATTAAGTTATTTTGCTCAAAAAGGAATATTGTTTTTAAAAGATACTTTTTTATTACTATAACTCTGATGATTAAGTCCAACCGCATGTCCAAACTCATGTGCTCCATTACTACCTATATCCTCTTTTAATACTGCTTCATAAGGTCCTGGGGCTGCTCTCCCTGGAATTAAAAGCTGCATTCTATTCACTTCTGTATTACCTATTTCATCTGTTTTTCCATCAGCAGCAGCCACTCTGTCTTTACCTGTTATTGGACTTTTCTCCATAACTTTATCTGTAAATTCAATTGCAAAATCAGATTTAGTATCAATCTCATCAACGAATTCTAATTTCACACTCATACTTATTATATTTCCGTCCGCATCTGTTCCCGAAAACTTCTCTGAAATAGTATTAGCTACATCAGTTGCATAGCTTATAATGTCTTTTTGTGAGGCACTTGAATTATTAAGGACTTTTATATTAGCTGTATAGTCAACATGATTTTTACCCTCCTTATCCAGCCATTCATGCTTTCTTAATTCAAGCCCTTCAAGTTCTGTTCCCAATCCAAGCTTGTTTTCTTGGAATGCATATGTAGAGTTATATACATAGTCAGCCGCTAACGGGTCAATAGCCATGAATCTACCTATTGAGGGGTCATAATGTCTAAAGCTATATTCATACATATTGTATCTGCTGACCGTCCGAACCATACTTGGCACATGGATGTGTCTCAATTTAAGACTTTAGATAATGTGAGATTCTATATCTATACGGTAGTGGATAATTTCTCTCGTAAGATTGTATCGCATTATATTTCAAAACGTTTGTCAGCTCGTATTCGTGTTAAGAGTTTACGTCAAGCGATTAAGAATGAATTTGATGTTGAAATTAAAGACCAGAGTTTGGATTTAATTGTAGATAGCGGTTCTGAGAATAATAACAAAACGGTTGCCAACTTTATCAAAAATTGCGAGGTATCTATTCAAAAGAAAATAGCACTTAAAGATGTTACATTTTCTAATTCCATCGTTGAAGGACCTTATAAAATCATGAAGAGTTTTTACTTTAGAAAGCAAGATATTTATTCATGGACAATCAAAGATGACCTTGAGTATTTTGTGTTTGATTATAATTATAATAAACCCTGTCATAAACATAAGTATTTCATGCCTAACGAAGTCCACCTCAATCCTGATATTCTGGAATCTAAACCTATTTTAACAAACTGTAATCACGCCCGATTGGATGCCAACAGAAACTACTGTTGTAAACAGATTGTGGCATAAAGATTAAGATTCTAACAAACAAAGTGTTATTTTCTATTAAAACGTCCCTTTTTAATCTTTCAATACGTCAAAGAACTTTATTTATATTTTAAGAAATCTCGTGATTTCTATGTTAACAAACCAAACTAACCCTTTTAAGAATTACGTCATTTCTTAGCAGTTTGTTCGAATATTCGAATTGCCTGTATGTAAGCCACTTACTCTTGTTTTCTTTTGTTCCGTCATTTCCAACCAACCTTGTAAGTCGCCGTATTCAAAACTAAATAATTGTGAGTAATTGACCTAATTTTTTGAAATATAAAAAAGCGACAGCAATTTTATGATTCAGGCAATTCATTGGATTTATTTGAATCTAGGTAAATATCCTCTGATGTTTTCTTTATGGACTTTAAAAAATCTTGTTTATCCAGTATTTCTTTTTGATACTGAGCTATTTTATAAAGTTTGGCAAAACGTTCTTCTTTGCTTATGCCTTCTCTTATCATATCAGCGTTAGCAGATTCTAAATTCGATAAAACTGCCAATTCATTAATGCTAGCAATATCGCGTAAGTTTTTACCTTCTTTCTCTAATTTTGGATTGGCATCCCGCCATTGTTTCGCCGTGCATTTGAATAGTGCCACATTCAAAATATCAGCTTCTTCAGCATAGGCTAACCATTGAGTGTCTTTGGTGTAATTCGATTGCGGTAATATATAATCTTTAACAGCATCTGTTTGAATGGTATAGTTTACTTTACTCAATATACGTTTTACATTCCATTCTAGGTTGTACTGATTGTTTTCAATTTCTTTTAGCCTCTGAAATTCTTTTATGAGTAACAATTTGAACATTGGACTTATCCAAGCCCCAAATTCAAATGCTAAATCTTTATGAGCGTATGTACCACCATATCTTCCGCTTTTTGAAACTATTCCGATAGCATTTGTACTTTCTATCCATTTTTTTGGAGTAAGATTAAATGAATTTAGTCCAGCTTCTTTTTTAAACCTGTCGAATTCGACACCTTTAAAATTAGGGTTATACAATTGTTCCCAAATACCTAAAAATTCAACCGTATTTCGGTTTCTCATCCAATTTCTAATATGGTCACTTCCTTCTTCACCTCTTACCATATCCGTTAAGCAGATATAATCATTTTCATTATAACTAGTTATGGAAATAATTTTTTCTTCGACTTCTATTTTTTTAATCTTTGAACTCATATTTATGTTTCTGATATTTTAAAGTGGTCGAATTCGACCACTTTAAATATTTTATCATTTGTATATATACTCTATTCTAATCCTTTTTATGTTAAAACTCAAAGGTAGAGTTTTTACAATAATTTAGAACAAAATATTGCAGAATTACAATCAAAAATTCAGTACTTTACTGCTCTTAATCTAATAAAAGATATGGCTTCAGATAAACTAACACTTATTAAAAAGATAATTGAACAGCAACTTGATTCTTTTGATTTTAATAAAGAGATCGACAGGAACGAAAAAATGCTTTCAGACCTTCGTGAGACTCCTGCTGATGAGTATTCGCTATCTGGAAATATAGAATATGGCATCATTAATCTTCTTAGTTCTGCTACGGGTGTAACACATCCTATTGGATATTTGACAGCCAAAAAAGGAGCATTAAAAGAATTTCTTGATCTTTTGGATAAGGACACCCATCAATTAGAAGAAATCTTAAATCCTGTTCCACAGGAGAAAGATTCTTCTTGGAAAGATGACTTTCTTGAAAGGTTGGAAACAAAAGATAAGTCAGAGAAAAAACATTTTTTTGATTGTACACTTACCGATGAAGATTGGGGTAGCGAAAACTGTATTTGTCCTGGAGCTTATATTTACAGAAAATATTTAAGCATTGGCTTATCTGAAGAAGAAGCCAAATTAATTTCTGACTATAGAGAACTTGATGATTTAATGGAAGATAAAGAGAAATTTGCTAAAGGGAAAACACTTTATGAAAAGCATAAATTTTTGAATGTTTCTAATCAGAGGTAGTATCTATCCTTCAAAATACAATTAAATGCTGATAGCCTCATTTATTGGTTTGGTGTTGATTAGTTTTAATTGTAGTTTGAGTTTTTGAGCCTTCAATCATTACCTTCAAATTATTACCTTCTTCTGTTATCCAATGATTTTTTGCAATTAGCTCTTTGATCTTATTTTTATCTCTTTCCGAATATAAATCAGAATTTAAACCTGATAATAGTTCTGGTCGTTCTGGATATAACCAATAGCTTTTATGCTCTGTTTCTTCTATACTTCTAGAAATACCATCTGGATGCAATAATTTTAAATCTGGGATTATTTCTTTTGCCAATTCATATATCTCCAGTCCATCTTTATCCCAATCAGCAGAGTAGTAAATTGGAAGCCCTCTTCTAATCTCAAAAGTGTATTCAAGTTTGGGAACATTTTTTCCACCAGTATAATTCCCCCCATTGATAGGACAGATTTTATTAAAACTTAAATGAGATAATGATGTTGAAAGAGGGGGTCCGGGTGGAGACTGATAACTCTCATTTTTTGTGAATAACTCCCCAAAGTATCATCATATCTCATGCTGCTATTTTTAGGGTTTGTTGATAAATGGTTTGAGGATGTTGATTACCGATACTTTGATGTCTTCTTTGTGTATTGTAATACTCGAAATACTCCTTTAAACCTCTATAACATTCTCTACCATCACTAGCTGGAAACAAATATACATGTTTTGTGCCGTGAATCTTGAAACAGGGCGTTCGCCCTGATTAAAAGAATGTTGTGTAGGAGATGGTAGTAGGTCTACCAAAGTCGTTGTGCAAGCGAAGTCTTTAAACCGCCCCTCGGTGCTTGGATAGTAATAGAAAGGTATTGAAGGGAAAGGGGAAAAGGCTAACAAGATTAGTCAGGTGCGAATAAGAGAGATGAATGCAAATGAACCACTGAAGAAGTAATGAGAGATATTTACCCCACTGTCAAAAGCTGGTTATTGTGTGCACTTGTGATAACTGTAACGGGAACTTGCATGACTGGTTACAGGGCAGTCGTTATTGAGGTGGCATGACTCTTATTTAGGCTCTTACATGGAACACGGGAAGTCCTTATTAAATGCTAAGCGAAATACTCAAACAAGATATCCCTGTAAGGTAGAATAACAAAGTTAATAAGGATGGCGGATGAAGCCGTAGTAGTGATGAAGCTTCTGTAATGGAAGTAGAGCAAAGGGCTTCAGTTATACAGTTTTAAATGATTTAACAACTTAAAAAAAAAAAGGAGGATGACTTCATTATTTGAAACAGAATTAAAAACGGTACCGATTACCAAACAAATGGTTCGGGAAGTCTACCGGAAAGTTTTGGCGAACAGGGTAGTGCAGGAGTAGATAAAGAAAGTCTGGAAGCCTATCAGAAAGACTTACTTAAAAATCTGTACAAACTATGGAATCGACAAGCATCAGGCAGTTATTTTCCCAAACCAGTACGAGAGGTAACAATACCCAAGCCAAATGGGGGCGAACGTAAACCAGGTATTCCTACAGTAGAAGACCGCATAGCCCAACAAGTACTCAAGACGTATTTAGAACCCAGATTAGAAAAGGTTTTTCATGAAAACTCATATGGATATCGACGATCCAAAAGTGCGCACGATGCCGTGGATGAAGTCCGCAAGAACGTTAAGCAATATTGGTGGGTCATTGATATAGATATCAAGAACTTCTTTGATGAAGTCAACCATGAATTATTAATGAAAGCCTTAGAACGTCACGTAGAAGAAAGATGGGTAAAGTTGTACATCAAACGTTGGCTGGAATGCCCCAGTCAGTCAGTAGATGGTACACTAACACCCAAAAACGGAAACGGGACACCACAAGGAGGCGTAATTAGCCCTCTTTTAGCAAATCTGTTTCTACACTATGTTATTGACAAATGACTTCCAAAACAAAGTAAGTACATGAAATTTGTACGCTATGCAGATGATATTATTGTGCATTGTTACTTAGACTGGGAAGCAAAACGCTTGTTGAAAGCGATACGAAAACGACTAGAAGAATGCCATTTACGTTTAAATGAAGAGAAAACAAAACTGGTGTACTGTCAAACTTACAGAAGAAAACGAGTAAGAGGCTATCCAAAGCAGTTTGATTTTCTAGGTTTTACGTTCAAACCACGCACAACCACCTATAAAGAGGATGGGAAATATGTCCTGTTCCTAGGCTATGATTGTGCGATAAGCCAGAAGTCCAAAACACGCATACTAAACGGTTGGTTCAAAATGAATCTGAACCGCAGAAGCTCACTAACACTACAAGATATAGCAACAATGATAGAACCTCAAATGCGAGGCATTATCCGTTACTATGGAAGGTATAGAAGATGGGAACTACAGCGAGTTATGTGGTACTTCCAAAGACGGCTAGTGAAATGGGCGTTGAATCGGTACAAACGATTTAAGGGAAGTTTTGATAGAGCATACAAATGGTTAAAGAAAATGAAACTTCAATATCCAACCATGTTTTATCATTGGACAATCTTTCCATCAATTTAATTGTATAACACGAGCCGTATGAGACGAGAGAATCATGTACGGTTCTGTGAGAGACTTGGGGTGAAATTCCCCTTGTCTACTCAGCCTTTGTAGCACCACACAAAAGCCATCATAACAAGTAGTATCAATTTTTCAATACGCTTAATATCTTGCAGGTGGGTATTTTCGATATCAAAGCCACTTGATTTGATAGCTTTAAAACACATTTCTATCAGCCATCTTTCTTTGTACTGCTCCATAGCTTTATCTGGTGCGTTGAACGAAACGATAATTAAGAAATCCTGTTTTCCGTTTTTGGGATGAAGTTTACATTCTGTTGTATGCAAGCGTAAAAAAAGATAGTTCATTGTCTAAGTACATGACAAAAATTTAGTCAAGTTCATATTGTTTTGATTTACAGGGTTTAATAGCACAGAAGCGATATAATCTAATCCATATTTGAATATGCTTTTAGCCATTCTTCCATGCTTTTTTATTTTGATAGGCTTAATCTGATGTAAATATATACCAACTTTGTAACACCATACGAAAGCCATCATTACAAGCAGTACTAATTTTTCAATACGCTTAATATCTTGCAGGTGTGTGTTTTCAATATCAAAGCCACTGGCTTTCATTGCTTTAAAACACATCTCTATCTGCCATCGTTCTTTGTATTGTTCAAAGGCCTTATCAGGAGCGTTGAACGATACAATGATTAAGAAATCAGGCTTTCCATTTTTTGGGTACAACTTGCATCCGGAAAGGAAACAAAGCTGACCATTAACACGTACAATTTTAGGATAATACACAAACTCATTGATCTTATGTGGATTAAACAAGTGAAATACTTTGATGGTTTTGTTCTTATCAGGAAGCTCTACCTTAAAGTTGTTTCGAATGCGGATATAATATTTGATTCCATTTGTATTCAAGAAATCCAACCAATGATTACCTACAAACTCTCTATCGGCTACAATGGATTTAATAACATCTTTGCCAAAAAGTCTTATGAAACGATTCACAAGATCAATACGCTCCTGACTGTTAGAGTTCCCTGGCTTATCTAACATAGTAAATAACAATGGGAAGGCAACACCTTTATAGACAACTCCCAACTTAAAAATGTTGATGTTGGTCTGACCAAACTTCCAATTGGTCCTATCAATACTCAAGATCAATCCCTCTTGCTTAGGAAGGAGACTAAATATAAGACGAGCGATCAAATCTCCATCCAACGAATAATCAGCAATAAATCTTTGAATACGTCTGAGTGATGACTTCGAATCTACTGAGGTCTCAAAAGCGTTGGCTACCTTTTCAAAGGTAACTGTCTGTACCTTACAGAGGGCGATAATGAAATGTGATATGAGTTTGATTCTTGCCAAATTGATCTTACCTTGGAAATGAGAACTTAAAACTGAATTTAATTCACTACTTTTAGTGGAAGCATTGGTTTTTTTCATTAGAAAAATGAGTGATGTTATTCTTCTAATATACTGAAAATCAATGCTTTATTTTAATTATTTAACATTTAATTTACTGATAATCAATTAATTATATTTTTTGTCATGTACTAAAGTTCATTGTAGATAAGTCAGTGCAAACTTGAAGGAATTTATTTTGTTTCCCCCTCGCGCCGCTTTTATGATATTTTGGTACAAAATTGAAACCCCTATCGCAAACAGCACATTTGCAAATCACACGAGCCAACTCACAACCAAAATTTGCAAAAGAGCTGTTTCTTTGCCATCGCACTCACAGCTTTGTTGGTGAACTCGTTTATACTTTTTGAATTTGCTAAAAAATTGCTGTTTTTAACTCTGTTTTTATCTTTTTTTCCTTCCGTAGCGCTGCTATGCAACTCAAAAAATCCTTCAACAGCCCTAAAAACTTCTAATGTTCGCTTACATCCAAAAAGTTTAAATGAGTTCAATGCCAATTGCTTAAGCAATAAAATGATCTTAAATAAAAGACGAAAAATTCTAAGAGTAAATTACCAAATTACAATGAATGAATTTTTCTATAGTATGGTTGCTACTTGTCGGCATACAAAGACTAACAATTCCTCATCTTTTTTAGTAAACGGATGAGATGTATGGGAATCTATGTCTATCTGGCCGACATTTTCTCCATTTACCAAAATGGGAATCACAATTTCCGATTTTACTTTCCATCCGCAAGAAATATAATTTTCTTGAGAAGTTACATCTTGTACCACAAAATTTTTATTACTCAAAGCTACTTGCCCGCAGATTCCTTTTCCAAAAGGGATAATGGTATGTTCGGTAGGTTCACCGGTAAATTGAGCTAATTTCAATTCTTCTTTATTTCCATTTTTAAAGTAAAACCCAACCCAGTCATAATGTGGAACAGCACTTTCGAGAAAGTCACAAATCCCTTGCAGTTTTTGTTCTTTTCCGGAACTTGAAGAAATCATTTTTTCTATACTATTTTTTAGCGCATTTATCTTCATATCAAGAGTAATAATTTTACAAAAAAATTAAAAAAATTAGTAGTAATACCAAAAAGTGTAGATAAATTTTACGGAAAATCACAATTTTTTTATGGACTTATGTACAAAAAAATTAACATTTCTTTTTGAAAAGAATACAGTACATTTGTAATACCTTATGAAACAGATATTTATAAAAATACAATCTGTTCTGTTAGCATTTATGATCTTAATTGCATCAAACTCGTATGCGATTACTTCTCATTTTTGCGGTACGGAACTAGTAGATGTTTCTCTCTTTGGGAATCCAAAAGCTTGCGGTACGGAATCTTTTGATGCTGATTGTAGCTATGAAAAAGCTTCAAAGAAAAAATGCTGTAAAGATGTCATAGAGATTATAGAACCTGAAGTTTTAAATAAAATTGTTGAATTTAAATTCAGCAAGAAAGAATTGCAGTTTGCAGACTATTTCGTCGTTTCTTATATTACTTCTTTTCAAAACTACTTATTTCACAAAAAGGTTTTTGATACTACAACACCCCCGCCCGATAGCATTCCCGATATTTTGGTGTTGCATCAAACCTTTTTAATTTGATTTTAATTTTTTAACTCGTCTCTTCATCTATAGTCAGATGAAAAAAACCTTGTTTTAAAATTAAATTACAAAAAAAATGAAAATAATCATCACTAGTATCTTATTACTGGTCTCTTTGCAATCATTCTCTCAACAAACCCTGAAAGGGATGATAATGGATAGAAACAATCCCAAAGATAGTTTAGGCGTTTTTGGGGTTAATGTTTACTGGTCGGGCACTACTGTCGGAACGACAACTAATGAAAAAGGATGGTTTTCCATTCCATACAAAACTACATATACAAAACTGGTGGTAAGTTATGTAGGTTATCAAACGGATACGATAACCATTACAAATACAGCACCCATTCATCATTTTTTAACTCCGAAAAATGATTTGGATGAAATTCGTATTTCAAGTAAGAAAAAGGCAACTCAAAAATCGTTTTTGAAAACCCAAAATGTTTTTACCGTGAATAAAGACGAGCTGTTAAAAGCAGCTTGCTGTAATTTAGCAGAAAGCTTTGAAACAAACCCGTCTATAGATGTTCATTTTTCCGATGCTCTAACAGGCACTAAGCAGATTCAAATGTTAGGTTTAAAAAGCCCTTATTTATTAATTGCCCTGGAGAATATTCCATCTGTCAGAGGAGCTGCCCAAGTATATGGTCTGACCTTTACTCCGGGAACATGGGTAGAGAGCATTCAAATTACAAAAGGATCCGGAAGTGTCATCAACGGATTTGAAAGTATATCAGGACAGATCAATGCAGAATTGGTAAAACCGTTTTCAGATAAAAAGTTATTTTTAAATGCATACGGATCTCTTGGCGGAAGGCTGGAATTAAATACACATGTGAATAAAAAATTTTCCGATAGATGGCAAACAGGGTTCTATATCCACGGAAATTACAGAGGCGAGAAGTTTGATAGAAATAATGACGGGTTTTTAGATAATCCTCTAATGGAACAAATCAATATCATGAATCGCTGGCAATATACAGATGCCGAAAAAGGATGGGTAAGCTTCGTCAATTTTAGATATATGGACGATGAAAAGCAAACGGGTGAAACAGATTTTAACCCGGATGTTGACAGAGGGACAACAACAAATTGGGGTAGTGAAATCAATACGAAAAGGTTTGATTTTTCATCAAAATTAGGATATGTTTTTCCGGAACTGCTCTTTCAGAGTTTTGGATTTCAATTTGCATATAGTAATCACAAACAGGACTCGTATTTTGGTTTAAACAGCTATAACATAAGCCATCAGAGTATCTATTCTAATCTTTTATTCAATTCTATCATAGAGGATACCAAGAATAAATTTACAACAGGTATTAGTTTTATATATGATTCGTATGATGAATTAGTGAATAACAGCCCATACAACAGAAACGAAAATTCAGTCGGAGCTTTTTTTGAATATGCTTATGATAATTTAGATGATTTCAGTTTCACCGCCGGACTAAGAATTGATACACATAATCTGTTAGGAACTTTTTTCACCCCAAGACTACATATGAGATACGTTCCTTGGGAAAAGGGAGTTTTTAGAGCTTCTGTCGGACAAGGAAGAAGGAGTGCTAATATTTTTGCTGAAAATCAACAATTATTTGGCAGTTCAAGACAAATTAGTATTCAGTCAACTCATGGAAAAATTTACGGGCTGAATCCGGAAGTAGCCTGGAATTATGGAATTTCGTACTTGCAAGGATTCCATTTATTTGATAAAAAAGGAGATATTACATTTGATTTTTACAGAACAAATTTTCAGAACCAGGTAGTAGTAGATTGGGAAAACCCAAGGAACATTTCTTTCTATAATTTGAATGGGGAAAGTTATGCAAATAGTTTTCAAGCAGAAATCAACTATACTATTATTGAGCAATTAGACATACGTTTAGCTTATAAGTATTATGATATTGAGGCAACATATCAGTCAGCAAAGCTGGAAAAACCGCTTACACCTAAAAACCGGTTTTTTGCAAATGTTTCTTATGAAACCGATAAAAAAGAAGGTGGCAGGCAATGGAAGCTAGATGTAACCTATAACTATATAGGTGCTCAAAGGTTACCCAATACTTCGAGTAACCCTATTCAATATCAATTATCAGCATTTTCTGATAGTTACAGTTTGTTAAATGCTCAAATTACCAGGGTGTTTTTCGAGCAATTTGAAGTATATTTCGGAGGAGAGAATCTTACAAACTTTCAGCAGAAAATGCCTATATTAGCTAGTGATAATCCTTTTGGCAACCATTTTGATACAACCATTGTCTATGGCCCCATATTTGGCCATATATTTTATGCAGGATTACGTTTTAAACTAGATTAACGATGAAAAAAATAATTTTACTATTTAGCTTACTGCTGATAGGATTTTCGGCTGAAGCTCAAAAAAAGAAAAAAAATGCAAAAGTAGCTATTGAAGTTGACGGGGTTTGCATGATGTGTAAAAAAAGAATTGAAAAGGCGGCTTTGGGGACTAAAGGAGTAAAATTTGCCGTTTGGAATGTTAAAACTCATATGCTTTCTTTGATTATTGATGAACGGAAAACAGATGTAAAAACTATTCAACAAAATATAGCAGCAGTGGGTCACGATACTAAAGAAATAAAAGCAAAAGATCATGTTTATGAAGGTATTGACCCGTGTTGTAAGTACAGAGGTAAAGAAATTGTAGAACACCATAAAGGTGGAAAGCATTAAAAAAATAGAGCTATCTTACAAAGAGAGCTTCTTTTTTGTTTTGATTTCGGGTGAAAGAAATCATAATCCGGAGCAAATCAGACATTGAAAACAGCGGTGTTGGAAAATGAAAGGGCTCAAGTTTAAATTAGGTATTATATCTTAACCCCTTGATGTTACCAGGTTTTGAATATCTTTTGGATTTAATTTTGATGCAAAATTCAATAAAAAGAATGGAAAACTCATATTTACCAACACTATTTCAAACTAGAACCAATGAAAGCACCTTTTTTAAACATTGATTTCTTAATACCCATACCCTCCACTCAATACTTGATACTTAATACCCGATAACTTGAAGAATCAAAAACCTGCCCAATAAACATTAAAAATGGCATAAAGAAAATCGCCTATAAATTGCTTTACAGACGACCTTCATTATCATTAAATATATTTACATTTTTACATCATCCCCGGCATTCCACCGCCCATTGGAGGCATTCCGGCTGCTGCAGGAGCATCTTCTTTAATATCTATCAGTGCGCACTCCGTAGTTAAAATCATGCCCGCAACAGAAGCGGCATTTTCCAATGCTACTCTTGTTACTTTTTTAGGATCTATGATACCGGCTTCTAACATGTCTACATATTGATCGGACTTAGCATCATAACCAAAATTCTTTTTGCCTTCCAGCACTTTGTTAATTACTACGGAACCTTCACCGCCAGCATTTTCAACAATGGTTCTTAGAGGCGATTCAATGGCTTTGTTTACGATTTGTACACCTGTCGTTTCATCTAAATTGTCTGTAGTAATTTTTTCCAATACTTTTTTAGATCTTACAAAAGCAACACCTCCACCGGCAACAATACCCTCTTCAACAGCGGCACGAGTAGCATTCAAAGCATCATCAACTCTATCTTTCTTTTCTTTCATTTCTACTTCGGAAGCAGCACCTACATATAAGACAGCAACTCCACCAGCCAATTTAGCTAAACGCTCTTGTAGTTTTTCCTTGTCATAATCAGAAGTAGTAGTTTCTATTTGAGCTTTGATCTGGTTTACACGAGCTTTTATATCTTCTGCCTTTCCGTTACCGTTTACAATAGTTGTATTATCTTTATCTACAGTAACTGTTTCTGCAGTTCCCAATAAATCTAAAGTAACATTTTCCAAAGTAAATCCTCTTTCTTCGGAAATCACCGTTCCTCCGGTTAGAATAGCAATATCTTCTAACATCGCTTTTCTTCTGTCTCCAAAGCCGGGAGCTTTAACAGCTGCAATTTTTAATCCACCTCTTAGTTTGTTCACTACCAAAGTAGCTAGTGCCTGACCATCTACATCTTCTGCAATAATTAATAGCGGCTTTCCGGATTGTGCCACCGGTTCTAAGATTGGCAGAATTTCTTGTAAGTTTGATATCTTCTTATCAAATAATAAGATGTATGGATTCTCCAGATCTGTAATCATTTTATCTGCATCGGTTACAAAATAAGGAGATAAATAGCCTCTGTCAAACTGCATCCCTTCTACAACATCTACATAGGTGTCCATTCCTTTTGCCTCTTCAACGGTAATTACGCCTTCTTTGCCTACCTTATCAAAAGCAGTGGCAATTAAATCACCTATAGTATTGTCATTATTAGCGGAGATTGCAGCTACTTGTTTTATTTTTTCAGAAGAACCTCCAACTTCTTTTGATTGCTTATTTAAATCCGTTACAATTGCAGTAACAGCCTTGCCAATCCCTCTTTTTAAATCCATAGGGTTGGCCCCGGCAGCTACATTCTTTAATCCTTCTTTTACAATTGCTTGCGCTAAAACAGTAGCAGTAGTAGTTCCGTCACCCGCCAGGTCATTGGTTTTGGAAGCAACTTCTTTTACCATCTGAGCTCCCATATTTTCCAATTCATCTTCCAACTCTACT
This sequence comes from Flavobacteriaceae bacterium, assembly GCA_014075215.1. Taxonomy (NCBI): domain Bacteria; kingdom Pseudomonadati; phylum Bacteroidota; class Flavobacteriia; order Flavobacteriales; family Flavobacteriaceae; species Flavobacteriaceae bacterium. The sequence goes on from CP046177.1 coordinate 3,741,455, forward strand.
TCTTTTGCAACAGATACTCCGTCTTTAGTTACATTCGGAGCTCCGAAAGATTTGGAAACAATTACATTTCTTCCTTTAGGACCTAAAGTTACTTTTACTGCATTTGCCAATGCATCTACACCGCTTTTTAATCCGTCACGTGCTTCAATATCAAATTTTATGTCTTTTGCCATTTTCTTAAATTGTTTAATTATTGATAAGTTTTAATTGTTACAATTGCCTATTGCAACTGCAACCAGATGTTTTTTTTAAATGATCGCTAAAATATCACTTTCACGCATCATCAGATAATCTTTACCTTCCAGCTTTAAATCGGTTCCACCGTATTTACCATATAAAACAGTATCTCCGACTTTAACTGTTAAAGGCTCGTCTTTTTTTCCCGTACCTACGGCAACGATAGTCCCTTTTTGAGGTTTCTCTTTTGCGTTATCAGGAATAATGATTCCTGAGGCAGTAGTAGTTTCTGCGGCAGCAGGCTCTACAAGAACCCTGTCCGCTAGAGGTTTGATATGTATTCCCATTCTTTATATAAATTTTGATTAATTAAAAATTAGTTTTGCTCTCTCAAATCATAAAGTATGCCATTACGTGAAACCTGACATTTTTTCTAAATAACACTTTAAAAATCAAAAAGGAAGTAAAAAAAAATGCCAACGTGTCATTTTGTCGGCATTTTTAATATGGAATCCATCTTGATTTTTTGTTTTTTAGCCTTTAGAAAAACCAAGATTATTTTATATGGAATCGTTAGTTGACGGTTGGTTTATCGTGTTAGTTGTCGTTTGACCACCCTCTAATTTGTTGTCAATATTTACAGGATTATCATTAGCTCTGGGAATGGCAAAGTTTGCTAACAATATCAGGGCAAACATGGTGATGGCCAATGTCCAGGTTGTCCTGTCTAAAAAATCATTTGTGCTTTGCACACCTCCTAAAGATTGTGCTCCTCCGCCTCCGAAAGAAGAAGATAAACCTCCGCCTTTAGGATTTTGTACCATGACAATTAATATTAAAGCTATTGCTACTATAATGATTAATATTAAAAATGCAGTATAACTCATGACGTATTTTTTTGTAACGTTTTTATTTTTTTAATCTGGTCTGCAAAGAAACCACTTTTTTCCGGATATTTCAAACTTAAAATTCGATATGCTTTCATAGCATTTTCATACTTTTTTTGTTCCAAATATACCCTTGCAAGGGTCTCTGTCATTAAAGACGAATCCTCTTTATTTTCAGAAATACGAACATGTATTTCACTTTTATTTTTAGGGCGGGATATAGTAGGGTTGTTCTTAATAAATCGATCTATAATAGCTTCTTTGCTTATGGCAGTTGTTGATTGTTCAGAACGATTTCTGATAATGGGTTTTTTAACTAAAAGTTGTAACCATTCATTAAAAGAATACTTTTCGTTTTTGCCAAAGTCTATAGGTTTTTCAATTTCCAGGCTTTCTTCAACAATGGTATTTTGATTCTTAACGGGTAGCTTTTTGCGAGTCTCCGGATGAATATTATTTTTTTTAGTAAAGTTATCCGAAGTGATAAAATCAAAAAGGAGTGTCCTGTCCATTGTATAAGCTGCCGTTATTTTTAGCTCATGATTATATTTAAAACTATCCTGATTCTTTAATCCTTTTAAGTATAGTGCTCTGGCTGACTGAAAATAAGGATAGAGATTTACAATGGATTTTATTCCCTGTACCTGTTCTGACGTTAAGGATTCAGGTTGTTTTAAAAAAGAAATATAATCTTTTAATGTAATTACCATTTTGCAATAGAAGCGTTAAATATATCTTGCGTTATTCTCTCTAAAATTTCACTTAGGGCAGCATCCAATACACCACCGGTTAATTGTGAACTAGCATCAAAATCGGAATAAAAGGAAAACTGCTTTTCAAAATCATCTTTTTCATTCAGCTGATTATAATACCTGACATTAACAGTAATGGTCAATCTGTTTTGAGCAGCGGTTTGCTGAGAGGTTGCACTCATTGGGTTTATCCTATATCCTGTAATTTCGCCTTCAAATCGCAATTCTCCGCCGGTACTTACTAAGCTTAAATTAGTTTGTCTTAAAAAAAGATCTTGTAAGTCTTGAGTAAAACGCTGACTCAACGTAGGTTCTATTAAAGAAGCTTGATTAGGGAAAAAATCTATCTGAATCGTTTTTGCATCCGTTGCCCCTCCTGTAAAGGAGTATATCCCGCAACTGATTAATGTAGTTGCTACCATCAGAAAAAAAAGAATCGAAAGATGTTTTTTCATTGTAAATATGGTTTTGTTATCGTAAGTTTTTTTATTGAACTTATTTATAAATCATATTGTTTGATTTTTCTGTACAATGTTCGTTCCGAAATTCCCAATTCTTTTGCAGCCAACTTTCGCTTGTTATTATTTTTTTCCAATGACTTTTTAATCATCTCTATTTCTTTGTCTTGCAAAGAAAAGTTTTCTTGTTCTTCTATCGTCTCTACAAAATCATAATTTTTTTGTAAAGTTGAAGGGCTTGCTATTTGCAATACTTCCACCTTATTATCTTCTTTGGCTTGTTCTTCGTGAATTTTCTTTAATAATTGATGATTGTCTTCTTGTAATTTTTCTATGTTTCCGTGCTGCATGATATCCAAAGTAAGCTTTTTTAAATCATTAATATCATTTCGCATGTCAAATAAAACTTTATACATGATATCTCTTTCGGTAGCAAAATCATTTTCAGAACCTGCTCCGACTACAGCAGGTAAATGACCTTTATTATCAGGTAGATATTGACCTAATTTTTCCGGGGTAATCAGCCTGTTTTCTTCAACTACAGAGATTTGTTCGGCAATATTTCTAAGTTGCCTGATATTTCCGGGAAAACGATAGTTTAATAATAAATTTGTAGCATTTTCATCTAACCTGATGGCAGGCATTCTATATTTTTGAGCAAAATCCGCAGCAAATTTTCTAAATAGCAGGTGAATGTCTTTTTTTCGATTTCTTAAAGCAGGCAAATAAATTTCAATGGTACTTAACCTGTAATATAAATCTTCTCTAAATTTTTCTTTCGAAATAGCTTCCTGCATATTCACATTGGTTGCAGCAACAATTCGGACATCTGTTTTTTGCACTTTTGAAGAACCTACTTTTATAAATTCTCCGTTTTCTAAAACACGTAATAGGCGGACTTGCGTTGTAAGCGGCAATTCGCCAACCTCATCTAAGAAAATAGTACCCCCGTCTGCAACTTCAAAGTACCCTTTTCTATCTTGAGTAGCACCGGTAAATGATCCTTTTTCATGACCAAATAACTCACTATCTATAGTTCCTTCGGGAATAGCACCACAGTTTACAGCAATATATTTTGCGTGTTTTCTATGAGATAATTGATGGATAATTTTTGGAATACTTTCTTTACCGACACCGCTTTCACCGGCAACCAATACCGAAATGTCAGTAGGCGCAACACGAATAGCTTTTTCTATAGCTCGGTTTAGCTGCAGATCATTACCGATAATTCCAAAACGTTGCTTAATTGCTTGTAAACTTTCCATTAATTTTCATTTAATTTTTTTAATAATTCTTTTTTAAAATCATATAAAGATACATCTTTGGTATTGGCAAGAGCCAATTTTTGATTGATTTCCAAAGCCTTATTTACATCCTCCAAAGCTTTTTTATATTCCCCTACCTGATAATAAGCATTTGCCCTGTTTTTATATAATGAAGGGAAATTTTTCTGTATGGCTATACCTTTCGTATACGTATTTATTGATTTAAGATAGTTTTGTTGTGTAGTATATAAATTAACTAAGTTATAAAAAGCCTCATATTTTTTAGGGTTCATCTCAATTGATTTTAGGTAGCTTCTTTCTGCCTTATCTAATTTGTTTTTGTTGTAATTAATGATTCCCAAATAGTAATAAGCAGAAGATTTTTCTTTTTTATATGAATGATCGTCACTCTCTTTTAGAATGAATTCAATATCTTTCATAGATTTGTTGTATTGTTTTGATTCAACATGATAAGAGGCCCTGTTGACACGGGCAATCAATGTTTTTTGAGATTTTAAATTATGTGTCCAGAGCGTGTCGGAGTTTTTCCAAATCTTCGTTTGTTGTGTTGTTAAATAACTAAAAAGTAAAATATATGCGATGCCTGCATATACGGTATAGGTACTCTTTAATCTTGAGATGATTGCAAATAGCGCAATTAAAAACCCCAGATAGGGTAAGTATCCGTACCTATCTGCATAAGGAGATAAAAATCGTATAAATAATGTGGTGTGCAAGCCAATAGTTAGCAGGAAAAACAGGATTCCAAAAACAAACAATCGATTCCGCCTTAATGCATAGACACTAAAAAGCAAGACTAAAAATAAGAATGAAAAAAAGCATTCTCTTATTCCTAAAGAAACAGGCCAGTCATATAAAATGGTCAGTGAAAAAGGAGCTATGTACTTATATACATACCATATTACCTGATTTGGCGCAATGAGCCAGCTAGGATAGTCTACCGTAAAAGAAGAATGATCGGTTCCTCTAAAAGAAATCGCAACCATAATAAAAATACCTGCGAGTAAAATAAAAGGAAGTGTATAGAATACTCTTTTTAACTGAAATCTTTTTTTAGTGTAAAACCAATCTATTAAAAACAGAACAGGAATGAAAATGATGATTTGAATTTTACAGAAAAGCCCCGGAAGAAATAATAAAAAAGCGATGAAATAATACACTTTTTTACCGGATTTATAAAAATTTAAATAACACAGAGTGGCAAATAAAAAGAAAAACACATACAACACGGTACTGGTAGCGGAAACCCACGAAACAGCTTCTGCCATTATGGGGTGTATTAAAAAAAATAAAGCGATCCACACAGATTGTATTTTACTTTTAAAAAGCTTTATGACTATGTGATACACCAGGACCCCGTTAAAAATATGAACTAGTAAACTAAACAAATGATAATATCCGGCTGTAAACTTTGCAGCATAAAATAGCACAGCTAATATGAAAGAAGTTAAGGGCTGATACATATTTACCGTTGCAGTAGTAAATAAAATCTCAATGGATTGAAAAGAAATGGTCTGTACTCTATAATTTTCAGTAAGTTGCAGATGATCATCAAAATTCACAAAACCGTTATTAAAAATACCGTCATAAACGAATATACTGATCCATACAAAAAGTATATAATGCCAATACGTTGTGAAAAACCAAATACTTTTTTTTAGCATTACTTTTAATGATTATCCGAGTAGCCCACCCATTGCAGTACCTTTTAAGGTGGCAGAAGTACAACTCTCTATTCTTACGTTTACAAAATCACCTAATTTATAATGCTCTTTAGGAAAAACAACAACCGTATTTTGTGTATTTCTCCCTTTCCAATGCCCGGATGATTTTTTAGATGTTCCCTCTATCAAAACTTCTTCAACATTTCCTACGTGTTGTTGGGTGCGATACAAGCTGTGTTTTAATTGTAAGCTAATGAGTTCTTGCAAACGTCTTTTTTTGACAGCGGGAGGTACATCATCTTTCATCTTTTTTGCTGCCAAAGTTCCGGGTCTTTCGGAGTAGGCAAACATAAAACCAAAATCGTATTTTACATATTCCATTAATGTTAATGTGTCTTGATGATCTTTTTCGGTCTCTCCGCAAAAACCGGCAATCATATCCTGAGACAGCACCATTTCCGGAACAATTCTAAATATATTCGCTACCAATTCCATATACTCCTCCCGGGTATGTTGCCTGTTCATGGCTTTAAGCATGGCATTGCTTCCGCTTTGAACCGGCAGGTGAATGTATTTGCAAATATTTTTATGCTTAGCCATCGTGTGGATCACATCCAAACTCATATCCTGAGGGTTAGACGTAGAAAAGCGAAAACGAATTTTAGGAAACGCCTTAGCACACATGTCTAATAATTGTGCAAAATTTACGGCTGTTGCACGGGCCATTTCAGAAGCTTTTTTAAAATCTTTTTTTAGACCTCCTCCATACCACAAATAACTATCTACGTTTTGACCTAATAAAGTGATTTCTTTATAATTTTTTTCTTGCATTTCCCGGATTTCCTCAATAATGCTTTTCGGATTTCTGCTACGCTCTCTTCCGCGTGTAAAAGGAACCACACAAAACGTACACATATTATCACATCCCCTGGTAATAGATACAAATGCTGAAACACCATTGTTGTTCAACCTCACGGGAGATACATCTCCATAAGTTTCATCTTTGGACAACAATACATTAATAGCATCTCTGCCGGCCTCTATTTCTCCCAATAAATTCGGCAAATCACGATATGCATCGGGGCCTACAACCAAATCTACTATTTTTTCTTCCTCTAAAAATTTTTCTTTTAAGCGCTCTGCCATACACCCTAGAACACCTACTTTCATCGCCGGGTTTATTTTCTTTGCAGCATTGTATTTTTTTAATCTGTTCCGAACCGTAACTTCAGCTTTTTCTCTGATCGAACAAGTATTTACCAAAACCAAATCGGCATCTTCTAAACTTTTAGTGGTATTAAAACCTTCTTCTTCTAATATGGAGGCTACAATTTCACTATCATTCATATTCATCTGACAACCATAGCTTTCTATATAGAGTTTTTTAGAATTGTTTTTTATTTTTTCCGTAACAAGAGGCTTGCCCTGCATTTTTTCATCTATGATCTTTTCAACTTGTTTCATGAGTTTGAGAAAATTGAGACACAAAGATACAACCAAAAATAAAAAATTATGACAAATTGGCAGAAAATAAGAAGAGCATATGTTGTTAAATCAAAAATTAACATTAAAAAAGGCAAATAAAAAAAAACTAACTACTTTTGCAATCCTCAAGTATTCATTTATCTTAAAGAATGCTACTGTAATAACTGAAATAACATATGGCAAAGAATCTAGTGATTGTAGAATCGCCGGCTAAAGCAAAAACAATAGAAAAGTTTCTTGGGAATGATTTTCAAGTAGAATCGAGTTTTGGACATATTGCAGATTTACCTTCTAAAGAGCTGGGAGTAAATGTAGTCGGAGGTTTCAAACCTAAGTATATAGTCCCTACCGATAAAAAAACGGTGGTTAGCAAACTAAAAGATTTCGTAAAAAAATCGGAAACCGTTTGGTTAGCCAGTGATGAAGATAGGGAAGGGGAAGCCATTGCCTGGCATTTGGCAGAGCAATTAAAACTGGAAAAAAATAAAACAAAACGTATTGTTTTTCATGAGATTACCAAAAAAGCGATTCTAAAAGCGATTGAGAACCCCAGAGATATTAATTATAATCTGGTAAATGCTCAGCAAGCACGAAGAGTTTTAGACAGGTTGGTAGGATACGAATTATCTCACGTACTGTGGAGAAAAGTAAAGGGAGGCTTGTCAGCCGGAAGAGTGCAATCTGTTGCTGTTCGATTGATCGTGGAAAGAGAGCGGGAAATTGAACGTTTTAAAACCACAGTTTCGTATAGAGTAGATGCCGAATTTACAAATACGGAAAGTAAAAAATTCAAAGCAAAACTGGCGAACAATTTTAATGATAAGACTACGGCCGAATCCTTTTTAAAATCATGTATTGGTGCGAGTTATAAAGTAGCGGAATTACAAAAAAAACCGGCAAAGAAATCACCTGCAGCGCCATTTACAACATCTACTTTACAACAAGAAGCATCCAGGAAATTAGGATTCCCCGTAGCTAAAACAATGCTTACGGCACAACGATTATATGAAGTAGGACTTATTACGTATATGAGAACAGATAGTGTAAACCTCTCGGAAGATGCTAAAAATGCAGCTCAAAAAGAAATCACGGCTTCCTATGGTTCGGCATATAGTAAACCGAGAAACTTCGTCACAAAATCCAAAGGCGCCCAGGAAGCACATGAAGCAATTCGCCCTACAGATCTGGGCAAAAGCAGTATTTCCGTAGAGTACGATCAAAACAGGCTGTATGATTTAATTTGGAAAAGAACAATTGCTTCCCAAATGAGTGAAGCACAGTTGGAGAGGACTATTGTAAAAGTTGCAAATGATAAAAATGAAAAACTTTTTACGGCAACCGGAGAAGTGATTACTTTTGAAGGGTTTTTAAAAGTATATTTGGAAGGAACAGATAATGAAGATGACGAACAGGCAGGGATGTTACCCGTTATGCAGGAAGGAGAAGATCTAAAAAACGTATATGTTACTGCTACACAAAGATTTACCAAACCACCATATAGATTTACGGAAGCGTCTTTAGTAAAACGTCTGGAAGAACTGGGAATAGGCAGACCCTCTACCTATGCTCCTACGATTTCTACTATACAAAAAAGAAAATATATAGAAAAAGGCACGGTAGAAGGGGAAAAAAGAACTTATGAGCAGCTTCTTCTGATGAAGAATCAGTTGAGTTCAAAAATCCTTACGGAAAAAGTAGGTTCGGATAAAGGAAAATTAGTGCCCACTGATATAGGCAATGTTGTAAATGATTTTTTAGTTGCCCATTTTTCCAATATTTTGGATTTTGGATTTACAGCTAAGGTAGAAACTGATTTTGATGAAATAGCTGATGGCAGAGAAGACTGGACTACTATGATAAAAGAATTTTATAAGGACTTTCATGTTACCGTAGAAGATGTTTCAGCAAATGCAGAGAGGGCTAAAGGAGAGCGATTATTAGGAGTAGACCCCGAAAGCGGAAAAAACGTATATGTTCGTTTGGGGAGATACGGAGCAATGGTACAGATAGGAGAGGTAACAAATGAAGAAAAACCGAAGTTTGCGGGCCTGCAAGGTGAACAGACGATGAATACCATTACCCTTGAAGAAGCATTAGAGCTGTTTCAACTACCAAAAATAATAGGGCAATACGAATCAAATGAAGTGATTATTGCTAATGGAAGATTTGGACCATATATAAAATTTGACGGGAAATTTATTTCTTTAAACAAAGGAGAAAACCCAATGTCCGTAGATATGGACAGAGCTATTGAGTTAATAGAATCCAAAAGAAAAGCAGACGCTCCGATAGGACATTATCAGCAGTTACCCGTCCAAAAAGGAGTGGGCAGGTTTGGGCCGTTTATCAAATGGAACGGGATGTTTATCAACGTCAATAAAAAATATGATTTCGATCATTTAAGTCAATCGGATTTAGAACAATTAATAGAAGACAAATTGCAGAAAGAAAGAGAAAAATTAATTCATTATTGGGGAGATGTCGGGATTCGGGTAGAAAAAGCACGTTGGGGAAGGTTTCACATCATAAAAGGAAAAATTAAAATCGAGTTGCCAAAAACAACAGCTATTGAGAACCTTTCAAAGGAAGAAGCCGTAAAAATGATGGAAGCGAAAACTCCAAAAAAGAAAGTTGCAAAAAAAGCAACTGAAAAAAAGTAATAGGGCACGTATTTATATTTTATTACATGAACTTTGATTTTTTAACCCCTGTAGAAGAAACGATAACAACGGATGTCGCACCGTTAAACTCCCAAACCGTAGGAAGTAATATTACGATTCATTCCGCGTATAATTCAACCTTTGAATGGGATCATGCGCAGATAGCTATTTTAGGAGTAGAAGAAAACAGCAATGCGGAAAAGACAGGGAACGGTAAAGAATTACATTTTATCAGAGCGTGTTTATACCGGCTATTTATAGGGAAATGGACAACCAAAATTGCCGATTTTGGAAATATAAAAAAAGGAAATACAGCGTCCGATACCCATTTTGCAGTTAAAGAAATTATAGGCTCGCTCTTAAAAAAGAACATCATTCCAATCCTCATTGGAGGAGATCAAAGTCTTACTTTTGCAAATTACAAAGCATATGACCTTATAGAACAGACAGTAAATCTGACCACTGTAGACAGCATGTTTGATCTGGGTACTTTAGAAGATACCCTATCTTCTGACAATTATTTAAGTAAGATCATTATGCAAACACCTAACAACTTGTTCAACTACAGTAATATAGGCTATCAGACCTATTTTAATTCTCAGGAAGAAATAGCACTTTTAAAAGACCTTCATTTTGATATATATCGGTTAGGAACATCCAAAAATATGGAATTGATCGAATCGGTGTTAAGAGATACGGATATGGTGAGTATAGATATCGGTTGTATCAGGCAAAGCGAAGCTCCGGCAGGTAATCATGCATCTCCTAACGGTTTTTACGGGGAAGAAATCTGTGCTATTTCCAAGTATGCGGGAATCAGCGATAAAGTATCTTCTTTTGGAATTTACGAATACAATGCTGCTCTTGACACGAATCATCAAACGGCTCATTTGATAGCACAAATGATATGGTATTTTATTGAAGGGGTAAATGCAAGAGCAAAAGATTATCCGTATTGCACAAAAGATAACTATCAGAAATTCATTGTTTTATTTGATGATGATGATCCTATTCATTTTTATAAAAGCGATAAAACAGGAAGGTGGTGGATGGAGATAAATTTAATAAAAGATAATAAATATAAAAGACATGCGTTAATACCTTGTACATACCAAGATTATATGGAAGCAATGAATCAAAAAATACCGGAAAGATGGTATTTGGCGATGAGAAAAATGATATAATTTAAAGATAGATAAATACTTTGTTTTAAAATACCGATGATTGATTGTATTTTAGCAAAAAAAATAATAGGTTTACGAACTTTTTTTGGAAGATTTAATAAGAATATGAAGAAAATAGTATTATATATTTTACTGGCGATATTCATCTGCAGTTGTGGCTCTAATGACAGAGGTGAGCTGGTGGGGGTTAAAACAAAAGGACAATGGTTTACGGAAAAACCATACGGAATGACGCTGATTCCCGCAGGTTCTTTTACCATGGGGAAACAAGATGAAGATATCATAGGAACATTAGATGCTCCGGCAAGAACCGTAACCGTTAGGGCTTATTATATGGATGAAACCGAAATTACAAATTCCGAATATAAGCAATTTGTATTTTGGGTAAGAGACTCTGTCGTAAGAACCAAATTAGCACTTCAATCGGAATTTGTTTCGGCAGGAGACTCGTTGTCTTCGGGAGGTATTCACGATTATGCTTTTAAGGTAATAGATACTTCCGGTGCAAATGCATATAATAAATATATGTTTGAAAACTACTATGAAATAGGATATGATTCCTTAAGACCATTAAGTTGGGAAAATGATATTATCTGGGAACTTTCCGAATATCCGGATGTAGATTACGTAGAAGTAATGGATTCCTTATACATTAAAAAAGAGGAATCATCAAACGGAATACGAATTTTTAATAACAAATATTTAAATTACAGATATTCTTGGTTCGATGGGGCGTCGGCAGCCAGAGTGAAAGGAGACAGAAAAGATTTTCTTAAAACGGAAATGTTAAACATCTACCCTGATACTACGGTTTGGGTAAGAGATTTCAACTATTCTTATAATGACCCGATGCATCAGGACTACTTTTATCACCAGGCATATGCAGACTATCCGGTAGTAGGAGTGAACTGGTATCAGGCAAAAGCATTTTGTAATTGGAGAACCAAATACAAAAATGACCGAATCAGAGGAAAAAAGAGAACACTGCCCGTATCTGCATTCAGACTGCCAACGGAAGCAGAATGGGAATATGCTGCCAGAGGGGGGTTGGAATTTGCCAAATATCCTTGGGGAGGGCCAACCGCTACAAGTGACAGAGGATGCTTTCTGGCCAACTTCAAACCTGTCAGAGGAAACTATGCAGTAGACGGAGCGCTCTATACCGTAGAAGCAAAATCGTACAATGCAAACGATTTCGGATTGTATAATATGGCAGGTAATGTTGCCGAATGGACAAATACCGCGTACAACCCTTCTTCGTATTATTTAGGTTCTACCATAAACCCGAATGTGGAAGATATAAAAAATAAAAGAAAAATCATACGAGGAGGCTCATGGAAAGACGTAGCTTACTTCCTTGAAGTGGCCTCAAGAGATTTCGAATATGCAGATACAGCCAGAAGTTATATAGGCTTTAGAACTGTACAAAGCTATTTAGGTAAAAACAGATAATCAAACAATAAATTAACAACCTCTGAAAATTAAAAATTCATTATGGCACAATCAAAATCAACAAAGAAATTATTCAATATGGCATACGGTATCGGTGCCTCAATTGTAATCATAGGAGCTTTATTTAAAATACAGCATATATCATATGGTCCTATAACAGGGGGCTTAATGTTAACCATCGGAATGGCCGTAGAAGCGCTGGTATTTTTTATCTCTGCTTTTGAATCGATAGAAGATGATCTGGACTGGACAAAAGTATATCCCGAATTAGCAAATTTGGATGAAGATTCCGAACCGAAGGATACACAAGGATTACTATCTCAAAAATTAGATAACTTGTTACAGGAAGCAAATATAGATTCCAAATTGATGGAAAAATTTGGAAATAGTATGAAAAACTTCCAGGGAGCAGCCGAAGGATTATTTTTTGCAGCCGAATCTATTACTGCTACAAATAAGTACAACGAACAAATGTCTTTGGCTGCAGTGCAAATGGAATCTTTAAACGGATTGTACCAGATACAAATGGAACATGCAAACAAGCAGGCCAAAGTAAATGATGTCATCATTGAAAATTCCGAAAGATTAAAAGAACAAATGGAATCTTTGGCAACAAACCTATCTTCATTAAACGGAGTGTACGGAGGAATGTTATCTGCTATGTCCAGCAAATAATTAGTCAATTAATTAAATAACGTAAAAACTAGTTATTATGGCAGGAGGAAAAATTTCCCCAAGACAGAAGATGATTAACTTGATGTATCTCATTTTTATTGCAATGTTAGCAATACATATGGATAAAAAAGTACTGTCATCTTTTGGTTTTATGAAAGAAAAAATTGAAGATGCCAATAATGCGAATACCGTAAATATTGATCATATCTTAACTTCTTTAGCAACAAAAGCGAACGATCAGCCCGAAAAGTTTACGCCATTGAATGATAAAGCTACTAAAATTCATAAACTCTCTCAAGACCTGTTTAACTTTTTAGAAGCTGTAAAAGATTCTATTCAAGTGGATATAGATGAGGAAGATAAGAAAGATTACGAATCCATGACATCTATAGATGTGTTGGATGTACTCTTTTTTAAAGGAGACGGGCTTACTGCGACAGGCCGGCAATTTGTAGACAATATCAATAATTACAGAGACAGTATACTGTCTGTCTTAGGAACTGATGGAAGCGAAGACCTGAAAATAAATATCAATAAACGGTTCAGCACAAACCCCGACAAATCAGATGACGGTAGAGATATTCCATGGATTATCAGCAGATACCAAGGCATGCCCTTGATTACTTCCGTGGCAAATATGACTCAAATTCAGGGAGATATTAAAAACACCGAAGTTGAAATATATACAAAGTTATTAGAAGGCCAGCTAGATATAGAAAGTAAATTCACAAGTAATAATTACGAAGGAATTGTAAGTTTGGACAAAACAGCTTATTTTTCCGGAGAGCGTGTGAGAGGGAGGGTTGTATTAGGAAGATATGATTCTACTTTAGTTGTAACCAGAGTCAAGTTAGGGAATCAAGATATTACCAATAATTTTAAGAACGGACAGGTATTTTTGGATATGCCTGCAGGAAATGTAGGAAATAATAAAACCTTTAAAGGTGTCATTACCTTTATGCAAGACGGAAAACCGGAAGACATCCCTTTTGAAAGTGCATTTTCCGTAATTGCCGAGCCCAACGATGCAATTGTTTCAGCCGATAAGATGAATGTGGTATATAGAGGTTTGGATAACCCTATATCTATTTCTGTGCCCGGTGTGGGGGATAATAGTATTACTCCCAATCCTACAGGAAATAGTAGATTAATCAAAACAGGCTTAGGGAAGTATATGTTAAGTCCGGGATCCGGAAATGAAGTTACCATTAATGTTTCCGCAAGATTGAGCAGTGGAAAAACGATTAATACCTCGAAAAAGTTTAGAATTAAAGATATTCCTACGGCGGCAGGAACTGTTAGAAACGATTTTGGAGTAGTGCCTATGCCAAAAACAAGTGTTAATAATGTAACTATTGGTGCGGAATTACCGGATTTTGTATTCGATTTACAATTAGATGTCCTAAGTTTCGTTGTTAAAGTACCGGGGCAGCTATCAGTGAGAGTTACGGGAAACAGGTTTAATGCGAAAGCTAAAAGAGAAATTGCAAAAGCAAGGAGAGGTGATGTCATTACTATTTATGATATCAAAGCCGTAGAAAGCAAGAAAAGAACCCCTATCAAAAAGGTGTTACCCGTAAGTATAGAAATTACAAATTAAGAGAAGTTTAAATTTTTAGTAGTATAATGAAGAAGCATATATATATAATAATGGTAAGCTTATTAACCACCGGTTATATAAGTGCACAAACCAATTTGTTAAATGCTACAACTGTAGATGAAATTGGTAAAAAAACAGAACAACAAATAGCGGCAGATAACGATGCTCCTTTACCATACGGGTATATCGATGACAGAGATGTGCTTTGGTCTAAAGTGATCTGGGAATATGTGGACTTAAACCAGAAAATTAACCTGCCGTTATATTTCCCTATAGATACTACTAATATTTCAAAAGACAGACGCTCCTTATTCGATACTTTGCTAAAAGGAATCAAAAGCGGAAAGATTGAAAATGTATATTCCGATTCTTTTTTTACATCCAAGCTCACTAAAAAAGATATCCGGGAGAAACTTGTCAACACAAGAACAAACGGAGATTATGTAGATACGTTTAATATCCAGACCAGAGATATTGAAGCATATATGATTAAAGGAATATGGTATTTTGATAAAAGACAGGGAGAACTCAAATATCGTTTGTTGGGGTTGGCTCCCATGGGAAAAGATGTACTTACGCTGGGAGTCCAGGAAATAGAAGATAACGAACTCTACGAATTGTTCTGGGTATTTTACCCGAATGCCAGAGAAATACTGCACGAAGCAAAAGTATTCAACCCAAAAAATTCTTCTATTCCCATTACATACGATCATCTGTTGAATGCAAGGAGATTTAATGGCGTTATCGTCAGAGAGCAAAATGTATACGGAAATAGAAAAATTGCCGAATACATCAGAGGAAATTCTTTATTTCAATTGTTAGAAGCTCAAAAAGTAAAAGACAATATCAGAAACAGAGAAATGGATATGTGGAATTACTGACTTTAATACAGTCGAAAAGTTAGAAAGTTGAAAGCCTCAGGTTAAAAACTAAAAAATAGAAGCATTTGTAAAAACAGGTGCTTTTTTATATAGTTGAAAATTGGGCGTAATTCAGTTTATCTTCTAATACCATTTCTGATTTAAAAATGCTCAAATAAAAAACAGCCATTTTTTAGCAAATTGAAAAAGTTTAAATGAGTTCAACTAAAAATATATTGGAAATACCAATCTCGTGATTGGAAAAGATATATTATTGTTCCAGAAATTCGATTGGAGGGGAAATGGTTGAAAGAACTTGGATTTGAAATCGGAAAAGAAATTGAAGCCGAGCAACAAAAGAATAAATTGATTATCACGTTGACGGACAAAAAGCAAGAAAAATAACTGGGCACATTAACTAAGCGTATGTTGCGCCGATAGGCCAGCAATATACGCCTTGTTAACTGATCCGTTCCGGTCAGCCCAAGCTATGGGTAAAACGATTTTTTTTGCGGATTTTATGTCTAGTAGTAGTCCGCTGTAGTGAAGCTATTTGTTTGGTGAAGTATTCTTAAATAGGCGATGCCAAGCATTTTAGTAGTTCTATTTTGTTTGGTAGTGCTAGTTTTGGGTCAAGCAAAAAAGTTGTGGGATTTAGATTTTTACGCATAAATTTTAGATAGTCTGAATAGGAAGAAAGGAACAGATCTTACGCCTCTAAATTGTAGTCTAAAAGTTTTTATTTTAGCATTAAAAGATTCAGCAGAAGCATTGGTACTTCTATTATCAAAGAAATTTAAGATGCTTCGATAATGACTTTGTATTGATCTAGCTACTGTTCCAAAACTTTTACTGAACTCTGATTTTTCTACCTTATCATACCATCTAGCTAGTTTTGTATATGCTACCGCCTTGTCTTTTGTCTTTTGATAAATCGTTGCCAGTTCTCTAGTAAGCTTATAAGCTCGTTCCAAGTTGGGGTATCTTTCAAAGAGTAATTCTGCTCTAAATTTTTGTTTGGCTGTCCATTTGTTAGGGGCTTTAAAGAGTAAATACCTACTTCTAGCTAGTAGTTGTTTGGGAGTATCTCCATTGTCAAGGATATTCGGTTTAAAGTTTTTTCCTGTTTCTTTAGCCAATGCTATTTCATTATTTTCTTGTTCTATGGTTTTCCATCTATACTGTATTCGAATTTCTTGCAAGGCATCATAAGCTCGTTTTTGTACATGAAATCGGTCTGTGACCTGAGTAGCTTTAGGAAAGGCTTTTTTAGCAATCTTTTCCATAGTAGGTGCCATATCCAAAGTGATTTCTTCTACTAAATATCGGTCTTTACTTGGAATTTTCCTTAACACTTCTATGACTCGTTCACTTTGTGTGGTAGCTACTATGGCTACTAAACTGCCTCGTTTTCCTTTACCTGCTTTGTTGGTAATCACTGTATAGAGCTCGCCTTGAGTAAGTGCTACTTCATCAATACTTAAATGAGTTCCTATATTCTTCTTAAAAAGCAGCCATTGGTCGGCATGAGCTAATTGATCCCAAGTCAAAAAGTTACTTAAATGATTGCGATATTGTTCTTCTAATCGCTTGCCGTTAAGGTGATAGTAGGTAGATAAACTTTTACAACTTACTGGAATACTATCTAACAAGCCTCTTTAAAAAAAGAGAGAACTCTTCTGTCATTCGAGTTCCCTTTGCTACCAAATTCCAATCTCTTGAGAATACTTCTGAGGTATCAACATCTAACCATCGTCTACGTTTTACTTGTAAAAAACAAGCCTTGTTACGTACTGGAAAATCTTGAATATCTACTACTGGGTAAAATCCTTTGGAATGTAATTTACGATGAGATAACTCATCTGGTTGTATAGGTTTTTCTTCTAAAACCAAAGTAAGTTTGTTCGTTGAATCTTTTACCTCTTTAAGTTCAAAGTAATCTAAAATACCTTCGGGTAAAAAATGCTTCAGGAGCTCTTGTGTATGCATTTGAATTTTTAAACCAAAACTCTAAAAAATTAACCTACTCCACAAACTTTTTGCTTGATCCAAAGTTTTTAGTACTAGTTTTGGTTTTTCTTCCATTTTAAGCAGGTAGTTCGTACAGTAAACCAAACAATGGTACTCACCTACTTTGAGATTGGTAGACAAATCGTAGAAGAAGAGCAGCAAGGAAAAGAACGTGCAGAATTCGGAAAAGAGTTAATCAAAGGACTTTCGGAAGTTTTGACTAAGGAATTTGGCAAAGGATTTTCAATTACGAATCTTAAGCGAATGAAATCCTTTTATCTCACCTATCAAAAAGGTCATACACTGTCTGACCAATCTGAAAAAGGTCAGACAACGTCTGCCATTTTCCCATTGAGTTAGTCGCACTACATAAAACTGATGCGAATAGATGATGAAGATGAACGCAAATTCTATGAAATTGAAGCTCAAAAGAACAACTGGAGCGTAAGAGAACTAAACAGACAATACGACTCTGCCCTTTACACTCGACTTGCTTTGAGCAGAGACAAGGATAAGGTAAAAGAACTTTCTGAAAAAGGACTTGTCGTAAACAAGCCACAAGATGCTATAAAACACCAAGATATTGGGCAGATGCAAATGTATATGAACTATTACGACCGTAAAATCAGAATGGAAGAAGAAAATCCGACTATAGGAATAATCCTTTGCCAAAGCAAGAGTGAATCCGTAGTAGAATACACTTTACCCGAAAACAATGAGCAAATTTTCGCAAGTAAATATCAAACCGCACTGCCAAGCAAACAAGAATTAAAGCAATGGATAGAAAGCCAACGCTAAAGTCATACACATTGGCCAGTTGCACGAAGCCAATACACAAGGCAAAACTTGCCAAAGAGTATGCCTTTTCCAATCCAAGCCAAATGAAAAAATACGCCCTACAACAAGGTAAAAAAAATTGCTGCCTTTTTTCGGTTTGAAAAATTATGATTACTTTTAAACCAAGTAATAAAGATGAAAAATTATTATTTCAAAAATAACAACTTTTCATATACTAGACCGTTTAAATGAGTTCATAAAGTTCCCGGCAATTTATATTAAAAAAACAAATACTTAATCTGATCTAACTCTTTCTAACTTTTCAACTTTCCAACAATATTATATCATATTAACTTTTATTTTTGATATATGAATTCAGGAAATTTTAAAGTAGATTATATTATTATAGGATTAGGTTTGGCAGGAATAGCCTTTGCAGAACAGCTACAGAAAGAAAATAAAACTTTTATTGTTTTTGAAAATGAATCCGAGACAGCTTCCCTGGTAGCCGGAGGGGTTTATAATCCTGTTATTTTAAAGCGCTTTACACCTGTTTGGAATGCAACAGAGCAACTAAAAATAGCAGTACCTTTTTATACATCTTTAGAAAAAAAATTACACATAAAAATACATACTTCATTTCCTCTAAAGAAAGTTTTTAAATCTATTGAAGATCAAAATAACTGGTTTACTGCCTCTGATAAACCTGTGCTTTCTCAACACATGAATCCCAAAATCTCAAAGGAAAAAATAGAAGGTATTATTGGAGATTATGGTTTTGGTGAAGTTTATGGAACAGGTCGGATTGATACTAAAAAATTAATAGTAGCCTATAGAAAATATCTTGAAGATAAAGATCAAATCAGATATGAGAATTTTGAATATAGAGCATTGGAAGTTCAAAAGAGTGCTGTTTATTATAAAAACATTACATCTCGGTATATTGTTTTTTCCGAAGGTTGTGGCATTGCAAACAATCCGTTTTTTAATCACCTGCCATTGAATGGAGTAAAAGGAGAGTTGCTGACGATCCATGCACCTGATTTACATATTGATTTTCTCTTAAAATCAACATTATTTCTATTGCCTTTGGGGAATAACTATTATAAGGCAGGGGCAACCTTTAATTGGAAAGACAAAACATGGACAGCTTCTGAAGAAGGAAGAGAGGAGCTAATAGAAAAGCTTAAAAACGTTATAGATGTTCCATATACGGTAGTAAAACAGTCGGCAGGAATCAGACCCACCGTAAAAGACAGAAGGCCATTGGTTGGAACTCATCTTAAATATAAAAACATGGGAGTTTTAAATGGTTTGGGAACAAGAGGTGTTATGACAGCACCTAAGATGGCTCATGAGCTTTTTAGCCATATGGAATACGGAACCGAGTTAAACGCGGAAATAAATATAAAACGGTTTTTGTAATACCTATTTATAAACTTCTTTTACAAAGTCTTCATACGTTACTTCTTTTATCTTAAAAGACATATTTGCTTTGTAAAAAGCTAATAATTTTTGAGAGAACAGTTGTTCTTCCAATTTTTTCGCCTCTTCCTGATTTGCTAAAATCCTATTTGCAATATCCTCCAATTCTTTTTCTTCGGGATTCAAATTTCCAAATTGAGCCATTTGATTTTTAATATAGCTTTTGGCATACTCTTTTAATTCTTCATGATCTAATTTGATATCATGATCTTTTATAATTTTTTCCTGAATCAATTGATACTTCAAGCCTTTTTCAGATTTGGCATACTCTTCCGATGCCTGCTCTTCTGTTAATGTTTCTTCTGCAGAACCGGCAATCCATTTTTGCAGGAATCCAGCAGGCAGATCAAATGTTGTATTTTCAATTAAATACTCCGTTATGGCGTTTAAAAGCTGCTGGTCTGCTTGTTGTAAAAACTGTTGTTCGGCATCTTTCTTAATTCTATTTCTCAATTCGGTAACTGTTTTTACGCTGCCATCAGCAAACAGTTTATTAAATAGTTCCTGATCTAAGTCTGTCAATTCAATTTCGGTAATTTCTTCAATGGTATAAGAAACCGTAGTATCCAAATCACCGGCAGTTTCACGATTTACTCCCAAAGCTCCGGCCAATTTGTGGTCGTTTATAAACAATCCTTTTGTTTTTAGTGTCAAAACATCACCTACTTTTGCTCCTGTAAACTTTTTTAGATTCAATTTCTCTTTGATGTCTTTAAGTGAAATTGTAGCTTTTTTGTTTATTTCTTTTTCTTCATTGACAAAAGTTCCTGTAACATTAGCATTTTCCGTTACGATATCTACGGTCGACATTTTTCCATAATGAGATTGTAAATTGATTATTTCTCTGTCGATAAAAGCATCTTCCGCAACAATTTTATACTGTGTTACTTTGTTTTTAGCTCTTAGATTTACATCAAACTCAGGAGCTAACCCCAGTTCAAATTCAAAAGAAAAAGTTTCCGAATCCCAAGAAAAATCATCCTGCACTTTAGGCATCGGATTTCCTAAAATAGCTAATTTTTCTTCTACGAGAAACTTACTTAAAGAAGTTTGCAACAATTTGTTTATCTCGTCTATCATTACGGATTTACCATATTGCTTTTTAACCATTCCCATGGGCACATGCCCTTTTCTAAACCCGGGAACAATTGCTTTTTTACGGTAATTATTCAGTATTTCCGTTACCTTATCCTGATAGTCATCAGCAACAATATCTACTTTGACAATTGCATTTAATGCATCTACATTTTCTTTTGTAATATTCATTTATGTATAATTGACTGTTTGTTTCAAACTTAAAATCAATAAATCTGTAAAATTGGCTGCAAAATTACGTCTTTTTATAAAATTAGCAAAGCTTACTCAGTGTACTAATGAATCAATGTACATTGACACATTGACTCATTAATTCATTGATACATTTCCAAAAGCTTTTCTTTCCAATTCAGCCTGAAATTCTTCCATCACCGGTTTTACAGTACTGTCCGGAAGGTCTGCCACCTTGATATACATCAATCCGTCTACTGCATTATTAAATTTCGGATCTACGTTAAACGCTACCAGTCTGGCATTTTGCTTCACATATTTTTTAATGAGAACAGGTATTCTTAAAGCTCCCGGTTCTATCTCGTCAATTAATTTATCAAATTTTTGCATGTCTGCTTTGGTTGCATCAAAAACAAAATCTTTATCCGCATCCTTTAAAGATACTTTATATTCTTTCTTTGGCCGGATATACTGTGCCACATAAGGGTCATAGTAATGAGATTTCATAAATTCAATCATTAATGATTTTGAAAATTCGGAAAACTGATTACTGATACTTACTCCTCCCATTAAATACTTGTGATCCGGATATCTCAATGTAACATGTACAATTCCTTTCCACAGCAAGAACAGAGGCATAGGTTTTTGTTGGTATTCGTTAATGATGAAAGCCCTGCCCATTTCTATGGTATTTTCCATCATGGCATGTAGTTCCGGTTCAAAACGGAATAAGGTATGTATGTAAAAGCCTGTAATGCCGTATTTTTTACAAATATTTTTGCCTAACCCCATTCTGTATGCGCCTACTAATTTACTTTCAGATCGATCCCATAAGAATAAATGATGATAATATTTATCAAACCCGTCCAGATCTAATGCATTGTTAGTTCCTTCTCCGACATCTCTAAAAGTTACTTCTCTTAACCTCCCAATTTCGTGTAAAAGATTAGGAATGTCTTTGGCCTTTGCAAAAAAGACTTCATAATTCTTACTTTCCAATAATCTGCCATCACTTTTTCTTAATTTATCTACCTCTTTAATAAAGAGGTCTATGTTTTTTTGCGAGGTTATCTTTTTAGGAGATTTCGGAATCTTTAAATGTTGTTTCAATAATATTTTTTGTGCTGCTTTTTCATAAGGGTTTGCAAGCATGTAGGTTTTTTTCCTTAAAAAATCACTAAAACAAGGGATATCTTTATATTGGTTTTGGTCTGCTACGGCAATAGGCTTTCCTACCCGCACCTTAATGATTCTATTTTTTTGGGACAGTAATTCCGAAGGCAATTTTGCTGTTCTCAGCATGTCGCTGATCCTGGCAAATGTATAAAACAACTTACTGTTTTTAGCGTGAAAATAAATAGGAACTATTGGGACGTGTGCTTTTTTGATGAGCTTTATAGCTCCTTCTTCCCATGGCTTATCTACGATTAAATTTCCTTCTTTACAGGTAGAAACTTCTCCCGCAGGAAAAATTCCTAAAGACCCTCCCTGGCTTAAATGTTGCAATGCTGCTTTTATGCCTGCTATGCTGGACTTTGCGTCCTTGTGATTTTCAAAGGGATTTACCGGCATTACATATGGGTTTAAAGGCTGTACTTTATGTAGTAAGAAATTTGCAATGATCTTAAAATCCGATCGGTATTCTAATAATAATTTTAAGAGTAAAATGCCATCTATGCCTCCAAGCGGATGATTTGATACTGTGAGAAAAGCTCCTGTTTTCGGAATACGCTTTAAATCTTCTTCGGGAACTTCAAATGTTATTTGAAATTCTTCTAATAAAGAATTTAGAAAATGTATCTTTTTTTTTTCTTTATTCCTGTTGTATATTCTGTTACAGGTAGAAATTCTAAGAATCTTTAATAGCATCCAACCGAGAAATGTGCCCAAAAACCCGAATTTATCAACTCCTGTCGCTTTAGAGATATCTTTAGATGTAACTAAACCCATTCGTAAAATTTTGACACAGGTACAAACATACTTAAAAAAAGGAAATAGTAATGAGAGACCTTTGCAAAATAATGATATATTCCATATTAAAATTGATTTGACTTCAAATTTCTTCCCTCTCGAAAATTTTCTTCGGGCATCGAAATTTTTTGTCAAATCAATTCAAAGGTCTCAAAGATTTATTCTTTGATGATAATTTGCATAGTTTCCTTATTAATTTGTGTTAACACTGGTGTTCCTCTTTTAAGAATTGTGTTTTTTGACTTTTCGTTAAAATGGCGTATCGTATATAGTGTTAACTGCTTGATAAAATCAATTTTGTATTGTGATTTTAACACTTCCAAGAAAGTATTAAAATTAGTAAAATGATCCTCAATACAAACTGAGAAGCTAATAGCAGAATTTTGTATTACATTCACTTTTAACCGGTGCGCAGCTAATTGTTTAAATATATAACTGATATTACTCTCTACCATAAATGAAAAATCCAAAGAAGAAATAGAAACTAAAATTTGATTTTTCTTTACAATAAAACAAGGAGTAACAGGGTAAATAGCAGCGCCTTTACTCACTTTTGTTCCTGCTTTTTTATGATCTATAAACGAACGGACATAAAGTGGAATTTCCAGATTTTCTAACGGTTTTATAGTCTTGGGGTGTATTACGGAAGCCCCGTAGAAAGCCATTTCTATTGCTTCTTCATAAGAAATTTGCTTTAATAATGTAGTTTCGGAAAAAACCCTGGGATCTGCATTTAACACGCCTTCAACATCTTTCCATATCGTTACGCTTTCCGCTTTTAGACAATGAGCAAAAATACCTGCCGTAAAATCAGAACCTTCTCTTCCAAGAGTGGTCGTTATATTCACATCATTACTACCGATAAACCCTTGTACAATAGTCAATGCTCCTTTTTTTATATGCCGGTTGATATTTTTTTTCGTTTGCTTCCAATCTACCCTTGCTGCTCTAAAATTACTATCCGTTTTAATGAGGTTTCTGGCATCCAGCCAATGGTTACCCATCTCTGTTTTAGAGAAGTAAGCACTGACTATTTTGGTAGCAATCAATTCTCCAAAACATACCACCTGGTCATAAATAAAATTATAATTCGTGTTTTTATTTTGAGCAAAGAAAAAGGATAATGTATCTAACAGATTGTTTACTTCATCATATATGGGATCTGATTTTGTAAATAAACCACTCATAATATCGAAGTGAAAATCCGCAATTTTTTCTATTTCATTTTCCGGGCCATCTCCTTTGATATATGTATGTACCACTTTTTCAAAAGCGTTGGTCATTTTTCCCATAGCGGAAATAACAACCCATATATTTTTAGCTTTTTCATATTTTAAAATAGCCGCAATATTTTTAATGCTGTCAGCATCTTTAACCGATGCTCCACCGAATTTAAAAACCTTCATTAGCTTCCTTTAATACATTTTTTCAAATGAGTTTCCTTCATATGCACTACCTGCCATTCTTGCAGAATAGTCGCTCCGGTGCTCTCATAAAAATCAATGGCATGTGTGTTCCAGTTCAAAACCTCCCACGAAACTCTCTTCACTCCTTTATTTAGGGCATATACTAAAACTGCATTATACAATTTTTTACCAATTCCCATTCCTCTTTTGTTTTTAGTAACAATCAAATCTTCCAAATGAATTGTTTTTCCAACCCAGGTAGAATATCTCTCATAGAATAATGCCATCCCAACAATTTTAGAATCAACTTCCGCTACATATGCTTTAAACTTCGGGTATTCCGAAAATCCGTCTCGTATTAAATCTTCTACCGATAGGCTAACCGCATCACTCTCATTTTCAAATACAGCTAATTCTGTAATGAGCGCGTGAACAACTGCCATATCATCTTTTGTCGCAAGCCGAATGATATGATCCATCTTAACATTTTATACCATTTCTCACTTAAATTTACTCACTAAAAATTGCCATTTTTCGCTTATGCTTCAAAATAAAACGAAACCGTAGCGCTGCTATGCTTACCTTTTCTTTCTTGCCTAATCAAAAATGGCTGTTTTTTAATTTGAGTAAATTTAAGTGAGAAATGGTTTTATTTCCAAAAGTACATGAATTTTTTCATTTGAAAATTCACAAAAAACAAATGAAAAAAATTTATGGACTAACGAAGTGGTTACTGAAGTGAAACTAAATTTTGTATTTTTTACCTAAGTACATGACAAAAATTTAGTCAGGTTTATATTGTTTTGATTTACAGGGTTTAACAGCACAGAAGCAATATAATCCAATCCATATTTGAAAATACTTTTAGCCTTTCTATCATGTTTTTTGATCTTTATAGGGCTTACATGATGCAGGTATATTCCTACTTTATAGCACCATACAAAAGCTATCATCACCAGCAACACTAATTTTTTGATGCGTTCAATATCTTGTAGGTGTGTATTTTCGATATCAAACCCACTAGATTTCATAGCTTTGAAACACATCTCTATTTGCCATCGTTCTTTGTACTGCTCTAATGCTTTATCAGGTTCATTGAACGATACAATGATTAAAAAGTCAGGCTTTCCATTTTTGGGATGCAACTTGCATCCTGAAAGGTAGCAAAGCTGTCCATTAACTCGTACAATTTTAGGATAATAGATAAACTCATTGATTTTATATGCATTGAACAAGTGCGATGCTTTGATAGTCTTGTTCTTATGGGGAAGCTCTACCTTAAAATTGTTACGAATACGTATATAGTATTTGATTCCATTTCTGTTCAAGAAGTCCAACCAACGATCCCCTGTAAACTCTCTATCAGCCACAATGGATTTGATAACATCTTTGCCAAAGAGCCTAATAAAACGATTCACTAGTTCTATACGTTCCCCACTGTTGGAGTTACCGCGCTTATCAAGCATAGTAAACAACAACGGAAAAGCCACCCCTTTATAGACCACGCCCAACATAAAGATGTTGATATTGGTCTGTCCAAACTTCCGGTTGGTGCTATCAATACTCAAGATCAATCCTCCTTGCTTAGGAAGTAGATTAAAAATAAGACGTGTAATTAAATCTGCCTCTAATGTATAATAGGCAATAAACCTTTGGATACGTCTCAAAGAAGATTTTGAATCAACAGAGGTCTCAAAAGCACTGGCTAACTTTTCAAATGTAACGGTCTGCACCTTGCAAAGAGCAATAATGAAATGTGATATGAGTTTGATTCTTGCCAAATTGATCTTGCCTTGAAAATGAGAGCTTAAAACTGAATTTAATTCACTACTTTTAGTGATAGCATTGGTTTTCTCCATTAGAAAAATGATTGACGTTATTCTTCTAATATAATGAAAATCAATGCTTTATTCTAATAATTTAATATTTAATTTATTGATATTCAATGAATGAGACCTTTGCAGAATTGATTTGACAAAAAAGTTCGACGCCCGAAGAAAATTTTCAACCGGAATAACCTGTTGGTTTTGAGGATTTAAAATTTTCGAGGAGGAAGAAATTTGAAGTCAAATCAATTCAAATACGGAATATATCACTATTTTGCAAAGGTCTCTGAATTATATTTTTGTCATGTACTAAAATTTTTTAATCAAAATTTAGTTTTTTACAGAAGAAATATAGGTACTAAGGTGCAGATTACATAAATAGTTAGTGAAATCGTTGTAGTAACACAAAAAAGTTGGCATATTTGTAGCATATATGATTCTTTATTAATGAGTTCAATGTTCGATGAATTAAAAAAAATTAAAGATTGAAAAAATCAAGGACTTAAATATTGGGAATTTAAAAAATGTTCTAATGATTCCTTATCAGGTATCTAAACGGGTATTCAAATATTCTTTTGGGATATATGGCAAAAACAAATCAAACATTAGGGGAGTTTATTATCGAAAATCAATCGTCTTTTAAATACACTTCCGGCGAATTATCCCGGCTTATAAATTCGATTCGACTGGCAGCTAAAGTGGTAAATCATGAAGTTAATAAAGCCGGTTTAGTAGATATTATCGGCACTATAGGAGATAAAAATGTACAGGGAGAAGATCAGAAAAAATTAGATGTTTATGCCAATGATACGTTTATACAAACACTGAAGAACAGAAATATTGTCTGCGGAATTGCCAGTGAAGAAGAAGACGATTTTATTGTGATTAACAGTCAAGATGAAAACCATCAAAACAAATACGTGGTTTTGATTGACCCTTTGGACGGTTCTTCTAATATAGATGTAAATGTTTCCGTTGGAACTATCTTCTCCGTATACAGGAGGGTAACAGTAGTGGGGACTCCTGTTCAATTAGAAGATTTTTTACAAAAAGGGAATAAGCAGGTTGCTGCCGGTTATATCGTTTACGGAACCTCTACCATGCTTGTATATACTACCGGCCACGGCGTAAACGGATTTACATTAAACCCTGCTATTGGCAGTTATTACTTATCGCATCCTGATATGAAATTTCCGGAAGATGGTATTATCTATTCTGTAAATGAAGGTAATTATATTCATTTCCCTCAGGGGATAAAAAATTATATCAAGTACTGCCAGGAAGAAGAGAGCGACAGGCCATATAAAAGTCGGTATATTGGTTCTCTGGTATCTGATTTTCACAGGAATATGATTAAAGGAGGGATTTATCTTTATCCTAAAAGTTCTAAAAATTCAAACGGGAAATTACGTTTGTTATATGAATGCAATCCTATGGCATTTTTGGCTGAACAGGCGAACGGAAAAGCCAGTGACGGTTATACTAGGATTTTGGATATAGAACCTACCGAATTGCACCAGCGTGTACCGTTTATTTGCGGAAGTAGAAATATGGTACAAAAGGTTGAAGAGTTTATGAAAAACTCATGATATAATAATACCTCTAATACTATCAGAGAGAGACCTTTTGCCAAATCAATGCTGCAAAAGGTTTCAGAGATTTATATTGAGTCTAATCAGTTGATATTCTAGGAATATAAAAAATTCGTAATTTATATAAATTAAACTACTCTTAATAATTTTTTATACAATTTCTTTTTGAGACCTATATAGTTATGGATAAGTTCCAAATCTATTGCTTCCGTTTTTTGCTCCTGAGCTTCTTTTGTCAAATCTTTAATTTTTTTATCAATTAAAACCCTTCTTAAATTTAAAATGGCATCGGTTACCAGTTTTGACAATATTTCCTCTGCTTCCGTAACAAAAATATTTTTTCGCTCCCAATCGTTTAATACATATTTTTCATTATCCATTAAAATTTCGGTGGCCAATGCTGTTATTTCTTTATTCTCATGATTAATAAAATAGTCTGTTGCTATCGTATCATTTTGATTTAATTGATGAATAATTTCATAATAGACAGCCTTAAAAAGTTCATTGGTAAATTCAATTTCATCTTCCTGCAGGTTTAGGTATAGCTCTTTGGAAACCTGATTGGTGTAATGCTCTTTTTCTATATTGATATTCCCTTCTTCATCTTCTGCTTCTATCCAGTTTATAAAATCAGCTTCGTTATTTCCATAGAGCAATAAGATTCTGATAATTTCTTTTTCCAATATATATAACGAATTGATTTCTTCCGGTTGCTGTGCTGTCGGGGTTTTTACAACCTCAAAAGAAGATGAACTGTCGTAATTCTTGTTCGCATTTTCTTTAGCTGTTTTTGAAATGATTTGTGCTAATTCGCTAAAGAGTACCCTTTCTGAAATTTCCATCATTCCGGCACATGCCCTTATGTATATTTCTCTTTGAATACTGTCGGGAATTTTAGAAATACTCGTTACAATATCCCGTATCAATGCTGCTTTTTTTACAGGATCATGCAGGGCATCTTCCATTAACAGAGATACTTTAAAATTGATAAAGTCCTGTGCGGTATCATCCAAATATGATTTTAGTTCGGTATCCGAATGTGATTTTGCAAAACTATCCGGGTCATCTCCGTTGGGAAAGGTTACTACCTTTACATTCATTCCTTGTTCCAAAATCAAATCTATTCCCCTGACAGATGCTCTTATTCCGGCAGCATCTCCATCAAATAATACCGTAATATTTTTGGTAAGCCTTCTAATTAACCTTATTTGATCGGAAGTGAGTGCCGTTCCCGAAGAGGCCACCACATTCTCAATGCCGGATTGATGAAATGATATTACATCAGTATAACCTTCT
The DNA here is from genome assembly GCA_014075215.1 of Flavobacteriaceae bacterium. Taxonomy (NCBI): domain Bacteria; kingdom Pseudomonadati; phylum Bacteroidota; class Flavobacteriia; order Flavobacteriales; family Flavobacteriaceae; species Flavobacteriaceae bacterium. The sequence continues at coordinate 3,770,224 of CP046177.1, forward strand.
ACCAGATAGCAGTTGTCTTGTCTGGCGATTTCTTTTTTGGCGTGATAAATTCCGTATAAAATTTTACTCTTATGGTAAATCTCACTTTCCGGTGAATTTAAATATTTAGCTGCTTTTTTATCATGGGTTAAAATCCTTCCTCCAAAACCGAGAACTCTCCCTGTCATACTGTGAATAGGAAACAAAACCCGGCCTTTAAAACGATCGAACTGCTTGTTTTCCTTTACAATCGTGAGCCCTGTTTGCTCCAGGTATTTTATATCATACCCTTTTTTGAGTGCTGCTTTTGTAAATGTGTCCCACTCGTCTAAAGCATATCCCAGTTCAAATTTTGAGATACTGTTTTCTCTAAACCCTCTCTCTTTAAAGTAAGACAGTCCGACTGCTTTCCCTTTTGTAGAGTTCAATAAGATATTGTGAAAGTATTCTTTCGCAAATTTGGAAACCACAAACATACTCTCTTTTTCATTAAGCTGTTCTTTTTGTTCATTGGTTTGCTCCGTTTCTTCCACTTCTATATTGTATTTCTTAGCTAAGTATTTGATAGCTTCCGGATACGAATAGTGTTCGTGCTCCATTAAAAAAGAAACTGCATTTCCACCTTTTCCCGTACTGAAGTCTTTCCAGATTTGTTTTACGGGAGATACCATAAACGAGGGGGTTTTCTCATCGGTAAAAGGACTCAATCCCTTAAAATTACTTCCTGCTTTTTTAAGTTGTACAAATTCACCTATGACTTCTTCCACACGAGTAGTTTCGAAAACACGGTCTATGGTATTTCTATTAATCATACATTAAGATGCAGTTCTTAATTTTTTCAGGGTTGTTTTAGTAAGTTTTGCTACTGCATATTTTTTGGTTACCACAAATGCTCTTTCATCAGAACTTGGTAATTCAAACATGGCATCGGTCAAAATAGCTTCACATAAAGAGCGTAGTCCGCGCGCACCAAGTTTATACGCTATGGCTTTGTCTACAATATATTCCAAAACACTATCATGTATTGTAAAATGGATATGGTCCATTTCAAACAATTTTGTATACTGTTTGATGATGGAATTTTTCGGTTCCGTCAGAATTGCCCTTAATGTTTTTTTATCCAGAGGGTTCATAAAACTCAGTACAGGCAAACGCCCGATAATTTCCGGAATCAACCCAAACGATTTTAAATCGGATGGAATAATATATTGTAATAAGTTATTTTCGTCAAAATGAGTATCATTCAATGAAGCGTTGTATCCGACTGCCTGCATATTTAAACGCCTGCTTATGATGTTATCTATTCCGGAAAATGCTCCTCCGGCAATAAATAAAATATTTTTTGTATTTACTTCAATAAATTTTTGCTCCGGATGCTTTCTTCCTCCCTTTGGAGCAACATTCACAATGGTTCCTTCCAATAATTTCAGAAGTGCTTGTTGTACTCCTTCCCCCGAAACATCTCTGGTAATAGACGGATTATCTCCTTTTCTGGCAATCTTATCAACTTCATCAATAAACACAATACCTCTTTCCGCTTTTTCCAAATTATAATCTGCTGCCTGCAGCAACCTGCTTAAAATACTTTCCACATCTTCACCCACATAGCCCGCCTGTGTTAATACCGTAGCATCTACAATAGTAAAGGGAACATTCAGCATTTTTGCAATGCTTCTGGCTATCAATGTTTTGCCGGTACCCGTATCTCCTACTAAAACAATATTGCTTTTTTCTATTTCTACTTCATTTTTATTGTCTTTAGATTGTAATAATCTTTTGTAGTGATTATATACTGCCACAGACATGGCTCTTTTAGTTTGATCCTGGCCGATTACATATTGATCCAGAAATTTTTTGATCTCTACAGGTTTTTTCAGGGTAAGTTCTTTTGATAAATCTCCTGTTTTTGCTTCGGCAATTTCCTCTTCTATAATGCCATTTGCCTGCTTTATACAGGTGTCACAAATATGCGCATCCAAACCGGCAATTAATAAATCCGTTTCTGCTTTTTTACGTCCGCAAAATGAACATTCCAGATTTTCTTCTTTAGACATTTTATTAACTTTTAAGTAATACTTTTATTTTTCTCAAAAAAAACAGTTGAAAAGCTTGAAAGTTGAAAAGTGTAAAAGCCTACATAAAATTGCGAAGAACTTTTCAAACAGACTTTAAAAGAGTAAGAGCTATTTTAATCAGGAACCTGAAACTTTTTAACTTTATACTGTATAAATAATTTATTTGTTATTCGTCTATCCTCTAACTAAAATTTCATCGATCATCCCATATGCTTTTGCCTCATTGGCCTTCATCCAATAATCCCTGTCAGAATCGTGGTGTACTTTTTCTACGGTTTGTCCGGAGTGTTTGGCTATAATGGCATATAACTCGTCTTTTAGCTTTAAGATTTCTCTTGTCGTAATTTCTATATCTGATGCCTGCCCTTGTGCACCTCCCAGTGGTTGGTGAATCATAATTCTGGCATGTGGTAAAGCAGAACGTTTTCCTTTTTCCCCTGCGCACATGAGTACAGCTCCCATAGAAGCAGCCATTCCCGTACAGATGGTCGCCACGTTCGGCTTTATAAACTGTATGGTGTCATAAATGCCTAAACCCGCATAAACACTGCCTCCCGGAGAATTAATATAAATAGAAATATCTTTTGAGACGTCCGTGCTCTCCAAAAATAACAATTGTGCCTGGATTACATTTGCTATCTGGTCATTGATGTCAGTCCCTAAAAAAATGACCCTGTCCATCATCAACCTGGAAAAAACATCCATCTGGGTAATGTTCAACTGGCGTTCTTCCATGATATATGGTGTTAAGCTACTTGTAATTTTGTGATAGTAGGTGCTACTTATCCCATGATGTTTCGTGGCGTATTTTTCGAACTCTTCTCCGTAATTCATTCTCTTGTATTTTAAGATGTATGTAGCTGCAAAGATACGAATACGGTTTCAAGTTTAAAAACGCCGGATTAAAAGTTTAGTAGCTATCGATTTGAACTTGATATAGTGAATTCATTTTGATCTTTTACCAAAAATGAATTGAAATTTAACTAGATGAGGCATTTTGAGAGCTATAGGAGTGCTAATTGAATGAATATTAGGGGCAAACGAACTGTCGTAAGGGTTTTTGCATTCTCGGTCCGTTGTATCAGAAATTAATAAATATTGAATTTTTGTCTAGAAAAAATAATAACTGCTCTTAGAAAACTCTAAGAGCAGCATCTTATTAAACATAGAATTTTCAAAAAATCTTACCCTTTTTGTAACCAAGACTTTATATTGATTTCTTTGGCTATAATAATTCCTGCCTCGGAAATTGCTACACGTTTTTGTCTCATGGTATCTCTGTAGCGAATGGTAACGGTTTCGTCTTTTAACGTATCGTGGTCTACGGTAATACAAAAAGGTGTTCCTACGGCATCTTGCCTTCTATAGCGTTTTCCTATCGCATCTTTTTCATCGTAAAATATATTAAAATCCCATTTCAAATCTTCTACAATGGTACGGGCTTTTTCAGGCAAGCCATCATTTTTCACCAATGGCAAAACAGTTGCCTTAAATGGCGCTAAAATGGCTGGTAGCTTTAATACGGTCCTGGTCGTATTATTTTCCAAAAGCTCTTCTTCCAGTGCATTTGAAAGGACTGCTAAAAACATTCTGTCCAGTCCTATGGACGTTTCTATCACATACGGGATATAGCTTTTATTTTCTCCGGGATCGAAATAGCGCAACTTCTTTCCGGAATACTTCTCATGAGCTTTTAGGTCAAAATCCGTACGAGAATGAATTCCTTCCAATTCTTTGAATCCGAAGGGGAATTTAAATTCAATATCTGTTGCCGCATCTGCGTAATGTGCTAATTTTTCATGATCGTGAAAACGATATTTGTCTGCTCCCATTCCCAGGGAAAGATGCCATTGCAAGCGAGCTTTCTTCCAATGTTCGTACCACATTTTCTGTGTTCCCGGTTTTACAAAAAACTGCATTTCCATCTGTTCAAACTCTCGCATTCTAAATATAAATTGCCTGGCGACAATTTCATTTCTAAATGCTTTTCCTGTTTGTGCAATTCCGAACGGAATTTTCATACGCCCGCTTTTCTGAACATTCAAAAAATTCACAAAGATTCCCTGAGCGGTTTCCGGCCGTAAGTAGATATCCGTTGCAGCTTCTGCCGAAGCACCTAACCTTGTGCCAAACATTAAATTAAATTGCTTTACTTCTGTCCAGTTTTTAGAACCCGACAATGGGTCTGCAATTTCCAATTCTTCTATCAGTGCTTTTATATCGGCCAGTTCTTCGCGTTCCAGAGATGCTGCCATTCGTGATAGTATCGTATCTATTTTTTCCCGGTATCCCAGTACCCTCCTGTTAGTAGCCAAAAACGTTTCTTTATCAAAAGCATCTCCAAAACGTTTTGCCGCTTTACTGACTTCTTTTTCTATTTTACTTTCAATTTTGGTGCAGTACTCCTCAATCAACACATCAGCCCTGTATCTTTTTTTAGAATCTTTATTGTCTATCAAAGGATCGTTAAAAGCATCTACATGACCGGAGGCTTTCCAGGTAGTAGGATGCATTAAAATTGCAGCATCGATACCTACAATATTTTTATGTAGCTGCACCATGGCTTTCCACCAATACGCCCGGATATTTTTCTTTAGCTCCACTCCATTTTGTGCATAATCATATACTGCATTCAGTCCATCGTAAATTTCACTGGACGGAAATATATAGCCATATTCTTTAGCATGTGCTACTACTTTCTTAAATCGATCTTCTGTATTCGTCATAATGGGGGCAAATATAACGCATTCGTCAAAAGTTGTCAATAAAAATGAGGAAGCACATTTTTTTATTGAATCTTGAATTTTTGAATCTTTCAATCGGTTAAATATTCATAAGGATCAAAAATGTTCGTCCATTAGATGTGTATATCATTTTAATTTTGTACTTTGCCTAAAAATGTTATGTTAAAGAAATCATTTATAAAAGACCTTTTTTCCTTATTTTATCCTGCTCTTTGTCCTTTGTGTGAACAGCCGTTACTTCTTGGTGAAATGGTTATTTGCACAGTTTGCAGACATGATATGCCTGTTATTTATGACAAGAATTTCAAAAAAAACAAAATTGCCACTGTTTTTTACGGTAAAATCCCAATTGTATATGCAACTTCTTTTTTGCTTTTTCAAAAGGAAGGAAAAGTAAAAAAATTAATTCACGAATTAAAGTATAGAGGAAACCAGAGCATTGGTATTTTTTTAGGCAAATGGTTTGGTACGCTCCTCTTGCATTCCGTTATTTTTAAAGATATCGACATCGTCATTCCGGTTCCTTTACATAAAAAAAAGCAGCGAAAAAGAGGGTATAATCAATTGACAACATTTGGAGAAAGTATCAGTAAAATTTTAAACATTCCCTATATGGAAGGGGTTCTTTTACGATCCTCCGTATCCAAATCTCAAACATTTAAAAACAGATTTGAACGATTTTCCGATCTCACTACTAAATTTTACGTATCGGATCATACTATTCTTGAAAACAAACATATTCTCTTAATTGATGACGTAATTACAACAGGAGCAACGCTGGAAGCTTGTTGTTTGGAACTCCAAAAAACACCTGCGATTAAAATTAGTATTATCACTATGGCAGCTACGGAATAATACCAAAAAGAATACTAAAGCGGTCTAAAGATTGTGTAATACCATTTCTCACTTAAATTTTTACTCACTAAAAATTGCCCTTTTTCGCTTATGTTTAAAAATAAAACGAAACCGTATCGCTGCTATGTTTACCTTTTTTTTCTTGCCTAATCAAAAAATGGCTGTTTTTTAATTTGAGTAAATTTAAATCAGAAATGGTATAAGGAAAATTCCAAAGTTCGAGTTAAAAAACACAGGCATAGCTACTAAGTTCACTTCGTTCTTTTTTCAAAATTATCAACATTTTAATAAGTTATCAGCCTCCCTCAGACCCCTCTTTTCAACATCACTATAAACATTTAGAAGTTAGTAGATAATTTCATAACTTGTATGTCAATAAAAATAGAGGATATTATGAATATTTTCAAAGGTCAAAACCTTCTAGAGTTTGCTGAACGCTTTAAAACAGACTTAGATTGCAAGGAATATTTAACTCAAATCAAGTGGCAAGATGGCTACTGTTGTCGTAAATGTGGCAATACCGGTTATCAAGTTCGTAAGAATTTTTCAAGAACATGTAATAAATGTAGTGACACTGAAATTCCAACAGCCAATACTATTTTTCACAGAGTGAGATTTGGTGTTCGTACAGCTTTTTTTATCTGCTTTGAAATGGCAACGACAACCAAGAGTTTATCAGCTACTCAAATGGGAGTTCGTTACGGTATTAGACAGAAGACAATGCGTTTGTTTATGTTAAAAGTCAGAGAAGCTATAGTTTCAAGTGAAAATCATCCCGTATTCTATGATAAAAACAAGTAAAAGTTGAGATATTATTTTTACTAATTTATGCAGCAAATTTAAAAGTATCTACATAGGGTGTTTGTCGTTTGACAACGGCAAACACTCTTGCTATTAATTTGTTTCTAATAATGTTAACGGTACTCATTTTACTTTTGCCTTGTTTTATTCTTTTATGATAGTATAATTTCATTTCTGGGTTATGTTGTATAGCAGAAATAGCGCACATATTAATAATTGCTTTCAATTTTTTATTAGCCAAATGAGAGACTTTTGTACGTCCTTTAATACTAGTTCCAGATTGGTAAGGAAAAGGAGCAACACCACAATAAGAGGCAAACTTTCTCCAGTTTTCAAATTTTGAAAAATTGTCAGTAAACACAATCATCATTATAGCAGTTTGCATTCCTATACCTTTAACACTAGTAACAAGTTTATAGGTTTCTTTTAACATTATATTTTGGTCAATAATAGCTTGCATTTGAGTATTAATCTTGTGTATTTGTTTGGTTAGTTCTGCAATCATTTTTTGTTGAACGTCAAAGATTATTTTATACTCTTTTGCTTTATAAATTCTTTTTTGTTCTTTCAAAGTAACTTTAAAACCAGCTCTTTGTTTGTTAAGTTTTGTCCTTAAAGATAAGAGACTTTTTAGTTGTAATATACTTCTTTTAGGTAGCTTACTGGGTTTAAGTTCTTCTTTTAATCGATACCCATATAGAGCAATGCGTTTGGCATCAATTTGGTCATCCTTTCCACGAGCAATACCAATAGATCTTTTAATTTCTAAACCAGAAGCTATGAAAAAAGATAATTTTTGTTCAGTTAAAGACACAGATAATAAATGAGAGTACATTCCTGTATGTTCAAATACAAACATGGTTTCTTCTTTAGAGAAAGACGAATTTTTAAAACTCCACTTTAGCATTAATTTAAATCCAGATTTACTGTTCTCAAACTGTTGAACAATTTGTTTAGAATAGATACAAACATCAATTAATAATTTACTGACATCGATTCCGATAATTTCATTTGTTTTCATAATTTTGTAATTAGATATTAATAATAGTTACTTAAACTAAGACCTTTAATAAGGGCAGAAACTGAAATTCTATATGGTTCTAAGTAACTTTTAAAAAGAACGGAGACTAATACGGGGGATGGCTCTAAAAAGCTAGCTGGCCGCTAAAGTTCACTCCGTTCTTTTGTGTTTTTGGTTATCAACAAAATAAGAGTTATTAACAAAGAAAAAAAGAAGCAAAAAAAGAAATTTCATCATAACTATTATGTTTTTATTTTAAGTAATTATTTCTATTTGCTAATCTAAAGGTAGGTGGTAATGTTCAAGTTGATGAATTTGTTCTTGGTGGTTATGAGCAAAACAAAGTTGGGCGTAGTTATGATGCTAAGAAAAAGAAGGCTATTACTGCTGTCAAGTTTACTGATCAGGGTAAAGTCAAACGTATGTATGCCTTAAATATCAAGGACTTCTCTGCTCGTTCACTTCAATATATTTTTATTAAACATATTGATAGAGGCGCTAAAGTGACTACAGATAAATGGAAAGGCTACAGACCTATATCCAAGGTTTACAACATCACTCAAATTGATAGTGGCAGAGGATTAAACTTTGAGGCACTTCACACCATGATTCATCAAATAAAATCATGGATTAGAACAACCTATTCACGGGTAAGTGAGTTTAACCTAAATCGATATTTTAATGAGTTTTGTTTTAGGACTAATCGTTCTCAAAACAAAAACACAATATTCAATAGCTTAATAACCAAAATGGTCAATAGGAATAAAATTTATCAACGTGAAATTATATGTAGCTAACTAATGACCTCTAAAGAATTTAATACTTTTATAGGGCAAGTTCCTAAACTTTTAGGAAATGCAATAGAAATTAATTAAACGCCCTTCAATGAAAAAAATAAGAACCTTATCCATAGATGGAGGCGGGGTACGTGGTATTTTGCCTGGCATTGTTCTAGAACGACTAGAGAAAAAACTTCAAAAATTAGAATCTGAAATTTTAACGGCCAGTGTAGAGATGGATGATGGCTCTGTAGAAAATCTACAAAAGTTAAAAGAAGATGGACTAGCCTACATTTCCAAAACTAATATTAATGAGGAATTGGACACTATTGCCAACAAACTTGTAAAATATGAATAAGATTTTGGTTTGTTGTAGAGTATCAATTTTTTGCTAAAACTTTAAATCTAAAAATTATGAAGATAAAAACCCTTGAGATTCTTATATTCTCTATAATCTTAACTTCTTGCGTTTCTATACCTGAAGAAACTGTTATTCTTTCTCAAACTGTTGGAAAAGATATAAAAGAATTGCACAATTCTCATAGAAATATGGTACAGTTATATTATAAAAAAATCAAAGACAATATAAATGTGTTTATCGATGAAGTGTATTCTCCATATATTATCAACAATGTGCTAAACGCAGAACTTCAGAGTTACAAAATTGAAGAACCCTCATTGTATAAAGCCATAGAGGATGGAGGGAAATTAACTACTCCGGAAGCAACTCAGGAGGCAGTGGCTTATATGCAGGACGTTTTAGATATCGTTGCATCTCAGATTGCTGAAAAAAGAGAAGATTTGCTTTTTCCTGTGGAAAAACAAGAAAGAGAACTTTTAAACAAAATTAATCAATCTTATGAAAACGTTTTACTTGCCAATGCATCCATTACCAATTATTTAAAATCAATCCGAAAATTGAAAGAAACCCAGCAAGAAGTACTTTCTAAGGTTGGATTATCAGGTGCCGACACAGCGGTTATCAATACCTTGATGAATTTGTCTGAAAAAGTAAATAATGCCGTTAAAACAGGAAAAAGAATAGATGTTGAAAGTAGCAAAGCATTGGAAGAGATAGAAAAAGTAACTAAGCAAATAAAACAATTAACCACTAGAAATTAAAATCATGCCAGAAACAAGAGAGCAAAGACGTCAAAGGCTTAAAGAATTAGCAAAAAAAGCTGATGAGTCATTCAATGGAAAGTACAAAAAAGAACTCGACCAACTTATGAAGCTTTCTAAAGACCAAATAGAGGCCGTAATACCCGACACAGAAGATACGAGAACTTATTCTATTTTACTCAAAGTGATTGAAGAAGCATCAAGAAAAAATTTAACGCAAGCAGAACTAGTTGAAGATATCAAAGAATTAGGGGATACTGCAATTAAGATTGCAAAGAAAATACCCACATTAGCATCTTTGTTTTAGTCATACATAAGAAAATATTGAATCAAAATAATTACTCAAGTGTACTGGAAGCTGTCTTTTTAAAGAGAGGCCTTTGTCACTTTTTGGAGGAAATACTCTAATTTTTTAGCCTGTATAACAACGGTAAATATAGCACAACTGCATCTTCTTACAAGGTGAGACCTTTGCAAAATAGGGATATATTCCGTATTGAAATTGATTTGGCTTCAAATTTTTTCCTTCTCGAAAATTTTAAATCCTCGTAACCAACAGGTTACTCCGATTTAAAATTTCTTTCGGGCGTCGAACTTTTTTGCCAAATCAATTTTGCAAAGGTCTCAAGGTACAAAACCCCATAAAAAAACAGACTTTTTACAATTTTAATGCAAAGGTATCTGTTTTTTAAAAGAACTCATTTAAACTTTTTCAATTTGCTAAAAAATTACTGTTTCCCGCTCTGTTTTTGTCTTTTTTTCCTTCCGTAGCACTATGCAACTCAAAAAATCCTTCAACAGAGCTAAAAACTTCTAATTTTCGCTTAAACCCAAAAAGTTTAAATGAGTTCTTTTACTAAATTTCAGATTTATTTATACCTCACGTAAATTTACGAAAACTTAGATAATGCTTATTCATTTGTACTTTCTTATCTTATTTTTCTTTAATTTTAAGGTTTCGCTTTTTAACTTATGAGTTAATTTATTTCAATTTGATAAATGCAGAAATCCGCATTTTAGATTACGGTTTTCCGCAATTTTTTAAACCTCATAATATTTAATTTAGTTAGTTAAATCTAATGGTAAATTCTATTCTACAATAATCAGCCTATAAAAATATGAGCAATACTGATGCTACACCTAGCTGGTCAGGATATATTTTTCAAGGAGAAGTGGCTTTATGTAAAGCTTTAGAGGAAATGAATCAATTAGATTCTATAAATGACACATATTGCCTAAAATTAGAACAAGAAGAAGATTTTTCCTTAACAACTAATGAACTTCACGTTTTTCAAGTAAAAGCCTATACTGCTCATAACTATTCAAAATATAAAAAGGCTTGGAATGATATGATGAATCGATTTCAAGATAATCGTGAAAATAACTACTTGTACTTGCAATTAGACGGTGTGGAGTTGGATAAATTTAATGGAGTTCAAAATATCGAACAAGTAAGTACTAATATAATTTCAGGAGAATATACACTTTCAAATATCAATAGTAAGATTAATCTTGCTATCAAAAATTTTATTAACAACCCAGATATTACAGATGATGATATAGAGATAAAAAGGATTTACTGTTGTCAGATCATTTCAGATTATGTAAAGCAAAGACATAAAAACAAAGAGGTTAGAGAAATTCCTTTTGCAGAAATAATTCGTTGGATTGAAAAAGCTCCATTAGCCTTCAATGAAAAAATTGCTTGGTTTGAAATAGAAAAAGTTTTCATAAAGAGTTTTTATGAGGAACTAAATGTATTTGATGATCTTACAAATGAACAGCAAAGAAATCAGTATGAAAAGCTACAAAGTTTACTGTATGAAATTGAGCAAATGACAACAAAGGAAATAATTGATTTAATAAATATTTATTTGATACCTCATAAGATTCTCAAGCCTCCTTTAAGAACCTCCATAATTACTTTTTTGGATAATAATGCAATAAAAAATATAATTGGTAGAGCTATTAGAAGAATTAATTCAAACCCTGAAGATTATAAGAAGCTACAATATTTGAATAAGAGAGCTAATTTAAATGAAACTTATCAACTAACTTTAGATAATAGTGAGTTCGACGGTTCAGATGAATTTGAATTAAATAAACTGCAAAAACATTGTGAAATATTATACAAAACAACAAACTCTGTTGATGTAGATTATTTTGTAACACAGCATTTGGATATTTCAAAAGTAGAAATGAAAGAGAGAATCAACAATATAATAGATGTTAATGAAGATAGCCAATTGAATATTTCGGATGTTGAAAACAATAATTTATTTGGTTTAAAATCAATTAATAAATCCATAAATGAATTGAACCAATGAGAGGGTTAGTCTTGAAAATAATAAATGATTCAAATATTCAATTAAGAAAAATTGATTACAAGGATTTGGAAATTTACTTTTCAACTTTTGAAGAAGAAAAAATGGACTTTTATCTATTCCTTTTTATAGAATATGATGACTTGATACAGATCTCCGAAAATGTCGATAATATAGAGTATGCTTTAAATAGAATTGCAATAGAAGTTCAAAATGAACATCTACAAGAGTTCAAGGAAAAATATATTGATAAAAATTTATCATTTATAACTATACTTAAGCATAATGACAATAGTCAATTATTTAAATTAAAAAAAGTAGAAGAGAATTACTTTGTTACTAAAAAATATCTGTTAATATATAGTGATTCCGACTTATCTGTCCTTCAGACAAACTACTAGATAATACGGCACAAGATGAGTTATAGAATATCAAATTTGATTATTAAGAATTTCAAATGTATAGATGATTTTGCCTTTAACTTTGAAAATAAAGAATTAATCGTTTTCGATGGTCCAAATGGCTATGGAAAAACTACCATATTTGATGCTATTGAAATTATTTTAACTGGTAAACCGAGAAGAATAAATGAAAACAATAACATTTTGGCTAACTACAGCTATAAAGAAAGTCCAATTCATAAAAATAATTCTTTACCTATCCATTTGGAAGTTTCACTAAAGAACGACAATGAAGATATCTTAAAAATTCAGCGAATTTTTCAACCTGCACCAAGTCAAAAATCGATTAGAAATAATCCTCAAAAAATATATGAAAATTCTCAACTAAGCATTTTCTTAAATGATGTAGAGATGGAGAATGGCATTAAAGAAGAAAATGTATTGAATTTCCATAATATTAAAAATTTGTTCAATGTTTTAAATTATGTAGAACAAGACGAAAACACTTTATTTCTTAAAAAGAATCCAAAGGATAAATATAAAAGCCTAACAAGTTTACTGGGTATTGAAAATGAATTAAAACAACTTAATAATCTTGAATCTTTTTTAAAAACTACTAAAAACAAGTTTGAACAATTAGAAGATCAAAAAAAAAGAATGGAAGAAGAAATTAAGAACTTATCGTCAGATAATAACAGTTTAGAGTACAAAAAGCTTTTAATTGATGTAGAAAAAACATGGGACAAAGAAAAAATAGAAATATCCAATATTGACTTAAAGAATAGCTTTTTAAAAGAACTAGAAAAAGTAGAATTCTTGTTTAACAATAGGGCTTTACTAAATGATATTCGTTATATCATCTATCAAAAACCACTAACATTAGTTCTTCCTGGAAAGGGGCAATTACCAGATAGTTGTGGTTTTGAAGGTTCAGAAACTATTAAAATGTGGAGTGTTAGAAAAGGCACAATGGCTTCAAAAATTGATTTAACTTCTGGAAAGGTAGAAGAATTATTACCTAGTGGGCTTAGAGGTTTAATAGGCGCTGGGATTAAAATAAAAAACGTGACTTATGAAAATGGAGAACTAAAAGGGCGCATTGAAGTTTGGGTTAAAGTTGGTGTTAAAATTAGTCATGGTGAAAACTTTAGTATTAATACAGGGTTAGGTTCATGGGTAACAATAACAGGTTTTGATTTAGGCATTGCCGATGTTAAAGTTCAAGTGAAACTTGATAATATTAATAAAGTTTGTGCCCGTATAAAAGCGTGTGCAGATTTTCCATGGCCTATAGAGCAATGTGCAAAAGCAACCCATTGTGTAAATTTTTGATTATAAAAAAACCCGAGACAATTGTCTCGGGTTTTCTATTCATAGCAAAAATTCCCACTACTTGTTACCCAACATCAAAATTTCGTTGACAACAACTTCCGTTACATAGCGGTTTTCTCCTTCTTTGGTTTCATAGCTTCGGGTAGTGAGTTTCCCTTCTATGGCAACTTCCTTTCCTTTGGTTACATACTTTTCGATGATCTCAGCGGTTTTACCCCAGGCAATTAGGGAATGCCAGTCAGTTTTGGTTTGTTTATGCCCGTTAGCATCTTTGTAATTTTCATTAGTAGCTAATGAGAATTTAGCTAATTTTCTACCACTTTCCAAGGTGATAATTTCCGGATCTTTTCCTAAGTTTCCAACTAACTGAACTTTGTTTCTTAACGTATTCATAAGATAAGTTTTAAAATGATTATTAATTCTGTTGATGTATTTCAACGGTACAAATATGAAGCAATATCCCAACCGGATTCGGTTATAAAATACTTACTTTCGGTTGTAAATAATTGTAGTCGTTTGTAAACGGATAATAAATGTGTTTTTTAACTGACCCGCTGTAATTAATTATACCGCTATTATCCAGAGTTGTTTTTTCCTAAATTTTACGAATTCATTTTCCTGGATAACAAGGCATTAAAATAGCCTATGCTACCATTATAGAATGGTAATCTAAAATATGTGGACTGCTAACTCCATTGCGTGAAGTCCTTAAAAACAGAGTATTATCACAAAGAGATCTTTGCAAAATTGATTTGGCAAAAAAATTCGACACCCGAAGAAAATTTTAAACCGGAATAACCTATTGGTTTTGAGGATTTAAAATTTTCGAGAAGGAAGAAATTTGAAACCAAATCAATTTCAATACGGAATATATCACTATTTTGCAAAGGTCTCATACTGTTTTAACTTTGATCTTACTCAATAAAGTTATATCTTGTTGTCATGGCAAAGCAAATAGATATAGACATAGTATAGAGTTTGAGTACACTAAAAAAACTCTTACCCAAGCAAACAAGTATTACCAAAAGAAGCCGTATCAAAATGTTGCTTTTGATACATCAGAAAAAAGTGATTTACAGCAAAGATATGGTTCCAAAGCTTAAGCACTGTCGTAAAACTATTTATACCTGGATAAAGGTATATAGAGATGGAGGCTTAGAGTTATTATTGTCCAGTAATAAAGGGGGTAACAATACTCCTTTAATAGAACAGGGTACAAAAGAAGCATTGGCAGAGAAACTTTCAGACCCACTGGCACAGATTACTAGTTATACAGAACTGCTTGACTGGGTACAGGAGCATTACCAATCCAATATTAACTATGCCACACTCTATAAGCACTGTCGTGTACACCACCATAGTGTTTTGAAAGTAGCAAGGAAATCACATCACAAAAAAGATGAGCAGGCTGTGGAAGCCTTTAAAAAAACTACCCCATCGACTTAGTGAGATTAGAGACAGTCTAAATAAAGATAAGTACGATAGTTTCAATCTTTACTTTCAAGACGAATCTCGTTTTGGATTGATGACCAAACAGAAAAGAGTATTAGTCTCCAAAGGAATTAAACCTATAGGGCAATATCAACACAGTTATCAATGGTTATGGCTATGGGGATGTTTCTCTCCCATTACAGGAGATAGTTTCTATTGGGAAACCCCGTTAGTATCTAATGACATTTTTGAAAACTTTCTTGAAGATTTTAGTAAACAAAACCCTAGAGAACTCAAAATCGTTATTATGGACAATGCTGGATTCCATGCTTGTCAAAACATTACAATCCCAGACAACATAAAACTCATAAGAATACCGCCATACGCACCTGAGTTAAACCCTGCTGAAAAAATATGGCAATGGATGAAAAGTAAAGTGGCAATGAAACTATTCAAAGATGTTGAAACCTTACAGGAGAAAATTACACAGATGGTCAAACAATTAACACCAAAACTTATCAAATCAATAACAAGTTATGAGTTATACACTCAAACTTTTTTGAGTAATTTTAAAGTCTAATAGGTATCACAAAGATATTTTCAAGTGGAAATAGAAAAGTCAAGATGAGTTCAATTCAAGTG
Source organism: Flavobacteriaceae bacterium (assembly GCA_014075215.1). Lineage (NCBI taxonomy): Bacteria > Pseudomonadati > Bacteroidota > Flavobacteriia > Flavobacteriales > Flavobacteriaceae > Flavobacteriaceae bacterium. The sequence goes on from CP046177.1 coordinate 3,785,730, forward strand.
TTCCGGTGAGCACAGCATACGCGCCAAATGCTGGTGGATATGCACTTTGTATTGCAATAGAACCTCCACGGGTAATACGCCAATAAATTTTTTCTGGTCAATCATCAAAAGTAATCGCTAATCTTGGCCGAGTAGTTCATCGGGGCATTTTTGACTTAATTCGATGACCATATTGGTCCCCAAAAAAGTATCTCTGTCTGATGATAATTATAGTTCTTGTAATCTTCCCTAAAAACCGAACTGTTTAAAATTAGAAAGATTAATTTTAACTTTCAATAGACAAACAAAGCGAAAGAGTAAATTTTCACCTTCACATCTTGCAAAGATTTTGAAAGAGTTTGATCAAGGGAAAACAGTTGTAGAGATTAGCAGGGAACATGGGTTTATTTCAGCAACTTTTTACAAGTGGCGTTCTAAATATGCCGGGATGAGTTCCGGAGAGTTACGTTGCGTCAAAGAGCTTGAGGGTGAGAACCGGATGCTCAACCAGATGTATGCTTCTCTAGCCTTAGATCATCAAATGGCAAAAGAGGTTATTGCAAAAAAGCTTTAAAGCCTTGCCGTAAGAGAACGATAAGTAAAACACTTGCACATTATGGTATTAGCAGGGCGTGCCGAGTCTTAAATATGAGCAAGAGTGTTTATTATTATAAACCGTTACCCAAAGCCGATACTGAGATAGAGCTCGCTTTACAAGAAAAAGCAGTTCAACATTGAGAAGAAGGTTTTTGGAAGGCTTATAGTCGTTTACGTAATCAAGGCAAACCATGGAATCATAAACGATTGTATAGGGTTTACAAAGCATTAGGACTTCCTCTACGTGGTAAAGTAAAAAAACGATTACCATCTAGAGTGAAAGAACCATTAGAGGTTCCGGAAAATCTTAATGATACATGGAGTATGGATTTTGTTACCGATACCCTTGAGAACAAAAGACGTTTTAGAGCCTTTACTATTATCGATGACTGTAATAGAGAGGCATTACATATAGAAGTAGATTTTTCTTTACCAAGTAATCGTGTGTTTTGGGTACTTAACGATCTTGTTAATAGAAGAGGAAAGCCCAATAAGATACGTATGGATAATGGCCCGGAGTTCATTGCTAATATCACCGCTGTATGGAGCCAAATGCATGACATAGAGTTTACCTATATTCACCCTGTCAAACCAACTCAAAATGCATTTGTAGAGAGATTTAATGGAACTTATAGGCGAGGAGTTATTGATAAATATATTTTTGAGAACATTAACCAAGTAAGAGAACAAACCCAAGATTGGATGTATGATTATAATCATCATCGACCCCATGACGGGCTTGGTAGATTATCGCCAATAAAATACGCAGAAATTAATTCTCTTGGGGCTAGCTCCAAGAGAATTAAAACAATAAATTTATCAAATATTAGAAATTTAAACAGTTCTAATTAGGGGAAGCTTACATTCTGATGTTTTACCCTCAATATCCGAATCAAAAAAAGTAATATCAAAGGTTCCTATGTTCGTACCAAACGTTATGGTAATCGTTGTTAGAATTACGTAAGAAACTTTATCTGCAGTGGTTCTTTCCGATTCTACATGTATAGTAAATACTCTCTATCTGTAGTATTTGTTATACTACTTGCATAAAACCGTTAATAGTTTGTGTGGTCTATCCTCCGATTTCAACCCCAAAATCCAGATGTCTGAAAAGAAACATAATCTATCTGTTCTAATTCTATACTCTATCTTCACAAGCATTCAACAAAAAAAGCAATGTGAGAATTAATGGTAAATCCTTGTATAATTTTTTCTCATGATTAAGCATTTAGTTCCTTTATTCGTTATTGAAGCCCGCATAATTTGGGTTAAGGTCTATTTCATCTTGTGGAATTTTTAAGAAGAATAGATTGCTATTCGTAGGAACGTTTAATGATATTCTGTGTATGCTATTTCTATTAATGGGTAAATTATACCTCTTGGCGTCAAACCATTGTGGGCCAAACTCTCCATAGAATTCTTTCTTTCTCTCTAGTAAAATTTCATTCAGAAGTGCTTGTCCGGAGTTTGTAGATATCGTCGCATTTGGGTCTCTTACAGATTGAAGAGCAAACAGCAAGTTTCTGGCTTCCGCCTCATTTCCCAGTTGGTATTGAGCCTCGGCATCGAATAAAACCATTTCTGATTTTCTTATAATTGGGATGTCGGAAGCAAATGTAAATGCATATTTTGTTGAGACGAATTCTCTCCAAGGGGTAGATACAGATACTCCGTATAAATCAAAAAAGGTATTTCTTACATCTGTAGCAGAAAACTGGCTTACAAAATCTGGATCGAAATAGGTTGCATTGTAACTTAATGTCAGATGATCCATCATTGGAGCTGCATGCCCCCAAAAAAAGTTAGTTTCGTCTGAACCATTTTGGAACATTGCCCATAACCATTCTTGATCAGTCATATTATTAAATCCATTCCCCCAGTTTGAAGATTGTACTGCAGAATTTGCATTACCTCCATAAGCTGCTCTCGCCAATGAGGACATTTGAACCCAATCATCTTGAGTTACAGCCAACACTCTGGTAAGTACTGCTTGGGCAACTACTTTATTTACAAAACTTTTGCCTCGTCTAGAATTGGGTAAGTCTGCAATAGCATCCCGCAAATCTTGAATCACCTGATTGTATGCTTCACTCAACGGCACAGGAGGATTTCCTGATACACTCTCCACAGAAGTAGGACCTGTATACACAGGAATCCTAATCAAGCTTCTGTTGTTATTATAATTTGGAGCAAACTCTAACAATAATTCAAATAAATGAAAGCCTCTAAAAAATTTTCCCTGAGCAATTAACTCTCTCTTATCTATCTCACTTAAAGAAGAGCTATTAGTAACTCCATCTATCAAAACATTTGCAAAATTTACATTTTCATAATTGAAGTCCCATGTAAAGTTTGTTCTTCTAAACGTTGCTTCCCTATTCTCATGTCCATAGTCAAAAGTATACCAACTGAAAGCTTGTATAATATCATTTCCTTTTACAGCTCTTGCAAAATACATGGCATATAATCCTCCATTATCTACATTTCTGTATTGTCCTTTGTAGTTTGCTAATATGCCTGCTATAAAAGTTTCTACATTACTCCTGTCAGAAAATATTATACTACTATTTGCTCCCGTTGTATCTGTTGGCTCTTCAATAAAATCATCAGAACATCCAGCTGAAAATAACATTACTAATACGATCATAATTGAGGAGCTTATGTTTTTTAGTTTATTACTATATTTTTTCATCATTATAAATTTTATTTGTTCATTATAAATGCATCTTAATTTCACATATTCTAAAACTCAAATAAAGTCCCGAGTGTTAAAGTTTTCTGTAGGGGTGATCTATTTGCTGTGAGTCCATTGAATGACTGCTCTGGATCAATTCCTTTATGACTTTGCCATGTAAACATATTTTCACCTAAAACATATAGTCTCACTTTTGATATTCCATATTTATTCAATAAATCGGCAGGTAAATTATATCCCAGGCTTATATTTCTCATTCTCACATAATCGTTTTTAAACAGCCAACGAGTAGATCTATTATTAAAACTATTGTTTGCAATTGTTAATCTTGGAAAACTGCTAATATCTCCAGGTTGACTCCATGCTTGAAAATTATCTGGATGAGCAGACGAACCAATACTAGACATGTTAGCTACCAATCCACTATAGTCTGTATCATAAATGTAAGCTCCAAAACTAAAGTTGAAGAGTACTGAAAAATCAAAGTTTTTATATCTCAGGTTTGTACCAAAACCTCCTTGAATATCCGGTATTGATTCTTTACCCGTTTCATATCTGGTCGCAGAATCGTAATCATTAGTAACTGTTCTTCCTGTTACATTTCCATTTGCATCTGTTATATCTTGGTACCACAAAGCATCTCCATTTGCAGGATCTACCCCGGCCCATTCTCTTACATAAAACTCGAAAATAGAATTCCCCGGAGCCCAGAGATTTGCACCTTGAACTAATCTGTCTGTAAATGGTGTTACGACTTTTATTTCATTTGTTAACAGTGAAAAATTTGTATTAACGCTCCATTGAAAACCCTCTTTATTGATAATATTTCCTACCAAACTTACTTCCCATCCTCTATTCTCTATCTCTCCCGCATTGGCTCTCAAAATAGGAGCTCCGGTAGATGGTGTAGTGGTAATATCTTGAATCAAATCGACACTATTTCTTTTGAAATACTCAACGCTACCAGTTAGTACATTATTAAATAACCCGAAATCTAAACCTAGATTTGTAGTTGTAGATGTTTCCCATTGTAATGACGGATCAATTAATGTAGAACTTGGTAATGAAGACGGGAGCCCTTCTACCGGGGATATTACAATATTACCAAAATTAGTGCCTCCAAATAAAAAGCTTGTTGGAAAGAAGCCTCCTGGAATATTTACATTTCCTAATTCTCCATAAGAAGCTCTGATTCTTAACTCATTGATCCAATCTGTATTTGACAAAAAGTCTTCTTTAAAAACACTCCAGCTAACCCCAAATGAATAGAAACCGCCAGTATTAAATTCTTTACTAAATTGGGATGTTTTGTCCTGTCTATACGAAGCATCCAAAAAGTATCTGTTCTTAAAATTGTAGGAAAGCCTTCCAAGAATACTTGAAATTCTTTGCTCTAATCTAAACCCTCCAAAAGATTCGGCTATCGTTCCATTTCCCAATTCTTCTTGTCCGGGTAAAAATCCTGTAGCAGAAGCACTAAATGAATCCGTTGTTTGTGTGTTTGCCTCATAAATGAGATCTACCGATAAATTATGCTCATCAAAAGAGTCTGTATAATTTAATGCCTGAATTGCATTTAACGTTGTGGTAATATTTCTTTGTTTGCTAACTCGGCCATTTACACTCGAGGCGGCACCAATTAAATCATCATCAAAAGAGTGGCTGTCAAATAAATAATTCTCATAATTTAATGTACTTCTAAACTTAAATTTTTCAAAAAAGCCGACCTCTGCATACGCAGATCCTACAAAATTAGATCGTGTTCTGGTCTCCGAACCTAATTCGATAGAAGCTAATATATTCTCGCCTACGATACCAGGTCTGATACTGTTTACAGATTGCCCTGGAGGTCTCCCATTCCCATTACCTAAATCATAAATCACTTGCCCGTTTTCATCTAAAATCAGGTTTCCATTTTCATCTCTAACATAAATAGGATAAATACTACTGTTGCTATATATCCAAGAAATAGCCTGAGTAGTGCTTCCGGATGTTTGATCCGGATTGTTAGAATAAGATCTCGAATAACTTGAAGTAAGGCCAACCTTAAGCCAATCATTTACATCTGCATCAATGGCTCCACGTAGTGCTATTCTCTCAAAATCTGAAGCAATTACAGGACCTTCATCATCCAGATAATCCAGCGAGATAAAATAATTATTATTTTCCTCTCCTCCAGTGATACTGATATTGTGATTGACCCGAGATACATTGTCTCTTAAAACTACATCTTGCCAGGTTGTATTCCACAATAAATTTGCACCTGCAACCAATTGCCCGTTGATATCTATTGGATTAGCAACACTGTATGGGTTGTATCCCAATGTAGGGATCAATTGGTTTGTTGCATTTAAGGCAGCATCTGTTGGTGATTGATCTAATTGATAAATATTATTATTTCTGATTGCTTGCCAATTTAATTTCAAATAATCTTCAGGTCCAACTAAATCGTGTATTCCTACTGCTGGATTTGAAATCCCATATTGAGATCGAATCGATACTTTTGCATCAGAATTTCTTTTACCACGTTTGGTTGTAATAATGATAACCCCATTTGCAGCTCTAGAACCGTAAAGTGACGCAGAAGAAGCATCTTTTAAAACTGAAATTGACTCAATCTGGTCTTGACTAATCGTATTTAAGTTACCATTGTATGGTGCTCCGTCAACAACAATTAATGGACTATTGCTTCCATTGAAACTACCAAATCCTCTAATGACAATATTTGGATTGTTTCCCGGTTGCCCCCCTTGTGTGATTAAATTAATTCCTGGTACTGTTCCTTGCAGAGCTCTTAAAGGTGATGTTACTTGTTGTTGCTCAATTGTACTGGAACTTATTGCCTGAACCGATCCGGTAATTTCTTCCTTTCTTCGGGATCCGTAGGCTACAACTACAACTTCTTCCAACACTTCTCCACTCTCTTGCATAACAACATTTATCACCGAGGCATCTCCTATTGTTCTTTCGACTGTTACAAAACCTAAGTAACTGAAAACAAGCACATCTCCAACTTTTGCTAGAATACGGTATTTTCCATCAAAGTCTGTTTCTACCCCTTTTGTTGTTCCTTTCAATAAGATACTTACTCCTGGTAACGTTCCCAAATCACTTGCTACTACACCGGTAATCATTTTCTCTTGTGAAAAAATTGGCAAGCACAATAAAAGCATCATTGTAATGAAAAATTTTACTCTCATATAACTACATTTTTAATTAAAATTTGAACTAAGATTGTATGAGAAAAGAAAGCTGGTATTAATCGATAATACTCTTTAATGAAGCCAAAGTTTAATGGAATAATAAAGTACAAGTCATAATAACCAGCTCAATTAATTCAAATACAATTCAAAAAAAATGCACATGAAGAAATTTATAGGTAATCCCTATAATCATTTTCTTTGCCGATAAATATTTCCTTACTTTTTACGAGACTAAAAATTCGAAAACCCTAAATTGTTTAGACTTCGGATGTAGGTACTTGGTGTAGTGCCGGTTTCTGCTTTGAATGCTTTGTTAAAAGTGACTTTATTATTAAAACCAACATCATAAGCAACGTCTATTATATGAAGATTTCTGTTGTGATCTTCTTTGAGGATACGCATCGATTCAGAGATACGATATTTGTTGATCAGGTTAAAAAAGTTGACTCCAAAATGCTCATTGATCACTTGAGATATATTATGTCTTGTAGTATCTAATTTTGTAGCCAAGCTATCTAAACTTAAATTACTGTCTTTAAAAACGGGTGCATAACATTTTGTCGTTTTAAGCAGCTTTATTTTTCTCAGTACAGATTAGGTTAACTACTTTGTTCCATTTATCACTCAGTTTAGTTGTTCTTAATGTGAGCATATTTTGAGCTCCAATTTTAGACCAACGTTGTCCAGAGAGTTTCATTCTTTTTTGAACAACCTCCCTGTTAGCTGCTTCTATGGCTCCAGATCCTATAATACCTGCTCCTGTATTTTGATATTGCTGATAGTCCATACGCGACCTATTTTCGGTATAATATGTGATAAGTTGGCTTTGTTGTTTACGTTGATTTTGCTTTGTCAATTCTAAGTTTTTGATATTCTCAATGACTTGATTTACTTGACTGTTTTTTAGTAGTTGCTCCTGTTGACCAACCCAACTGTTATATGACTCTTGATTAGAGAGACAAACCTTAGCAAAATCGTGTAAATGTTCTAAAGCATGATACCAATCCAATATTTGTGTGGCAAAAGGGTAATGTTGATCTACCCATTTCCATATCCATCTAGCACCATCACCAACAAAAATCAGTCGCTTATCAATACTCCTGTAACAGCCTAAGTATCTATCCATTCTATCTGTAAACTTATCAGCTTTGCCTAAATATGCTTCATACAACGAATGGCGTATCCATCCACGTTTATTTGATATGTCCATACAGCTACTCTGTTTAAAAATTCTGCCTAATTTTACTTCTTTCCAAGCCTCTTCCCGAGTGAAAAGCATCGACCCATCGACCATAGCATATATGCACTCTTGGTTATCTACCTTAAGAATATCAGGTTCAACGGCATCAACCTCCAATACTTTTTCTTGCTCTAATAAACCACCATAAAAGTCTGTGACTCTGTAAAGCTGCATCGCATTGACTGAAACACCTAGAAGATTCGATAAAACTTCATGACCATCTCCATAACAATCGTTTTGACCAATATAAATCATTTTGTCTTGCATATAGGGACTTATCTTAAATCCATTGACTTTTTCACTAAAGGGATGAGTGTTGTTAATCTCTATCTTTCCGTAACGTGATAAGTTTTTTTTTACGCCTGTCTTTAGATGGTTCGCTTATACTTCTCTCTAAAACCTCTCGACCATAGTCCGTCCATATTTGATCAAAAGTCTTTTCGTAATCATAGTAACTCTTTATGTTTGATAATTTTGCTATCGCTTGATAACGCTTCTTGGCTTGGGCTAAAAATTCCTCTTCGCTAATCATAATGGTGTCGCTTTTAAAAGTTAATCCTTAAAAATAACTATTTCGCGACAAAATGTTATGCACCCTTAAAAACCTTTTCTTCATTGAGTAAAATAAATAGCTTATCTTTGAGCTCTTCAGAATAGCTATTTGTTAATCCGGATTTCTTATACTTAAAAAATGTAACATCCTGAAATAAGTATTTCTTGCTAAATACCCTTGGCTGCACGTAAGCTATGTATCCTACATATAGAATAATAAGAGCCATTGAAAATATTTGCGGATAAAATAGAAGGTTGTTATCTACCATATTCAATATTGCAATACCATAAATAATGTAAAAGAAGACATACGAAACGTACAAGAGTACCATATTTCTCTGCCATCTTATGATCTGCTTATGGAGTTTTTTTCTTTTTTGAATTCTTTTTTTGAACAATCTAAAGGCCAAAAAAGCATATGTTATAAGTGAAACATATTTAATGAGTACGATCCAAGTAAGAATAGAATGTAAAACTTCATCTCTGTTATACATGAGATGTAATTTTTCTTCTGCTGATAAAAGATAGATAGGTAGTAAATAACCAATTAGTAGGACTGTAGGAATTAAATGCAATAAATCAATCCTCTTAAAGCGATATTTTTCAGAGATTCTTTTGAAATAAAAATACAGTAACGGTCCATAAATGAATGAAAAAGGAGTACTTATATAAAGGACATGCGGATTGTAAAAACTAAACTTAGATAGATAAAGGCATAAGTGGATGATAAATAAAGAATTGAAAAATAAAAATAATGTGATCATCAAGTTCGCTAAAGTATCACCTTTGCGTCTCAAATTAATGACAATTGATAAGAAAACACCAATGAGTCCGCATGAAAAAAAAAATAAAATCCAACCATTAATTTCTGGTTTGTATTTTTTTATTAAAGAACGATACTCATCAGAATTTACGAATGCTTCAAACGCCTCATGATCTAAAATATTTACTTCGTGAGATGCTTTTATATACCTTTCAGCATAATTAGCAGATTCGGTTACTTGACCTAATAAAGCATAACTAATTGCTGTTTTTTTTAATTCATCTGATGAAAGGCTTCTCGAACTAAGGTTGAGATTCTCTATACTTTCTATAATTGATTTGGCTAATATTTTTTTTAACTTGAACTCTTTAGATCGATAGGTAGTATCTTTTGATTTCCCTGGTTTAAGAGAATCAGTAGCTTGACTGTTTATTGCGAAGATATTTATCTGGCAATATAGAATAAAGAGTAATTTTATCAACTTCATTGTTACTACCTTTAACCTCTGATTTATTTGGAAGACGTATTATCTAAATTTAACATTATAATTTGTATTTTATCGTAAATGGGTAAATTCCGATAATAGCTTATCTTTAAACCACAAAAAACATGCCTTATTATTTTGTATATTATTTTGACCCGTCCTGAAATATGTATACAAAAAACAACAAGTATATGTATAAAAATGATGGATATGTAAGACGTTATAGTGAGAGTTTTAAACTCAAAGTATTAGCAGAACTTACCAAAGGAAACCATTCCAAAAGACAAATTGCCTTAACTTACGGCATACAATCTAGTACGATAAACGTATGGATTAAAAAATATGACCGTAAAGATTTAATGAACACCCGTGTAACCGTGCAAACAGACGACGAATTATCCCGTATTAAAGCCCTTCAAAAAGAGCTAAAACAACTCAAAGATCTTCTTATTAAAAAGGATCTAGATAAACTTGTGAATGATAGTTATCTTGAAGTAGCTGCTGAAAATCTTGGCTATAAAAATGTTGAAGAATTAAAAAAAAACTTAAACATAAAGCCTTAATGAAAATAGCACCGATTAATAGAAAAAAAAGAAGGTACGCCATCGCTACTATTTGTAATGCTTTCGAGTTAAAAAGAGATGCTTATTACAAATATCAAAAAAGGTTTGTTCTTAAAAAACAAATAGAACAAAATGTAATAATGCTTGTTAAAAAAAGCAGGAAAACATTACCCAGAGAAGGTACTAGAAAGCTAATGAAATCCTTACATAATGATTTTAGGAAACAGAATATAAATATAGGTAGAGACCAGTTATTTAGAATCTTAAAAGAAAATAATTTGTTAATTAGAAGGAAAAAATATTCTTCTAAAACAACCAACTCTTACCATCGTTTTTATAAATATAAAAATATCATAAAAGACCTGATCATTAATAGACCTAACCAAGTTTGGGCTTCGGATATTACCTATATAAGAACTATAAATGGATTTTGTTATTTAGCACTTATTACTGATATGTATTCAAGAAAAATAGTAGGCTATGATATTAGTGATAGTTTAGAACTTAAAGGCTGTGTTAGAGCTTTAAATAAAGCTATTTATCAAACTAAAAATACCGAAGAAATCATACATCATTCTGATAGAGGAATACAATATTGTAGCAATGTTTATACTCAAATTTTGAAAAGAAAAAAGATACAAATCAGTATGACCCAAGAAAATCATTGCTACGAAAACGCAATGGCCGAAAGAGTTAACGGAATTTTAAAAGATGAATTCTTCCTCGACCAAACATTTACAAATATCAATCACGCCAAAAAAGCAACAAAAAATGCAATCAAATTATATAATAATAAAAGATTACATTTATCTTTAGATTATAAAACACCTAATTACGTGCACAAAAATGTAGCATAAATTTTAATAATTAACTGTAGCCCTATTTTAGGACGAGACATTTTATAAATTTGTTACAAAAAGATTGGTAAAAGAAAGGTTCCCATTTATCAATGGTGGATTTGTATATCTCAAATTCCATAGCCATGTTGTGCTTAGTAATTATTCCGGCTTAATTTTTACAATTTTATCTCCTTGCATTATTACAAGCTCACTGTTTTTCGCTTTTTTAAACTCAATAAGCCGTTCATATACTATCTCAAGCCCTTTAACGATTTTTTCCTTTAGTTCAATTTGTTTATCCTTTTGTGTCATGTATTCCTTTTAACATTTTAAACTTCTCTAAATCTACGATTTCTAATTTATGCGTTCCCATTTTGTGAGCAATTAATTCGTGTTTCCCATAGGAATTGTCGAAAATCAATGCTCCGTTTATAATCGGAAGATAAATGTCGAAAAGATTGTAAATTCCTTTGAAGTATCTTCTTTCTTTTGCAAGTTCAACATCATTGAGCCAAAAGAAGAGTAGAATGACAGCATATCCTTCTTTTTGTGCATCCAGTATTTTTTTCCGATAACTTCTTGTCGATAAGGTCGTCTCAAACGCAAAACTATTGTTGTCTCTTAGCAGTTCGTTGATCCGGTTAATCATTATCCGTCCAGCCTCAAAGGCTACTTTTTCAGGTTGAAAAGGTGATAGTCCTTTAGCGATTTCGTCTGCGTTTACAAATTCTCTACATTCAATTATTTCAGGTAAAATTGTATACGAAGCAGTTGTTTTTCCAACTCCATTACATCCCGAAATTATGTAAAGATTTTTTGTTTCCATTCAAGCAAATTTAGCTTTTTATAACTAAATTTTTGATGGAAATATGGTTTTTCTGGCATTAAGCACAACGTTTTGTGTATGAAACGTAGCGTGTAAAAAGGTACTACATTTCGGTTAAACACAGAGCCAAATTTTTATATTTTGTTTCTAAGTACATGACAAAAATTTTGTCAAGTTAATATTGTTTTGATTTACATGGTTTAACAGCACAGAAGCGATATAATCCAGTCCATATTTAAAAATACTTTTGGTCATTCTTCCGTGTTTTTTTATTTTGATAGGGTTTAGTTGATGTAAATATATACCTACTTTATAACAGCACACAAAAGCGATCATCACAAGTAGAACAAGTTTTTCAATACGCTTTATGTCTTGTAAATGTGTATTTTCAATATCAAAGCCACTTGATTTGATAGCTTTAAAACACCTTTCTATCAGCCATCTTTCTTTGTACTGCTCCATAGCTTTATCAGGTGCGTTGAACGAAACGATAATCAAGAAATCTTGTTTTGTGTTTTTGGGCTGTGGTTTACATCCGGAAAGCTAACAAAGTTGCCCATTAACATGTACAATCTTAGGATAATGAATAAATTCGTTACCCCTGTAGACGTTGAACAAATGGCACGTTTTAATGGTTTTGTTCTTATGCGGCAGTGCTACTTTAAAATTGAATTTAATTCGTTACTTTTGACGGAAGCATTGGTTTTCTTCATTAGAAAAATGAGTGATTTTATTCTTCCAATATACTGAATATCAATGCTTTAAATTAATATTTTAACATTTAAGTTGTTGATAATCAACTAATTGTATTTTTTGTCATGTACTAAGATTATTTAGTATAATTGAAAATAAAGTTTAACTTTATGGTTTTAAGTATACAAAGCTTTATGATAGATGCCATTGAAAAGAATTTGCACAGGGGGATAAAGTTGTTAAATTCTATTTCAGATCAACAATATAGCGATACTTCATCGCCGCCTTATTATTCTAGTATAGGAGCACATATGAGGCATATATTGGATGTTTTTAGTTGTATTTTTAAGGGTCTTGAATCCAGAGAGGTAGATTTTTCTCTTCGGGAGAGAAATGCATTAGCCGAACAAAAAACAACTGTTGGAATTGATTACTTTAACCAGGTGATTTCCAAACTTCATCAATTAGAAGAAGAAGATTTTAATATGACACTTGCCGTAACAGATGATTTGGGTCTGGGAAAAGTTACCATGAAATATACTCTGGAAAGTGCACTTTGCCAGGCACATAGCCATGCAATTCATCATTTTTCAAGCATCGGATTTATAATAAATCACTTAGGCTTAAAATTACCGGATAACGATTTTGGATATAACCCGACGACTCCAAAGAAAGTACTGTTTAATTAGCTTTTGACATTTTGTGCACTCGTTTTGAATATGCTTTTAAAACCAGCATTTCTTTAATGAAAGGGAATGCTTTTCTATAGGGTACTTTTTTTTGTTTATGGTTATATATGGCAATTCTGTAGAGTTGTTTCCAATGTTTACGAATCGTTTTTAACGCACCTAAATAAGTGATTTTACTGGCATCATATATATGAGTGGGCTCAGCTAAAATTCCATTTAATTCTAAAACCTTAAAATTTCCGTTACATAATTCTTCTAAAGTATTGTATTTTACATCCATTCTTCCGTAATACCAACCATCTATTTGATGATTTAAGTTATCGAAAGACCGGCAGAGTTGCTTATTGATCAAATGATTTCCATTAATAAATTGAGTACCTTTTGAATGATTGCCAATACTGGATAGTTTCACCTGCTTTCCTTTTTCCGGTATATCGGACAAGTCAACAGAAAGATTTTTTTTGATAAAGCGGAGGTATAATTTTGCTCTTTTATCGCATAAAATAAGCTCTTCTATAGTAGATGTACCATTACCGGTAACATGCAAAAATTTTTTTAATGTAATGGAGGTGATATGACCTTTTTTCTCACTTGGATGTCTGTAATAAAAGATACCACATTCGTTTTTATGAGTTAAAAACTCCTGGATGATAATAGCAACCGGATACTTTTGGAGATACTCAATAAGTGCTGATTCATCATCCATTTTCTTAACCAACAAGCCTCGGAAACCTATGTCCGGTTTTGCAATAACAGGATACTGTATGTGCTTCTTTTCAATAGCTTTTAGTGTTTCTTGTACGGACTGATCTACTTTATGTAAAACAGATTTTGGAACGTATTTTTCCGGTATCATTAGTAGCGTTTCGTATTTGGATTCGGATCCTATTCCCGAATTTTTTATTCCGGGGTTTACAGCAGTATAAAGAACAAAATTTCGTTCTTTAATACCGTGGATCAATGCATAAGGAATATTAGGAAGATAAAACATTAGCAAAGGCCAATGCTCCCAATGTAAGATTTTGTATAGCCTGTTTTTGATCAACGGATACTGTTTTAATTTTTATTTTCTTCGAAAAAATAGTACTATTTTTCTTATTTCCAAGTTTTTTACTTGAAACTATGTCAACCTTTCCAAAATCCTTTTTGGTAGTTTTTATGAACTTCTTCCAATGCTTTAAAGAGTATTTTTGGGTCTATTTCTTCGATGGTATAATAACGCAAAGATTTCATTTTTTTTCTTCCTTCCGATATCAAATAGGGGCTTAAACCTTCTATGAGATAGGGTAACCAAAGCCCTACGTCAACATAACCCTTGCTTACATTTAAAAAACAAAATGGTTTATTGTGCAGATAATAATAAGGAATTTTCCATTTGTATTTCAAATCAACTTCAGGGTAGGCAGCCTCAATTAATATCTGTAATTGTAATAAAATCGATTTGAAAGGTTCGGGTTGATTTAAAATGTAGTGCTCTGCAGGGTTCATTTTTGTATATTCGTATTTGTTTACTTCTTATAGATGGGTCAGAATAATGCCATACAAGATATCAAATTTTCAAACTTTATTTTAAAAAGATGTACTAGTATTCAGATAGGCTCGTATTTTTTGGCAAGTGCTTACCTGATTGAAAAAAGCATTGCTAACTTTTTAGCAGATGATACTATAATGATGTTTCTATCTGTACAATTGGTAGCGTTTTTTATCATTTCCATACTATTGTTTCTGTTCTTATTTTCTTCTTTAGCTTTATTCTATTCCAATAGGAGAAGTAGCAGAAAGCGGCATGTAGGTATCTGGAATCCCGCTTCAAAAAAAAGATTCCGCATATATCTGGTTTATTGTATTATTGGTGTATTAACCCTGATACTGCTGTGGACTAACGGATTACATAATGTAATAGCCCCCGCAGGGTTTATTTTATATGCAATATTGCTAATCATATTAAGTGGCTCTGAGAAGAATTTTTATCTTTTTTCCGGAATTGCTTTTTTATTAGCTGCTACCTGTTTTATGATACCTGCTTACTGGTATTCTTCTATGTTGATACTGGGAATTGTATATGTGGTTTATGGAATTGTTATGAAATAATTTCAGACTCTGCATAATGCTATAATGAAAATTGAACAGATAATAGTATAAATTTGATCAATATTCAGGGATTTTTAACTCAAAAATACCCTATTATTGAAAATAGTGATGCCAAAATTTCATTGTTTTCGGGGGCTGACATGTGTGTTTTTATGCTATAGATTTATTTTATTCAAACTATTCGATTGCTATGAGTACTTTGTTGGTGGTAGTTATTATTCTTTAATTCTATAAAATAGTGCCGATATTTGTTGCTCGGTGATGCTGATTGATTTTGGGAAAGCAAATCCAAAGGATGTTTTGGATGCTGCGCATAGTGTGACTCCTTTTGGTCCAGGCGGAACTTAATAAACAAAACGTTCTTTAAAATATAAAATCGGTTAAGTAGCTCAGAGGATAGAGCACCATTACTTTTCGATGATTGGCAAAAAAGTTCAACGCCCGAAGAAAATTTTAAACTGGAGTAACCTGCTGGTTTTGAGGATTTAAAATCTTCGAGAAGGAAGAAATTTGAAGCCAAATCAATTCAAATACAAAATATATACCTATTTTGCAAAGGTTTCAGCCTTATAACAAACAAGAGATATTAAAATAACCTGAAAATGATGAAAACAATCTTTCAACTTGTACTACTTTTTATTTCATGGACACTATTCTCACAACAACCTGCAACTCAAGCAACTATTGTAAAAAAGGCGCTGGAAGAAAAAGAAAAACAGGCTAAAACCTCCATCATTAAAAATGTTTCTTTTACCAATATCGGGCCGACAATTATGAGTGGCCGTGTTGCAGATATAGATGTCAACCCAAACGATCCGACAGAATTTTATGTAGGATATGCATCCGGAGGATTGTGGTACACGAATAATAACGGCACAACATTTTCTCCGGTTTTGGACAATTCGCCCACACAAAATGTCGGAGATATTGCAGTTGATTGGAAAAGCGGAACCATTTGGTTAGGAACAGGAGAAAAGAACTCTTCCAGATCTTCCTATGCCGGAATCGGAATGTTGAAATCTGTAAATAAAGGGAAATCCTGGGAAGCTGTTGGTTTGTCAGACACGCATCATATCAGTAGAATTGTTATCAACCCAAACAACCCAAATGAAATCATTGTTGGGGTAATAGGTCATCTATACTCACCGAATGCCGAAAGAGGAATTTTCAAAACAGCAGACGGAGGGGAGACATGGAAAAAAACACTATTTATCAATCGTGATACGGGAATTATAGATATCGCCGCGGCTCCTCAAAATCCAAAAATATTATATGCTGCTTCCTGGGAGCGGGAACGCAAAGCGTGGAATTTTGATGGTGATGGAAAGCACTCGGCCGTCTATAAAAGTATTGACGGAGGAGATTTCTGGAAAAAAATTTCCGAAAAAAACGGATTTCCAAATGGAGATGGCGTTGGTAGAATAGGACTAGCCGTATACGATGAAAATACGGTATATGCGCTGCATGATAGTCAGTTTAGAAGAAAAGCAGATCATAAGAAAAAAACATCTTCGGATGTACTTACCAAAGACGATTTTAAGACCATGTCTGTAGATGTATTTTTAAATCTTACCGATGAAAAATTAAATAAGTACCTAAAAACAAATGGGTTTCAGGAAAAATACAAAGCAGAAAATGTAAAACAGATGGTACGTGCAGGCTCTGTAAAACCTGTAGATTTGGCAAAATATTTGGAAGACGCCAATTCCTTGTTGTTTGATACGCCGGTTGTGGGTGCGGAAGTTTTTTTAACGACAAACGGAGGCAAATCATGGGAAAAAACACACAAGGAATATTTGGATGACTTATATTATTCTTACGGATATTATTTTGGAGAAATTCGTGTAGATCCGCAGGATAAAAATGGAATATACATTTTGGGAGTTCCTATTTTGAAATCCAAAGACACAGGAAAAACATTTACATCCATTAGCAGGGAAAATGTACATGCAGATCACCAGGCATTGTGGGTAAATCCAAAACAACAAGGGCATTTAATTGACGGAAATGATGGCGGGCTCAACCTTTCTTATGACGACGGAGAAAGCTGGACGAAATTGAATGTACCCTCTGTTGGCCAGTTCTACGCTATTTATGCAGACAACCAAAAGCCCTATCACGTTTACGGAGGTTTGCAAGACAACGGTGTTTGGACGGCTCCTCATACGGCAAAAATTGATACGCGTTGGCACCAGTCAGGGCAAAACCCCTACAAATCCATTATGGGAGGTGATGGCATGCAGATTCAGGTAGACGATAGAAACCCAAATATAGTGTATACGGGATATCAGTTTGGAAACTATTATAGAATTGACAGGGGTTCCGGCAAAAGAAAATACATCCAGCCTAAACATACGTTAGGAGAAAACCCGTATCGGTTCAATTGGCAGACACCCATTCAGTTGTCAAAACACCATCAGGATATCTTATATTTGGGAAGTAATAAATTGCACCGAAGTTTAAACCGGGGAGATACCTGGGAAACCATTTCCGATAATTTAACCACCGGAGGGAAAAAAGGAAATGTAGCTTACGGAACCCTGACAACCATTTCGGAATCTCCTTTCCAATTCGGATTGATTTATGTAGGTTCTGATGACGGGTATGTTCATATTACAAAAGACGGCGGAGGCTCTTGGGAAAAAATTTCGAATGCGTTTCCAAAAGACCTGTGGGTTAGCAGGGTGATTGCCTCACAGCACAAAAAAGAACGTGTATACGTTACCTTAAACGGATATCGCTGGGATGATTTTACTCCTTATGTTTACGTATCGGAAGATTATGGAAAAACATGGAAAAATATCTCTGACAGCATTCCTGTGTCTCCGGTGAATGTCATTCGAGAAGATCCGGAAAACCCGGATTTGTTGTATATTGGAACAGACAATGGAGTATACGCTTCTTTTGACAGGGGGGACAAATGGTTTCCGTTCCACAAAGGGTTGCCCAATGTTGCTGTGCATGATTTGGCAGTACAACCCGAAGCAAAACATTTAATAGTGGGGACACACGGACGAAGTTTGTACAAAGCCAATATTGCTCCGTTACAGTTAATGACTAAAGAACTGGCAGCTAAAAAACATCATATTTTTGCTATTTCACCCATTCGGAAAAGAGAAAACTGGGGGAGCTCATGGAGTAAGTGGTTAAAGCCGAACACTCCGAAAATTACAATTCCATATTATTCTAAAGAAAAAAAGAAAACAACCATAGCTGTCTACCTGAATACGATCAAAGTAAATTCAATTCCCGTAAATGCAGATACCGGAATTAACGAAGCCGTTTTTGATGTTTCTTTTTCCAAAAAAGGAAAAAAAGCGTACTTGAATAAACATAAAGAAAATACTTTAAAAGAAGCTAAAAACGGAGTGTATTATTTGCCGAAAGGAGAATACACTGTGAAAATCGGCAAGGAAGAAAGAAGTTTTTCTATCAAATAAGATAATTAATTGTAATCATTCTAAATACAAAGGAAAATGACTTTTAAAGCTTGTTCATAAAACGTTTGCATCGTACCTTTGTATGTATTAAAATTAACTACTAAAATGAGTGGACTTTTCAATTCTTCAATAGGGAGAAAGTTTGCCATGGCACTTTCGGCACTTTTCCTGATGATTTTCCTTTTACAGCATTTTGCCATTAACATTTTATCGGTTTTTAGTGAAAATGCATTTAACCGGGCTTCTCATTTTATGGGGACATTTTGGGCAGTGCAATATATTTTACAACCCGTTTTGATTTTGGGCGTGGTGTTTCACTTTGTCATGGGATTTGTATTGGAAATTCAAAATAACAAAGCACGTCAGGTCAAATATACAAAAAACAATGGCGGAGCTAATTCATCATGGATGAGTCGGAACATGATCTGGAGCGGATTGGTAATTTTAGCTTTTATGGTACTACATTTCATTGATTTCTGGATTCCCGAAATCAAGACAAAATATATATTAGGAGATATGAGCGGAATGCATGAAGGAGAATTCAGATATTTTTATGAATTGACAGAAAAGTTTCACAGTCCGGTTCGTGTAGGTGCGTATTGCTTAGCTTTTGTGTTTTTAGCCATGCATTTATTACATGGTTTCAGTTCAGCTTTCCAGTCTGTTGGAGCCAACAATAAATATACCAGAGGTTTGAAGAAGATTTCAAAAATTTACGCAATAGGAATTCCGATAGGATTTATTTTTATCGCATTGTTTCACCATATTTCAGGACACTAAAAAAAGACTTATCACTATGGCTTTAGATTCAAAAGTACCTTCAGGACCACTAGCGGATAAGTGGACAAAACATAAAAATGACATTGACCTTGTAAATCCGGCTAATAAACGCCTGATTGATATTATTGTTGTGGGAACAGGGCTAGCAGGGGGATCTGCGGCAGCAACACTGGCAGAGCTCGGCTACAACGTAAAAGCATTTTGCTTTCAAGATTCGCCAAGGCGAGCACATTCTATTGCGGCGCAGGGAGGCATTAACGCCGCAAAAAATTACCAGGGAGACGGAGATTCTACTTACCGGTTATTTTATGATACGGTAAAAGGAGGAGATTACCGCTCACGGGAAGCCAATGTATACCGTTTGGCAGAAGTTTCCGCAAATATTATCGATCAGTGTGTGGCACAAGGAGTTCCTTTTGCACGCGATTATGGAGGTTTGTTAGACAATCGCTCCTTTGGTGGGGTACTGGTTTCCAGAACTTTTTATGCAAAAGGGCAAACCGGACAACAATTATTGTTAGGAGCTTATTCGGCAATAAATCGTCAAATTGGCCGTGGCAAGATCAAAATGTATAACCGGCATGAAATGTTAGATGTGGTGATTGTTGATGGGAAAGCACGAGGGATTATCGCTCGAAATTTAGTAACCGGAGAAATAGAACGCCATTCTGCACATGCTGTTGTCCTGGGAACGGGAGGGTACGGAAATGTATTTTTCCTGTCAACCAATGCCATGTGTTCTAACGTAACAGCAGCTTGGAAAGCTCACAAACGCGGAGCTTATTTTGCAAACCCTTGTTACACGCAAATTCACCCCACTTGTATTCCGGTTTCAGGAGATCACCAGTCCAAATTAACATTGATGTCGGAATCATTGAGAAATGACGGGCGCATCTGGGTTCCCAAGAAATTAGAAGACGTAAAAGCCATCAGAGAGGGAAAATTAAAACCCACTCAAATTGCCGAAGAAGATAGGGATTACTATCTGGAGAGACGTTACCCTGCTTTTGGAAACTTGGTCCCCAGAGATGTTGCGTCCAGAGCAGCAAAAGAACGTTGTGATGCCGGATTTGGAGTGAATACAACAGGAGAAGCGGTGTATTTAGACTTTGCTTCGGCAATTCAGCGTTACGGGAAAGAGCAAGCACAGATTAGACACCTGGATCAAAATGATGCCGCTTTGGTAACATCACTCGGACAAGAAGCGATAAAAACAAAATACGGGAACCTGTTTCAAATGTATGAGAAGATCGTTGATGAAAATCCGTACGAAACTCCTATGATGATCTATCCGGCTGTACATTATACGATGGGGGGAGTTTGGGTAGATTACAATTTACAAACAACTATTCCCGGCTTGTACTGCATTGGAGAAGCTAATTTCTCTGATCACGGGGCTAACAGATTAGGAGCATCTGCTCTGATGCAAGGTTTGGCAGACGGTTATTTTGTATTGCCATATACCATAGGAGATTATTTGGCAAATGACATTAGAACCGGATCGATTTCTACGGATTTACCTGAGTTTGAAGCTGCAGAGAAGAGTGTTAAGGAAACCTTAGATAAGCTAGTTAACAACAGTGGG
Organism: Flavobacteriaceae bacterium; assembly: GCA_014075215.1. NCBI lineage: Bacteria > Pseudomonadati > Bacteroidota > Flavobacteriia > Flavobacteriales > Flavobacteriaceae > Flavobacteriaceae bacterium. The sequence goes on from CP046177.1 coordinate 3,806,749, forward strand.
AAACATTCCGTAGATCATTTTCATAAGAGATTAGGAAAGATCATGTGGAATAAAGTAGGTATGTCTCGTAATGAAAAAGGGCTTCGGGAAGCCATTGAAGAAATTTCTGCTTTGCGAAAAGAGTTTTGGAAAGATGTTCGAGTTCCCGGGTCTGCTAATGAATTCAATGAAGAATTGGCAAAAGCAGGTCGAGTAGCGGATTTTCTGGAATTAGGTGAATTATTTGCCAAAGATGCTTTGTATAGAACCGAATCGTGCGGAGGTCATTTTAGAGAAGAATCCGTAGAAGAAGACGGACCTCAGAAAGGCGAAGCAAAACGAAATGACAAGGCGTTTGCATTTGTTTCTGCATGGGAATATAAAGGAGAACCCAAAGATGCCGTACTGCACAAAGAAGAATTAGAATTTAATGATATAGAATTAAAACAAAGAAGTTATAAATAGATGTCAGTATTGAGATTTGAAATGTTAGACTTTATAACTACTCATATACTCAGTATTCAATACTAAAATCTAAGTAAATGAACTTAACACTTAAAATTTGGCGTCAAAAAAATGCTAGTGATAAAGGTAAAATGGTCAATTACCAAATTGCGGATGTGTCGCCCGATATGTCTTTCCTTGAAATGTTAGATGTATTAAACAATCAATTAATTGAAAAGGGTGATGAGCCCGTGGCCTTTGACCACGATTGTAGAGAGGGAATCTGTGGTATGTGTTCTTTATATATTAACGGAGAAGCACATGGCCCCGACAGAGGGATTACAACCTGTCAACTACACATGCGTAAATTTAAAGACGGAGATACTATTTATATAGAACCTTTCCGATCGAAAGCTTTTCCGGTAGTTAAAGATTTGGTGGTAGACAGAAGTGCTTTTGATAGAATTCAACATGCCGGAGGGTTTATTTCCATAAACACGTCCGGAAATACTCAGGATGCAAATGCTATTCCTATTAATAAACACGATGCAGATACTGCTTTTGATGCAGCGACCTGCATCGGTTGTGGTGCCTGTGTAGCAACCTGTAAAAACTCAAGTGCCATGTTATTTGTTTCTGCAAAGGTATCTCAGTTCGCTTTATTGCCACAAGGGCAAGTTGAAGCTACTGATCGCGTACTCAATATGGTGAAACAAATGGATGAAGAAGGGTTTGGAAACTGTACCAATACCGGAGCTTGTGAAGTGGAATGCCCCAAAGGAATTTCATTGGAAAATATTGCCAGAATGAATCGTGAATACTTAAAGGCGAGTTTGAAAGGGTAACTTATACCGGATTAAACGTTATAAAGTCTTATATGACCCTTATAAAGAAGTGAGGAAAGCATTGGTTTTAAAAACCCCCCTTATCATTTACTTGATCTTTAAAACCAATGCGAAAATCCAATATTTATAGAAGCTTTATAACTTATGAATGATAATAGCGTTCATTAATAATTTTCCCATCTTTCCACTGTGTGCGATTCACTTGTTCAAAATGATGCTTTTTGCCATCATTAGTTGTAAAATCCATCACAGCTTCATAGTAAGAAATGTCTCCATTCACAGCTATATTTTTCATTTGATATCCGCCAAACTCAGTTACAGTAGATAACAGATCTCTCTCAGCTTGTAAACAAACTTCTTTTCCTATTTTAGGATTGTTGTCAGCTTCTTGTAAAACAACATCATCAGCTAAATATTTTTCCATAGCTTCAATAAATTGTCCTTTCCCTAGCAATTCTTTTAAATCTAAAAGTGAGTTCTCAATTTGATTTTTCATATCTTAAATTATTATTTAGTTCGACTATTAAGACGCTGCGAATAGGTTTTACTTACAAATAAGAATCATACATTTTCTGCATTCAATAAGGGCTTAAACATAATGAACTCATTTAAACTTTTTGGATGTAAGCGAAAATTAGAAGTTTTTAGGGCTGTTGAAGGATTTTTTGAGTTGCATAGCACAGCGCTACGGAAGGAAAAAAAGACAAAAACAGAGCGGAAAACAGTAATTTTTTAGCAAATTGAAAAAGTTTAAATGAGTTCATTATAAAACTGTAGTAAAATTCAACTAAAAATGTCATAAAATATTGATTTAATAATGGCAAATTATTTTAGTCTGGCTATACTATACAAGTGGTATTCATCAGAACTTTCTTTACCATGAATAACAAATTTGTTTCACTCATCGCAATTTTTGATTTTAAAGCACCACAAATTAAGTATTTTTCTTTAATATAAGAGAATCAGGATTTTTATTGAATAAAAAACGGAATTGTTCATAGACCTTTACCTGAGAAAATGTGAAAGCATTTATCAAAAACAATCATTAATAACTTAAAAGGTAAAAGTCATGAAAGCAAAAAGTAAATTGACAGAAAAACAAAAAAATGCGCTTATTGAGAAGGCAAAGAAAAATAATGTTGAATATCGTAAAAAAGTTCAACATTTAGTAGATAGTAATAAAAAATTATTGGAAGTACCTGAAGACACTGTATACATCGGTGCAGGAGAGGTAGAGTTTGCCGTATTTATTGCATACGGAGTCTTGACTTTTGACATTACATTTGTAGGAAGTCCCTCCGGAACATTATCCTTTAGTGGAAACGATTGGGGTCTTGGACTCGGAGCCTGGGAAGGAGAAGGTGCTGCGATATTTAGTCTTCCCCCAAATGAGTTGGTAGGATTCGGGTCAGCAATAGTAATTGTAGGAGGAGCAGATGAAAATGCATTTACGGTTAATTGTTACGATAGCAATGGTACTTACTATGGTAATATCACAGGGATTGCAGAAGGAGCAGGTGTTGTTGCAGCAACTATTGGCGGAACTTATACTTGGGGATAATTTCAATAGTATTTTTTAAAGTAGCATTAAATTCCGGAAGGTTAAGATTTTCCGGAATTTTTTGATTTGTATATTTTATGAATATCTGTTAAATAACTAATTCACAAAAAAATTTGATTTATATTTATAAACCCATTTTGAGCAGCAAAAATAATCAGCCCCGCAATGTTCTTTGCTCCTGTTTTTAATAAGAGATTTGATTTATGAGTTTCAACGGTTTTTTTACTAATGAACAGTTTTTCAGCAATTGCTTTTGCCGTAAGTTGATAGCATAATAGTTTTAAGACATCAACCTCTCTGGGGGTTAAAGAATCTTTTGCATGTAGAGGAATACTTGAGACTTTTACAGCAATTTGTTTTTGTAATGCTTCCATTTGATCTCGATTAAAATAATAACCATCAGATTGAAGATTAAAAATTATTTCAACCAATTTTTCTTTTTTAATTTCTTTTGGCAAGAAAGCATGCACACCCAGTTTAAACATATAGCTTAAGTAGTGGGAATCGTAATAAGAAGATAGCACAAGGATTTTGATATCAATGTTTAGTTTTTTAAGTTTTTCTATTACTTCAATACCACTACCTTCTTGCATTCTAATATCTAATATAAGTATATCAGGAAGCGTACATGTATCTATTTTTTCCAGGAAAGAATTTCCACTATAGGATACATGTAGGATATGAAATTCCCGAACTTTTTCCAGAAAGTCTTTTAGTAAATCTGCAATCAATTGATTATTTTCAACTATGGCTATTTTTATCTTGTCCATGGTTTTTGCATATAAGCAGGAAACGAGTTCCCGAAGGAGTATTTGTTTTAAATTTATATATGGCATCCAATTGCCGGGCTCTTAATTCTATGTTTTTCATTCCTAATCCTTTTTTGATATTTCCGGAAAAACCGATTCCAGAATCTTGAACACTGAGAACAATATAACAACCTGTTATTCTAAGCTGTACATCAATGGATTTGGTTTGCGAATGTTTGACAGCGTTGATAATAATTTCTTGGAATATCCGAAAAAGATGCAGTTTTTTTCTAGAACTAACTACTACAGCGTTTTGTGTTCTGAAAAAAAAGTCAATACTATATTCCTTTTTAAAAGGGGTAAGAAAAATCTCAAAAGCACTATTTAACGAATTTTCTTTTAATAAAGGCGGAGACAGGTCATGAGAAATTTTTCTTGCAGTTTGAATTCCCGCCAGAATCAGGTCGGATAATTTTCCGTTGTTGTTCAATAATTGAATTTGATACAATTGAGCAATCAAATCATCATGGATATTTCCGGCTATTCGAACTCTTTCTTTTTCTTGGATAGTAATACTGTTTGCTATCAGTTTTTCCTGATATTGTATTTTTAAATGTGCTTTTTTCTCCAGTTCTGATTTTATGCTGCTGATATAATTTTTGGTAAGTAAAACAATAAAAAAAATTAAAATCCCTGTAAAAATGAGTACATATAAAATCCATTTCAACGGAGTTTCCGGATTTTTCCAATTTTGGATGAACATTTCAAATATCATAGTAGACATAAAATATCTTTATAAATAAGTCATCTTACCGAAAAACGAACTAATGAAAAGTAAAAAAAAGACAACCCAAAAGCTCTGAATAGCCAAACCCACCCAACTATGCTAAGATGCTCATTTATCAGATAGTTAGAAGTAATTGCAATAATAAAATCAAAAGAAAAGTAAGCCAGAATAGCAAAAACAAGCAAAGAAGGAAACCTTTTTTTCTTCTTCTATTTTCGATTGCTGCTTGTATAGAAGATAAAGCGCTAATAAAACAATACAAAAGTTATAGAATAAATGGCTAAATGATTCATAATTTAATAGAGAATAGCCTCGGTATAATTCATATAATAAGGGAAATAACAACAAAAATAATAGCGTACATATTTTTTTTCTTCGAATTTAGATAGTCTATCAAAAAATAAAAAAACAGACAAAAAGCATGTACATAACATGATATGGGCAATAACCACAGGCTATTTATTTGAAACAAAGAAAGAATTTCAAAACTTGCGAGAAAAATAAAATAAACAACGAATATATGTATCCTGTTTTTTTTAAAAAAGAAAAAAATACCGTATAAAGGTAAAAGAATATTGATAAAAGACAGGCCTATCATTATTTTATCAATGATTTGTATCATCTAAACTTCAGCTTAGTAGTCCGAATTCGAGTAAATTCCCGCCAAAAGGAGGGCAAGGTCTTGTAACATCTTCAAACTCCTGGCTTTTATCAGTATTTATGCTTTGATTGTTAGTACGTTTTTTAGGATTCATTTGAGATAATATAAGCTCTATATTATACCCGTTTACATCAAGGTCTGAAAAGTCTTTAATCGCAAAGAAAACATATACATTATCTGAACTTCGTTTAAAGAGCTCTTCAATATCTTTAAAAGGAATGGTTATTATACGTGCAATTCCCTCGGTAGTACCGAGATTTACGGTTTGATTTACAAACCACAATTCTGCAGACAGTACCCAGTCAATAATACGGTTTTTTGCTTTTTGAGGATCTATTGAGCTTATCGTAGAAAACGGGACAGGGGCAAAAGTGTTTTTAGGGTTTTCAAAAGGGCCGGGTGTTATTGTTCTTGAAAATTCTTTTTCTATCAGGTTTTCACCAAAAGTGTATTTTTTTGATTGATCCGAAATATCATCAGCCAAAAAAAAATTTTAGCTGAAATTGATCTATAGCAAAATAACAATTGATGTTTTTAGGATTCTTTTTTTTCCATTCTAAAAAATCTTGATGGCCAATAATAAAGCCGCTACCGGATGTAAGAAAGTTAAGCGCCACACGGGTATTTCGTATTTGATTCCAGTTTTCAATTTCTGTTTTAACTGTATCTGAAAGGATTTCCATAGGGGTATATTTATGTTTACATTCGTATTTTAAATAAGTTGATCAACTAAAGTAAGCAATCCAAAGTTACAAAAGAAACTTATACCGGTTATCACTTTCTCTTTTCTATCTTTTTGTGAGCTACTGAGCCCATGTAAATTCGGTCAACAACTTTACTTGGGTTTAAGAAGGTACAGGCATCCTTATTTTTTACATTTGTTTCTATGGCTGTTCTATTTCAAAAGGATATCATTTCCTTAACAGCCTGTCTATTAGATAAAAATCAATAAAATCTGCATTCCATTGTCTATTTTTAAAAGGTTTTATCATTTCTGTTACACTATCTTCAAACAAACTAAAAAAACCTTGCTGATTTCGTAAAAATAAGCTCTCCTCTTGCAAGGTATATTTATATTGTCTACTTTTGACATTGCTAATATAATAGACGAAGATTGCTATGACCCCATAGTTTTTTCAGAGTTAAGATGAAGACCCCTTGGAGTAGTGTGCTTTTTTCGGCTGTTTACAGGTATCTGTTCAAATGGTAGCCTGTTGTTGGCATTAGATAACTAAAAATAGTATAAACCCTAAAAAGCTACACTATATGAAAAAAAGCGAAAAAGTACTGATCAGGCGTACTTTTAGTAACGCTCGGCCGTACTCGAGTCTCAAAAAAAACAAATAGGTTTGTTTTGTTATTTTATAAAACCGCAATATATGACAACAGCAAACCAACAACACAGAAGTATCATTTAAAACAAATCAATATGAAAAAATTATTTTTAAGCACCCTTACGACGCTATTGACGCTCTGCGTTCAAAGTCAGGATTTACCCAGGATTGTACCTCCCTCGCCGGAGGCTTCGGCGTTAGCCAATTTTATCGAAGTTCCGGTATCCCATTATACAGGGCTTCCTAATATTTCGGTACCTATTTACACGATAAAAGAAGGAAGTATGGAAATCCCCATACAATTATCTTACCATGCAAGAGGCGTACAGGTCTCGGAAGTAGCTCCACGTACAGGTACGGGTTGGTCGTTACAATATGGCGGAAGTATTTCCAGGCAAATGCGGGGAAAAAGCGATGAAAGTATAAAAGGTTATTTGGCAAGAGGTCATTATTTTGTGAATTATCCTCAAGATTTGCAGACAAGACAAGCAGTTCATAATTCTGACAATGAACTTACAGTCGATTTTTATCCTGACCAATTTACTTTTAATGCAGGCGGAGTGAGTGGTAAGTTTGTACTGGATTATACAGACGGCCAACCTTTGATACAGAGTTTTGGGGATATCACCATTGGTTACACCAGAGAAAATGGCTGGTCAGGTAAAATAGATGCCTTTGTAATGACAGATGCTAATGGAAACAAGTACTATTTTGGGGTATCAAAAAACGGACTACGCAAAGCCCGGGATTATCAACATTCTACAGGATACACGATAGATTATTGGGGAAACCAGGTGCTAGATCCGCCAGCGGATGACTCGGACGAATTTTACAGTGCCTGGAAATTAATGGATATAGAGACAGTCACAGGGGATATTATCAGCTTTTTTTATGAAAATCAAGGAGGAGTATATTGGGGAAAATCCGGAGATTTTCATATAAATCCGAACCCAGAAGGATCTACCACAGGTATTGTCGGGATGGGTGATTTGGAACAGATACGCACTAAAATTTCAAGAATACAAAATTATGAATACCAAATTAGTCGTATTGAATTTAATAATGGCAGAGATAAAATAGAATTTATAAGCGAGGCAACAGGAAGAGAAGATTTCGTAGGTCATGCTTTGGATAAAATAGAGATATACCAAGATGATCAACTGGTAAAAGGTTACGATTTAGCCTATGAGTATACAGAAAGCACGGACACGACTAATATGTTACCTGGTTTGTCTTACCTTGCCATGTACTTTAAAAGACTATTCTTAAAAGAAATTTCGGAATACGGAAGTGATAATTCGTACTTGCCACCATACCGGTTCACCTATGACGAAGAGGTATTACCCAGTGTGCTATCTTCCCGACAAGATTATTGGGGCTATTACAATGGTGCGAAAAACAATGGGCCTTTCACAAGAATATTCCATTATGGTTTATATATACCTGACAGACGTGTAGATACTCTAAAGTCAGAAGCAGGTATTTTAAAAGAAATAAAGTATCCAACCGGCGGTAAAGCAAAATTTACTTACGAGCATAATAGGGGGAGATCTGTACCGTGGTCAGACTTAGTTAAGCTTCCTGCTATAAATCCAAGAAGTAGTGATCCTAATTTCCAAGGACTTGGTTTTTTACATGCTGATGCCTATGACGGGGACAGGTACATCGGAGATACGTTTACAGTGAATCCTGACCCTAATGGTATTCTGGCAAGTTTTAGTGTAACGCTGCCTATTGACTATTTGGGTACCGACCAAAACGTAGCTTGTGCCGATCCACTAGAGGATTGTATGTTTATCATGAAACTGGAAGGGCTTAATGGTGCTCCAACCTATTATCTGTATGCCGGAGACACAGATTTTTATATACAACCGGGTGAATACCGCCTGGTATTTGATCCGGTTCGGGATATCGAATGGGAAACAGATCCCGGTAATTGGGATTTTAATCAAGGGGGAGAGCTTAATCCTTTTCCTTACATTTTTAATATTCAGGTATCCTGGCAACAGCAATCGGATTTACCCTTATTATTTGGGCCCGGAAAACGTATCAAAAAAATTGAACACATGGATGTCAACGGAGTGTTAAGTGTTAAGGAATACGAGTATGTTTATCCAACAGATGACTTCTCTCAAGAACCAACTAATCCAAGTGGGAGTATTAAAGGGTTGCCTGCTTTTTTAAATAAGCCTATTGAAGGTTATGACGGTGATTTCTACGGGTTTACTACCCCTTATACTTCTTATTACGATTCCGGCAGTGCATTTAGTAGTTTTCAATCCAATTATATTGGATATTCCGGTGTCGTAGAATATCAGGGGACTAAGAATAATAATATAGGTAAAACAGAGTATGGTTTTACTAACTTCAATGATTCGGGAGGAGATTATTTTGAATTTCCTTATCATCCGCCTACGGATAATGAGTGGCTCAGAGGCAAACCAGTTGGAGTTTATTATTACAAAAACGATGGCAACAGGACTGACGGAAGCATTGAGTACAAGTTAGTAAAACAAGTTCATAACAAATATCGATATGGCGATAGGCTGTATACACCTGATTTTGTGATTCCGTTTGGAAGTATTGGCGGGCTTCAATTTTCAGATGACATTCCCCAAGATGAGCAATTTATTTTTATGCCTAGAGGAGAAGAATTTGAATGGAGTACCAATTCTGACTGGAATTACCAAAAAACCAGAACTAGTTTTAGGTTACCTTTATTCATGCTTAAAAGGTACGCACAAGGGAATTCGGCTAATAACAACCCCAATTACCATAACGCCTATCGAATGTACGATTTAACAGGAGGAACGCTACATTTGGACAGCACCACCGAAAGGATATACAACGATACGGGGATAGTAGAAAACACCACTACCTATCGCTACGACTACGACAAGCATTACCAGCAAAAAGGCAGTAGTATGACCGATAGTAGAGGTGATGTAGTGGAAACTACGAATTACTACCCTTCGGATGTTTTAGGCTATTCGGATCTGGGTTATGACGATCTGACACGTTCCCAGGTCAATGCGATCGTTAAGATGAGAGCACCCGATGTAAACAATCCGGATAGAACCCACCAGTTAGCTACCCCTGTTCAGGTAGAGACCAGAAAGAACGGTTCTGTGGTATCGGTAGTACGTACCAATTATAATATAGAAGACACAGGCCTGGTACTTCCGCAAAGTGTGGCCACTCTAAAAGGAATTTATGATGCGGATACCAATCCCTTGGAAGATAGAATTATATATCATAAATATGATTCAAAAGGCAATCCGGTAGAAGTCAGCAAGAAAGACGGTGGCAGAATTTATTACGTATGGGGCTATGATAAAACATATCCTATTGCCAAGATAAAGGGTATCCATGCGCTGCTCCCGACGGACTTATCGGCGAAGTTTGTTTTACCTGGGAGCAACAAAATGCTATCAGTAGTGCAATACACTCCTCTATGAGAGATGTATCCGCTTCAACCGAGTCCGATTTAAGAGCTGATTTAGCACTCTTACGCGATAGCTTTAGTGGTACGGCAGCCCAAATCACCACCTTTACTTATGACCCGCTTATTGGGGTTACGAGCATCACCGACCCCAGAGGAAGAACCCTTTATTACCATTACGACTCTTTTAACAGATTACAATATGTAAAAGACCACGATGGTAATGTACTGAGTGAACATTCATATAACTATAAAAACCAAACAAGATGAAAAAGACCATCATTCATATCATAGCAGCATGTATGATGTTGCCTTTGGTTCTGAGCAGCCAAACCCAAAGTGAGAACTACGTGGTAAGCAAAACCTATAAAGTTGCCTTACAAGAGAATGAGCTGAGCACCCAAAACCCGGACAGTGTCAGCACGGCGATTACCTACTTCGACGGTCTGGGCAGAGCCAAACAATCGGTTTTGGTGGGCGCAGGAAAAACCGGCTCATTGGAAGCTAACAATGCCATTCCTTATGATTGGAGTGCAGGAGTTCCGACCAATTCGGGTTTTTATAATCCCTTTGGAGCAGGAGTCAATGTGATTACAAATGGTACCACACCATTTGGACATACGGACCTGTTGTGGGAGGGTAGCAACAATGCCTCTAATTATTACGACGGAGGGTGGGATACAAACCCTATTGTGATTGATAATACTTCAGCGTATCGATATACGGTTTGGATGAAAAAAACAGGTAATCTGGAAGACGGGGGAGTGTATTCTTTGGCCAGAAATGTCCATACATTAAATGGAAGTTTTAAAAATTACGGAAACTTTTTTGGAGGAGATCTTCCCGCATTAGACATCTGGTATTTAGTGGTCGGATATGTACATCCTTCGGGTTATGCTATGCAGGAGAGGATTTGGGTATCTCAGGGGTTTATGACATAAACGGAGTCAAAGTTTTGGACGGAGAAGAATTTACCTGGCGGAATGATCAGTCAGATGTTCGTTTTGGGAGCTGTCAATTTCTGGCCTCTGATCCCGCTTCCAAGCTTTATCTGTGGAGCCCTGTAGTACAAAAAATAGATGGAAGCGAAGATGCGTTGGATGTGATAGCTCAAACAACTACGGTATTGGTTGATACAGGAGTGGTCAACCAAGATATGGTAACTCATTATGAGTACGATGTATTCGGACGCCAATCCAAAGAGTATCTTCCTTATCCCTCAAACAGTTCCGACGGTGTTTTTGACCCTATTGCCAAAGAAGGTACACAACAGTATTATCAAAACAGCTATGCTGATGACTTTCCCGATATTACCACTCCTATAAACATCAATGCCTATTCGGAGAAAGTATTGGAAAACTCCCCCTTGGGAAGAATCTACGAACAAACTGCACCGGGAAGTGCCTGGAAAAAAGGAGATAACCTCATTTCCGGTAAAGGCTATTCGGACGGACATACCATTAAATTTGAATACCATACCAATACCGCCACAGAGGTAAAAGATTACAGCGTATCACTAAGCTTTTCAAACAATACCTATACGCCCACACTAACGGCAAACGGGAATTATTACAGCCAGGGAACACTGACCAAAACCATTACCAAAGATGAGAACTGGACTCCTGCAAAGGGTTTGAACCATACCACCGAAGAGTTTAAAGACAAGAGCGGGCAGGTACTCTTAAAAAGAACCTATATCAGTGTAGACCTCAATGACGACGGAGATACTACAGACAGCGGAGAATCGGCCGTAGCACACGATACCTATTATATCTATGACGATTACGGAAATCTGACCTATGTGCTCCCTCCCAAAATAGAAGGCACTACTTCCGGTATCAGTGATATTCTAAGCAAATTGGATGAGTTGGGATATCAGTATACCTATGACCACAGGAATCGCCTGGTAGCAAAAAAGATACCCGGTAAGGGATGGGAATATATCATCTATGATGCACTGGACAGGCCGGTACTCACTCAAGATGCACTGCAAAGAGCACAAAAAAAGTGGCTTTTTACCAAGTATGATATACATAGCAGAGTAGCCTATACGGGAGTCTATACTCATAGTAATACGATCACCCGAATAAACATGCAACATTTGTTTGATACGGAAAATCAGGCAGGAAGCACACTTGCAGCAGCGAGGTTATACGAGACCAGAATTGCCAATACTGCCACCACAGACCCTTTGCAGATAGACTATACCAATGAAAACTTCCCTAAGTCAAACACAGAAGTATTTACCGTAAACTACTACGATTCCTATGACTTTGACAGAGCAGGCGGCCTGTTACCTACTGCCGTAGGCACTGTATACGGAAAAACGCTGACAACTAACATAAAAGGTCTGAGTGGTGGTAGCAAAACCAAAGTACTCCGTACCAGTCAGTGGATCACTACGGTAAACTATTACGATGAGAAGGCCCGGCCGATTTATGTATATACAAACAATGAGTATCTGCAAGCCATCGATATAGCAGAGACAAAACTGGATTTTACAGGTAAGGTATTAGAGACCACTACCACCCATAAGAAAACCGGTAAGGCAGATGTGGTGGTAAAAGACTATTTTGAATATGACCACCAAGACAGGCTGCTCTCTCAAAATCAAAAAGTAAATGACCAAATTACAGAGCGAATGGTAAGCAACCGTTATGATGAGCTGGGACAACTCAAAAGCAAGCTGGTAGGCAATGCCGCCAAATCGGGCTATAAAGATATAACCAGTGGAATCAGTATTTCAGGAGATATCATCACCAAGACCGGTAGCAACGGTTGGAATGAAGGATTGGCTACCTTAGGAAGTATTGAAGGGGATGGGTATATAGAGTTCAAAACAGCATCTACAAACAAATGGTATATGGTAGGGTTATCTTCCGACAATTCCAGTCCTTCTTACAATACAATAGATTTTGCAGCATATCCTGCAGGTACTCATATTCATATTTATGAATCAGGATCTTGGAAAAAGAATTGTGGACCTTTTGTTGCCGGAGATGTCATTAGAGTAGAACGCAAAGCAAATAAAATTTATTACAAAAAGAATAATGAAGTAATTTATATCTCATCTAAGACACCTGTTGGAAACCTATTGGGAGATATTTCAATGCACTCAGATGGAACAAGAATCCAAGACTTGCACATCGTAGACAACGACAAAGGGTTGCAAGAGGTAGATTACCGATATAATGTAAGGGGGTGGTTAAAAAATATCAATCAGGATACAAAAGATGACCGGGATTTGTTTAACTTTACCTTACGATACAACGACCCTGTGAACGCAACAGCCCTATACAATGGAAATATCAGTCAGACTATTTGGAGTACTGACAATACCGATACCAGCGAGAAAATGTACAGCTATTCTTATGATGCGTTAAATAGAATCACAGGGGCAACAGGCTCAACTTCATCAAATTATGATTTAAAAGGAGTAAATTATGACAAGAATGGAAATATTTTAGGTCTTGAAAGATATGGACACGTAAATGAAGAAGCAACAGAGTTTGGGGTGATGGACGATTTACATTATCGTTATGATACAGGGAATAAATTACTAGGAGTATTGGATAAATCTGAAATTACACAAGGCTTTAAAGATGGAAATACTTCAACTGTAGATTACACCTATGATACCAATGGAAATATGATTGCAGATAAGAATAAAGGCATTATACATATAGATTACAATCACTTGAATTTACCAACTTTAGTACAATTAGAAACAGGTAAAATTTTGTATACTTATGATGCAAGTGGAGTAAAGTTAAGAAAAGTAGTTGATGATGGTTATGCTAGTAGTTTTACAACAACAGACTATGCAGGGAATCATATTTATGAAAATGATAAACTACAGTTCTTTAATCAGCCGGAGGGGTATGTAAAAAACGAGGATGGCAAGTTCGGATATGTGTATCAATACAAAGACCACTTAGGCAATGTACGATTATCCTATGCAGATACCGATGAATCAGGGGATATATCGCAGGAGGAAATTATAGAGGAAAATGCGTATTACCCCTTTGGCATGCTCCAAAAAGGATACAATACCACAGTAAGTGCTAATGGGAATCATGTGGCTCAAAAATTTAAATATAATGGAATTGAATATGAGCAAGCTTTAGGGATGAATTTGTATGAAATGGAACTTAGGCAATATGACCCAACTATTGCAAGGTGGACAGCTGTGGACCCATTAGCCGAAACGATGCCTTCCCACTCGCCATACAATTACGCCTTTAATAATCCAATTATCTACATTGACCCAACAGGAATGGCACCAGAGATGCCTGACGACTTAATTGTAAAGGGAGATGTTGCAGCTTTCAAAAAACGTGTTTCACAAAGTACAGGTGGTTTTTATGATGCTAAAGTTGACAGTAAAGGAAATGTTACATTAGAAAAAACAGGATTAGAAAAAGAAATGGGTGGTATGATTGAAATGTCAGATAGTCAAAAAGCCTTTGTCTCTGAAATTGAAAGCGTTATTGACAGCAAAGTCGTTACGGAAGTTGAAGCAGTTTCTTCTGATTCCTCGGTTGATGTTGGTTCTATAGTTGACAATAAAATTGATATGGCTGATATTGCAGAATTTGACAAAGCTGGTTCTGAAGCAAGTTCAAGTGCTGCGGCATTAAGCCACGAATTAGTTGAACAGCACGAAAAAGCCAAAGCAGGTGGTGTTAAGGGTAAATATCCAACAGGTGCAAGAGCTATGCATAAAGCAGGCATCAAAGCTGAAGACAATGTGAATGGTAGTAGAAGAATAGAACAACCAGATGGCTCAAGTTTATTCTATAAAAGAAGTGGCTCAATATATAAGCAGGTCGTTACGCCTCAGCCATCAGGTACTGTAAAAATAACAAAAACAAAAATCAAGTAGCTATGAAGTACTTTTTCTTATTATTATCTATTCTATTATTTTCCTGTAAATCAACTAATGCCACCAATGACATTGCCAATTGTGATGAAAATACTGTATTTAAAGAAAAGTTTTTTTCAAATATTAAATATGTTGAAGAAAACATAAGTGTTAGGCAGAATGAGAAATTCAAAGAATCATTGAAGTTCTTATCTAAATACGTTCACGTCTCATTTGAAAGAATGGCAAATTACGCTAACACTTATCCCATAGGTGTTTTTGAAGAAGATAAAAAAGGTTGGTTAGAATGGTATGAAAAAAACAAGTGTAATAATTTGCAGTTGAGAGACACTAAATAAATTGATTTTAGTTGATAAAAAACGATAATTTTAAACCACAGCTTTGAGTTGTGGTTTTTTTATGCCTTAAAACTTCGCTTTTCCATCCAATAAATCTTTCATTCTTTTTTTGGTAAGCATTGAGTTTATAATTTTAATAAGTGCATTTTTCTCATCTTCATCCAATTGGTTAATAAGCATTAATTGCTCATTAAGTTCGTGGTTTTCTAATTCTACTACACTATTTTCATTATCATTTAAGAGGTTGTCTGCACTAACAGCAAACACTTTCATTAAACGCTGTACAATATCAATAGAAGGTAATAAATGACCATTTTCCATTTTAGATAAATGGGTAACATGAATATGTATTTTCTCAGCCAAATCCTTTTGACTCATATTAGAAGCCTTGCGTAATGTTTTAATTTTCTCGTTAAACTTCATATTATAAAGTGCTATTGTTTCTTGTAAAGTTACCATAATTTGAAAGTTTTTAATTATTATTTTGATTTTAATGAAATACTATTGCAATATTATGAAATATATTTGTAATTTTGATTTCAAATAAATGAAAGTATTTATTGCAAATAATTCAACTTATGAAAATAAAGGATATCAAAAGCAATTTAACTTTAGCCAATATTCTACACTACTACGGCTTAAAAACAGACAAGAACAATCGTTTAAACTGCCCATTTCACGAGGATAAAACCCCAAGTTTACAAGTCTATTACAAAACCCAAACCGCATACTGTTTTAGTAGTAATTGTAAAACCCATGGTAAAAGTATAGATGTCATAGATTTTGTACTACACAAAGAGAATAGCACAAAAGCAGAAGCGATAAACAAATGCAAGGAAATATTAGGCTACCAAGAACCCAATAAAAAAGAACGTTACCAAAAAGACTTAACACGAGAACAATTTTTAAGTAATATGTACCAGTATTTTAAAAATGCAGTACACAACTCAAAACCTGCAAAAGCCTATTTAGAAAGCAGAAACCTTAACTTTAAAAAAATAGAAGTCGGTTATAATGCTGGACAGTTCCATCACGGAAAGCGCAAAGACGAAACCTTAATCAATCAGTGTTTAGACTATGGCTTACTAATCGATAAAAATATTGTCGGTAGAACTGGAAACAAAGCCTATAATGTTTTTGGAAAATGGTGCATCTGTTTTGCTTTAAAGAATAAGGATAATGAAATTACATCACTCTATTTTAGAAGTACATTAGATAAGAAAACAGCGAAACATTTTTACCTAAAAAATAGACAAGGTTTATATCCAAACTATCCCAATCCAAATACTAAAAAATTAATCTTAACCGAAAGTATAATCGATGCATCTTCTCTACTACAAATAAAAGCGATTACAGATACTTACAGCATTTTAGCGTGTTATGGAACTAATGGATTAAATGATGAA
This sequence comes from Flavobacteriaceae bacterium, assembly GCA_014075215.1. Taxonomy (NCBI): domain Bacteria; kingdom Pseudomonadati; phylum Bacteroidota; class Flavobacteriia; order Flavobacteriales; family Flavobacteriaceae; species Flavobacteriaceae bacterium. The sequence continues at coordinate 3,823,180 of CP046177.1, forward strand.
ATCCTAACCGCAATAAAAGACTTAAAACAATTAGAAGAAATCATTTTTGCTTTTGATAATGACAGCGCAGGAAAAGAAGCGATAAGTAAATATTGTAAAATGTTGCTTGAGATATTACCAGGCATAAAACTAAGTGTTTTAGAGCCTATAAATAAAGACATTAACGAAACGCTACAACTGCATAACGATACTATTTTTATAGAATTATTAGACAAAAGAGTTGAATATTTAAGTGCTGAAATAACTGAAGTATCAAAAAGTAAAACACAAACAGAACCCAATAACGCAGTCGACTTTTTAAGTCGTAAAAACCTCTTAAAGAACCTAAATATCCAAATCGGAAAAGCAGGAATAGTAGGCGAAGAAAACAGCAGATTATTACTCTTTATGATAATTATAAGCTACTTAAATAAAAGTCCGTTACACGCATTAGTACAAGGTAGTTCTGGAAGTGGAAAGACACATTTAATAAGCAGAATAGCGGATTTAATGCCACAAGAAGATGTGCTACGATTTACAAGAATAACAGAAAGCAGTTTGTATAATTGGGGAGAATTTGACTTATTCCAAAAAATAATAATCATTGAAGATTTAGACGGATTAAAAGAAGATGCGTTGTATGCTTTACGAGAATTTATCAGTAATCAAGTTTTAAGAAGTTCAGTAACTATAAAAGATAAAAAAGGAAATAACAAATCCAGTCATAAAATAGTAAAAGGACAATTTTCATCATTATCAGCCACCACAAAAGGAGAAACTTACGAAGATAATATGAGTAGAAGTTTTTTAATTGCAGTAGATGAAAGCAAGACACAAACCACTAAAATCATCAACTACCAAAACCAAAGAAACGCAGGAGAAATAGACCCAAACGAAACTAAAAGAGCAGTTCATTTTATACAAAGTTTAGTAAGACAATTAAAGGTTTATGAAGTCATTAATCCGTATGCCACACAATTACACTTACCAGAGAAAGTACATAAAATAAGACGTTTAAATGAAATGTACCAAGCAGTTATAAAGCAAGTTACGTTTTTAAATCAGCATCAAAGACAGCTTACAAAACACAATCAGTTAATAACAGAAATTGAAGATATAGAACAAGCTACAGAAATACTTTTTGAAAGTATTGTTTTAAAGGTGGATGAACTTGATGGCAGTTTAAGACAGTTTTTTGAACGCTTAAAAAAGTATGTAAAGAATGATAATCAAGACTTTATTTTAAGAGAAGTAAGACAACATTTAAACAGTAGTAAAACCCAAGTCTTTAGATATATGCAAACGTTAACCGAGTTGGAATATGTAAAGCAAATTGGTGGTTACTCAAATAAAGGCATTACATATAAAATCTCTTATTGGGATAATTATCAGAAACTTAGAGCAGAAATTAAGGACTATTTAATGAGCCAAATAGAAACATTAAAGAGTAGCGTATGATAAAAAATGCCTGCGGTGGCTCACCGCTGGAACACTACGGAACACCAATGGAACGCTAAATAATATTTTAACTTATTGATATGTAATTGATTATCTACGAAAACAGAGTTAGCGTTCCTAATTCCAAGATATTGAGTAAGCAAAAGCATCATAAGTATTAAAAAGGTCATAAGTTATGGGAGCACCAAGCAAACATAAAATCCACACAGAAACGTATCAAAATTATATTATAAATTACAAAAGGCATTTAGATATTTTAGGCTTAAATCATCTAACTACACAGACCAGATATTTATATTTAAAAGAGTTTTTTAGTTGGTTAGAAAGTAATAATATTTATAAAATAGAGAAAGTTACCACACAAGATATATCAAGCTATCACGAGTATTTAAAAGGGAAGATAAGTCAAAGAACAAACCTACCAATCAAGCAAAAAAGTAGATACGACCATATGCGCAATCTACAACAGTTTTTAGGTCATTTATTAGAATTGAATATTATAAAAAGTAGTCCAGCTTCTCATTTAAAATTTACTAATCCAACTGAAAAAATAGAACGTTTTATCTTCTCTCAAAATCAAATAAAAGAACTCTATAAAGTAGCAAATAAACAAGAAACAGCAGTATTACATATTGGTTATGGTTGTGGATTAAGAGTGCAAGAATTAAGCAATTTAAACAAAGTAGATATTAGAATTACAGAACGTTTAATTATTGTAGAAAAAGGTAAAAACAGTAAAAGAAGATTAGTGCCAATTAGTAAAAAAGTAGCTGAAGAATTAGATTTTTTTCTTTCAAATGAAAATAAAAGTATTGAAGTATTTACAAATAATAAAGGTTTTAGAATGCAAGAATGGACATTTAACAGCTTACTAAAAACACTCATTTTAAAAACTGAATTTGGTAAAAATCTAACAGCTGAAGAACTGAAGAAAATCGGTATCCATAATTTACGTCATTCTATTGCAACACATCTTTTAGAAAACGGAATGAAGCTGGAGCAAGTACAAACATTTTTAGGACATAGCCATATTGAAAGTACAGAAATTTATACTCACATATCACAAAAACAAATCAATAATTTATATGATAACTCTTCATAATTATTTAGAAAATAAATACAGTAAAAGCACATTAAAAAGCAACTTATATAATATTAAAAAGTTTACAGATTATTATGGCAAACGTTCAGAGAAAGCCAATTACTCGCAGGTTTTAGAATACATTGCTTATTTACGAAAGAACTACGAATTAAGTCCGAAAACCTTACGACATCGATTGTATGCTGTAAAAATATACTTCAATTATTTACTGGAAATTGGTAAAAGAAAAGACCATCCTTGTAGTGAATTATTTTTAAAAGATAAGATTGATAGAACCATTGCAGTAGATAATTTATACAGTCCAGAAACCTTAGAAAATTTTTTAGAAAGCTATCAAATAAAGAAGAAAAAACATTTACTCAATAGAAATAAAATCATCATTAGTTTACTTATTTATCAAGGATTAACAGTTAAGGAAATAGCAGAATTACAACTACAATCCATTAATCTAAATACTTGCGAAATCCATATAAAAAGCGGTTACAGACAACAAAAAAGAACACTTCCATTACAAGCCAAACAAGTTTTATTATTTTTTAATTACTTAGAAAAAGGCAGAAAAAAATTATTGAAGTACAATCTAAAAAAAGAAGAACAAACTTTTATTTTAGGACAATATGGAAATGAAATAAATCCGCATAGTATCAGCAGAATTATCAACCAAAACCGGAAAGAAAGCGAAAAAATAAAACCAATTAAAATCCGGCAAAGTGTCATTGCTAATCTTCTAAAAAAGGAAAACGATACAAGATTGGTCCAGGTATTTAGCGGACACAAAAGAGCTTCAACAACAATCGCCTACAAACAAACAGAATTAGAACAATTACAAAATGCTATTGAAAATTATCATCCGATAAGTTAAAAAACTTCGCTTGTTCGTTCCTCACAAGCTCGTTGAATAAAAACCAATCACAACGCAAAATCCCACACAAGATAAAAGCCAGATTATTGCCGAAAAAGGCAAAAATCCTCTGTCTTTTATCTTGTTCCGCTCGCCACCACTTCTATGGTTTTTATGTCACATTTTTTGTAAGCCAACGCTAAAGCAACACTTTGCAAGTTGTTCGTTCCTCACAATTACAAACAGTTGCGCCAACGCTCGAAACAAAAAATCCGCCATAAAAACCATCCCAAGCTATGTTACATAATAGAAGTTATAGGTTCGCTTCGCACAGTTTTTAGAGTTAATATTTTTAGAAGATAAAAAACGGTCGCTATAACTGCTATTATGTAAAATATCCGCTCAGCCTTTGCGCTTTTTGCCGACGCTACTGCCAGCGCACTACGATAAGTTTATGCAGTTGCTAAGGCAACGCCAACGCACCGAAACAATCGTTCACGAGTTCCATTAAAAAACAATAGAAACCACACGAGCTAATTTGCACAAAAAAAGCTTCACAAAAAGACACGTAGTCCAAGTATTCCTACGCTTACTTCTTTGCTTGTTTTTTTGCACAACTCGTTCCGTCACGTTATGTTACAATCGTTGTGCGACGTTCCGTAGCCACTTGGGCTATCCATTGCAAAGCCGAAGATTGCCTTTGCGCTTACATACTGAACTCTAAAAAAGCCAACCGCAAATCTTCACCTTTGCAACGGCTCACGAAAACTAAAGCCATCCGCCAAAGTCCGAGCGAGTTCGATGGTCGAGCGCGCGACGTTCGGAAAAAAAAATTTGAAGCGAGCGTGAGCGAGCGAACTCTGGGAACGTTTTGTTACACAAATCAAATGAATGCTGTTACGAGAGCTGTGGATATTTTTTTTCAACTGAAAACTTCAAATGAAAAAATAAAGGGTTCAGAATTTAGTATATTGTAACTCTCAAAATGGGATGCAGAAAACTCACATATCGACCAGAAAACACGTTACACGTTGTGAAAAGCGAACGCTCGCGCGAGCAAAAATTTGAGTGGATATGGTTAAGTATTGATCCTGTTACGCATCATTCAACATCAACATATAATGCTTTTGATAACAATCCTGTTTTCTTTTCAGATCCCAGTGGAGCAGACGCAACCAGTCTGATAAATGATCTTTGGAATAAATCGGGCTCGGGAAAGACTACTTGGACCAATAATAACAATGGTACTTTTTCCAGTAGCGATGGGCAAACAGCACAATGTAAAGATTGTAAATACGAAATCTTCAATGCCTTCTTTATCGGAGATAAATTAAGTGTCAGACATACTGATAAATATAATAGTTATGAGGATATTGTAGGATATCACTATGATCCTAAACATCAAGCAGAGTTGCACATCAATGCGTTATACGATGCTATCAATGCTTTGGAAGATAACAAACTAAAATTAGCATTATTAAAAAGATTAGGTATTGTTGGTAAAAAAGCTTCTAAAATATTAAAGTTTTTAAGTTCAAAAAACTATGATGCCATATCCTCGCTTATAGGGCTTTCTACTAATGATAATTTCCTTGCCAATGCTCCTTTTCCGTTAGGCACTATGGTAGATATTTTAGATGATGATATCCAAAGAAACTTTAGAATGGCAGATTATCAGGTAACTTGGGACAATGCTATGGATAGCTTTAATTCATTATTAGGTATAGAGGATTTTAATAATATTGTCATTATATACTCTAATGAATTACTAACTACCACTAGTACCATAAGTTCGGGAGATAGCAATATTATTAATTCCCCATATACTGCAACCGAATGGAAATATGCAAATGTAGCAACACAGATAGGTGATCAAGTGTATATTTTAAAAACGTACGAATTAAAAGACTAGTCAGATGAGAAATATAATTATTATTTTATTGTCTATTCTTTTTCTCAGTTGTGGCAATAAATCTCAACAAAAGCAAAGCAAAGAGCAAAAACCTCTAACACGAATAGATACGGTAAGATTTGAAAACACATACTATTTAGGTACCGGTTTTGTAAAAGATGATTTTATTACTTTCTATACAAAGGATGGTTTCAAAAGATTTGAAGGTGCATTGAAAGAAGGAAAATTGAATGGTATTGTTTATTATTTCGGTAAACAAGGTAATATTGAAGGCTCACTCAACTATGAATTTGGTCATCAAAAAGGAATAGGAGTAACCTATGATATAGAATCTGGCTTTGCAAAAACTATCTTAAAGATAGATGAAGATGGAGGAACTAAAAATGGCTTAGTAATGAAGTTTAATAAAAATGGCACTTTGAATTATTTAAAAGATCATAGTAGTGATGAACTTTATATTCAAACAGTGAAATTTTATGAAAATGGAGTTATCAAACAAATAAACTCTCGTAAGCGAGATAGTATCTATAGTCCTAAATTAGACGGTTGGTCTTTCCTTTTTGATGAAAAAGGTAGAATTAGCGAAAAGATATTGTATTCTAATGGAGAGATTGTTGAAGAATATAAAATTAATAGTACTTCAAATTAGTTATTAAGGTTAAGAATTAACAAAAAGTAAATAGTAAAAAAGTAGGCCATAGTTAGTAAAATAGCTGTGGCTTACTTGTAATAAAAGCCCATATTGTTATGAAAGAAAAAATATCCTTAAAGAAATTACGTAAGCTTAGTCTTAAATATCCTACCCGGTATATTGTTTTTGGCGGTTGTGTGATCTACAATGGTTGTCTGTATAAAGATCAGCAGGCACTGGTCAACTACTTTTTTAAGTGTAATACAAATTTCCGGGATATAGAGAATATAAAGGAGTTGGAGGTTTAGGGTGGTTTTCTGTTTTTATTGTGCAAGTTTTTGTACGGTAGTCTTAAAAATAAAACCGTCTAGGAACTCAACCAGAAGTTGCTTTTTATCTTCCGGCATTTTCTCTATCTTCTTAAATTGAGATAACAATTTTTCATCAGTGATATTTACGTTGGCTTTATCTTCTAAAGTTCCATTGATTAGATAATCCGGGGAAACCTCCAAAGCCTGTGCAATACGGTTTAATACTTCTGCCGAAGGTTTGGCACCTGCTCTTTCATAACGGCCAATATTGCTATAATGAGTATCCGTTATCTCTGCTAATTTTTGTTGTGATACCCCTTTTTTGATCCTTTCTTCTTTCAATCTTCTTCCAAGACTCATTAAATGCATTTTTAGTTTATTAACAATCCAAAAGTAGCTAAAACGAACTATTTTATAAATTTTTTAAATACTAATGTGAATAAAAAGTTTTAAAAAGAGTATTGTGTATTAAAGCCAAAATGGTATGTTTGTGCAGATATGAATAAAACAAAAACTTATGAACAAACTAAATACTACCAACTCCAACAACTACCAATATAAAACCAAACATTTAGACATCCGGATTTTAGGAGGCCTAAAAGTTGGAAAGTTGGAAAGCCTCAGAGTAACCCTAAGCATCCAAAAAATAGAGTCCACCCATATTTTAAGGCACAGTATCGATCTGTATAATGACAACCAGGTAGAAAAATTTGTAAGAAGAATAGCAGAAAGATTAGAGATTGGGACTTCTGTAGTGAGGCCAACTCTGCAGGAGCTTACCCGGGAGTTAGAGAATTACCGTTTTATTTTATTGGAGCGTGAAAAACAACAACAGGCCGGCCCGGAAATAAAACCCCTAACAGCTAAAGCTACCCGGGAAGCTACCGCCTTTTTGAAAAAGCAGCACCTGTTAAGCTTAACAAACCGGTACATCGGAAGGTCAGGTGTGATAGGAGAAGAAACCAATCGCCTTCTGATGTACTTGTTATTTACTTCCCGGAAAACCAATAATCCGCTACATTGTATCTCTCTGGGAAGTTCAGGCGTTGGAAAAACCCACTTGCAATCAAAAGTAGCAGAACTCATCCCAGAGGAAGACAAGGTAGAAATTACCGTATTATCAGCAAATGCCTTTTATTATTTTAACAGAACGGAATTACAACACAAACTGATACTCATTGAAGATTTAGACGGAGCAGAATCGGTACTCTATCCACTTAGAGAATTACAAAGTAAAAAAAGAATCACCAAAACGGTGGTTCATAAAGATAGCAAAGGGACTACCAAAACCATTCACCTGACCGTAGAAGGCCCGGTATCGGTAGCAGGCTGTACTACCAGAGAATCTGTTTATGAAGATAATAGTAACCGGAGCTTCTTACTCTATATCGATGAATCCGAAATACAGGATAAAAAGATCATGGATTATCAGCGTGCTATCTCTGCCGGAAAGGTCAATGAAGAAGGACAGCTACAGGCTGCGGCACTACTTAGAAATACACAACGTGTGCTCAAACCCATAAAGGTTATCAACCCCTTTGCAGAATACCTGGAGCTACCCCAATCCGTATTCAAACCCCGCAGAACCAACTCCCACTATTTACAATTAATAGAGGCTATTACATTCTATCATCAATACCAAAGAGAGGAAAAAGTAAACGAGGCCACAGGAGAAATCCATATAGAAACAACAACAGAAGACATACAAGAAGCTAACCATTTAATAACAGAAGTATTGCTTAGAAAAAGTGATCTGCTAAGTGGAGCTTGTAGAGATTTTTTTGAAAGACTCAAAAGTCATCTAAAGAAAACCAAACAAAAGAACTTTAGCAATGCAGAAGTAAGAAGTTGGTTACGGCTTGCCAAATCCACTGTTCGTCGTCGTTTTTTGGAACTCCTCGATGCTGATGTGATGCAAAGAGTAGCTACCAAAGAAAAGAAAATCTACCGCTATGAGCTGACCGTTACAGATGACTACGCTACCCTGAAAGCCACCATAGCAAAGGCCTTGCAGGATTGTATAGATAAAATCAATCGAGCCAGCGGTTCATAACGAACCACTTCTATTTGAACCGGTTAATAAACAGATAGTCAATACTTTATGACTACCAAACCATAAATGCTAAAAAAACACATACCGAAGTAAAAAAAAATAGTCATGCAGAAATTAAAATTACACAATCAGAGTTATAAAACCTTGGTAAAATCATATAAAGAGTGGCTGGATATTTTAAGTTTTAGCAGCAGTATGTGTGAGAACTACACCAGGTATCTGCAAGAATTTTTACATTATTTAGAGACTAAGGGCATAAAAAAAATACATCACAATAGTGTAGAGACCGTAAAAGATTACTACAGGTATTTACAACAAAGGCCAAACCAGGTTAGACAAGGCGCATTAATGAAAGCCACTTTAAACCAACATCAACAAGCACTTAGAAAGTTCAATGAATATCTGAAAAAACACCATACAAGCCCTATTCCAATTCATTTAAAAGCAGAAACCACAAAAGACGACAGAGCTATCCAAATTCTTACAAAACAGCAAATAAAGACTTTATTCAAGGCAACTGATCATAGCAGTGAAATGGTAAGAATCCGCCTAAGAGATAAAGCCATGTTAGTGTGTTTGTATAGTTTAGGCCTTAGAGCCAATGAAGCCTCACAGCTCGATAGAAAAGATATTTTATTTGATAAGCAATTAGCCTATGTAAGAAAAGGGAAGAATTATAAAGAGCGTTTTGTACCTCTCAACACTTATAACTTAAACATCTTAGAGGAATATTTATATGATGGGCGCTTAGCGTTTTACAAAGCAAATCAAACAGAAGCTTTTTTTATTGGCTCCCAAGGTAAAAGACTGGGAGTACAAAGCCTTAGAGCAAGAATACGGGTACTGGTAGCACTGACAAATGATGAAGGATTAAACCATAAGAAAATTACCCCGCATACCCTTAGACATTCTATTGCCACACATCTTTTGAAACAAGGCGCACCTATGGAAAGTATACAGCAGTTTTTAGGACACGCTTCATTGGAAACCACACAACTCTATACACACCTTGCAAAGCAAGAACAATAATTTGTCATTCCCATACACGCACCTGGCAATGACAAGAGATCATTAATTATTACCATGAATACATTGGACCATTACAGAGAATACCTGAAACAAGAAAACTATGCCAAATCCTCTGTCAAATCGTATCTGTTTTTAGCTGATAAATTTATAGCATGGCTTACCATAGAAAATATAAAAGGTATAGCATTAGATTATAAAACAGCATTAAAATACGTAGCATACTTACAGAAGTTCTATAATAAACCCGCAACAGTTAATCATATACTAAATTCAACAAACTGTTATTGTAATTATCTTGTGCATATGGCAAGTTTGGAGAGGAACCCATTTACAGGGCTTAGAATACAAGGAGAGAAGAGAAAAACAGTATTACACGATTTACTTTCCTTAGATGAATTAGAAGATATCTATTATTCTTATGACACAGAACAAGACAAGCACCCGGTAAGAATACTGGCAAATAAAAGAAATAAAGTAATTATAGGTTTATTGGTCTATCAGGGGCTTACTACTTCGGATTTAAAACGCTTGGAATTAGAACATTTAGAGCTTTCTCAGGGAAAGATTCATATACCCGGAGGAAATATAGGCAATCATAGAACATTAGAACTAAAACCCTGGCAAGTGATAGGGTTTTTAGAATATGTAACGCAAGTACGGCCTGAATTACTACCTAAAGATCACCCGGAGAACCCTTACGTTTTTATAGCTTCCGGAGGCAGAATAACAGATACGGTAGCCCATATTATAAAGAAACTAAAAAAGATAAATCATAAAGTTACCAACATACATCAAATACGTTCAAGTGTTATTGTGCATTGGTTAGAGAAATACAATTTAAGGAAAGTACAAATATTAGCAGGACATAAAAGGATTAGCACTACAGAAAGATATCAGCAAGAAGATTTAAATCAATTGCAGGAAATTATTAATACATACCATCCATTAAGTTAAATTCACTGTAAAAGCTTCAAAGTTGCGGGTTTAAAAATTGAATCCAAAATCTGAAACTGAAACCCGGAGCTTCTCTATCATCAATTTTTTTGATAGTGCTATAAGAAAAATGGATAGTATAAGGCTTCTAGTGGGTGATTTAGCATTGCATCTTAAATTTTAAACCTGGAACTTTAAACCAACTATACGAGCGGTTATAAGGTGTTCGCTACGCCCCTCTGTGCAGCACTTTTGTTTGTCCAAAAAGGGTCCCTCCGGGCGTTCCTTTTGGTCAAAAAAAAGCTGCTGCCTCCCGGCTTCTGCTCCGCTCACCCGCAGCTCCTCTGTATTTTTGTGAACGGCTCCTATGGGTCGCCTACAAAAATCCACCGCTGCTTATCTGGCGCAGCCGCTGGTGCCAAAGCCTACTGCGCATTTTTTTTAAACGGATTTATTAATTTTTAGAAAAAGGAGAAAAAAAAATGCTTGTGGCGCGTCCACGCTGCTCACTTAATCGTTCACAGCTCCTGTGTCCACGTCGGCTTTGGCGCTGCGCTTTTGCTGCGCTGGTTTTGCGTACAACGCAGAACACTCAATCGGCGTTGGCCTCTACAAACAGTAAGGGTAAATCAAAAAAAGGGAAATATAGTAAACGTTTTTAGATGAAAAGCTAACGCACTATCGTTTGTTTTTAAAAGCAGTACGGAAATCATTTTAGATATCACAGACGGAAGAATTTACAACAAACGATGTAGTTGTGAAGCTGAACGCGCTATCGCTTGTCGATTTTAAAAAGCTGACGATTTATCTCCTGGCTTCGGCCCCACTATAAATCCTCATCTTTTTAAAATGAAGTTCCCCCTAATACTTAATACTCACATCTCCATACTTACTACTCCACTACCAATGACCAATTACTAATTACTAATTCACCAATGAACCAACAGATACCCGGAATTTTTTTTTATATTTGGGTAAGTTATGAGAGTAAGCATGCTGAGATACCGTAATTTTTTTCTTTGTAGAAAGACATCGCAAAAAAAAGCGACCGGTGTTCATTTTTTTTGCATAAGGTATCCTTATGATGCGTTAAATAGAATTACAGGGGCAGCCAGCACAGGGAACTCATTTACAGGAAGGTACGACCTATCAAATGTAACCTATGACAAGAATGGAAATATTTTAGCGCTGACCAGAGGTGGGCACTTAGATACGAATGCTACTTCTTTCGGTGTGATGGATGATTTGAGATATTTTTATGATGCCGGAAATAAGCTAACTTCGGTAGATGACAAGGCACAAAACACCCAAGGTTTTAAGGACGGCAATACTTCCGGTGATGATTATTCGTATGATGTAAATGGGAATATGATATCGGATAAAAATAAGGGGATTACAAATATTACTTACAATCATCTGAATCTTCCAAAAACGGTCAGTATCAATGCAAATGATTATATCACTTATGTATATGATGCAGCAGGAGTAAAGCAAGCAAAATATGTTATCAGAAATGGCGGCATTGGGCCGGGAAATATAACTGCTACCAAATATGCAGGAAATTACATCTATGAGAACAACGTTTTACAGTTTTTTAGCACCTCCGAGGGATATGTAAAGTATAACCAATCTTCACAAAAATTCGAGTATGTCTATCAGATGAAAGATCATTTAGGCAATGTACGACTATCATACACAGATACCGATGCATCGGGGGATATATCTCAAGACGAGATTATCCAAGAGAATCATTACATGCCATTTGGACTCAAAATGCGCGGATTTAATAATGTGGTAAATTCCAATGGAAATAGTGTTGCAGAAAAAAGAATGTTTGGAGGAAAAGAATACAATGAAGAACTGGGTTTAAACTGGTATGATATTACGGCTCGTAATTACGACCCTGCTTTGGGACGTTGGATGAATGTGGACCCATTAGCCGAAACGATGCCTTCCCACTCGCCATACAATTACGCCTTTAATAATCCAATTATCTACATTGACCCAACAGGAATGGCACCAGAGATGCCTGACGACTTAATTGTAAAGGGAGATGTTGCAGCTTTCAAAAAACGTGTTTCACAAAGTACAGGTGGTTTTTATGATGCTAAAGTTGACAGTAAAGGAAATGTTACATTAGAAAAAACAGGATTAGAAAAAGAAATGGGTGGTATGATTGAAATGTCAGATAGTCAAAAAGCCTTTGTCTCTGAAATTGAAAGCGTTATTGACAGCAAAGTCGTTACGGAAGTTGAAGCAGTTTCTTCTGATTCCTCGGTTGATGTTGGTTCTATAGTTGACAATAAAATTGATATGGCTGATATTGCAGAATTTGACAAAGCTGGTTCTGAAGCAAGTTCAAGTGCTGCGGCATTAAGCCACGAATTAGTTGAACAGCACGAAAAAGCCAAAGCAGGTGGTGTTAAGGGTAAATATCCAACAGGTGCAAGAGCTATGCATAAAGCAGGCATCAAAGCTGAAGACAATGTGAATGGTAGTAGAAGAATAGAACAACCAGATGGCTCAAGTTTATTCTATAAAAGAAGTGGCTCAATATATAAGCAGGTCGTTACGCCTCAGCCATCAGGTACTGTAAAAATAACAAAAACAAAAATCAAGTAGCTATGAAGTACTTTTTCTTATTATTATCTATTCTATTATTTTCCTGTAAATCAACTAATGCCACCAATGACATTGCCAATTGTGATGAAAATACTGTATTTAAAGAAAAGTTTTTTTCAAATATTAAATATGTTGAAGAAAACATAAGTGTTAGGCAGAATGAGAAATTCAAAGAATCATTGAAGTTCTTATCTAAATACGTTCACGTCTCATTTGAAAGAATGGCAAATTACGCTAACACTTATCCCATAGGTGTTTTTGAAGAAGATAAAAAAGGTTGGTTAGAATGGTATGAAAAAAACAAGTGTAATAATTTGCAGTTGAGAGACACTAAATAAATTGATTTTAGTTGATAAAAAACGATAATTTTAAACCACAGCTTTGAGTTGTGGTTTTTTTATGCCTTAAAACTTCGCTTTTCCATCCAATAAATCTTTCATTCTTTTTTTGGTAAGCATTGAGTTTATAATTTTAATAAGTGCATTTTTCTCATCTTCATCCAATTGGTTAATAAGCATTAATTGCTCATTAAGTTCGTGGTTTTCTAATTCTACTACACTATTTTCATTATCATTTAAGAGGTTGTCTGCACTAACAGCAAACACTTTCATTAAACGCTGTACAATATCAATAGAAGGTAATAAATGACCATTTTCCATTTTAGATAAATGGGTAACATGAATATGTATTTTCTCAGCCAAATCCTTTTGACTCATATTAGAAGCCTTGCGTAATGTTTTAATTTTCTCGTTAAACTTCATATTATAAAGTGCTATTGTTTCTTGTAAAGTTACCATAATTTGAAAGTTTTTAATTATTATTTTGATTTTAATGAAATACTATTGCAATATTATGAAATATATTTGTAATTTTGATTTCAAATAAATGAAAGTATTTATTGCAAATAATTCAACTTATGAAAATAAAGGATATCAAAAGCAATTTAACTTTAGCCAATATTCTACACTACTACGGCTTAAAAACAGACAAGAACAATCGTTTAAACTGCCCATTTCACGAGGATAAAACCCCAAGTTTACAAGTCTATTACAAAACCCAAACCGCATACTGTTTTAGTAGTAATTGTAAAACCCATGGTAAAAGTATAGATGTCATAGATTTTGTACTACACAAAGAGAATAGCACAAAAGCAGAAGCGATAAACAAATGCAAGGAAATATTAGGCTACCAAGAACCCAATAAAAAAGAACGTTACCAAAAAGACTTAACACGAGAACAATTTTTAAGTAATATGTACCAGTATTTTAAAAATGCAGTACACAACTCAAAACCTGCAAAAGCCTATTTAGAAAGCAGAAACCTTAACTTTAAAAAAATAGAAGTCGGTTATAATGCTGGACAGTTCCATCACGGAAAGCGCAAAGACGAAACCTTAATCAATCAGTGTTTAGACTATGGCTTACTAATCGATAAAAATATTGTCGGTAGAACTGGAAACAAAGCCTATAATGTTTTTGGAAAATGGTGCATCTGTTTTGCTTTAAAGAATAAGGATAATGAAATTACATCACTCTATTTTAGAAGTACATTAGATAAGAAAACAGCGAAACATTTTTACCTAAAAAATAGACAAGGTTTATATCCAAACTATCCCAATCCAAATACTAAAAAATTAATCTTAACCGAAAGTATAATCGATGCATCTTCTCTACTACAAATAAAAGCGATTACAGATACTTACAGCATTTTAGCGTGTTATGGAACTAATGGATTAAATGATGAAATCCTAACCGCAATAAAAGACTTAAAACAATTAGAAGAAATCATTTTTGCTTTTGATAATGACAGCGCAGGAAAAGAAGCGATAAGTAAATATTGTAAAATGTTGCTTGAGATATTACCAGGCATAAAACTAAGTGTTTTAGAGCCTATAAATAAAGACATTAACGAAACGCTACAACTGCATAACGATACTATTTTTATAGAATTATTAGACAAAAGAGTTGAATATTTAAGTGCTGAAATAACTGAAGTATCAAAAAGTAAAACACAAACAGAACCCAATAACGCAGTCGACTTTTTAAGTCGTAAAAACCTCTTAAAGAACCTAAATATCCAAATCGGAAAAGCAGGAATAGTAGGCGAAGAAAACAGCAGATTATTACTCTTTATGATAATTATAAGCTACTTAAATAAAAGTCCGTTACACGCATTAGTACAAGGTAGTTCTGGAAGTGGAAAGACACATTTAATAAGCAGAATAGCGGATTTAATGCCACAAGAAGATGTGCTACGATTTACAAGAATAACAGAAAGCAGTTTGTATAATTGGGGAGAATTTGACTTATTCCAAAAAATAATAATCATTGAAGATTTAGACGGATTAAAAGAAGATGCGTTGTATGCTTTACGAGAATTTATCAGTAATCAAGTTTTAAGAAGTTCAGTAACTATAAAAGATAAAAAAGGAAATAACAAATCCAGTCATAAAATAGTAAAAGGACAATTTTCATCATTATCAGCCACCACAAAAGGAGAAACTTACGAAGATAATATGAGTAGAAGTTTTTTAATTGCAGTAGATGAAAGCAAGACACAAACCACTAAAATCATCAACTACCAAAACCAAAGAAACGCAGGAGAAATAGACCCAAACGAAACTAAAAGAGCAGTTCATTTTATACAAAGTTTAGTAAGACAATTAAAGGTTTATGAAGTCATTAATCCGTATGCCACACAATTACACTTACCAGAGAAAGTACATAAAATAAGACGTTTAAATGAAATGTACCAAGCAGTTATAAAGCAAGTTACGTTTTTAAATCAGCATCAAAGACAGCTTACAAAACACAATCAGTTAATAACAGAAATTGAAGATATAGAACAAGCTACAGAAATACTTTTTGAAAGTATTGTTTTAAAGGTGGATGAACTTGATGGCAGTTTAAGACAGTTTTTTGAACGCTTAAAAAAGTATGTAAAGAATGATAATCAAGACTTTATTTTAAGAGAAGTAAGACAACATTTAAACAGTAGTAAAACCCAAGTCTTTAGATATATGCAAACGTTAACCGAGTTGGAATATGTAAAGCAAATTGGTGGTTACTCAAATAAAGGCATTACATATAAAATCTCTTATTGGGATAATTATCAGAAACTTAGAGCAGAAATTAAGGACTATTTAATGAGCCAAATAGAAACATTAAAGAGTAGCGTATGATAAAAAATGCCTGCGGTGGCTCACCGCTGGAACACTACGGAACACCAATGGAACGCTAAATAATATTTTAACTTATTGATATGTAATTGATTATCTACGAAAACAGAGTTAGCGTTCCTAATTCCAAGATATTGAGTAAGCAAAAGCATCATAAGTATTAAAAAGGTCATAAGTTATGGGAGCACCAAGCAAACATAAAATCCACACAGAAACGTATCAAAATTATATTATAAATTACAAAAGGCATTTAGATATTTTAGGCTTAAATCATCTAACTACACAGACCAGATATTTATATTTAAAAGAGTTTTTTAGTTGGTTAGAAAGTAATAATATTTATAAAATAGAGAAAGTTACCACACAAGATATATCAAGCTATCACGAGTATTTAAAAGGGAAGATAAGTCAAAGAACAAACCTACCAATCAAGCAAAAAAGTAGATACGACCATATGCGCAATCTACAACAGTTTTTAGGTCATTTATTAGAATTGAATATTATAAAAAGTAGTCCAGCTTCTCATTTAAAATTTACTAATCCAACTGAAAAAATAGAACGTTTTATCTTCTCTCAAAATCAAATAAAAGAACTCTATAAAGTAGCAAATAAACAAGAAACAGCAGTATTACATATTGGTTATGGTTGTGGATTAAGAGTGCAAGAATTAAGCAATTTAAACAAAGTAGATATTAGAATTACAGAACGTTTAATTATTGTAGAAAAAGGTAAAAACAGTAAAAGAAGATTAGTGCCAATTAGTAAAAAAGTAGCTGAAGAATTAGATTTTTTTCTTTCAAATGAAAATAAAAGTATTGAAGTATTTACAAATAATAAAGGTTTTAGAATGCAAGAATGGACATTTAACAGCTTACTAAAAACACTCATTTTAAAAACTGAATTTGGTAAAAATCTAACAGCTGAAGAACTGAAGAAAATCGGTATCCATAATTTACGTCATTCTATTGCAACACATCTTTTAGAAAACGGAATGAAGCTGGAGCAAGTACAAACATTTTTAGGACATAGCCATATTGAAAGTACAGAAATTTATACTCACATATCACAAAAACAAATCAATAATTTATATGATAACTCTTCATAATTATTTAGAAAATAAATACAGTAAAAGCACATTAAAAAGCAACTTATATAATATTAAAAAGTTTACAGATTATTATGGCAAACGTTCAGAGAAAGCCAATTACTCGCAGGTTTTAGAATACATTGCTTATTTACGAAAGAACTACGAATTAAGTCCGAAAACCTTACGACATCGATTGTATGCTGTAAAAATATACTTCAATTATTTACTGGAAATTGGTAAAAGAAAAGACCATCCTTGTAGTGAATTATTTTTAAAAGATAAGATTGATAGAACCATTGCAGTAGATAATTTATACAGTCCAGAAACCTTAGAAAATTTTTTAGAAAGCTATCAAATAAAGAAGAAAAAACATTTACTCAATAGAAATAAAATCATCATTAGTTTACTTATTTATCAAGGATTAACAGTTAAGGAAATAGCAGAATTACAACTACAATCCATTAATCTAAATACTTGCGAAATCCATATAAAAAGCGGTTACAGACAACAAAAAAGAACACTTCCATTACAAGCCAAACAAGTTTTATTATTTTTTAATTACTTAGAAAAAGGCAGAAAAAAATTATTGAAGTACAATCTAAAAAAAGAAGAACAAACTTTTATTTTAGGACAATATGGAAATGAAATAAATCCGCATAGTATCAGCAGAATTATCAACCAAAACCGGAAAGAAAGCGAAAAAATAAAACCAATTAAAATCCGGCAAAGTGTCATTGCTAATCTTCTAAAAAAGGAAAACGATACAAGATTGGTCCAGGTATTTAGCGGACACAAAAGAGCTTCAACAACAATCGCCTACAAACAAACAGAATTAGAACAATTACAAAATGCTATTGAAAATTATCATCCGATAAGTTAAAAAACTTCGCTTGTTCGTTCCTCACAAGCTCGTTGAATAAAAACCAATCACAACGCAAAATCCCACACAAGATAAAAGCCAGATTATTGCCGAAAAAGGCAAAAATCCTCTGTCTTTTATCTTGTTCCGCTCGCCACCACTTCTATGGTTTTTATGTCACATTTTTTGTAAGCCAACGCTAAAGCAACACTTTGCAAGTTGTTCGTTCCTCACAATTACAAACAGTTGCGCCAACGCTCGAAACAAAAAATCCGCCATAAAAACCATCCCAAGCTATGTTACATAATAGAAGTTATAGGTTCGCTTCGCACAGTTTTTAGAGTTAATATTTTTAGAAGATAAAAAACGGTCGCTATAACTGCTATTATGTAAAATATCCGCTCAGCCTTTGCGCTTTTTGCCGACGCTACTGCCAGCGCACTACGATAAGTTTATGCAGTTGCTAAGGCAACGCCAACGCACCGAAACAATCGTTCACGAGTTCCATTAAAAAACAATAGAAACCACACGAGCTAATTTGCACAAAAAAAGCTTCACAAAAAGACACGTAGTCCAAGTATTCCTACGCTTACTTCTTTGCTTGTTTTTTTGCACAACTCGTTCCGTCACGTTATGTTACAATCGTTGTGCGACGTTCCGTAGCCACTTGGGCTATCCATTGCAAAGCCGAAGATTGCCTTTGCGCTTACATACTGAACTCTAAAAAAGCCAACCGCAAATCTTCACCTTTGCAACGGCTCACGAAAACTAAAGCCATCCGCCAAAGTCCGAGCGAGTTCGATGGTCGAGCGCGCGACGTTCGGAAAAAAAAATTTGAAGCGAGCGTGAGCGAGCGAACTCTGGGAACGTTTTGTTACACAAATCAAATGAATGCTGTTACGAGAGCTGTGGATATTTTTTTTCAACTGAAAACTTCAAATGAAAAAATAAAGGGTTCAGAATTTAGTATATTGTAACTCTCAAAATGGGATGCAGAAAACTCACATATCGACCAGAAAACACGTTACACGTTGTGAAAAGCGAACGCTCGCGCGAGCAAAAATTTGAGTGGATATGGTTAAGTATTGATCCTGTTACGCATCATTCAACATCAACATATAATGCTTTTGATAACAATCCTGTTTTCTTTTCAGATCCCAGTGGAGCAGACGCAACCAGTCTGATAAATGATCTTTGGAATAAATCGGGCTCGGGAAAGACTACTTGGACCAATAATAACAATGGTACTTTTTCCAGTAGCGATGGGCAAACAGCACAATGTAAAGATTGTAAATACGAAATCTTCAATGCCTTCTTTATCGGAGATAAATTAAGTGTCAGACATACTGATAAATATAATAGTTATGAGGATATTGTAGGATATCACTATGATCCTAAACATCAAGCAGAGTTGCACATCAATGCGTTATACGATGCTATCAATGCTTTGGAAGATAACAAACTAAAATTAGCATTATTAAAAAGATTAGGTATTGTTGGTAAAAAAGCTTCTAAAATATTAAAGTTTTTAAGTTCAAAAAACTATGATGCCATATCCTCGCTTATAGGGCTTTCTACTAATGATAATTTCCTTGCCAATGCTCCTTTTCCGTTAGGCACTATGGTAGATATTTTAGATGATGATATCCAAAGAAACTTTAGAATGGCAGATTATCAGGTAACTTGGGACAATGCTATGGATAGCTTTAATTCATTATTAGGTATAGAGGATTTTAATAATATTGTCATTATATACTCTAATGAATTACTAACTACCACTAGTACCATAAGTTCGGGAGATAGCAATATTATTAATTCCCCATATACTGCAACCGAATGGAAATATGCAAATGTAGCAACACAGATAGGTGATCAAGTGTATATTTTAAAAACGTACGAATTAAAAGACTAGTCAGATGAGAAATATAATTATTATTTTATTGTCTATTCTTTTTCTCAGTTGTGGCAATAAATCTCAACAAAAGCAAAGCAAAGAGCAAAAACCTCTAACACGAATAGATACGGTAAGATTTGAAAACACATACTATTTAGGTACCGGTTTTGTAAAAGATGATTTTATTACTTTCTATACAAAGGATGGTTTCAAAAGATTTGAAGGTGCATTGAAAGAAGGAAAATTGAATGGTATTGTTTATTATTTCGGTAAACAAGGTAATATTGAAGGCTCACTCAACTATGAATTTGGTCATCAAAAAGGAATAGGAGTAACCTATGATATAGAATCTGGCTTTGCAAAAACTATCTTAAAGATAGATGAAGATGGAGGAACTAAAAATGGCTTAGTAATGAAGTTTAATAAAAATGGCACTTTGAATTATTTAAAAGATCATAGTAGTGATGAACTTTATATTCAAACAGTGAAATTTTATGAAAATGGAGTTATCAAACAAATAAACTCTCGTAAGCGAGATAGTATCTATAGTCCTAAATTAGACGGTTGGTCTTTCCTTTTTGATGAAAAAGGTAGAATTAGCGAAAAGATATTGTATTCTAATGGAGAGATTGTTGAAGAATATAAAATTAATAGTACTTCAAATTAGTTATTAAGGTTAAGAATTAACAAAAAGTAAATAGTAAAAAAGTAGGCCATAGTTAGTAAAATAGCTGTGGCTTACTTGTAATAAAAGCCCATATTGTTATGAAAGAAAAAATATCCTTAAAGAAATTACGTAAGCTTAGTCTTAAATATCCTACCCGGTATATTGTTTTTGGCGGTTGTGTGATCTACAATGGTTGTCTGTATAAAGATCAGCAGGCACTGGTCAACTACTTTTTTAAGTGTAATACAAATTTCCGGGATATAGAGAATATAAAGGAGTTGGAGGTTTAGGGTGGTTTTCTGTTTTTATTGTGCAAGTTTTTGTACGGTAGTCTTAAAAATAAAACCGTCTAGGAACTCAACCAGAAGTTGCTTTTTATCTTCCGGCATTTTCTCTATCTTCTTAAATTGAGATAACAATTTTTCATCAGTGATATTTACGTTGGCTTTATCTTCTAAAGTTCCATTGATTAGATAATCCGGGGAAACCTCCAAAGCCTGTGCAATACGGTTTAATACTTCTGCCGAAGGTTTGGCACCTGCTCTTTCATAACGGCCAATATTGCTATAATGAGTATCCGTTATCTCTGCTAATTTTTGTTGTGATACCCCTTTTTTGATCCTTTCTTCTTTCAATCTTCTTCCAAGACTCATTAAATGCATTTTTAGTTTATTAACAATCCAAAAGTAGCTAAAACGAACTATTTTATAAATTTTTTAAATACTAATGTGAATAAAAAGTTTTAAAAAGAGTATTGTGTATTAAAGCCAAAATGGTATGTTTGTGCAGATATGAATAAAACAAAAACTTATGAACAAACTAAATACTACCAACTCCAACAACTACCAATATAAAACCAAACATTTAGACATCCGGATTTTAGGAGGCCTAAAAGTTGGAAAGTTGGAAAGCCTCAGAGTAACCCTAAGCATCCAAAAAATAGAGTCCACCCATATTTTAAGGCACAGTATCGATCTGTATAATGACAACCAGGTAGAAAAATTTGTAAGAAGAATAGCAGAAAGATTAGAGATTGGGACTTCTGTAGTGAGGCCAACTCTGCAGGAGCTTACCCGGGAGTTAGAGAATTACCGTTTTATTTTATTGGAGCGTGAAAAACAACAACAGGCCGGCCCGGAAATAAAACCCCTAACAGCTAAAGCTACCCGGGAAGCTACCGCCTTTTTGAAAAAGCAGCACCTGTTAAGCTTAACAAACCGGTACATCGGAAGGTCAGGTGTGATAGGAGAAGAAACCAATCGCCTTCTGATGTACTTGTTATTTACTTCCCGGAAAACCAATAATCCGCTACATTGTATCTCTCTGGGAAGTTCAGGCGTTGGAAAAACCCACTTGCAATCAAAAGTAGCAGAACTCATCCCAGAGGAAGACAAGGTAGAAATTACCGTATTATCAGCAAATGCCTTTTATTATTTTAACAGAACGGAATTACAACACAAACTGATACTCATTGAAGATTTAGACGGAGCAGAATCGGTACTCTATCCACTTAGAGAATTACAAAGTAAAAAAAGAATCACCAAAACGGTGGTTCATAAAGATAGCAAAGGGACTACCAAAACCATTCACCTGACCGTAGAAGGCCCGGTATCGGTAGCAGGCTGTACTACCAGAGAATCTGTTTATGAAGATAATAGTAACCGGAGCTTCTTACTCTATATCGATGAATCCGAAATACAGGATAAAAAGATCATGGATTATCAGCGTGCTATCTCTGCCGGAAAGGTCAATGAAGAAGGACAGCTACAGGCTGCGGCACTACTTAGAAATACACAACGTGTGCTCAAACCCATAAAGGTTATCAACCCCTTTGCAGAATACCTGGAGCTACCCCAATCCGTATTCAAACCCCGCAGAACCAACTCCCACTATTTACAATTAATAGAGGCTATTACATTCTATCATCAATACCAAAGAGAGGAAAAAGTAAACGAGGCCACAGGAGAAATCCATATAGAAACAACAACAGAAGACATACAAGAAGCTAACCATTTAATAACAGAAGTATTGCTTAGAAAAAGTGATCTGCTAAGTGGAGCTTGTAGAGATTTTTTTGAAAGACTCAAAAGTCATCTAAAGAAAACCAAACAAAAGAACTTTAGCAATGCAGAAGTAAGAAGTTGGTTACGGCTTGCCAAATCCACTGTTCGTCGTCGTTTTTTGGAACTCCTCGATGCTGATGTGATGCAAAGAGTAGCTACCAAAGAAAAGAAAATCTACCGCTATGAGCTGACCGTTACAGATGACTACGCTACCCTGAAAGCCACCATAGCAAAGGCCTTGCAGGATTGTATAGATAAAATCAATCGAGCCAGCGGTTCATAACGAACCACTTCTATTTGAACCGGTTAATAAACAGATAGTCAATACTTTATGACTACCAAACCATAAATGCTAAAAAAACACATACCGAAGTAAAAAAAAATAGTCATGCAGAAATTAAAATTACACAATCAGAGTTATAAAACCTTGGTAAAATCATATAAAGAGTGGCTGGATATTTTAAGTTTTAGCAGCAGTATGTGTGAGAACTACACCAGGTATCTGCAAGAATTTTTACATTATTTAGAGACTAAGGGCATAAAAAAAATACATCACAATAGTGTAGAGACCGTAAAAGATTACTACAGGTATTTACAACAAAGGCCAAACCAGGTTAGACAAGGCGCATTAATGAAAGCCACTTTAAACCAACATCAACAAGCACTTAGAAAGTTCAATGAATATCTGAAAAAACACCATACAAGCCCTATTCCAATTCATTTAAAAGCAGAAACCACAAAAGACGACAGAGCTATCCAAATTCTTACAAAACAGCAAATAAAGACTTTATTCAAGGCAACTGATCATAGCAGTGAAATGGTAAGAATCCGCCTAAGAGATAAAGCCATGTTAGTGTGTTTGTATAGTTTAGGCCTTAGAGCCAATGAAGCCTCACAGCTCGATAGAAAAGATATTTTATTTGATAAGCAATTAGCCTATGTAAGAAAAGGGAAGAATTATAAAGAGCGTTTTGTACCTCTCAACACTTATAACTTAAACATCTTAGAGGAATATTTATATGATGGGCGCTTAGCGTTTTACAAAGCAAATCAAACAGAAGCTTTTTTTATTGGCTCCCAAGGTAAAAGACTGGGAGTACAAAGCCTTAGAGCAAGAATACGGGTACTGGTAGCACTGACAAATGATGAAGGATTAAACCATAAGAAAATTACCCCGCATACCCTTAGACATTCTATTGCCACACATCTTTTGAAACAAGGCGCACCTATGGAAAGTATACAGCAGTTTTTAGGACACGCTTCATTGGAAACCACACAACTCTATACACACCTTGCAAAGCAAGAACAATAATTTGTCATTCCCATACACGCACCTGGCAATGACAAGAGATCATTAATTATTACCATGAATACATTGGACCATTACAGAGAATACCTGAAACAAGAAAACTATGCCAAATCCTCTGTCAAATCGTATCTGTTTTTAGCTGATAAATTTATAGCATGGCTTACCATAGAAAATATAAAAGGTATAGCATTAGATTATAAAACAGCATTAAAATACGTAGCATACTTACAGAAGTTCTATAATAAACCCGCAACAGTTAATCATATACTAAATTCAACAAACTGTTATTGTAATTATCTTGTGCATATGGCAAGTTTGGAGAGGAACCCATTTACAGGGCTTAGAATACAAGGAGAGAAGAGAAAAACAGTATTACACGATTTACTTTCCTTAGATGAATTAGAAGATATCTATTATTCTTATGACACAGAACAAGACAAGCACCCGGTAAGAATACTGGCAAATAAAAGAAATAAAGTAATTATAGGTTTATTGGTCTATCAGGGGCTTACTACTTCGGATTTAAAACGCTTGGAATTAGAACATTTAGAGCTTTCTCAGGGAAAGATTCATATACCCGGAGGAAATATAGGCAATCATAGAACATTAGAACTAAAACCCTGGCAAGTGATAGGGTTTTTAGAATATGTAACGCAAGTACGGCCTGAATTACTACCTAAAGATCACCCGGAGAACCCTTACGTTTTTATAGCTTCCGGAGGCAGAATAACAGATACGGTAGCCCATATTATAAAGAAACTAAAAAAGATAAATCATAAAGTTACCAACATACATCAAATACGTTCAAGTGTTATTGTGCATTGGTTAGAGAAATACAATTTAAGGAAAGTACAAATATTAGCAGGACATAAAAGGATTAGCACTACAGAAAGATATCAGCAAGAAGATTTAAATCAATTGCAGGAAATTATTAATACATACCATCCATTAAGTTAAATTCACTGTAAAAGCTTCAAAGTTGCGGGTTTAAAAATTGAATCCAAAATCTGAAACTGAAACCCGGAGCTTCTCTATCATCAATTTTTTTGATAGTGCTATAAGAAAAATGGATAGTATAAGGCTTCTAGTGGGTGATTTAGCATTGCATCTTAAATTTTAAACCTGGAACTTTAAACCAACTATACGAGCGGTTATAAGGTGTTCGCTACGCCCCTCTGTGCAGCACTTTTGTTTGTCCAAAAAGGGTCCCTCCGGGCGTTCCTTTTGGTCAAAAAAAAGCTGCTGCCTCCCGGCTTCTGCTCCGCTCACCCGCAGCTCCTCTGTATTTTTGTGAACGGCTCCTATGGGTCGCCTACAAAAATCCACCGCTGCTTATCTGGCGCAGCCGCTGGTGCCAAAGCCTACTGCGCATTTTTTTTAAACGGATTTATTAATTTTTAGAAAAAGGAGAAAAAAAAATGCTTGTGGCGCGTCCACGCTGCTCACTTAATCGTTCACAGCTCCTGTGTCCACGTCGGCTTTGGCGCTGCGCTTTTGCTGCGCTGGTTTTGCGTACAACGCAGAACACTCAATCGGCGTTGGCCTCTACAAACAGTAAGGGTAAATCAAAAAAAGGGAAATATAGTAAACGTTTTTAGATGAAAAGCTAACGCACTATCGTTTGTTTTTAAAAGCAGTACGGAAATCATTTTAGATATCACAGACGGAAGAATTTACAACAAACGATGTAGTTGTGAAGCTGAACGCGCTATCGCTTGTCGATTTTAAAAAGCTGACGATTTATCTCCTGGCTTCGGCCCCACTATAAATCCTCATCTTTTTAAAATGAAGTTCCCCCTAATACTTAATACTCACATCTCCATACTTACTACTCCACTACCAATGACCAATTACTAATTACTAATTCACCAATGAACCAACAGATACCCGGAATTTTTTTTTATATTTGGGTAAGTTATGAGAGTAAGCATGCTGAGATACCGTAATTTTTTTCTTTGTAGAAAGACATCGCAAAAAAAAGCGACCGGTGTTCATTTTTTTTGCATAAGGTATCCTTATGATGCGTTAAATAGAATTACAGGGGCAGCCAGCACAGGGAACTCATTTACAGGAAGGTACGACCTATCAAATGTAACCTATGACAAGAATGGAAATATTTTAGCGCTGACCAGAGGTGGGCACTTAGATACGAATGCTACTTCTTTCGGTGTGATGGATGATTTGAGATATTTTTATGATGCCGGAAATAAGCTAACTTCGGTAGATGACAAGGCACAAAACACCCAAGGTTTTAAGGACGGCAATACTTCCGGTGATGATTATTCGTATGATGTAAATGGGAATATGATATCGGATAAAAATAAGGGGATTACAAATATTACTTACAATCATCTGAATCTTCCAAAAACGGTCAGTATCAATGCAAATGATTATATCACTTATGTATATGATGCAGCAGGAGTAAAGCAAGCAAAATATGTTATCAGAAATGGCGGCATTGGGCCGGGAAATATAACTGCTACCAAATATGCAGGAAATTACATCTATGAGAACAACGTTTTACAGTTTTTTAGCACCTCCGAGGGATATGTAAAGTATAACCAATCTTCACAAAAATTCGAGTATGTCTATCAGATGAAAGATCATTTAGGCAATGTACGACTATCATACACAGATACCGATGCATCGGGGGATATATCTCAAGACGAGATTATCCAAGAGAATCATTACATGCCATTTGGACTCAAAATGCGCGGATTTAATAATGTGGTAAATTCCAATGGAAATAGTGTTGCAGAAAAAAGAATGTTTGGAGGAAAAGAATACAATGAAGAACTGGGTTTAAACTGGTATGATATTACGGCTCGTAATTACGACCCTGCTTTGGGACGTTGGATGAATGTTGATCCTCAATCTGAAAAGTTTTATGATCAATCTCCGTTCAATTATGCATTGAATAATCCTGTATTTTTTATTGACCCCGACGGTGAAGCACCATTTTGGTTTGGTGATCCTGTCAAGAACCCAAAGATACGATCAACCAAAGGAAGTGGTAGAAAAGGCGGAATGTTTGGGATGACAAGAAAAAATATTAAAGGTCAAAAAAAATTCCATAATGGGGTAGATATTTTAGCTCCCGTAGGAACTCCAATACAGAGTATAAAAGGAGGTACGGTTTATAGTAAAGGAACTCATAAAAAACTAGGAAATTTTGTAATTATTAAAACCGTTCTTAATAATGGCTCAACATTGTTTACAGCATATGCTCATTTAGATAAACCAACATCATTAAAGTCAGGGGCTAAAGTTAAAGAAGGTTCTATAGTTGGAAAAGCTGGAAAAACAGGAAATGCTAAAGATGTATCTAAAAGTGAAGAGCATGTACATATCTATACAAAAGTAAGTACAAATGGAAAATATAAAACAGCAAAATTTGTTAATCCATTACAGTTTTTTAGCACTAAATTTGATAGTAATGGAAATCCAATTATCCCTAAACCGACACCTCTGCCAGAGATTAGCCCAGGGACAGTTCAACCTGTATCTCCAGGGAATCAACTTTGCGCAGGTTGTGAAAGAAAAAAGAGAGAGGAACAAATAAGGAGATACAATAATGACCCTGCGAGGTTATTTGATAATGATTACATAAGACCGAATAAAAATGAAAATTAAATTATTTTTTTTAGCTGTCATTGCATTTTTTTCAATCAGCATTGATGAAGCAATACATCAGAATGAGCTAGATTATATAAGTATTAAATCTGTTAAGGTTAATAATCAAATAAGTATTAATTCAACTAAAAAAGAACTTGTAAAAAGTTTTGGAAAACCAGATTCGATTGAGAAATTTTTTAATGAATTGATTGATGAAAAACCAACATACCGTTATAAATATGGAAATTCTTATTTTGATATTTATGATTCAAAAGTTTCCACTTTTATGGTTGCTGACTCAAAGTTTTCAATTATGGGCTTTAGCCCTGGTATGAATTTAAAAAAGTTAGTAGAGAAGTTTCCAAAATCTTATGCTTCAAAGTATGTTTATGATGAAAAGCTTCCTTCCAGATATAACATAAGAGTTGGGCTCAAATCTAATAAGAGTATAATAGATTCTGATTTGTTTTTTAAAGTAGATAATAAAAAAGTTTTATCAATAGAATATTGGGAAGATTATTAATACCCCACTGGCTACCGCTAGTTTGTAACTAGTGGCGTTTGTGAGTAAAACAACCCCTGCTCGTCCTAGTATGTCACGCAACCGCTACCGCTAGCATTTGCTAGTGGCGTTTGTGAGTAAAACAACGAAAAAAACTATTTTAAGAAATTAAGATATTTTTTTCGTTGTTTTTAGCAAATTACAGTTTACAAAAACGCTTGCAATACCTGTTCTAAAGCGGTTATTTTATTTTGGTTTTAAAACCTGCTCCGTTCACACCCCAAAATTTACCGAAAACAAAAAAGTTATTAACATTCCTTTTTTTCTTATCTACCCCTTTATACGCCTATCTTTCTTCCGTTTTTTCTTTGTTTTTGTTTTCCGCCCCATTCCGCCCTCATTTCAGGGGTTTTTGTGGGGGCGAAAAACACAGAAAAACGAAACCAAAAACAGCTCAAAACCAAAGCAAAAAAGAGAAGAAAAAGTACAAAAAAGAACAGAAACAAAACCCTAAATCTGAGAGCCGAAAAACGGCTAAAAAAGAGCAAAAAACAGGCTTAAAATTGCTTTTAAAAATCAAATACTAAATTGACAAAAAAGTGAACAAATAAGAACCGCCTAAAACTTGTATTGAGTTTGCCAAAATATCAAAAATAGTTTGTTTAAAAACTAAAAAAATGGGTTGAAAACCCAAAAAAAAAGCCCCACCGCCTTTGGCGGAAAAAAAGCCCAAAAAAATACTCCGATTTTCGGAGCATAAAAATCAATTTTGCTAATAAATTGACAAAAATCAGCTTATAAAATGGGTTGCAGAACCACAACCAACCAACACCGACAAAATGGCGTAATTGTTAATAACTCAAAGTCAAAAAACAGTCAATATTTAGAGAGAAATGAGAAGTAAAACGCCTAAAACCAAAAAATAATTCAGCCTTAAAATAAGAACAAAAATTTAGGTCATAAAATCTTAAATTAGGCGCAAGATTTGTCAAAATAATTGCGGAAAATCGCAAAAAAAACCTGTGTCGGCTCACTAAAAAAGTTCAAAAATTGCCCTGCAAAGCAGTGTAAAAGAAGAAGAAAAAACAAAAAAAATGTTTGTGGTTGATTACCACAAAAAGCCCCACCGCAAAGCGGTAAAAAAAGCCCAAAAAAACAGTTTGTCTTTGGCGTGATGAAGCCGAATAATCGGCTCAAAAAAATAACAAATAAATGACTGTTTCAGTCAAAAAAAAGCCCTTTTGCCTTACGGCAATAAAAAAATGAAATTTAAGATAAAAAACGTTTTAAAAGACCAAAAACGAAACGAAAAAAAGCCCAAGAAAAACCACCACCAAAAAAACCTAAAAACCCAAACGAAAAACACAAAAAAGCCCCACAAAAACCCCTGAAATGAGGACGGAATGGGGCGGAAAACAAAAACAAAGAAAAAACGGAAGAAAGATAGGCGTATAAAGGGGTAGAGAAGAAAAAAAGGAATGTTAATAACTTTTTTGTTTTCGGTAAATTTTGGGGTGTGAACGGAGCAGGTTTTAAAACCAAAATAAAATAACCGCTTTAGAACAGGTATTGCAAGCGTTTTTGTAAACTGTAATTTGCTAAAAACAACGAAAAAAATATCTTAATTTCTTAAACTCCTTTTTTTCGTTGTTTTACTCACAAACGCCACTAGCAAATGCTAGCGGTAGCGGTTGCGTGACATACTAGGACGAGCCTTTAGATTAGCAAATAGAAATAATTACTTAAAATAAAAACATAATAGTTATGATGAAATTTCTTTTTTTGCTTCTTTTTTTCTTTGTTAATAACTCTTATTTTGTTGATAACCAAAAACACAAAAGAACGGAGTGAACTTTAGCGGCCAGCTAGCTTTTTAGAGCCATCCCCCGTATTAGTCTCCGTTCTTTTTAAAAGTTACTTAGAACCATATAGAATTTCAGTTTCTGCCCTTATTAAAGGTCTTAGTTTAAGTAACTATTATTAATATCTAATTACAAAATTATGAAAACAAATGAAATTATCGGAATCGATGTCAGTAAATTATTAATTGATGTTTGTATCTATTCTAAACAAATTGTTCAACAGTTTGAGAACAGTAAATCTGGATTTAAATTAATGCTAAAGTGGAGTTTTAAAAATTCGTCTTTCTCTAAAGAAGAAACCATGTTTGTATTTGAACATACAGGAATGTACTCTCATTTATTATCTGTGTCTTTAACTGAACAAAAATTATCTTTTTTCATAGCTTCTGGTTTAGAAATTAAAAGATCTATTGGTATTGCTCGTGGAAAGGATGACCAAATTGATGCCAAACGCATTGCTCTATATGGGTATCGATTAAAAGAAGAACTTAAACCCAGTAAGCTACCTAAAAGAAGTATATTACAACTAAAAAGTCTCTTATCTTTAAG
The DNA here is from genome assembly GCA_014075215.1 of Flavobacteriaceae bacterium. NCBI lineage: Bacteria > Pseudomonadati > Bacteroidota > Flavobacteriia > Flavobacteriales > Flavobacteriaceae > Flavobacteriaceae bacterium. Next base: position 3,853,636 of record CP046177.1, read on the forward strand.
GACAAAACTTAACAAACAAAGAGCTGGTTTTAAAGTTACTTTGAAAGAACAAAAAAGAATTTATAAAGCAAAAGAGTATAAAATAATCTTTGACGTTCAACAAAAAATGATTGCAGAACTAACCAAACAAATACACAAGATTAATACTCAAATGCAAGCTATTATTGACCAAAATATAATGTTAAAAGAAACCTATAAACTTGTTACTAGTGTTAAAGGTATAGGAATGCAAACTGCTATAATGATGATTGTGTTTACTGACAATTTTTCAAAATTTGAAAACTGGAGAAAGTTTGCCTCTTATTGTGGTGTTGCTCCTTTTCCTTACCAATCTGGAACTAGTATTAAAGGACGTACAAAAGTCTCTCATTTGGCTAATAAAAAATTGAAAGCAATTATTAATATGTGCGCTATTTCTGCTATACAACATAACCCAGAAATGAAATTATACTATCATAAAAGAATAAAACAAGGCAAAAGTAAAATGAGTACCGTTAACATTATTAGAAACAAATTAATAGCAAGAGTGTTTGCCGTTGTCAAACGACAAACACCCTATGTAGATACTTTTAAATTTGCTGCATAAATTAGTAAAAATAATATCTCAACTTTTACTTGTTTTTATCATAGAATACAGGGGAGATACCATTTTCGAGATAAATCAAACGATTTGACTTAATAAGCCATTTTGTTTTGATTAAATCATATAGAGCATTTCTATATTTATTAGGTGTTAAAACTATTTTCATATTTGTATTAACATACTTATTGATTTTTTTATTATAAGTTTCCAAAGTAGGGGTAACTATTTTTATATTATCAATAAACTGTGGTTTCGTTTTTATTTCTCCTGAAAACTGAACAATATATTTTTCTTTATTATTAATGAATAAAGAATCTCCTACCAAAAAATCATTTTCATTATCAATTAAAGTTAAATTGATTGTGTCCGTTACTCTCTCTTCATACAATACATCAATTTTACCATCAATTTTTTCAGGTGGTATATCAAAAGATAAGTTCAATGTGTCTTTTTTTAGGCTCCAAGCACCCTTAAATGACTGCTTTCCATAAAACTCTACTTCTAGATTGTAGTTAACGACATTGTTAGGAAGTAAAATAATTTCTTCGCTATTTGGGCTTTTATACGGAGAATCATCTTTAATGTATTTTCCTAACACATTATCAATTTGTATATCTTCTTGAGCCTGTATTTGTTTTTTAACACTACAACAAGAGATGAGTAATGATAAAAAGGTTAGACTAAAAATTTTAATTTTTACCATCATATGTTTTTCCATTAATTCTAAAGGCTTGTTTATTTTTAGAGGCTAGATTATTTAATGCTTTATTTTTCTGTTTTTGAGTACCTTTTAGTTTAAGGTATATTTGTATTCTAGCATGTTGACTTACACTTTGTGGTGTTCTAGGATGATTAGCATAAGGAGAATTAGCATCATTGTTTAACTCATCATACGTGTCATAGGACGTTCCTGGCTCAATAGCATTTTGTCTTTTATAAGCATTCCATTCATCAGCTAAATCGACACCGATTAACTTGCTTTTAGAAATACCTGTACCATCTGATAAACTCGTTATTCCTTGGTCAAATTGATAGGCATGCTTGATTTCATGTCCCAATAACCCAAACCCGTTGCCTAATGGCGCTTTTATATTAACGACTCCAGAATTAAAATCATATGTAGTATGTCCACTAGAAGCAAAAGCACCGGCATCTTCAATGTTATACCCTTGGCTTGATCCCATTAATGTTGACACTTCATCAATAGACCCTTGTAATTCTGAATTAGCTCCTTGGAGACCACCTATTAAACCATTCAAATTCGAAACTGCGTTTTCAGAAAGATTTCCATCTTTAATTAACCCTTGTAATTGTTCAATGCTTTTATTATTCTTATCTATTTGTTGTCTCGAATTACGTTGGAAAGTCATAGCTGTAAAAAGAGACCTATAATTTACAAAGTAATTACCATCAACATCGTAATTTGAGATAGGGTTATTATCTGCATAATGATAAGGAGAGTTTGATAAATATTTTTCAGACATTCCATCTATTCCAAACCATCTTCCTAAATCTGCTTGATAATTTCTAGCACCATAATCCAAAGTATTTAATCCAAGTTCTTCATTTTCTTCCTTTCCATTGTACCCATAAGGATGATGCGTTCCATTTATCACGTTATTATACCCTTTATGTAACAAGCCAAAGAGGAAATAACTACGTGCTTTTAAATCACTTTTCTTTGAGGTCAGTGCTTTTTTATTCCAAACTAATTTTAGTTCAGTACTTTGATGATATTTCAGTTTTAGACAGCTCAAATTTTTTAAAAACTTTTTGTAAAAAGAATTGTTTCAAAACTACAAAAAAAATATCGTAAGAGAAAAAAAAGGAAAAAGACAAAAAAACCGCTTTAAAAAGACCAAAAATAAACTAAAAAAACATCTGAAAAAAGCCCCACCGCAAAGCGGTAAAAAAGCAAAAGAAAGGCACAAAAAAACACGCCGTTAGGTGTGAATAATTTAGGAACAAAAAAAGGAAAAAAAGCCCACCGCAAAGCGGTAAAAAACCTGTATTGAGCTTGTCGAAATAAGCCCAATCGCCTTTGGCGGAAAAACCACAAAAAAAACACGCCGTTAGGCGTGTTAAAAGCAATATATAAGTGAAGTAGCTAATGATTAAATTCTTCGTTTAAACGGTAGGTTTTCATTCCCCAGTGGTCTGTTCCTATGCAAATCACAGCTTTGTGTTGTATCAGCCGATGCAGTACCTTATTGATTAGTTTTTTGCTATGTACGGTATCATAAGCAACCTGCTCGGAAGTAAAACAATCTTGGTCGTAAAAATCCAACAAATCGCCGTAGAGTTCCCAAATGATTTGTTTGTTCTCAAAATCGTTAAAAGTATCTTGGTCTAGTGTTTTCATTTTACATCGGTTTTTACTATTTGATAGCGATAACAAGCCCCTATTTTGCGACAACGTTTTATCTTGTTTTCTTCTTTAAATTGGTTTAAAAACTGATTTACGGTACTACGGTCTATAGCTGTTTTCGCAAAAAGTTCTTTGGTTTCAAAAGGTTCGGTAGGAAAATATTTAAGTATCAAACTCCATATTTGCTCTTTTTGATTGATGCGTTGTTGTTTGGGCTGTTTATGTTGTAATTTAAAAAGTTTAAAAGTGGTTAAAAAATCTTCATCATCAGTTTGTAAAACATCGCTCATCAGTTCAGGTCTGTTGGTGCTTCGTATCATAGCAAAGGTTTTTACCCAATCTAAAAACAACAAAGCGTGTTTTTTGTGATAGGTGCTAAAAATAGCGTTTACGTAGTCCGTATTGTGAAAAACTACTTTTGTCTGTTGCAGTTCATCAAACAAAAGCGGAACGGTTTGTAAAAAATCATTTTCTACTACTTTGCGTAATTTAAAAATTGATTTTTCAGTAATTTTTGTAAAATCAAAATTGGCTACACGTGTGCGTGTGTGCGTGCGAGGGTTTTGGTTTGGTTGTCGTCCTACTGTCAATCCCTTTGTTTTAGGGAATTTAAGGGTTGGAATAGGGGTTTTGACTAACTGTTCTACTGAATTTAAAAAAGGAACTGCGTTTTGTGAGGTTTTTGCATTAAAATTTTCCATAAAAAAGGGGTTAAAAAGATTAAAATAAAACGCTAAATAAGGCAAAATAAAAAGGCAAAAAAGCAAGAGATATACACAAAGGGCAAAAGAAGAAAAGCCCCATTCCGCCCTCATTTCAGGGGTTTTTGTGGGGCTTTTTTGTGTTTTTCGTTTGGGTTTTTAGGTTTTTTTGGTGGTGGTTTTTCTTGGGCTTTTTTTCGTTTCGTTTTTGGTCTTTTAAAACGTTTTTTATCTTAAATTTCATTTTTTTATTGCCGTAAGGCAAAAGGGCTTTTTTTTGACTGAAACAGTCATTTATTTGTTATTTTTTTGAGCCGATTATTCGGCTTCATCACGCCAAAGACAAACTGTTTTTTTGGGCTTTTTTTACCGCTTTGCGGTGGGGCTTTTTGTGGTAATCAACCACAAACATTTTTTTTGTTTTTTCTTCTTCTTTTACACTGCTTTGCAGGGCAATTTTTGAACTTTTTTAGTGAGCCGACACAGGTTTTTTTTGCGATTTTCCGCAATTATTTTGACAAATCTTGCGCCTAATTTAAGATTTTATGACCTAAATTTTTGTTCTTATTTTAAGGCTGAATTATTTTTTGGTTTTAGGCGTTTTACTTCTCATTTCTCTCTAAATATTGACTGTTTTTTGACTTTGAGTTATTAACAATTACGCCATTTTGTCGGTGTTGGTTGGTTGTGGTTCTGCAACCCATTTTATAAGCTGATTTTTGTCAATTTATTAGCAAAATTGATTTTTATGCTCCGAAAATCGGAGTATTTTTTTGGGCTTTTTTTCCGCCAAAGGCGGTGGGGCTTTTTTTATTACTGCCGTAGGTAGTAAAGGATTTTTTATTTTTCTTTTTTTGCTCTGCTCCGCAGTGCAATTTTTGGGGCTTTTTTTTTGGGTTTTCAACCCATTTTTTTAGTTTTTAAACAAACTATTTTTGATATTTTGGCAAACTCAATACAAGTTTTAGGCGGTTCTTATTTGTTCACTTTTTTGTCAATTTAGTATTTGATTTTTAAAAGCAATTTTAAGCCTGTTTTTTGCTCTTTTTTAGCCGTTTTTCGGCTCTCAGATTTAGGGTTTTGTTTCTGTTCTTTTTTGTACTTTTTCTTCTCTTTTTTGCTTTGGTTTTGAGCTGTTTTTGGTTTCGTTTTTCTGTGTTTTTCGCCCCCACAAAAACCCCTGAAATGAGGACGGAATGGGGCTTTTCTTCTTTTGCCCTTTGTGTATATCTCTTGCTTTTTTGCCTTTTTATTTTGCCTTATTTAGCGTTTTATTTTAATCTTTTTAACCCCTTTTTTATGGAAAATTTTAATGCAAAAACCTCACAAAACGCAGTTCCTTTTTTAAATTCAGTAGGACAGTTAGTCAAAACCCCTATTCCAACCCTTAAATTCCCTAAAACAAAGGGATTGACAGTAGGACGACAACCAAACCAAAACCCTCGCACGCACACACGCACACGTGTAGCCAATTTTGATTTTACAAAAATTACTGAAAAATCAATTTTTAAATTACGCAAAGTAGTAGAAAATGATTTTTTACAAACCGTTCCGCTTTTGTTTGATGAACTGCAACAGACAAAAGTAGTTTTTCACAATACGGACTACGTAAACGCTATTTTTAGCACCTATCACAAAAAACACGCTTTGTTGTTTTTAGATTGGGTAAAAACCTTTGCTATGATACGAAGCACCAACAGACCTGAACTGATGAGCGATGTTTTACAAACTGATGATGAAGATTTTTTAACCACTTTTAAACTTTTTAAATTACAACATAAACAGCCCAAACAACAACGCATCAATCAAAAAGAGCAAATATGGAGTTTGATACTTAAATATTTTCCTACCGAACCTTTTGAAACCAAAGAACTTTTTGCGAAAACAGCTATAGACCGTAGTACCGTAAATCAGTTTTTAAACCAATTTAAAGAAGAAAACAAGATAAAACGTTGTCGCAAAATAGGGGCTTGTTATCGCTATCAAATAGTAAAAACCGATGTAAAATGAAAACACTAGACCAAGATACTTTTAACGATTTTGAGAACAAACAAATCATTTGGGAACTCTACGGCGATTTGTTGGATTTTTACGACCAAGATTGTTTTACTTCCGAGCAGGTTGCTTATGATACCGTACATAGCAAAAAACTAATCAATAAGGTACTGCATCGGCTGATACAACACAAAGCTGTGATTTGCATAGGAACAGACCACTGGGGAATGAAAACCTACCGTTTAAACGAAGAATTTAATCATTAGCTACTTCACTTATATATTGCTTTTAACACGCCTAACGGCGTGTTTTTTTTGTGGTTTTTCCGCCAAAGGCGATTGGGCTTATTTCGACAAGCTCAATACAGGTTTTTTACCGCTTTGCGGTGGGCTTTTTTCAGATGTTTTTTTAGTTTATTTTTGGTCTTTTTAAAGCGGTTTTTTTGTCTTTTTCCTTTTTTTTCTCTTACGATATTTTTTTTGTAGTTTTGAAACAATTCTTTTTACAAAAAGTTTTTAAAAAATTTGAGCTGTCTAAAACTGAAATATCATCAAAGTACTGAACTAAAATTAGTTTGGAATAAAAAAGCACTGACCTCAAAGAAAAGTGATTTAAAAGCACGTAGTTATTTCCTCTTTGGACTTAAACATAAAGGATACAATAATGTTGTGAATGGCATTGAAAATAACTACTTCACGTATCAAGGGCAAGAATTAACCGAAGACCTTGGTTTAAATATGCACGAATGGAAATACAGATTTAGCGACCCATCTATTGGACGTTTTATAAGTATTGACCCACTTGCAGAAGATTACACATATAACTCTACCTATGCGTTCCAAGAAAATAAACTTGGAATGGGTACAGAACTTGAAGGAGCTGAATTGTTACCGCATCCTTGGATGGTTGCTGATGCAGCAAAAAATCCTAATGGTGTAAGTGCACACGCTTTTGGAGTTAGTAATGGTTTAGCAAATACTGTTACTGGAATTTGGGATGCAGTTACGAATCCTGTTCAAACTTTAAAAGGAATAGGTAATATGTTAGTTGCAGGAGCTGCACAAGGAAATCCTGCAATGATGTTACAAGCAGATGCAGCGTTAGGTAGCGATAGTTTTGGAACGAGTATGGCTATGAGTCAAGCTTTAGATGGAGCGGTAAATGACGTAGTAAGTGGTAATGGTTTTGAAAGAGGTACAGTTATTGGGGAAGTTATTGGAGCTGTTGCAGGAACTAAAGGAGCAAATGCAGCATTAAAAGGTGCTTCAACTGCTTTTAAAGGCATTGGTATAACAAACCCAGTTCCTAGTTCTTTATCAAGAGTAGTACCAGGTAATATTAAATCAAGCACTTTAGGAGCACCAAGCGCTAGTGATGTTTTTGTAACTGCATCTAAAGATATATCTGGATTGAATGCTTCTCAAATTGCTAAAAAGTTAACAATACCTCAAAGTAGTTCAGGGTTTAATGTTATTCAGTTTCCGACACCTAAAACAGGTTTATCTTCACCAATAAATAGAACAAACCCAGGGTTTGTTGGAAGAGGACGAACAGCAGGCGGAGCTAGAGAATTTACAGTTCCAAATCAGACAATACCAGCTAACGCAACGGTTAAAAAGATAAATTAATTATGACTTTGAAAAAAAATGAAATAGAGTTGATAGGTAAATGGGTTCTCCAAGATGGAGAAATGGTTGAAGACCCTATAACTAAAAGAATTAATTTATTAATAGATGATTTTTTGATTAAAGTTGCTACAGATATATCAGGCTGGAATACACTTTATCAAGACCCAAATGATAATCGATATTGGGAATTAATATACAGCAATAGTGATTCACAAGGAGGTGGTTCGCCATCATTGATTAACCTTGCTAAAGACGATGTAATATTAAAATACAATATCAATGACAGTAAATGAACACCCTGATGGTGCTAGAATGTCTACGTAATCGCTACCGCTAGTATTTACTAGTGGCGGTAAGAGTAAGCAACAAAAAACAATTTAATTTTCATTTTTAAAATTGTAAAAGCCACAGCGAAAGCTGTGGTTTTTTTGTTTTAAGAGAGTTGTTGTTGCAGATTGGCTTTTAGAATAAAAGCATCTATAAACTCTTTGACAAGTGTTTTTTTCTTATCCGATAATTTTTCAATTTTCTCAAACTGCAATAATAGTTCGGTATCTTGAATATTATTTTTTGCTTTGTCTTGTATCGTTCCATTTAAAAGGAAGTCTGGAGAAACTTCTAAGGCTTTAGCAACACGATTAAGCACATCTGCAGATGGCATTGCTTCTGCTCTTTCATACTTCCCTACATTGGTAAAATGTACTCCTGCAATATCTGCAACTTGCTGCTGTGATAATTTTCTTTGTTTGCGTGTCTCTAATAATCTTGTAGCTAAATCTTTCATAGTGATAATACTTATTAACAACACAAATATAGTAAATAAGCGTGTTTTCAAGACATAAGACAAAGTGGTTGTGAATAAAATTAGATAATACTATTTTGATTAATTATGCTTATTGGGTATGTTTGTAGTGAAATCACTACATAATATTTTTATCAACAATGAACATTGCCACATTTAAAAAGGAGTTGGATATTTTAGAAATAGGAAAAGAACTAGGATTGCAGATTAATAACAAAGGACAATGTTTATGTCCGTTCCACAAAGACAAAAAACCAAGCTTGATGTTCTCCAGAGAAAAACAAATAGCCACCTGTTTTAGTGGGAACTGTACCGCAGGCACGATGGATGTGATAGATTTAGTACAAAAGTTTTATAGTTGGGAATTACCCGAAACATTAAAATGGCTAGAGTCGGTAGCATCAACAAGCAAGTCGATAGCATCGACGGGCAATTTAAAACCATCCACCATCCACTATCAAGAACTTTTTAAAAAACTACAACCCAAGTTAAAACAAAGCAGCAATGCAAGAAATTATTTAGAAAGCAGACATTTAGATTATAAAAAGTTGGAAGCTGCTTTTAATAATGGTAAGGATTATGCTTCTTTAAAGCACTGTATTATTTTTCCATTAAAGGATAAAAACGGACAGATTGTGTCATTGTATGGAAGAAGCATTTATAAAGATGCAAAATACCCACATTTTTATACGAAGAACCGACAAGGTTTGTATCCAAAATACCCACCTGCAGCAACTAAAAAATTAATTATTATCGAAAGCATCATCGATGCTACCACCTTAGAACAACATTTTACATTGCCAAAAGATACAGCGATTCTAGCGGCTTATGGCACAAACGGCATCACACCACAACACACGGAAGCCGTGAGCTATTTAAAAAGTTTAGAAGAAATTATCCTGTGGTTAGATGCCGACCATGCGGGTAAAAAAGCTACAGAAAAATATGCGAAAGAACTTGCAGAAAAATACCCTGACGTACAAATTACCAAAGTTCCCACACTCGATGGCGAGGATATTAATTCTTTATTGGACAGCCATACTTCAGAAATATTTACCCAGTTTTTTGAAAATCGAACACAAGCAATACCTGCCAAACAACTTAAAAAAAAATACAGCATCCAAATAGAAACTCATAAAACCAATTACCAAGATGAACATTTACACATCCAAGTATTGGGCAAATTAGACATCAAAAATCTAGGTGCGCTTAGAGTTACATTAGTTGTAAAAAGCAAACACAATATGCATTACATTCCTGTTAGAAACACTTTAGACCTTTATCACGGAGACCGTATAGAAAAGTTTGTAAGAACCTGCGCAGAGAAATTAGAAACCGGTACAAGTTTTATACGAAAAGCATTAAACACGCTTACAGAAAATTTAGAACATCATCGATTGCAACAGATAGAAATCACCAAGCAACAACAACAGGCAATGCCTGTAAATAGACAACTCACTCAGATAGAAAAACAAGCTGCGCTTGTGCTTTTAAAGGACAAAGATTTTATAAAAAAGTTGACTCAAAAATTACAAGATACAGGCATTGTAGGCGAAGAGAAAAAAGCCCTTTTTTTATTTACGATTCTATTAAGTCATCAAATGAACCACACGCTACACGCCATGGTACAAGGCACTTCGGGAAGTGGGAAAAGTCATCTGATAAAAAAAGTGGCCGACTGTATGTTTAATCAAAACAAAATCAAAAGGTTTACTAGAGTTAGTGAGAAAAGTTTTTACAATTATGGGAGTTACGACCTACAGCATTGTGGAATCATCTTAGAAGATTACGACGGTTTAGGAGAAGAAGCCCAGTTGGCTTGGAGAGAATTGCAAAGTAACGGACAACTAAGCAGCAGCGTGAGTTTAAAAAACGAAATCACAGGCGAGATAAAAAGTGGAGAAAAACATGTCTATGGTCCGATTGCTTCTTTAGTGGCTACCACAAAATTTAGATTGTATGAAGATAACCAAAGTAGAGTGTTTACCATTGCCATTGATGAGAGTGAACAGCAAACAGAAAAGGTGCTAGCCTACATGGCACAAAAATCCTCAAAAGGCATCACGGATGCCCAAGAGCAGCAAGCTGTTTTAGAAATCCAAAACTTAGTGAGTTTATTAAAACCCTATTCTGTACAAAATAAGTACCGATTGCACTTGCCAAAAACCACACAACAGCGTAGAAGACTTACCCAAATGCTTCATGATTTTATAGAACAAATAACTTTATTACACCAGTACAATCGGCAGCGAATCGCTGCAGATACACAAGAACCACAAACGCTAATCACAAAACTGGAAGATCTGGAACTGGCAGTAGATCTGATGTTTGAAAGCATTGTATTAAAAACCGATGAACTCGATGGAATCCTACGACAGTTCTATGAAAACCTAAAAAAGTACATCACTCCCAAAGGAGAAAATACCGATTTTACACAACGAGAAATACGCCAAGAATTTAGGATTAGTAAAAGTCAGACCCAACGTTATTTTAATGAATTACTGGAATTAGAATACATCCAAAAAAGCAGTGTTGGTGGTAGAAATACCTTTGTTTATAAGATTGCCTATTGGGATAATTTAGAGAAATTGCGAACAGAAATAAGAGGCTATTTATACAAACAAATCCAAGCGTATAAAGACAAATCCTAAAAAGACAAGCATCCTTGGGTCGGTTATGGGTCAGTTATGGGTCGGTCGTGGGTCGGTCGTGGGTCGGTCAAAACATTGATAATCAACAAATAATCTAGTAGCAACCCAGTTACCCAGAACAAGAATAAATAAGGGAAATAAAAAATTGCCATAAAACCCCACCCTTTAAAAGCTGACATCTCCATCTTTTAACCTTCTAACTTTTTAACTTTCTAACACAACAACCATGAACACCCGTTACAAAAAACAGGCAGTAAAACGCTATGTAAAAATTGAAAAAATCAAATACAGAAAGTATCATATTAAAGATTTTAATTTGCTGATAAAATTGATTTATCCCAAACGAGTGGTACTCAATCCTTATCATAAATTACTAGAAAAAACAGGAAGTTTTAGCAAAGTACATTTAGAGCTGATTAAAGAAACAACGGCTAATTTTACCATTTTAAATGAGATGCACCGAGACCAAGATAAATATGGGAGATTGTATACTGTGAGAGAAGATTTAAACAATGCCATTTATTTTTTACAAAACGAGTTAAAACTCAAAGAACAAGATATTTTACTGGGTGCTTCTACACGTTGGTTTTACCATGAAATTCATTGGCAATTTTACGATAGCGTTTTTACAAGCAGAGAAGTCGCCTTACAACTTAGAAAAGCCAAAAGTACGGTGTATCATCATTTAACGGAATTGGTCGATAGAGAATTGGTAGAAATCGTAGGAAAACGAAACACAGCATATATTTATCAAATCAAAGCAAAATCCGAACACTAAAGAATCGGTTGTAAGGTGTTCGCTACGCCCCTCTGTGCAGCACTTTTTTTTGGCCAAAAAAAAATACATCGGCTTACAGCCGTTTTTGTCCAAAAAAAAGCTGCTGCCTCCCTGCTTCTGCTCCGCTCACTCGCAGCTCCTCTGTATTTTTGTTAGGCTCCTATGGGTCGCCTACAAAAATCCACCGCTGCTTATCGGGCGCAGCCGCTGGTGCCAAAGCCTACTGCGCATTTTTTTTTAATCGATTTATTATTTTTATAATAAGGAGAAAAAAAATGCTTGTGGCGCGTCCACGCTGCTCACTTAATCGTTCGCAGACAATGTGTCCACGTCGGCTTTGGCGCTGCGCTTTCGCTGCGCTGGTTTTGCGTACAACGCAGAACACTCAATCGGCGTTGGCCTCTATAAACAGTACGGTTAAATCAAAAAAAGGGAAATACATAGTGGGCTATTATCCTGAAATGAGTTGACCGTTTTTTTAGCTAAATCCTAAAATAGATTTACAACCCGGAATCAATCCTAAAATGAGTTTACAGTTTTTAAAATCAGTACGGAAAACACTTGAGATATCACAGAGGGAAGAACTTACCATAAACGATGTAGTTCCGATGCTGAACGCACTATCGCTTGTCGGTTTTAAAAAGCTGACGATTTATCTCCCTGCTATAACCCTTTCTATAAATCCTCATCTTTTTAAAACGGAGGTAAACCGTTTTAATAATTGGCGATTTTTTAGAGGTGGAAAAAAGCCAGGGGAAAAATCGACAAGTATTAAAATGAAGCAACCGAAGGGCGCTAGTCTTCACAAAGAGCATAAAAAAAGAAGCTACCTAATTAAAAGATAACTTCTTACTTAGCAAACGATTTTAGTCCTCTAAGACGTCGTAGCTAAAATACGACTTTTTTACTTAAAAATCAAAGCTATTATCATCAATCTTAGTTCCACTGTGCGCTCAGGTAGCTATGAGCCTGGAGTATTTTACATAATTTACATTATAACTTACAAGCGAAGAACCGATCAAATAGTAAACTCCTGAATTTGTATTATAATGCCAATTATGTACAAATATCGAGGGAAAGGAAACGGAAAAAACACAGGGGTTTTGAGGAACGAAAATACTGGGTTTTTGGAGTGCGGATTTAATCATAAAATCATATATTTACAATGGTCATGAAGTGAGGACGTTCTTAAAAAAATCTGTTTTTGTCAGGTATAAGCGATAAAAAATGGGCTTTTATTAAAAAAAACGCATAAACGTCTATCCCTTTGGACTCAAACATAAAGGGTATAATAACGTGGTTTCGAGTAATGGAAATTCTGTGGCGCAGAAATTTGGGTTCAATGGTCAAGAGTATGAAGAAGCTTTAGGGTTTGATATGTACGAAATGGATTTTCGTGGATATGACCCTGCTTTAGGTAGGTTTTTTGCTATTGACCCTCTGACAGAAGTTATTCCTGCAATTAACCCTTATCAGTTTTCATTTAATAATCCAATTTTCTTAGCTGACCCAACTGGTTTAATTCCACAGGGAATGTCTACTGAAGATTTTATTCAAGATTTATGGAACAGAACACCTGATGATGGTTATGCATATAGTTATGATAGTGGTGGTAATTTGACAGGAGTTACAGATCCAGATGAAATTGCAATAGCCGAAACTCAATATAACAATGGTATTACCAAAACCAATAATAAAAAGAAGCGTGCATATTTTGTTCAAATAGATAGGGAGTATAATTATCTTAGAGCAAGAGGAATGAGAGAGGAAGCAAATTTCTTACAAGATTTAATTCAAAATGGAAATTTAACACCTCAAGAGATAGCTGAAGTGGCTCAGCTTAGAAAAACTCTTGTGAGTAAGCTCAAAGCAACTTACATGATGGCTATCTTTTCTCCTGATATAGTATCAGAGGTCTTATTCATGGGAGCTATAGGTTCGGCTTCTAATCAGGTTAGAAACAAAACATTTAATTACATTGCAAGAGGTCAGCAATCTAGAGCAGGTATAACTGTGCTTGGAAAGTTTCCTGAATACTTACAATTAGCAGAAAAGTTAGGGGCTAATAAATTTAGTATTCCTATGAAAATATGGAATAAAATGACTCCAGTACAACAATGGGCTGCTAACACTAAGTTTTTAGATAGAGCTATTCAAAGAGGGGATAAAATTCTATTGGCACAACGAGTTACTAATTTGAAGAATGTAACAGGCTTCCTTAGAAAAGAATTAAATTATCTTATGGAGCGTGGATATAAACTTAACAAACATGGAACATCGTTAATAAAATCAGTAAAATGAAACAAATAAAAGAAGTATTAAATATTATTTCAATCCCATCAAGATTTTATCTTGATGGGAATAACCATTCTTTTCATGATCTTTTGAAAGAATCAGGTTACTTAGAAATTTATAAAGAACTTTCTGAAAACCTACTTTCCGAAGTTTTAAAAAGTAATCCAGAAAATTTTCAAGCCTGGCTTAATTGGTCAGAAGATAAAAGAACATCTGAAGGTTGGTTTTTGAGAACTGATGGAAAAACTTTTGAAGTAGGTCAGATTAATGGTGAAAATTATGAGAATTTGATTAACTTTGAAGACAAGTTTGAAGCTTGTTCATCTTTCATAATTAAGGAGTTAGATTTTATTAAAGATAAATTATAATGCTATGCAATCAAATTTTAGTAAAACTCACAGTAAAATAAAATCAAAGAGAAAATTTAATAACAATATTATCTTTCTCTTTGCTAAGGTCTTTTTAGTTATTCTTCTGATTTATTATTTTTGGTTGCAATAATTATTCAAAAAGATAAAAAACACTCTAAGGAATTAGAGTGTTTTTTAATTTTATTCCAAAGGATAACTTGCCACAAAAACTTCCAGAAATTAGAAATTTAACTAAAGTGTTAAAAACGAAATAAAATGAATAACAAGAATATCGATTGGTTTAAGGATAATTTATCTAAAAAATTTGATAACTATAAGTTGACCTATAAATACTTTGAAGAAGGAGATTTTGGAACTCTAAATCAAGTGGAGTTTAATTCTGAAAAAATTGATGGAGCCATAGACTTTTGGAGTCAAGGATGGATTGGAATTTATGCTTGGGATAACAAAGGAGAGAAAGAATTGATAAATGTTTTATCAGAACCTGATGAGAAAGATAAAGCTGAAAAAGCATTTAATGATCTTCTAAAAGTAATTTAAGAAATTCCCCTGTATTCTATGATAAAAACAAGTAAAAGTTGAGATATTATTTTTACTAATTTATGCAGCAAATTTAAAAGTATCTACATAGGGTGTTTGTCGTTTGACAACGGCAAACACTCTTGCTATTAATTTGTTTCTAATAATGTTAACGGTACTCATTTTACTTTTGCCTTGTTTTATTCTTTTATGATAGTATAATTTCATTTCTGGGTTATGTTGTATAGCAGAAATAGCGCACATATTAATAATTGCTTTCAATTTTTTATTAGCCAAATGAGAGACTTTTGTACGTCCTTTAATACTAGTTCCAGATTGGTAAGGAAAAGGAGCAACACCACAATAAGAGGCAAACTTTCTCCAGTTTTCAAATTTTGAAAAATTGTCAGTAAACACAATCATCATTATAGCAGTTTGCATTCCTATACCTTTAACACTAGTAACAAGTTTATAGGTTTCTTTTAACATTATATTTTGGTCAATAATAGCTTGCATTTGAGTATTAATCTTGTGTATTTGTTTGGTTAGTTCTGCAATCATTTTTTGTTGAACGTCAAAGATTATTTTATACTCTTTTGCTTTATAAATTCTTTTTTGTTCTTTCAAAGTAACTTTAAAACCAGCTCTTTGTTTGTTAAGTTTTGTCCTTAAAGATAAGAGACTTTTTAGTTGTAATATACTTCTTTTAGGTAGCTTACTGGGTTTAAGTTCTTCTTTTAATCGATACCCATATAGAGCAATGCGTTTGGCATCAATTTGGTCATCCTTTCCACGAGCAATACCAATAGATCTTTTAATTTCTAAACCAGAAGCTATGAAAAAAGATAATTTTTGTTCAGTTAAAGACACAGATAATAAATGAGAGTACATTCCTGTATGTTCAAATACAAACATGGTTTCTTCTTTAGAGAAAGACGAATTTTTAAAACTCCACTTTAGCATTAATTTAAATCCAGATTTACTGTTCTCAAACTGTTGAACAATTTGTTTAGAATAGATACAAACATCAATTAATAATTTACTGACATCGATTCCGATAATTTCATTTGTTTTCATAATTTTGTAATTAGATATTAATAATAGTTACTTAAACTAAGACCTTTAATAAGGGCAGAAACTGAAATTCTATATGGTTCTAAGTAACTTTTAAAAAGAACGGAGACTAATACGGGGGATGGCTCTAAAAAGCTAGCTGGCCGCTAAAGTTCACTCCGTTCTTTTGTGTTTTTGGTTATCAACAAAATAAGAGTTATTAACAAAGAAAAAAAGAAGCAAAAAAAGAAATTTCATCATAACTATTATGTTTTTATTTTAAGTAATTATTTCTATTTGCTAATCTAAAGGATGGTGCTAGAATGTCTACGTAATCGCTACCGCTAGTATTTACTAGTGGCGGTAAGAGTAAGCAACAAAAAACAATTTAATTTTCATTTTTAAAATTGTAAAAGCCACAGCGAAAGCTGTGGTTTTTTTGTTTTAAGAGAGTTGTTGTTGCAGATTGGCTTTTAGAATAAAAGCATCTATAAACTCTTTGACAAGTGTTTTTTTCTTATCCGATAATTTTTCAATTTTCTCAAACTGCAATAATAGTTCGGTATCTTGAATATTATTTTTTGCTTTGTCTTGTATCGTTCCATTTAAAAGGAAGTCTGGAGAAACTTCTAAGGCTTTAGCAACACGATTAAGCACATCTGCAGATGGCATTGCTTCTGCTCTTTCATACTTCCCTACATTGGTAAAATGTACTCCTGCAATATCTGCAACTTGCTGCTGTGATAATTTTCTTTGTTTGCGTGTCTCTAATAATCTTGTAGCTAAATCTTTCATAGTGATAATACTTATTAACAACACAAATATAGTAAATAAGCGTGTTTTCAAGACATAAGACAAAGTGGTTGTGAATAAAATTAGATAATACTATTTTGATTAATTATGCTTATTGGGTATGTTTGTAGTGAAATCACTACATAATATTTTTATCAACAATGAACATTGCCACATTTAAAAAGGAGTTGGATATTTTAGAAATAGGAAAAGAACTAGGATTGCAGATTAATAACAAAGGACAATGTTTATGTCCGTTCCACAAAGACAAAAAACCAAGCTTGATGTTCTCCAGAGAAAAACAAATAGCCACCTGTTTTAGTGGGAACTGTACCGCAGGCACGATGGATGTGATAGATTTAGTACAAAAGTTTTATAGTTGGGAATTACCCGAAACATTAAAATGGCTAGAGTCGGTAGCATCAACAAGCAAGTCGATAGCATCGACGGGCAATTTAAAACCATCCACCATCCACTATCAAGAACTTTTTAAAAAACTACAACCCAAGTTAAAACAAAGCAGCAATGCAAGAAATTATTTAGAAAGCAGACATTTAGATTATAAAAAGTTGGAAGCTGCTTTTAATAATGGTAAGGATTATGCTTCTTTAAAGCACTGTATTATTTTTCCATTAAAGGATAAAAACGGACAGATTGTGTCATTGTATGGAAGAAGCATTTATAAAGATGCAAAATACCCACATTTTTATACGAAGAACCGACAAGGTTTGTATCCAAAATACCCACCTGCAGCAACTAAAAAATTAATTATTATCGAAAGCATCATCGATGCTACCACCTTAGAACAACATTTTACATTGCCAAAAGATACAGCGATTCTAGCGGCTTATGGCACAAACGGCATCACACCACAACACACGGAAGCCGTGAGCTATTTAAAAAGTTTAGAAGAAATTATCCTGTGGTTAGATGCCGACCATGCCTTTAGATTAGCAAATAGAAATAATTACTTAAAATAAAAACATAATAGTTATGATGAAATTTCTTTTTTTGCTTCTTTTTTTCTTTGTTAATAACTCTTATTTTGTTGATAACCAAAAACACAAAAGAACGGAGTGAACTTTAGCGGCCAGCTAGCTTTTTAGAGCCATCCCCCGTATTAGTCTCCGTTCTTTTTAAAAGTTACTTAGAACCATATAGAATTTCAGTTTCTGCCCTTATTAAAGGTCTTAGTTTAAGTAACTATTATTAATATCTAATTACAAAATTATGAAAACAAATGAAATTATCGGAATCGATGTCAGTAAATTATTAATTGATGTTTGTATCTATTCTAAACAAATTGTTCAACAGTTTGAGAACAGTAAATCTGGATTTAAATTAATGCTAAAGTGGAGTTTTAAAAATTCGTCTTTCTCTAAAGAAGAAACCATGTTTGTATTTGAACATACAGGAATGTACTCTCATTTATTATCTGTGTCTTTAACTGAACAAAAATTATCTTTTTTCATAGCTTCTGGTTTAGAAATTAAAAGATCTATTGGTATTGCTCGTGGAAAGGATGACCAAATTGATGCCAAACGCATTGCTCTATATTGGTATCGATTAAAAGAAGAACTTAAACCCAGTAAGCTACCTAAAAGAAGTATATTACAACTAAAAAGTCTCTTATCTTTAAGGACAAAACTTAACAAACAAAGAGCTGGTTTTAAAGTTACTTTGAAAGAACAAAAAAGAATTTATAAAGCAAAAGAGTATAAAATAATCTTTGACGTTCAACAAAAAATGATTGCAGAACTAACCAAACAAATACACAAGATTAATACTCAAATGCAAGCTATTATTGACCAAAATATAATGTTAAAAGAAACCTATAAACTTGTTACTAGTGTTAAAGGTATAGGAATGCAAACTGCTATAATGATGATTGTGTTTACTGACAATTTTTCAAAATTTGAAAACTGGAGAAAGTTTGCCTCTTATTGTGGTGTTGCTCCTTTTCCTTACCAATCTGGAACTAGTATTAAAGGACGTACAAAAGTCTCTCATTTGGCTAATAAAAAATTGAAAGCAATTATTAATATGTGCGCTATTTCTGCTATACAACATAACCCAGAAATGAAATTATACTATCATAAAAGAATAAAACAAGGCAAAAGTAAAATGAGTACCGTTAACATTATTAGAAACAAATTAATAGCAAGAGTGTTTGCCGTTGTCAAACGACAAACACCCTATGTAGATACTTTTAAATTTGCTGCATAAATTAGTAAAAATAATATCTCAACTTTTACTTGTTTTTATCATAGAATACGGGTAAAAAAGCTACAGAAAAATATGCGAAAGAACTTGCAGAAAAATACCCTGACGTACAAATTACCAAAGTTCCCACACTCGATGGCGAGGATATTAATTCTTTATTGGACAGCCATACTTCAGAAATATTTACCCAGTTTTTTGAAAATCGAACACAAGCAATACCTGCCAAACAACTTAAAAAAAAATACAGCATCCAAATAGAAACTCATAAAACCAATTACCAAGATGAACATTTACACATCCAAGTATTGGGCAAATTAGACATCAAAAATCTAGGTGCGCTTAGAGTTACATTAGTTGTAAAAAGCAAACACAATATGCATTACATTCCTGTTAGAAACACTTTAGACCTTTATCACGGAGACCGTATAGAAAAGTTTGTAAGAACCTGCGCAGAGAAATTAGAAACCGGTACAAGTTTTATACGAAAAGCATTAAACACGCTTACAGAAAATTTAGAACATCATCGATTGCAACAGATAGAAATCACCAAGCAACAACAACAGGCAATGCCTGTAAATAGACAACTCACTCAGATAGAAAAACAAGCTGCGCTTGTGCTTTTAAAGGACAAAGATTTTATAAAAAAGTTGACTCAAAAATTACAAGATACAGGCATTGTAGGCGAAGAGAAAAAAGCCCTTTTTTTATTTACGATTCTATTAAGTCATCAAATGAACCACACGCTACACGCCATGGTACAAGGCACTTCGGGAAGTGGGAAAAGTCATCTGATAAAAAAAGTGGCCGACTGTATGTTTAATCAAAACAAAATCAAAAGGTTTACTAGAGTTAGTGAGAAAAGTTTTTACAATTATGGGAGTTACGACCTACAGCATTGTGGAATCATCTTAGAAGATTACGACGGTTTAGGAGAAGAAGCCCAGTTGGCTTGGAGAGAATTGCAAAGTAACGGACAACTAAGCAGCAGCGTGAGTTTAAAAAACGAAATCACAGGCGAGATAAAAAGTGGAGAAAAACATGTCTATGGTCCGATTGCTTCTTTAGTGGCTACCACAAAATTTAGATTGTATGAAGATAACCAAAGTAGAGTGTTTACCATTGCCATTGATGAGAGTGAACAGCAAACAGAAAAGGTGCTAGCCTACATGGCACAAAAATCCTCAAAAGGCATCACGGATGCCCAAGAGCAGCAAGCTGTTTTAGAAATCCAAAACTTAGTGAGTTTATTAAAACCCTATTCTGTACAAAATAAGTACCGATTGCACTTGCCAAAAACCACACAACAGCGTAGAAGACTTACCCAAATGCTTCATGATTTTATAGAACAAATAACTTTATTACACCAGTACAATCGGCAGCGAATCGCTGCAGATACACAAGAACCACAAACGCTAATCACAAAACTGGAAGATCTGGAACTGGCAGTAGATCTGATGTTTGAAAGCATTGTATTAAAAACCGATGAACTCGATGGAATCCTACGACAGTTCTATGAAAACCTAAAAAAGTACATCACTCCCAAAGGAGAAAATACCGATTTTACACAACGAGAAATACGCCAAGAATTTAGGATTAGTAAAAGTCAGACCCAACGTTATTTTAATGAATTACTGGAATTAGAATACATCCAAAAAAGCAGTGTTGGTGGTAGAAATACCTTTGTTTATAAGATTGCCTATTGGGATAATTTAGAGAAATTGCGAACAGAAATAAGAGGCTATTTATACAAACAAATCCAAGCGTATAAAGACAAATCCTAAAAAGACAAGCATCCTTGGGTCGGTTATGGGTCAGTTATGGGTCGGTCGTGGGTCGGTCGTGGGTCGGTCAAAACATTGATAATCAACAAATAATCTAGTAGCAACCCAGTTACCCAGAACAAGAATAAATAAGGGAAATAAAAAATTGCCATAAAACCCCACCCTTTAAAAGCTGACATCTCCATCTTTTAACCTTCTAACTTTTTAACTTTCTAACACAACAACCATGAACACCCGTTACAAAAAACAGGCAGTAAAACGCTATGTAAAAATTGAAAAAATCAAATACAGAAAGTATCATATTAAAGATTTTAATTTGCTGATAAAATTGATTTATCCCAAACGAGTGGTACTCAATCCTTATCATAAATTACTAGAAAAAACAGGAAGTTTTAGCAAAGTACATTTAGAGCTGATTAAAGAAACAACGGCTAATTTTACCATTTTAAATGAGATGCACCGAGACCAAGATAAATATGGGAGATTGTATACTGTGAGAGAAGATTTAAACAATGCCATTTATTTTTTACAAAACGAGTTAAAACTCAAAGAACAAGATATTTTACTGGGTGCTTCTACACGTTGGTTTTACCATGAAATTCATTGGCAATTTTACGATAGCGTTTTTACAAGCAGAGAAGTCGCCTTACAACTTAGAAAAGCCAAAAGTACGGTGTATCATCATTTAACGGAATTGGTCGATAGAGAATTGGTAGAAATCGTAGGAAAACGAAACACAGCATATATTTATCAAATCAAAGCAAAATCCGAACACTAAAGAATCGGTTGTAAGGTGTTCGCTACGCCCCTCTGTGCAGCACTTTTTTTTGGCCAAAAAAAAATACATCGGCTTACAGCCGTTTTTGTCCAAAAAAAAGCTGCTGCCTCCCTGCTTCTGCTCCGCTCACTCGCAGCTCCTCTGTATTTTTGTTAGGCTCCTATGGGTCGCCTACAAAAATCCACCGCTGCTTATCGGGCGCAGCCGCTGGTGCCAAAGCCTACTGCGCATTTTTTTTTAATCGATTTATTATTTTTATAATAAGGAGAAAAAAAATGCTTGTGGCGCGTCCACGCTGCTCACTTAATCGTTCGCAGACAATGTGTCCACGTCGGCTTTGGCGCTGCGCTTTCGCTGCGCTGGTTTTGCGTACAACGCAGAACACTCAATCGGCGTTGGCCTCTATAAACAGTACGGTTAAATCAAAAAAAGGGAAATACATAGTGGGCTATTATCCTGAAATGAGTTGACCGTTTTTTTAGCTAAATCCTAAAATAGATTTACAACCCGGAATCAATCCTAAAATGAGTTTACAGTTTTTAAAATCAGTACGGAAAACACTTGAGATATCACAGAGGGAAGAACTTACCATAAACGATGTAGTTCCGATGCTGAACGCACTATCGCTTGTCGGTTTTAAAAAGCTGACGATTTATCTCCCTGCTATAACCCTTTCTATAAATCCTCATCTTTTTAAAACGGAGGTAAACCGTTTTAATAATTGGCGATTTTTTAGAGGTGGAAAAAAGCCAGGGGAAAAATCGACAAGTATTAAAATGAAGCAACCGAAGGGCGCTAGTCTTCACAAAGAGCATAAAAAAAGAAGCTACCTAATTAAAAGATAACTTCTTACTTAGCAAACGATTTTAGTCCTCTAAGACGTCGTAGCTAAAATACGACTTTTTTACTTAAAAATCAAAGCTATTATCATCAATCTTAGTTCCACTGTGCGCTCAGGTAGCTATGAGCCTGGAGTATTTTACATAATTTACATTATAACTTACAAGCGAAGAACCGATCAAATAGTAAACTCCTGAATTTGTATTATAATGCCAATTATGTACAAATATCGAGGGAAAGGAAACGGAAAAAACACAGGGGTTTTGAGGAACGAAAATACTGGGTTTTTGGAGTGCGGATTTAATCATAAAATCATATATTTACAATGGTCATGAAGTGAGGACGTTCTTAAAAAAATCTGTTTTTGTCAGGTATAAGCGATAAAAAATGGGCTTTTATTAAAAAAAACGCATAAAGTTATATCCTTTTGGGTTGAAACACAAGGGTTACAATAACGTAATTAATGGAACGCATCATCCTTATGGGTACAATGGAAAGGAAGAAAATGAAGAACTTGGATTAAATACTTTGGATTATGGTGCTAGAAATTATCAAGCAGATTTAGGTAGATGGTTTGGGATAGATGGAATGGCAGAAAAGTACTTGTCAAATTCTCCATACCATTATGCTAATAATAATCCAATCTTAAATTTTGATGTTGACGGAAATTATTTTGTAAATTTTAGATCTTTGTTTACTGCAATGACCTTTCAACAAAATTCAAGACAACAAATGGAAAAGAATAATAAAAGCATTGAGCAATTGCAGGGATTAATTGACGGTGGAAATCTTTCAGAAAAAGCAGTTGCTAATTTAAATGGTTTGATAGGTGGTCTGGAAGGTGCTAATTCAGAATTACAATCCTCTATAGATGAAGTTTCTACTTTAATGGGGTCTAGTCAAGGTTATAATATTGAAGATGCTGGCGCTTTTGCATCAAGTGGACATACTACATATAATTTTAATACTGGAGTTGTTAATATAAAAGCTCCTTTAGGAAATGGTTTTGGTTTATTAGGACATGAAATACATCATGCATATCAGTTTGATCAAGGTATAACAAGTCTTTCAGATGGAAGTCCTATACAGAAAAGTAAATTAATAGGCGTCGATTTGGCTGATGAATGGAATGCTTATAAAAGACAAAATGCTATTGAACCAGGAACATCTTATGATACGTATAATGAATTGAATAATGATACTAGTTCTCCTTATGCTAACCATCCTAGAACACCAAAAAGTGTTAGTGAACATGCTTTAATACAGAAGATATTAAAGTCTAATGGAACTAAAGCACAAAAAGCTAAATGGTTAAATCAAGAATCTTCTAGAAAGAATCAGGCGTTTAGAATTAATGGAAAAACTTATGATGGGAAAAATTAGAAATTTTAGTTTAATATTTTTAAGTGTACTTGTCTCTTGTTGTAGCGTTAAGAAACATACAGAAGTTCAAAGTGATTTAAAAAATAAGAACATATTAGGAAGGTATGTTAAAGATGATACGCCATATAAAACTCCAAATAGCGAAGAAATTATTTTGCTAGCTAATAATGTTGTAAACTATAATTTAAGTGTCGAATTTTATGGTACTCATTCGTTTGAAGGTATGTGGAAGTTAGAGAAAGATACACTAAACCTATCTTTTGATATTCCTCCAGAAAAAAAACAAGGTAAAATCGATGTTTTTTATGAGAATGATAAACAAAAGACAGTTGATTTGACAATAGTTGATAATGAAAATAATAGTTTGGGAGGTTATTCTATCTTTCTTGATGATAAGGAACAGTTGATAACTTCAAAGACTTTACAGATTAAACCTCAGTTTATTAGAAAAATAAAAATAGATACAGCAGAAGAAGTTTATGAAAAACAGATTAATAAGTTTGTTGATACAGATATGAAAATAGTTTTAACCCCGAATCAATATAGATATGCTCTTTACGATTTTCTAAAAACAAAATGGCTTATTAAGTCAAATCGTTTGATTTATCTCGAAAATGGTATCCCTAATAAGAAATATTCACTCATTAAAATTAAGTGATTGAATTTCATTGTTTAAAAACCCAGGATGGTGCTAGTATGTCACGTACTGGCTACCGCTAGAATTTTTCTAGTGGCGGGTAAGAGTAAGAAATAATTATACAAAACTACAGACATTGTAAAAATGTTTGTGGTTTTCTTTTATACAAACTTTTTAATAATGGCTTTTAGCAGGGTTCTATCCTCTGTGGGTAAGTTCTGTGCTTTTTGTAAAAGCTCATTGAGTTCGGTATCATTTTGCTTGTAAAGTCCGCAAAGAATGTCTAGGCTTACCTCTAATTTTTGAGCCAATGCAATCGCTACATCAAGCTTTGGTACTACTTCTCCTCTTTCATAACGTGCAATATTACCTAGCCCTATCCTTAAATGAGTAGCCAATTGCTTTTGAGTGAGCTGTTTTTGAGTTCTATAATGCTTTAGATTTTGGATAAAATCAGTAAGATTTGAGTTCATAAAAAAGAAATTTAAAAAAAGTTTGTGTGTATTTCTGTATAAAAATAAGGGGTTTTAGTGTGGTATCCAGATATGGATATTGATTTATTATTCATTTATGGATACCTTAGATTTATAAACAATTTAAAAGAGTATCCAAATATGAACATTTTAGATACAGAAAACCCAAATAATTATCAGTACAAGACAAATCATTTAGAAATTCATATTCTAGGCGGATTAAGAACTAATAAATTAGAAAGTTTACGAGTAACGTTATCGGTTCAAAAGCTGAAATCAAATAACGCTTCGACAAGCTCAGCCCATAGCATTCTAAGACATAGTATTGATTTATACAACGATAACCAAGTAGAAAAGTTTGTCAGAAGAATAGCAGAACGTTTAGAGATTGGGACGAGTGTCGTCCGCAAAGTTTTACAAGAACTTACGCACGAGCTAGAGAACTATCGTTTTTTACTACTACAAAAAGAAACAGAATCAAACAAACCATTTATAAAAGAATTAACTGCTAGTGAAGAAAAAGAAGCCATTGCCTTTTTAGAAAGGGAGAATTTGCTAGAGAGAACTAATAAGTACATTGGAACAAGCGGCGTGATTGGAGAAGAAACAAATAGACTTCTGATGTACTTATTATTTACTTCTCGTAAAACAAACAATCCACTTCATTGTATAAGTTTGGGAAGTAGCGGAGTTGGAAAAACACATTTGCAATCTAAAGTTGGAGAACTCATACCACAAGAAGATATACTCGAAGTCACTACACTCTCTGCCAATGCCTTATACTACTTTGCAAAAACAGAACTCTCTCATAGAATTATTTTGATAGAAGATTTAGACGGCGTACAAAAAGTATTATACACCATTCGAGAATTTGCCAGTAAAAAGTGGATAAAAAAAAGAGTAGTCCATAAAGATAAAAACGGAGTAAGTAAAACCATTCCCTTAGAAGTACAAGGACCTGTTTGTATTGCAGGAGCTACCACACAAGAAAGTATTTATGAAGACAATGCCAATCGTAGTTTTTTACTCTATATAGATGAAAGCTCAGAACAAGACAAACGTATCATGGATTATCAACGACTGGTTATTGCAGGAAAAATAGATGAGACAGAACAAATAAAAGCTAGAGAAGTTTTACAAAACGTACAAAGAATATTAAAACCCATCAAAGTAATTAATCCCTATGCAGAACACTTATCTCTTCCATTGTCAGTGTTTAAACCTCGACGTACAAACAGTCACTATTTGCAATTTATAAATGCCATCACATTTTATCATCAGTATCAAAGAGAACAAAAAGTAAATAAGGAAACTGGAGAAGTTTATATCGAGACAGAAATCGAAGATATCAAAGAAGCCAATGAATTAATTATTGATGTTTTACTTAGAAAATCAGATACACTTACAGGAGCAGTTAGAAATCATTTAGAGAAGTTGAAATTGTATCTTAAAGAGAAGAATCAAATCAAGTTTACAAGTTCCGAAATCCGTAGAAACTTACGAGTAAAAGAAACCACATTAAGACGTTATCATAAACAATTACTCTTAGAGAATTACATCAAGAAAGTACAAGGTGAAAAAGGACAGTTATATCATTTTGAAATTGTTGACATGAAAGAATATAGTGAACTCAAAGACCTGGTAACAAAGTCACTAAATAACTGTATCGAACAGATAAACCTCGCCACTACGCCATAGGTTCGCCACAACAGAATGGCGAAGTTAAGTATTACATACACAATTTGTTATATCTACTTCGCAACCAAACTTCAAAAAAGGTCAAGCACATGAAAAAATTAAAGCTATACAATGAGAGTTATAAAATATTTGTTACCAATTATAAAGAGTGGTTAGATATCTTAGGCTATGCAGAAAGTACAGTCTATTACTTGCCAAATCATCTACAAGAATTTTTCTATTACCTAGAACAAAATCATATTAGAAATATTAGTTACATCACAACCCAAACTGTAAAAGATTATTACAATTATTTACAGCAAAGAGTTAATGAAAGAAGAAGCGGAGGATTGAGTAAAAGCTATCTAAACAAACACCAACAAGCCTTAAAGAAGTTTAGAGAATATCTACAAAATCACAATCATAAAGGAATTAATATACATCTAAAATCAGAGAGAAACCCCACAGAAGAAAAGACAAATATATTAACGCAATCAGAAATCAAGGCATTATTCAATGCTACTAAGTATAGCCACCAGTACGACCATTATCGGTTAAGAGATAAAGTAATTCTTGTGATATTTTACAGTTGTGGATTACGTCGAAATGAAGCTGTTCATTTAGATATTAGCGATATTTTTTTTGATAAAGAAAGAATACTAATAAGAAAAGGAAAGAATTATAAAGAACGTTTTGTACCCATCAATCGAAAGAATGCAGAAATACTGGAAGACTATATGTATGAATCCAGAGATTTATTTAACCCAAAGAACACCGAAAGCTTATTTGTCAGTAAGCAAGGCAAAAGAATGGGCGGAATGAGTTTAGCGAACCGGTTACAGAAGATTGTACAAGCAAGTAATAACAAAGAGATTGTAGAAAAAAGAATTACACTTCACACATTAAGACATAGCATTGCAACCCATTTATTACAACAAGAAGTAAAACTAGAAAGCATCAAAACCTTTTTAGGCCACAGTTCTTTAGAATCCACACAGATTTATGTTCATTTATTAAAAATGATAAAAGATGAAACAGTATAAAGAATATTTAGAGAAAGAAAATTACAGTACAACAACCATTAAAAGCTACTCAAATCAGATTGATAAATTTATCACTTGGTGCAAGAAAAATGATACATCTGCAGAAGTTATTGAGTATGAAAACTGCATGAAATATCTAAAACATTTACAAAGAAAATACACCAATAAAAGAACTGTAAATCATGCCTTAGGCATTGTAAAAAATTACTTGAATTATTTAGTAAGTGAATGTTATAGAACAGACAATCCTATAGAAACAACCACAATCAAAGGAGTTAAAAAAGTAGTGAATCACAATTTATTAGAAGCCGACGAATTAGAAGATTTGTATTATTCATATCAAACAGAAAACATCACCGATCCTTACCACAGATTAACAGCAAAAAGAAATAAAATGATTGTTGGATTGATGGTTTATCAAGGATTAAACACAACAGAACTTATACATTTAGAAATCGAAGATTTACAACTTTACAAAGGAAAGATTTATATAAAAAGTGGCGCAAAAAGTAACAGCAGAACTTTAGAATTAAAATCGTGGCAAGTCATCCAATTTTTAGAATATATAAAAGAAGTCCGAGAAGAAATCATTGATAAAAAACACATTGTTAGCGAAAGAGTTTTTATACCAAACAACAAACGATTAGGAAATACAATCTATCACATTTTAAAGAAGTTAAAGAAGACAAACAACAAAGTAAATAGTTCAAATCAAATACGAGCTTCTGTGATTACCCATTGGTTAAAACAATACAATCTAAGACAAGTGCAAGTCATGGCAGGACATCGTTATATATCTTCTACAGAACGGTATCTACAGGATGATTTAGAATCTTTACACGAAGTTGTAAATAACTTTCATCCCATACAATAAAGCTTCGCTCGTCCTTCGTCCTCGCTTGCTAAAAAACCAATTAAGGGCGGTTATAAGGTGTTCGCTACGCCCCTCTGTGCAGCACTTTTTTTTGGCCAAA
Source organism: Flavobacteriaceae bacterium (assembly GCA_014075215.1). NCBI lineage: Bacteria > Pseudomonadati > Bacteroidota > Flavobacteriia > Flavobacteriales > Flavobacteriaceae > Flavobacteriaceae bacterium. The sequence continues at coordinate 3,881,981 of CP046177.1, forward strand.
AAAAAATACATCGGCTTACAGCCGTTTTTGTCCAAAAAAAAGCTGCTGCCTCCCTGCTTCTGCTCCGCTCACTCGCAGCTCCTCTGTATTTTTGCTGACGGCTCCTATGGGTCGCCTACAAAAATCCACCGCTGCTTATCGGGCGCAGCCGCTGGTGCCAAAGCCTACTGCGCATTTTTTTTTAATCGATTTATTATTTTTATAATAAGGAGAAAAAAAATGCTTGTGGCGCGTCCACGCTGCTCACTTAATCGTTCGCAGACAATGTGTCCACGTCGGCTTTGGCGCTGCGCTTTCGCTGCGCTGGTTTTGCGTACAACGCAGAACACTCAATCGGCGTTGGCCTCTATAAACAGTACGGTTAAATCAAAAAAAGGGAAATACATAGTGGGCTATTATCCTGAAATGAGTTGACCGTTTTTTTAGCTAAATCCTAAAATAGATTTACAACCCGGAATCAATCCTAAAATGAGTTTACAGTTTTTAAAATCAGTACGGAAAACACTTGAGATATCACAGAGGGAAGAACTTACCATAAACGATGTAGTTCCGATGCTGAACGCACTATCGCTTGTCGGTTTTAAAAAGCTGACGATTTATCTCCCTGCTATAACCCTTTCTATAAATCCTCATCTTTTTAAAACGGAGGTAAACCGTTTTAATAATTGGCGATTTTTTAGAGGTGGAAAAAAGCCAGGGGAAAAATCGACAAGTATTAAAATGAAGCAACCGAAGGGCGCTAGTCTTCACAAAGAGCATAAAAAAAGAAGCTACCTAATTAAAAGATAACTTCTTACTTAGCAAACGATTTTAGTCCTCTAAGACGTCGTAGCTAAAATACGACTTTTTTACTTAAAAATCAAAGCTATTATCATCAATCTTAGTTCCACTGTGCGCTCAGGTAGCTATGAGCCTGGAGTATTTTACATAATTTACATTATAACTTACAAGCGAAGAACCGATCAAATAGTAAACTCCTGAATTTGTATTATAATGCCAATTATGTACAAATATCGAGGGAAAGGAAACGGAAAAAACACAGGGGTTTTGAGGAACGAAAATACTGGGTTTTTGGAGTGCGGATTTAATCATAAAATCATATATTTACAATGGTCATGAAGTGAGGACGTTCTTAAAAAAATCTGTTTTTGTCAGGTATAAGCGATAAAAAATGGGCTTTTATTAAAAAAAACGCATAAACGTCTATCCCTTTGGTCTGCGTCATAAAGGGTATAATAATGTTGTAAGTTCCAATGGGAATAGTACTGCGCAAAAGTTTGGCTTTGGTGGTAAGGAACATCAAGATGAATTAGGTTTAGAATGGTATGATATATCTGCACGAAACTACGACCCTGCTTTAGGACGTTGGTTCGTAGTTGATGCATTAGCAGATGCTAAAGGATTAATTCATCAAAGCCCTTATAGTTATGCTATGAATAATCCAAATGTATTTACTGATCCTGATGGGAACTGCTCTCCAGGAGTAGATTGCAGTGGAATTGCTAGAGCATTTGAGTCTGGAGTAAATCGAATATCAAAAGCTATAGGTTTAGATAAAATGAGTTTTAAACTTGAAGGTACAGCTAGTGCAAAAATAGGTCTTGCAGCTGGCTTTAAAGTCAAAGAAGCTAGTCTTTTTGAAGTTAGTGCTGAAGCCAATGCTTTTTCTTTTGATTTAGCTAGTGGGTCTGCGGATTTTACTGATCCACTTAATCCAGATTCTTATACAGGTAATCATACTTTTAACGATAGTGAAACAAGTATTACTCAAGGTGTAGGTGTTGGTATTAAAGAAAAAGTTTTCGATAAAGTTGGTTTAGGTGTTGAAATTTCTCACGAGGTTAGTGATATTGGTGACCCTTCTACTTCAAAAAATACTTCAAGTATTACTCTTGGAGTCGAAGTTTATAGTGGAAATGGTAAAAAAACTTCTCCAGATGGAACAGCTTCAGCGAAAACAGAAGATAATAAAACTTGTTATTGTATAGATTTTGGAGTCGCAGCTCAACTTGTATTAGGTATAGAATTAAATTTACAAGTAGGTATTGAAGTAGAAGAATAAATGAACTTTATGAAAAAAATTAATATAATTATTTTTCTTATGCCTCTTTTTGTTTACGCCCAAACTTCTTCAAGGAGTGATGATAAATACACGTATAAAAATATTGGTGGAGAAGAAGGCTTAATTCAGAATAATAAAAAAGTGGGGTTATGGAAAAGTTACAAAAATGATACTCTTTATGATGTTAACTATTATTACAATGATAAAATAAAATTTATTTTTGATAAAAATGATTTTATTTTAAAAGAAAAAAAAGAGTTATTAAACGAAACTTTTAAAGTAAGTATTCCAAAATATTGGAAACAAATTAAAGGTAAGGGTAATTTATTATTTTCTGTAAAAAAAATAAATGAAGATCTTAAGTTTCAACAAACATTTTCTTTTACCAAAATAAAAATAGATAGTGCTTATAACTTTGTAGAGAACATAAAGGTAATGAGCAGTTACTTCAGTAAACAAAAAAAAGAATTTAAATTAATTCAGAAAAGATTTATTGAGCCAAAAATTAAAAACTATAAATCTGCAAAAATAGTTTTCAGTTTTGAAGAAAAAGATGATTTATACGGAACAATATTATTAATTTGTAAGATGGATGATTTTTTAATAGTCCTAACAGGGACTGCTTTATTAGATAATAATGAATTTATAAAAAATAAGTGTGTTTCTGAAGAAGTTTTTTCTACTTTACGTGTTAATGATCAATATATATTTGACAAGCTAAACGTTTTTTATTAATTATGAATAGTTTATTTAATTTAAAAAGAGTGCATTTTTTTTTCATTTTATGTTTATTGAGTGTAAAGTTTCCATTTCCTATTTTTTATGTTACATCTGCCCTGCATATAATTTTATGGTTTTATTTATACTATATTGTTCTAGATAAGAATTTTAAAACCAATAAAATTTTAGGTTACTCAATAAAAAACCACTTATTACTTGGTGTTATTTCATTTGTCTTGTTTATAAGTATTTTTCAATTCTCGAATCCTGTTTCCAGTTTTTTCTTTATTATATTCTTTTTCGAGCTTTTAGTATTAATTACGTCTGTTTATAAATGCCATTTTAGAAATAAAAAAAATAGGTTTTTATATTTTATACTACTATTTAGTAGTTTAATAGCAATTTGGATTTTACCATTAAATAAGATTGGTAATAATGCAGAATAGTTGATAAAGAATTTTTAAAACATAAAATATTGTAAAACAATAAATTGACATATTAGTTATAGTAAAAAAAGATGAGCTGTGAGGTTCCCCCCGTATTCTATGATAAAAACAAGTAAAAGTTGAGATATTATTTTTACTAATTTATGCAGCAAATTTAAAAGTATCTACATAGGGTGTTTGTCGTTTGACAACGGCAAACACTCTTGCTATTAATTTGTTTCTAATAATGTTAACGGTACTCATTTTACTTTTGCCTTGTTTTATTCTTTTATGATAGTATAATTTCATTTCTGGGTTATGTTGTATAGCAGAAATAGCGCACATATTAATAATTGCTTTCAATTTTTTATTAGCCAAATGAGAGACTTTTGTACGTCCTTTAATACTAGTTCCAGATTGGTAAGGAAAAGGAGCAACACCACAATAAGAGGCAAACTTTCTCCAGTTTTCAAATTTTGAAAAATTGTCAGTAAACACAATCATCATTATAGCAGTTTGCATTCCTATACCTTTAACACTAGTAACAAGTTTATAGGTTTCTTTTAACATTATATTTTGGTCAATAATAGCTTGCATTTGAGTATTAATCTTGTGTATTTGTTTGGTTAGTTCTGCAATCATTTTTTGTTGAACGTCAAAGATTATTTTATACTCTTTTGCTTTATAAATTCTTTTTTGTTCTTTCAAAGTAACTTTAAAACCAGCTCTTTGTTTGTTAAGTTTTGTCCTTAAAGATAAGAGACTTTTTAGTTGTAATATACTTCTTTTAGGTAGCTTACTGGGTTTAAGTTCTTCTTTTAATCGATACCCATATAGAGCAATGCGTTTGGCATCAATTTGGTCATCCTTTCCACGAGCAATACCAATAGATCTTTTAATTTCTAAACCAGAAGCTATGAAAAAAGATAATTTTTGTTCAGTTAAAGACACAGATAATAAATGAGAGTACATTCCTGTATGTTCAAATACAAACATGGTTTCTTCTTTAGAGAAAGACGAATTTTTAAAACTCCACTTTAGCATTAATTTAAATCCAGATTTACTGTTCTCAAACTGTTGAACAATTTGTTTAGAATAGATACAAACATCAATTAATAATTTACTGACATCGATTCCGATAATTTCATTTGTTTTCATAATTTTGTAATTAGATATTAATAATAGTTACTTAAACTAAGACCTTTAATAAGGGCAGAAACTGAAATTCTATATGGTTCTAAGTAACTTTTAAAAAGAACGGAGACTAATACGGGGGATGGCTCTAAAAAGCTAGCTGGCCGCTAAAGTTCACTCCGTTCTTTTGTGTTTTTGGTTATCAACAAAATAAGAGTTATTAACAAAGAAAAAAAGAAGCAAAAAAAGAAATTTCATCATAACTATTATGTTTTTATTTTAAGTAATTATTTCTATTTGCTAATCTAAAGGCTCCCGCTAGTTTGTAACTAGTGGCGTCAAAGATGATAACAACAAAAAGCTATGCTGCAAAGCGTAGCTTTTTGTATTTTAGCAATGCTATGAGTAGAAATTATAAATTTTATAATAAGAGTGGTTTATATTTTGTGAGTTTTGCAACAATCAATTGGATAGATGTTTTTACACGACAAGTCTATTTTGATGTATTAGCAGACAGTATAAATTATTGTAGAAAGGAAAAAGGAATGGAGTTGTATTGTTATTGTTTTATGCCAAGTCATGTACATTTTATTTTTCGTTCATCAAATAGCGAACCTTCAGAATTATTAAGAGATTTTAAACGACATACTTCAAAGAAAACTATAGAAGCTATAGAAAACAATCCACAAGAAAGTAGAAAAGAATGGTTATTATGGATGTTTAAAAGAGCAGGAAAGAAACAGGGAAATATCTCTAAATATCAGTTTTGGCAACATCATAATAAACCTGTAGAGTTATGGAGTGAAAAAGTTATCAAACAGAAAATAGATTATATACATAACAATCCTGTAGAGAGTGGTTTTGTAACAAATTCTATTGATTGGAAATACTCAAGTGCTAGGAATTATGCAGATGATACTACTATTTTAGAAATAGATAGTACAGGATTTTTTGAATAGGCTTTCACTCTTTGGGTTTTCTAATAAAAAAAGGTTGTTCAAGATTCCAATTGTAGAAAGTAACCAAATAGTCTAAAACCATTTTATATTCAGGAGTTTGTTCAAAATCAAAAAAGAAACCTTGGTCAGCCTCTGTGGTATTGTCATAATGCGCTGCTAAGAGACGTATATTTTCTTCAAATTTATAAGGGCAATTTTGGTCATTAGGTAATGTTAAGCTTTCATTTGTTTGTTTGCCAAAATGCTTAAAAAAATCGTGCTCATCTTTAATGTGAAACTTCATAGCTAAAAATTAGTATTTATAATAGCACTAATTTACAAAATAGCTTTTAAAAAGATTAGTTGAAGTTCACAAATTTTACAATAAGTTGTTTTAGTAGTTCTTTGTCTTTTAAAGCAAGTTTCTGAGACTTTTGTATTAAAAGAGTTAGTTCAGTATCCTTTTCTTTATCAAGTCCACATAAGGCATCTAAAGAGACTTCTAGTTTTTTAGCAATCGCCAATACTACATCTAGTTTTGGTACCACTTCACCACGTTCATACCGTGCAATATTTCCATGACCTATCCTTAAATGGTTAGCCAATTGTTTTTGAGTAAGCTCTTTTTTAGTTCTATAATGCTTTAGGTTTTGGATAAAATCAGATAAAATTAAGTTCATAAAAGGTGTTTTAAAAAAAGATTCGTGCAATTTTTCTGTAAAAATAAGGGATTAAGAGCAAGTATCCAAATATGGATATTGTTTTATTACTCATTTGTGGATACCTTAGATTTTTCAATGCACTTTAAAAGTATCCATATATGAATATTTTAGACACAAGTAACACCAACAACTACAAGTACACTACAAAACATTTAGAACTCCATATTTTAGGTGGAATTAGAACCAACAAATTAGAAAGTCTACGAGTAACAATAAGCATACAGAAACCCAAACAGCATAACGTTTTAAGGCAAAGTATAGACTTGTATAATGATAATCAAGTAGAGAAATTAGTACGAAAATCAGCAGAAAGATTAGAAATAGGAACAAGTATCGTAAGAAAAGTATTACAAGAACTCACACACGAATTACAGAATTATAGATTTTTATTATTAGACAAACAAGCAGAAGCCTATAAACCCTACACAAAAGAGTTAACAGCTAAAGAAATTGCAGAATCAGAAGAATTTTTAAGACAGGGAAACTTGCTAGAGAGAACCAACAAATACATCAGTGAATCTGGAGTTATTGGCGAAGACGTTAATAGATTGCTGATGTATTTAATTTTTACGTCAAGAAAAACCAACAATCCTTTGCACTGTATTTCTTTGGGAAGTTCTGGAACAGGTAAAACACACCTGCAATCTTCTATAGCAGCTTTAATGCCAGAAGAAGATATTATAGAAGTAACTACTTTATCTGCAAATGCTTTGTACTATTTTGCTAAAACAGAGCTCTCTCATCGAATTATTATGATAGAAGATTTAGACGGCGTACAAAAAGTATTGTATACCATTAGAGAATTTGCTAGTAAGAAATGGATTAAAAAACGCGTGGTTCATAAAGATAAAAACGGAGAGAGTAAAACCATTCCCTTAGAAGTACAAGGCCCTGTTTGTTTTGCAGGCGCTACCACCCAAGAGACTATTTACGAAGACAATGCCAATCGTTCTTTTTTATTATACATAGATGAAAGCCAAAAACAAGACAAACGTATTATGGATTATCAGCGATTAGTCATTGCAGGAAAAGTAGATGAAAGCCTACAGCATACAGCCAAAAGCTTATTGCAGAATATACAGAGAGTTTTAAAACCCATCAAAGTGATTAATCCGTATGCAGAATATTTAGAGCTTCCGCAATCCGTTTTTAAACCAAGAAGAACCAATGCTCATTATTTACGATTTATAAGTGCCATCACATTTTACAAACAATACCAACGCGAACACAAAGTAAATAAAGAAACTGGAGAAGAATACATAGAAACAGAAATAGAAGACATTAAAGAAGCAAATGAATTAATTATAGAAGTATTATTAAGAAAGTCAGATACATTAACAGGAGCTTGTAGAAATCACTTAGAGAATCTAAAACATACTTAAAGGAAGAGAATACAACCACGTTTACAAGTTCTGAAATTAGAAGAAAATTAAGACTCAAAGAAAGTACATTAAGAAACTATACTAAACAACTCTTATTAGAAGGTTATATAAGATACGTAAAAGCAGAAAAAGGGAAAATGTATCATTATGAAATTGTTGATATAGACGAATATACAAACCTTAAAGCGCAGATAAATAAAGCGTTACAAGACTGTATAGATAGAATAAAAGGTAAAGAATAATACTTGTCTGTACGACACGCACCCTCGCAAGTTCGCAACCACTTCGCAAGTAGCATTTTTGCGAAGTTATTTAATTAACAATCAGTTTATTAAATAAGGTTCGCAACAAAGCTTCAAAAAACACATACCGAGTAAAAAATAAAAAACGATAAGAATGAAAAAATTAATACTACAAAACGAACCTTATAAAATCTTTGTGAAGAACTTTAAAGAATGGTTAGACATCTTAGGTTATGCAGAAAGTACAGTGTATAGTTTACCCTTACATCTTCAGGAGTTTTTTTATTATTTAGAGCAAAGTAGTATTAAAAGTATCAATGATATTAGTACAAAGACAGTCAAAGAATATTATAGTTATTTACAAGAAAGGCCCAATCAAACAAGAAATGGAAGTTTAAGTAAAAGTTACTTAAACAAACACCAACAAGCTCTTAAGAAATTTAGAGAATATTTAAAACAACACAACTACAAAGACTTCAATATACATTTAAAAACAGAAGAGAATCCAACAGAAGAACGAATCAATATACTTACACAATTAGAAATTAAAGAACTCTTTAAAGCAACAGAGTATAGTCATAATTATGAGCATTATAGATTAAGAGATAAAGCCATCTTAGTAATCTTTTACAGTTGTGGATTACGCAGGACGGAGGCCGTCAGCCTAGATATAAAAGATATATTCTTTGATAAAGAGCGCATACACGTTAGAAAAGGAAAGAATTACAAGGAACGGGTAATACCCGTCAATAGATACAATTTACAAATCCTAGAAGACTATGTCTTTGAATCACGACCACAATTTACTCGCACTGAGCGAAGTCGAAGTGAAGAAGCACTATTTATTAGTAAACAAGGCAAGAGAATGGGCGGAATGAGTTTATCAAACCGATTGCAGAAAATTATACAAGCAAGTAATAACAAGGAGATTGTAGAAAAAAAAATTACACTACATACATTAAGGCATAGCATTGCAACACACTTATTACAACAACAAGTAAAGTTAGAGTCTATCAAAACCTTTTTAGGCCACAGTAGCTTGGAATCTACACAACTGTACACTCATTTATTAAAAACAATAGAAGATGATAGGGTATAAAGAATATTTAAAGAAAGAGAATTATAGAACAACAACAATAGATAGTTATACAAACGAGGTAAAGAAATTTAATTCTTGGTGCAAGAGAAATCATACAACTCCAGAGCAAATAGATTACAAAACTTGTATGAAATATATTAAACACTTACAAAGAAAGAATACTAATAAAAAGACGGTAAATCATAAACTTGGAATCATAAAGAGCTATCTAAACTATTTAATAGCTGTCGCCTTGCGGCCAGATAACCCGATAGAAACTACCACCATTAAAGGCATCAAAAGAACAGTCAATTACAACATCTTAGAATCTGATGAATTGGAAGATTTATATTATAGTTATCAAAGCGACAATGTCGCAGATAAGTACCACAGACTGTGTGCAAAGAGGAATAAAGTAATCGTTGGTTTACTAGTCTATCAAGGATTAAATACAACAGAACTCATACAATTAGAACTCGAAGATTTACAACTTTATAAAGGCAAAGTTTATATAAAAAGTGGAGCAAGAAGTAACTCAAGAACATTAGAATTAAAACCCTGGCAAGTCATAGAATTTTTAGAATATATAAAAGAAGTTAGAGAAGAAATTATAGATAGAAAACAACTACAAACTGATAGAATCTTTATTCCAAGTAACAAACGCTTGGGAAATACAATCCAGTTTATTTTAAAGAAGTTAAAAAAGATAAATCATAAAGTAAATAGTTCCAATCAAATAAGAGCAAGTGTAATTACAAACTGGTTAAAACAATATAATTTAAGAGAAGTTCAAGTGATGGCAGGGCATCGTTATATATCTTCTACAGAACGTTATGTACAAAACGATTTAGAATCTTTACATGAAATTGTAAATAACTTCCATCCAATACAATAAAATCTTAAATTTGTGTAAAATGAAAGTCATGAACATTGAAACCACAAAGCTAGAATTGATGCAGATGTTATTACAAACTCAAAAGGAGAGTGTTTTAGCAAAAATCAAGAGTATTTTTGAACAAGAATCGAGTACTTTTTATTCCACTAAAATATCTGATTTACAACAAAGGGCAGAAGAATCTTTAAAATCCATAGAAAGTGGAGAAACAAGACCGATCGAGGAATTTAAAAATCAACTGGACAATTGGAAGAACAATCAAGCTATTTAGTAGAGATTACATCAAAGGCAGAACAGTACTACTGGAGCTTATTGGTTCACTTATATGAAAATCACTCTATTGAAAGCGCCAATAAGAAATCTGATGAGATTATAGCGTTAGCAATGTCTTTAAATGTTAATCCTCAAAGAGGAAGTTTAGAAGAAGATTTAGCCCATTTTAACAAAGAATTTAGATCGCTGATTTATCGTATTACCAAACGCAAAACAGTCAAGATTATTTACTTGATTGACGAATTAACAAACAAGGTGTATGTAACTGACTTTTTTGCAACACTGATGAACCCCGATAGAAAGAAGAAAAGAAGTTAATTTAAAGGGTTGTAAGGTGTTCGCTACGCCCCTCTGTGCAGCACTTTTTTTTGGCCAAAAAAAAATACATCGGCTTACAGCCGTTTTTGTCCAAAAAAAAGCTGCTGCCTCCCTGCTTCTGCTCCGCTCACTCGCAGCTCCTCTGTATTTTTGCTGACGGCTCCTATGGGTCGCCTACAAAAATCCACCGCTGCTTATCGGGCGCAGCCGCTGGTGCCAAAGCCTACTGCGCATTTTTTTTTAATCGATTTATTATTTTTATAATAAGGAGAAAAAAAATGCTTGTGGCGCGTCCACGCTGCTCACTTAATCGTTCGCAGACAATGTGTCCACGTCGGCTTTGGCGCTGCGCTTTCGCTGCGCTGGTTTTGCGTACAACGCAGAACACTCAATCGGCGTTGGCCTCTATAAACAGTACGGTTAAATCAAAAAAAGGGAAATACATAGTGGGCTATTATCCTGAAATGAGTTGACCGTTTTTTTAGCTAAATCCTAAAATAGATTTACAACCCGGAATCAATCCTAAAATGAGTTTACAGTTTTTAAAATCAGTACGGAAAACACTTGAGATATCACAGAGGGAAGAACTTACCATAAACGATGTAGTTCCGATGCTGAACGCACTATCGCTTGTCGGTTTTAAAAAGCTGACGATTTATCTCCCTGCTATAACCCTTTCTATAAATCCTCATCTTTTTAAAACGGAGGTAAACCGTTTTAATAATTGGCGATTTTTTAGAGGTGGAAAAAAGCCAGGGGAAAAATCGACAAGTATTAAAATGAAGCAACCGAAGGGCGCTAGTCTTCACAAAGAGCATAAAAAAAGAAGCTACCTAATTAAAAGATAACTTCTTACTTAGCAAACGATTTTAGTCCTCTAAGACGTCGTAGCTAAAATACGACTTTTTTACTTAAAAATCAAAGCTATTATCATCAATCTTAGTTCCACTGTGCGCTCAGGTAGCTATGAGCCTGGAGTATTTTACATAATTTACATTATAACTTACAAGCGAAGAACCGATCAAATAGTAAACTCCTGAATTTGTATTATAATGCCAATTATGTACAAATATCGAGGGAAAGGAAACGGAAAAAACACAGGGGTTTTGAGGAACGAAAATACTGGGTTTTTGGAGTGCGGATTTAATCATAAAATCATATATTTACAATGGTCATGAAGTGAGGACGTTCTTAAAAAAATCTGTTTTTGTCAGGTATAAGCGATAAAAAATGGGCTTTTATTAAAAAAAACGCATAAACGTCTATCCCTTTGGACTTCTCCAAAAAGGATACAACAATGTAGTAAGCTCCAATGGTAACAGTACCGCACAGAAATATGATTACCAAGGAAAAGAAAGGCAAGATGAATTAGGATTAAATTGGCATGACTTTGGAGCTCGTAACTATGATGCAACTATTGGTAGATGGATGAACCCTGACCCATTAAGTGAAGAATTTTCTAGTTGGTCTCCATACAATGCTATGTTGAACAACCCTCTATCAATGATAGACCCAGATGGGAGATTTACAGTTAACATTAATGGAGACAATGCGGATAAAGCAACAGAAGAGCTGAATAAATCTACAAGTTTAAATGTTACAAGAGATGCGGAGACAGGCAAGTTGTCGGCAACAGGTGAAGCAAAAACAGAATCTGATAAAATGTTGTTAGCAGCTATTAATGACGAAAATATAACTGTAAATGTTGATGCTCAATCAGACAATTTCAATAGTGATGGCTCGTTAAGAATTGGTGGTAGCTTTATGGGCAATACAGTTAATAGCGATGGAACTGTTACAGCAAATCAAGAGATTAACCCTGATGTGCTTGGAAAAATGAGTGATGCAAATAGTAAGCCTGGAGCAGATGTACTGCATGAGGTTACAGAAGCTTATCAAGGAGCGAAAATATCTAAAGATGCAGGAGTATCTTCTCCTAAAGCGGGCGTTGCTGGTTCGGTTTATTCAAGTGCTCATAGTAGTGCTACTCCACAATCAGGTACAGTAACAGAAATATTAACTTTAAAATCAGGAATTCAAATGCCTTCTTCTATATATAGAAACCCTGTTACAGGTACAGTTAATTATCCTAAAGGAATGAAGGGTGCTAGATGGGAATCAAATGGTAAAACAATACAAAGATTATGAATAAGATAAATTTATTTACGTGCTGTTTAATTACAATTTTAATTAGTCTTTCTTGTAAATCATCTAAGAGTAGTACTTATATAGAAAAACAATCAGATTTACTAAGTTTAAATAAATCAGTTATACCAAAAGAGGTTATAGGCAGAGTTGAATCTATTAAATTAGTTCAAAATGTTTTTGATATAATGATTGAAGATAGTTTAGGAAGAAAGTATCAAATTTTATCAAAGAAAGTAAATGCTTCTAGTCAAAATAAAGAGATAGTTGTTGGTGAAATTTATAAATTTAAAATTACTCAATTAACTCATTTGAATGTAAATAACCAGCCTAATAAAATGGTTGTGAATGGTAAAGAAATTACTGTAAGTCCAAATCACTATATTCAAGATTGTATAAAATTTAACGGACAAGAGTTTTGTAGTAATTCTTGGGAAGTATATGAGGGCATAAACTTGACAAACTTAATCATCAATAACTAAAATTGTATTGTTTAACTTAGATAAAACCCCCTGTATTCTATGATAAAAACAAGTAAAAGTTGAGATATTATTTTTACTAATTTATGCAGCAAATTTAAAAGTATCTACATAGGGTGTTTGTCGTTTGACAACGGCAAACACTCTTGCTATTAATTTGTTTCTAATAATGTTAACGGTACTCATTTTACTTTTGCCTTGTTTTATTCTTTTATGATAGTATAATTTCATTTCTGGGTTATGTTGTATAGCAGAAATAGCGCACATATTAATAATTGCTTTCAATTTTTTATTAGCCAAATGAGAGACTTTTGTACGTCCTTTAATACTAGTTCCAGATTGGTAAGGAAAAGGAGCAACACCACAATAAGAGGCAAACTTTCTCCAGTTTTCAAATTTTGAAAAATTGTCAGTAAACACAATCATCATTATAGCAGTTTGCATTCCTATACCTTTAACACTAGTAACAAGTTTATAGGTTTCTTTTAACATTATATTTTGGTCAATAATAGCTTGCATTTGAGTATTAATCTTGTGTATTTGTTTGGTTAGTTCTGCAATCATTTTTTGTTGAACGTCAAAGATTATTTTATACTCTTTTGCTTTATAAATTCTTTTTTGTTCTTTCAAAGTAACTTTAAAACCAGCTCTTTGTTTGTTAAGTTTTGTCCTTAAAGATAAGAGACTTTTTAGTTGTAATATACTTCTTTTAGGTAGCTTACTGGGTTTAAGTTCTTCTTTTAATCGATACCCATATAGAGCAATGCGTTTGGCATCAATTTGGTCATCCTTTCCACGAGCAATACCAATAGATCTTTTAATTTCTAAACCAGAAGCTATGAAAAAAGATAATTTTTGTTCAGTTAAAGACACAGATAATAAATGAGAGTACATTCCTGTATGTTCAAATACAAACATGGTTTCTTCTTTAGAGAAAGACGAATTTTTAAAACTCCACTTTAGCATTAATTTAAATCCAGATTTACTGTTCTCAAACTGTTGAACAATTTGTTTAGAATAGATACAAACATCAATTAATAATTTACTGACATCGATTCCGATAATTTCATTTGTTTTCATAATTTTGTAATTAGATATTAATAATAGTTACTTAAACTAAGACCTTTAATAAGGGCAGAAACTGAAATTCTATATGGTTCTAAGTAACTTTTAAAAAGAACGGAGACTAATACGGGGGATGGCTCTAAAAAGCTAGCTGGCCGCTAAAGTTCACTCCGTTCTTTTGTGTTTTTGGTTATCAACAAAATAAGAGTTATTAACAAAGAAAAAAAGAAGCAAAAAAAGAAATTTCATCATAACTATTATGTTTTTATTTTAAGTAATTATTTCTATTTGCTAATCTAAAGGCTCGTCCTAGTATGTCACGCAACCGCTACCGCTAGCATTTGCTAGTGGCGTTTGTGAGTAAAACAACGAAAAAAAGGAGTTTAAGAAATTAAGATATTTTTTTCGTTGTTTTTAGCAAATTACAGTTTACAAAAACGCTTGCAATACCTGTTCTAAAGCGGTTATTTTATTTTGGTTTTAAAACCTGCTCCGTTCACACCCCAAAATTTACCGAAAACAAAAAAGTTATTAACATTCCTTTTTTTCTTCTCTACCCCTTTATACGCCTATCTTTCTTCCGTTTTTTCTTTGTTTTTGTTTTCCGCCCCATTCCGTCCTCATTTCAGGGGTTTTTGTGGGGCTTTTTTGTGTTTTTCGTTTGGGTTTTTAGGTTTTTTTGGTGGTGGTTTTTCTTGGGCTTTTTTTCGTTTCGTTTTTGGTCTTTTAAAACGTTTTTTATCTTAAATTTCATTTTTTTATTGCCGTAAGGCAAAAGGGCTTTTTTTTGACTGAAACAGTCATTTATTTGTTATTTTTTTGAGCCGATTATTCGGCTTCATCACGCCAAAGACAAACTGTTTTTTTGGGCTTTTTTTACCGCTTTGCGGTGGGGCTTTTTGTGGTAATCAACCACAAACATTTTTTTTGTTTTTTCTTCTTCTTTTACACTGCTTTGCAGGGCAATTTTTGAACTTTTTTAGTGAGCCGACACAGGTTTTTTTTGCGATTTTCCGCAATTATTTTGACAAATCTTGCGCCTAATTTAAGATTTTATGACCTAAATTTTTGTTCTTATTTTAAGGCTGAATTATTTTTTGGTTTTAGGCGTTTTACTTCTCATTTCTCTCTAAATATTGACTGTTTTTTGACTTTGAGTTATTAACAATTACGCCATTTTGTCGGTGTTGGTTGGTTGTGGTTCTGCAACCCATTTTATAAGCTGATTTTTGTCAATTTATTAGCAAAATTGATTTTTATGCTCCGAAAATCGGAGTATTTTTTTGGGCTTTTTTTCCGCCAAAGGCGGTGAGGCTTTTTTTTTGGGTTTTCAACCCATTTTTTTAGTTTTTAAACAAACTATTTTTGATATTTTGGCAAACTCAATACAAGTTTTAGGCGGTTCTTATTTGTTCACTTTTTTGTCAATTTAGTATTTGATTTTTAAAAGCAATTTTAAGCCTGTTTTTTGCTCTTTTTTAGCCGTTTTTCGGCTCTCAGATTTAGGGTTTTGTTTCTGTTCTTTTTTGTACTTTTTCTTCTCTTTTTTGCTTTGGTTTTGAGCTGTTTTTGGTTTCGTTTTTCTGTGTTTTTCGCCCCCACAAAAACCCCTGAAATGAGGACGGAATGGGGCTTTTCTTCTTTTGCCCTTTGTGTATATCTCTTGCTTTTTTGCCTTTTTATTTTGCCTTATTTAGCGTTTTATTTTAATCTTTTTAACCCCTTTTTTATGGAAAATTTTAATGCAAAAACCTCACAAAACGCAGTTCCTTTTTTAAATTCAGTAGGACAGTTAGTCAAAACCCCTATTCCAACCCTTAAATTCCCTAAAACAAAGGGATTGACAGTAGGACGACAACCAAACCAAAACCCTCGCACGCACACACGCACACGTGAAGCCAATTTTGATTTTACAAAAATTACTGAAAAATCAATTTTTAAATTACGCAAAGTAGTAGAAAATGATTTTTTACAAACCGTTCCGCTTTTGTTTGATGAACTGCAACAGACAAAAGTAGTTTTTCACAATACGGACTACGTAAACGCTATTTTTAGCACCTATCACAAAAAACACGCTTTGTTGTTTTTAGATTGGGTAAAAACCTTTGCTATGATACGAAGCACCAACAGACCTGAACTGATGAGCGATGTTTTACAAACTGATGATGAAGATTTTTTAACCACTTTTAAACTTTTTAAATTACAACATAAACAGCCCAAACAACAACGCATCAATCAAAAAGAGCAAATATGGAGTTTGATACTTAAATATTTTCCTACCGAACCTTTTGAAACCAAAGAACTTTTTGCGAAAACAGCTATAGACCGTAGTACCGTAAATCAGTTTTTAAACCAATTTAAAGAAGAAAACAAGATAAAACGTTGTCGCAAAATAGGGGCTTGTTATCGCTATCAAATAGTAAAAACCGATGTAAAATGAAAACACTAGACCAAGATACTTTTAACGATTTTGAGAACAAACAAATCATTTGGGAACTCTACGGCGATTTGTTGGATTTTTACGACCAAGATTGTTTTACTTCCGAGCAGGTTGCTTATGATACCGTACATAGCAAAAAACTAATCAATAAGGTACTGCACCGCCTCATACAACACAAAGCCGTTCTTTGTACAGGAACAGACCACTGGGGAATGAAAATCTACCGTTTAAACGAAGAATTTAATCATTAAAACACTCTTTTACTTTGGATTGCTTTTAACAAGCCTAACGGCGTGTTTTTTTGTGCCTTATCCGCCAAAGGCGATTGGGCTTATTTCGACAAGCTCAATACAGGTTTTTTACCGCTTTGCGGTGGGGCTTTTTTCAGATGTTTTTTTAGTTTATTTTTGGTCTTTTTAAAGCGGTTTTTTTGTCTTTTTCCTTTTTTTTCTCTTACGATATTTTTTTTGTAGTTTTGAAACAATTCTTTTTACAAAAAGTTTTTAAAAAATTTGAGCTGTCTAAAACTGAAATATCATCAAAGTACTGAACTAAAATTAGTTTGGAATAAAAAAGCACTGACCTCAAAGAAAAGTGATTTAAAAAGACGTAGTTATTTCCTCGGTGGGCTCAAACATAAAGGGTATAATAATATTGTCAATCCTAGTGGGAATGCGACTGCGCAGAAAAAAGGTTTTGCAAATGAAGAATTAGAAGAAGAACTTGGAAAAAATACAATTGCTTTCCAATGGAGAGATTACGACCCTGCAATTGGAAGATTTAACAAGATTGATAGGTTTGCAGAAAAGTATATGCCAATTTCACCATATAGTTATACTGCAAATAATCCTGTAAGATTTATTGATGTAAAAGGAGATTCAATTTTTATAAAGTATAAGAACCAAAATATTCTATATGATAATGGTAAACTATATACAAAAAATAGTAAAGGTAAATATGGGGAATATAAAGGTAATGGTGTAAAGGTAAATAAGGATGGCTCAATCAAATTAAAAGGTTTTTTAGGTAAAGCAGTTGCTGCATTAGATAAAATAAGAACTGGTGGTTCAGAAGGTGGTTCATTAATTGGAGATTTGCAGAATTCTAAATATCATATAAAAATAAAACAAGGGAAGAATGGAGCAAGAGGTTATAATATCTCTTGGGATCCTTCAAATACTACAGGGGGTGTTAATGGAGCAGGTAGTTCGAATCGACCAAGTTTTATTGGATTAGCTCATGAGTTAGGACATGCACATGACGGTTTGGATGGTAGTATAGATTACAGCACTTGGTTCTCTATTGGGGCAAAAAATATACCAAAAGCAGAACAGTATGCGAGTCATTGGGAAAATAGGATTAGAGGAGAAAACGGTTTATCATTAAGAACACATTATTATAATTCAGGAGGCGTAAAGAAAGGGTCTTTACTTGGTTTAAGAAAAGTGAATTTTAATTACAGTAATAAATTATCGCCACCAACTATTTTATATAATACTCAAATATCTACTTCCAATGATTTTAATGTATTTATGCTTTCAAATAGTTCTACTACAATAATTAAACATAAATAATATGAAAAAGTGTTTGTATTTAGTATTAATAATATTATTTAACCAAGAGTTGCAAGCTCAAACTAAAATTATTTCACTATCAAGTTACTTTAAAGGAAAAGGTGTAATTTTTGAAAAAGAGTACAAATCTCTTATTGATATAAAAGATTATGAAAAATCTTTCACTCCTTCTTTAGAAGAAATAAAAATAGTAGAAAATTTATTTTTAAAAAAAATTGAATCAAAAAGAAAAATAAAGAAAACTCCTAAAAAAGAATTTTATAATTATTACAGACAATATTTGGGCTATATAAATAGTAATCAGGAGAAAGTAATAATGGTAAATATGCTTAATTTTAATAAAAAATCTAAAGCAAAAAGGATGTTTGAAAACTGGGATAAGGATTATGTTCTTGGATTTGGTGAATTCTATGAAGAAAATCAATTTATATACACAATTAATTTATTAAAAAAAACTTTACAAATCTGTTAATAAAGATTGAGTAATAATAGTAATTAACCGACAAATAAATTTATACAGCCACCTTTAACGAGGTGGTTTTTTAGTTTAAAAAGACATTTTCAGAAAAACTTATCAACAATTTACTTTTTCGCCTCTATCTCTTGCCACTCCTGCTCTTTCCGCCATTTTCTTTCCTTTTTCTTTTCCGCCCCATTCCGTCCTCATTTCAGGGGTTTTTGTGGGGGCTTTTTTGTGTTTTTCGTTTGGGTCTTTAGGTTTTTTTGATGGTGGTTTTTCTTTGACTTTTTTTCGTTTTGTTTTTGGACTTTTTTTAGGCATTTTTTTGCGTTAAATTTCATTTTTTTGCCTTA
This sequence comes from Flavobacteriaceae bacterium, assembly GCA_014075215.1. Classification (NCBI taxonomy): domain Bacteria; kingdom Pseudomonadati; phylum Bacteroidota; class Flavobacteriia; order Flavobacteriales; family Flavobacteriaceae; species Flavobacteriaceae bacterium. The sequence continues at coordinate 3,900,686 of CP046177.1, forward strand.
GGCAAAAGGAATTTTTTTTGACTGAAACAATCATTTTTTTGAGCCAATTATTAGGCTTCATCACGCCAAAGGCGAACTGTTTTTTTGGGCTTATTTCGACAAGCTCAATACAGGTTTTTTACCGCTTTGGGGTGGGGTTTTTCTTTTTTTTGATCTGCTCCGCAGGGGTGTTTTATTGGATTTTTGCTTGTGGTTCTGCAACCCATTTTACAGGTTGATTTTTGTTGATTTATTGGCTAAACCGACTTTTATACTCCGAAAAGCGGAGTATTTTTTGGGGCTTTTTTACCGCTTTTCGGTGGGCTTTTCTTTTTTTTGCTCTGTTCCTAAGGGGTGTTTTATTGGGTTTTCACTTGTGGTTCTGCGACCCTTTTTATAATTTTTTTTCGCCAAAGGCGGACGAATGTTTTTTATTACTGTTGTAGGACAGTAAAGGGATTTTTGTTTTTTTTGCTCTGTTCCACAGTGCAATTTTTGGGGCTTTTAAACCGTTTTTATTTGTTCCTTAGAGTTTTTTTTGACTGGAACAGTCATTTGTTTTTTCATTTTTTCGACAGGCTCAACACAAGTTTTTTGAGTCGATTATTCGGATTCATCACGCCAAAGGCGAGCTGTTTTTTTTTGGGTTATTTCGACAAGCTCAATACAGGTTTTTCACCGCTTTGCGGTGGGGCTTTTTCTTTTTTTTGCACTGCTCCGCAGGAGGTGTTTTTTGGATTTTTAAAAGGCTTTTATTTGTTCCTTTTTTTTGTCAATTTTTTTTTGAATTTTTAAAAATAATCTCAAAGCTATTTTTTTCGTTGTTTTATCCATTTTTTGGCTCTTGGGTTGGGTGGTTTGTTTTTTGCTTTGGTTTTGGGCTGTTTTTGGTTTCGTTTTTCTGTGTTTTTTCGCCCCCACAAAAACCCCTGAAATGAGGACGGAATGGGGCGGAAAAGAAAAAGGAAAGAAAATGGCGGAAAGAGCAGGAGTGGCAAGAGATAGAGGCGAAAAAGTAAATTGTTGATAAGTTTTTCTGAAAATGTCTTTTTAAACTAAAAAACCACCTCGTTAAAGGTGGCTGTATAAATTTATTTGTCGGTTAATTACTATTATTACTCAATCTTTATTAACAGATTTGTAAAGTTTTTTTTAATAAATTAATTGTGTATATAAATTGATTTTCTTCATAGAATTCACCAAATCCAAGAACATAATCCTTATCCCAGTTTTCAAACATCCTTTTTGCTTTAGATTTTTTATTAAAATTAAGCATATTTACCATTATTACTTTCTCCTGATTACTATTTATATAGCCCAAATATTGTCTGTAATAATTATAAAATTCTTTTTTAGGAGTTTTCTTTATTTTTCTTTTTGATTCAATTTTTTTTAAAAATAAATTTTCTACTATTTTTATTTCTTCTAAAGAAGGAGTGAAAGATTTTTCATAATCTTTTATATCAATAAGAGATTTGTACTCTTTTTCAAAAATTACACCTTTTCCTTTAAAGTAACTTGATAGTGAAATAATTTTAGTTTGAGCTTGCAACTCTTGGTTAAATAATATTATTAATACTAAATACAAACACTTTTTCATATTATTTATGTTTAATTATTGTAGTAGAACTATTTGAAAGCATAAATACATTAAAATCATTGGAAGTAGATATTTGAGTATTATATAAAATAGTTGGTGGCGATAATTTATTACTGTAATTAAAATTCACTTTTCTTAAACCAAGTAAAGACCCTTTCTTTACGCCTCCTGAATTAGTAATAGCCTCATTAATTAGATTTGAATAATGCTTCTCTAAATTTTCAAATGTTTCTTTTAAGGAAATCAAAAACCTTACTTGTTTATGTTAATTGTTGGTATTGACAAATTTAACCTTTTATGTTAGACTTTATGAAACCTTAAAAAACAAGATATGTTATTTACTTCTACAATTCACTCAATAAAAGAAATTAAGATTAAAAGAAAAGATATTCTAGAGTTTAAGTCATTTATTGATACTCTTTCAGCAAATGGTATAAAGACATCTATATCATACAGATATGTTATAATTCCTATCTCAAGTTTGAAAAACCTCAATCAAATAGATTTAGACTGGATTATTGCAATTACGTATTCGCGATGTAAGGGTTTTTCTTTAAACATCGAAAATGACTAATTATCATGTCTTTCAGATAATTAATCAATAATTTCAATGCACAACATTCCATTAGGGATGTTGTTTTTTTATTTTAAATATTTACTCACCGTACCTCGATAAACTCCCAAGTACTTAGCCGCTTGACTAATATTGCCTTCACATTGCTCTACAACAGCATTGACATGTTTTTTCATAGCACTTTCTAAGCTTAAAACAGGGGATTTTTCACCTTTAATCATTTGTCTAGGAATATCAGCTTTGGTAACTTTCTTTTCACAGAAGGTATAGAAAATCTCAACCATATTCTCGACTTCCTTTAAATTACCATCAAAGTGGTAGTCCAATATAAAATCCCAAGCCTCTTTGTCAATCTCACCAATATAATCTACACCCAACTTAGTATAGGTCGTTTCCATAAAATAATTAACCCAAGCCTTACGCTCTTTTCTTTGCATTTGAAAAAACGAGGGTAATTGTAGTTCCGCTACAGCCAAGCGATAATGTAATTCTCTGTGGAATGCATCCGCATCACGAAGTAGCCATAAATCTTCTGTGCTGGTGGCAATAATACGCACGTCTAAAGGTAAATTTCTATCCGAACCGATACGCTGAAACACCTTTTCATTTAGAACCGTATTAAGCCTCGCTTGCAAATGTTTAGGGAGGGTATCAATAGCATCAAAAACTACTGTTCCACCTTTGGCTTGTTCTAAAACTCCAGTATGTAATTTTGTAGCCCCAGAAAATGCGCCTTTTTCATAACCAAATAGTTTATGCTCCAGCATGGTCTCATTATAGGCACTGCAATCCAATATGCTAAAAGGTTTGTTCTTTCGGTTGGATATGTTATGTATATACTTTGCTAAAAATGTTTTGCCTGTACCAGAATCCCCTTGAATCAAAATGGTGGTTTTATCATTTCCTGCCAATTGAACGGCTTTGGTGTATATAGGTTTTAATTTGGTTGTGATTTTCGGTTTTAAATTCGTGTTGAGATGACCTCCTGCATTATTATCTCTAACGTTCGTAACCCCTGCATAATGGGACACGTCAAATTCTATAGGTTCTTTTGGTGGGGTAAGACCACCTTCAATAAAACGGCGTTCTCGCCGCCTAAAAAAAGAAATAGTATCTCGCTTAAACAAATCACAGCCCAATAAATACCAAGCCGTTTGCATCGATGGTGTACCTGGACTTACAAAGATCTGTACGTTTGTACGGTCGAGTTTAATCTTTATCAATTCGTCAATTTTATTCTTAATTGTTCCAATAGAAAGAATATCGTCAATGTCCATATACATAAGCATCACTTTCTTGTTGTTGAAGGAGTGCTCTAGTGCAACCCGCAAGCGGTTTAGTTTTACATCCATCTCCAAATTCTCACGCTCTCTATACTGGCTCAGTAGATAATGGACATCAAAATCCTGCCCGAAATCACGGTACAGACTAAAGTGCGGACCATTTTCATTGATGATGATTTCTGTTGAATTGTCCTTAGGTCTTATAAAATCATGACCTGTAGCCACCCAAGAAACGAGTGCATTGCTCATAATAGTGTTGGTTTTTTCATCACAAGATAAAAAAATCAGTAGGTTTTAAAAAATAAAGAGCTGTAAATAATGAAAGTGTAGGTTTTTTACTAAACGGATTTAATTGTAGATATCCCTTTTTTAAATCAAAAAAAACAAACAATGAAAAACAAAACAAAAATCACACTTCAAGACTACGTCTCAAAAGATTTCACAGATGACGTTTACGAAAGCCTTGCACCCCTACATGAAATACAATCTGCATTAGATGGTGCAATCACGCTAGTACATGATACCGAATTAAACACCTATGGTGTACTCAATCAGTCCACAGGATTATTACGATATGGACAGTCCTTAGACCATGCCATACGAATATTCAGAACAGAAGTTAAAACAAATACTAAATATTAATTCTTAAAAAAGATAATTATGAAAAATCCAAACCATGCCACAACAGTAGTCTACACCAACAAGGAAGCTGACCGCTTAATTGTAAAAACAATTCCTCAGATTACGCATCAAGTGCGAACCAATGCTATAGATTTAGCAGCCAAAGGATTGCCTAAAATCGGCGACCCACTCTCAATCTACTTACCGCTAATACTGACCTTATTTCAATCTTTGCTGGAGAAAGTACATAAGCTCATCGGTGCTGAAGCCATCGCATCTCAGATTAAAACCACCAAAGAGAACTACAAAAAGGAAGAAGAACATTTAATATCCTTTTTAAAAGAATTAGGAGAAGAGTTAAGACTGCTTAGAAAACGTGCCAAAGAGCTTAGCGAAAATCTAGGGCATATCATTGGTAAATGGCGTGTAGCACTCTTGTTCTTGGTCATATTAAGTTTTGCTGAAACGTTACTGAACTATAAAATTTTCTTACCTATTTCTTCCAACAACGCTATGGCTCTTGTAGGTGCTAGTGGAATAGCATTGGCATTTTTTATTATATCGCACGTATTCAAGGATATCCTTAATTTTTTCCCTGCACGGAGAACCAAAATCTTGGTTGGTCTTGGAATTGTATCTCTAATTACAGCCTTACTCTATTCCTTTGCCATGATGCGTTTGGCATTTATTTCCGAAATCGATGCCAGTGCTTCACAGCATGTTTCAGAATGGAATTTTGTGATACTCAACTTGGTGCTATTTCTAGCTGGGGTGGCACTAACGCTGATTTATAAACCTTCCAAAAAGGTTTTTAACGATTACCATACCCATCTAAAAGTTGCCAAAAAATTAAAAGCCAAGAAAAGGGAATATAAAACGGCAGAATCACGACTTGCCATACTTTCTAAAGAAAAGAATGACCATTTAGACCGATTGGAAGGGATTCAGCTGATGGCAAAGAATTATGAGCGTACCCTAGAAGCAGAATATGGGCAATCTTTTGCCTTATGGTGCAAGGAGAATTTGATTGCCCGTAAACAGAGTGATGGCATACCAAAGTGTTTTTCAGAAAAACCAAGTTCGCTGACTACCTATTTCCAAAACAACACATCACAAACCCTATAAAACCAATAACTATGAAACGCTATTTATTTGTACTCTTTTTACTGACCCTACTAACAAGTTGTGAAGATGAGATTATGCCGAGTCAGCATACTGTTAGTATTTTAATTGATAGAACTGACCCTGAAGGATACGCTCCTTCAGGGGAGTTTATCCTTCGCGCTTTACCCAAGGTACATCTCGCTGATGGATTGGAACTTTCCATTACCAATATTGGAGATACCCATTATAATGAGCGTCAGAGTTTTTTACTTGAAAAAGGAGAGACAGGATGGCTTGCCAATGAGGACAAACGCAGAAAACAATACAAGTTTCTAAAAAAGCAATTTGCTGATAGCCTCACCGCATTTAATGCTCGAGATTATCAGTATATCCGCTCGGATATTTTTAGGAGCCTTGCTAAAGAACTCAATCGGCTTGGCAGAAAAAAAGGAAAACGAGCACTTTGGTTGTTTTCAGATTTAAAAGAACACAGTTTCTTTTCGGTCTACAACCCAAAGGATGTCTATCGGCTTGCAAAAGACCCAGAAAAAGTGGCTAGGGAATTTGAATCCTCTATCCCACTAGTAGAAAATTTATCAGGAGTTACCCTTGTGATTATCTACAAGCCCACTTTAGACGACACAGAATTGTTCTCACAGCTTGTAAGGCTTTACAGAACAATACTAGAACCTAAAGGAGGCATTATTAAGATAGGCATTCAAAATCAGATACGGCTATGAAAACATTTTTTACAATACTCGGCTTTTTTTTAAAAATATTTTTAATAGCTATTTACTGTCTTACTAGGGCAAGTGAACTGATCCTTACCGCCTTTAATGGGGCGTTTAAAAAATTAATTGATACCAACTTAAAATAAAACACGATGAATATATATGACCTATTAGATAGTATAAGTGATGGTTTAGATACCATCTTAGAATGGATTGTAGGAACAAAACACGCCTACAAAGGCAAACTGGGTAATTCCAGAAAGGTTTTGAAATACAAACACCGCAAAGGTAATGGCATCCGCATTGGGGAGAAATTTATCTCCATGAAACAGAGTCTTAATGGTGGACTTTTACTCATTGGTAAAACAGGAATAGGCAAGACTTCTAAAGTTTTCGCACAGCAATTATTTGGTGCATCAAAAATGGTGGATACATCTTTTGTGGTTTTTGACCAAACAAAACAAGCGAGAGACATGGCGATGCCCTATATGGAACAAGAGCTAGATTATGATGAAGATATTGTCAATTTCGCTGATTCCTCAGAGTCCACAGTTGGTTGGAATCCCATCGAAAATCTCCCATTAGATAGAATTAATCGTTTTTCAGAAGAATTGGTGGCTATTGAAGGTGGTCAGAACGTCAAAGAACCGATTTGGAACAATACGTCATCTGCAATTATTGGCATGATGATTTGGCTTTTAAAATATATAGAAGCAGAATTAGGAACTAACCAGTATACTAATTTATATAATGTTCGCTATCTGGTAACGCTCATACAGGCAAACGTTAAAAAAATGAATGTCTTGGTAGCAAAATATGGTGATGATATGCTCTATACCAGTTATCGAGGATTGATTAAAAATGATGCTAAATTTTTAAATTCAGCACTGTCTAATACACTTTCAATTTTAAAGAATTGGCAGGATGAGAATGTGATTAAAACCACTGCACGTACCACACTCGATATGAATGCCTATCGTGATGAGAAACGCATTTTATGGATTCAAAGTAGCGTGATGGCACAGGATTATCTTAAAGGGCTTAATTCCTTATTCCTCAAAGAATGGTTTACCCAAATCATCGAGGCTGGAATCCCTACAAAAGCCGATAATGTCATTGCTTTTTTAGTGGATGAAGCAGGAAGTCTGAAAACCAAAGACAAACAGTTTATTCCTTTTATTAGCTCGCAGATTCGTAAGTATAAAGCATACGGAATATGGGGTTATCAGTCCTTTAGTCAATGCCAAGACCTCTATACCCAGCAAGGTGCAGAAACTCTGAAAGCCAACACGGGAAGTGTTTTATATCTCGGCGGAACAAACTTGGCTACAGCAACAGAGATTAGTAAATCACTTGGGAAATATTCGTATACATCCAATGATCGTACCCATCATAGGGAAGTATTAACCCCACAGGAAGTGATGCATAAAAACACCAAAGACGGTGGTATTTTTATTAGTAGCGGACAAGCTCCAATGCTTTTAAAACGTATTAAAGCGTATTATCAGAATAAAAAATACCGAAAATGGGCAGAAGAGCAAGCGCCACCAATTCAAAGTGGTATTGATGCTATGCCACCACTTTTGCCTGTAGACGTACTTATTGGCAAGGCAAACCCAAATACACCCGGCAATGGCTAAAACAAGCACCTTATTTGACCCAGGGAAAATTTTGGAGTGGGCAGAGGATGGATTGACCTTTTTGTCTTTAAAACTGGAGAGCAAGATTGAACGCTTTACCGAAAGCAGAAAGCCAAAGGAAAAGGCACGTGAGCGGAGCAAACATCGTGAAAAAGAGCGGAAAAAACGCAATAAAGAAATTGCTAAGGAGCAAGAATCCGCAATGGAACTTCATAGGGAATTCCAAAGTCGAAAAGAGGCTGAAAAACAGCAGCAATTTGAAGAGCGTATGGAAGGATTAGAACAAGATAACGAGGGGCTTTCACAGGAAACAGGAATGGAATTATAACCAAAGACACCCGTTTTCACGGGTAATAAATATGAATAAACAGCATTTCCCATATAAAAATGTGCAGCAGTATTTAGATACGATTGGCGTATTACAAAACGGTACTGCTTCTGAAATTTCTCAGGCACGAAAGACCTTTCGCAAACTGTATCTAAAGCAATACCGCAAACGTTATGCTCAAAATCACAGTTCGGTTAATATCGTCTTTAGCAATGCTGAAAAGCATTTGTTAAAACAGCTTGCAATGGAAAATGGAAAGAAACTAGCCAGTTTTATCAAAGCCATTGCACTTAACACCATTAATGGAAAACAGCAATTAGGAAATACATCCACTAATTTTTCTGAAATCAAACGTCTATTCTCGCTTTGTTATGATATGGTTGAGACTTTACAATTTGAAAATGAATATCCTCAGCTTAAAGCCTCGTATGACAAACTGGAACAGTTATTTAATCAAATAGAACCACTTTTGAATGATTATTAAAGCCATCAGTCATACCACCCGAAATTCGCCCAAGAAACTCATTAACTATATTTTTGATGGTCGAAAATCTTTGCTAGACCCAGAGGGCAACCGTTTAGTATTTAAACAACATGTACGCACCTTTGACAAAGACAAATGGATTAAACGTTTTAATCAGTTAGAAACTGAGAGAAAATCCCACTACGCTAACAAATCTGTGGTGTGCCAACATATTGTAGTGTCGTTTTCAGACAAATCCACGCAATATCTCAACAGAAAAATCATTAAAGATTTAGTGCAAAAATTTATTGATTTATATACCGAAGGAAATCAACTTTGCGTTGGTGGTGTACACTTCGATAAAGGCAAGAACTGGCACGCTCACCTTGTAGTATCTCAATTAAAACTGGACGGCTTTAGTGGTTGGAAAACCAAATCACGCTTTGCAGAGATTAAAAAAGAAGTCCAGAATTATCAAATCGAAAACTACCCACAATTAGAAGATAGCATTGTGGAGCATGGACTTAAAAAAAAAGATTAGTCCGCTCCTATTCAGAAAAGGAAACCCAGTTTACAAAACGAATGGCAATGCCATCGGATAAAGACATTTTATTTAAAAAAGTACAAAACCTATTCCAAGAAAGCCAAACGATTGCTGAGTTTGAAAAACGATTGTCAAAAGCTGATATTAAAACGTACCATCGCAATGAAAAACTTTGTGGTGTCTATTGCAAGAACAGACGCTACCGTCTCAAACGAAGTCTTGGCATTGACCCCGAGCATTTACTATTAAAAGATAAAACCCTAGAGCGTATCAATTCCTTAGGCGAAATAATAGATGAAAGGGAACAGGATTTATCAAAAGGTTACGACCTAGAACTCTAACTCGACCCGATAATCGGGATTAGATTATTTAAAAAATTATATAACAGCCAAGCCGACCCATCGAGGTCGGCTTGTCTGTTTTTGGTGGTGGCGTAAAAGGGGTTTGGGGAATCCCCAACCAGATGGGAGTTTGATATGGAAATGTAGCGGTAGCGGAAGTTCCTATCAAACTCCCAATCTGGCTCTTCGATGTCCTAAAAGATTGGCATTTGAAATTTGCCTTTCGACTTAGCTGACATCCGAAGACCAAATGTCCTCAAATCATTTCTAAATGGTAGAGAAATAGATGAGGACATTTTCCGCTTAAGGACATTTTATCTCTAACGCTTGATAAACTTTATAGTTTCTGTCCTATTAAAACTGTCTGTTAATTTTAAAAAATAGATGCCTTCAGACAAATGGCTGACATTAATGGAATTTTGATTTTTATAAGATGCTATTTTTTGCCCTTGAAGTGAATACATCTCAATAGTGTTAATTTCTAATTCTGTTTCTATATTTAAATAGTCTGTTGTTGGATTTGGATATACTGAAATCTGCATATCATTTTCAAATTCTTGTGTTGATAATGGTGCATCATTTAAATCAACAATGCTAAACGTTTTGTTTGTAGCAGTATCATAATTAAAAACAACTTCTAGTGAAGTATCCCCGGTTACACTTCCTATGAGAACTTTGCCATAGAACATGGTATTTCAAGAATGCAGTATTGGCGTATGGAAAAAGGAACAAACTTTACCTTTGAAAGCCTGCTTAGAATATTAGAGGCACACAAGATGAGCTTGAGTACTTTCTTTTCTGATTTTGAATAACCAATTGATTATGCAAATAGATTTAGTTTCCAAATTAACACATGACTATCTAGCAAGTAGATTAGCTCCTAATCAAAAGAAAGAAGACCAAAATATTTTCTTTACGTATGAAAATCAAACTCTAGAGATTTATTCTATTATGGAAGGTTTTGACGGGACTTCTGTTAAATTTCCAAATGCAAAAGCAAAACGAATCAAATCAAAAGGAATTTGGAAAGTGTATTGTATGGGACAATCTATGAAGTGGGAACTCTACAAGCCACACTCAGAAGTAAAAGATATTAACGAATTTTTAAAATTAATTGACAAGGATAAATACACTATGTTTTGGGGCTAATATGCGATTAAGATTTCTTACCGATAGCATTAAGCTCTGCCAAACGATGTTTCATTTTTACATTCTGTAATTGCTCCACACGATCTTTTTCAATCACCGTATCAAGCATAATATTAATCACATTTTTATTGTATTCTGATAAGTCATTAATCATCTCTACTTTCTGAGCCACCGAACGCTCTTTAATATCTGACGATTGAAACAACTCTATCACGCCAACACCAAGTGCATCTGCTATACGAACAATAGATGATAAGTTCGGATTTGTACCACCACGCTCTAAACGTGAATAGGTAGGTACAAGCATTTCTGCACCATCCGCTACATCTTGTTGGGTGAGTCCTTTTTCTTTACGAATCCGTTTGATGTTTTGAAGTAAAAACAAGTGTGTAGCTTCCATAGTTAGGCTATTTTATATAATTAAGTGTCGATTTTTGACTCAAATGTAGGTCAAATTATTTATAACAGCAAAAAACACAAGTTTTATTTTTATATATAAACTTATAAGTTTATATTTGCTTTAATTAATTGTGTAATACGTTTCTAAAATAATTGACTATACATTATGAATCAACTCGACACTTCAAATCCTAATCATTTTAAATTCTCAACCGAAGTCTTAGACTTCCATATTCTAGGTGGTTTATCCGTTTTTGGATTAGACCGTATGCGGATAACTCTCAAAGTGAATACAAGAGAGGATGAATTTCACGCACTGCGTCATAACATTGATTTATACAATTCTAATGCAGTGGAAAAACTGGTTCGCAAGTTAGCGGAATATTTAGAAGTGGGAACGTCTATTATCAGACGTAGTTTACAAGAACTCATTAACCATCTTGAAAAATACCGAATTGAGTTATTAGACAAAGAGGAAGACGAAGAAGCGGAAGCTTATTTACTATCTAAAAAGGAAAGACGCTCAGCTATGGATTTTTTAAAGTCTGAAAAGTTACTTGAGAAAACCAATAAGCAGATTGGTGCTAGTGGTGTGATTGGCGAAGACAATAATAGACTATTGATGTATCTTATCTTTACTTCAAGAAAGATGGACAATCCATTACACTGTATTTCTTTTGGTTCTAGTGGAAGTGGTAAAACACACCTGCAATCAAAAGTAGCCGAACTCATTCCCGAAGAAGAGAGGCTGAGCCTCACGTCTTTATCAAGCAATTCATTCTATTACTTCAAAAGAAACGAGCTAAAAAACAAACTCATTTTAATTGAAGATTTAGATGGTGCAGATGATGTTTTATATCCACTACGAGAATTACAGACCAAAAAGAAGATTACCAAATCAGTCGTACAAAAGGGAATTGGTGGACAAGGCAAAACCAAAAACTTAACGGTTGAAGGACCCGTTTCTGTTGCTGGATGTACCACCCAAGAAAAACTGTATGAGGATAATTCTAATCGTTCGTTTTTACTTTACATTGATGAAAGTGAAGCACAGGATGAACGAATCATGAATTACCAGCGCGCCGTGTCGGCGGGACAAGTTAATTATGAGGATCAAGATTATGCAGTAAATCTCTTACGCAATGTGCAACGCTTACTAAAACCCGTCAGAGTGATAAATACTTTTGCCGAGCACCTTATGCTTCCATCGGCAGTATTTAAACCTCGTAGAACGAATGCACATTATTTGCAATTCATAGAAGCTATTACTTTCTACTACCAGTGGCAGTGCCACAAGCAATATGACGAGCAGACTGGTGAGGAATTTATTGAGACTAGTATAGAATATATCAAACAGGCTAATACACTTATCAAATCCATATTACTTCGTAAATCAGATCCTTTAAATGGTGCAACACGAAATTACCTCGAACGTCTCAAGACGTATTTGGCAGAAAAAAAGGATACTGTATTTACCAATCAAAATATCCGAAAGGAAATGCGAATAGCGGAAACCACATTACGCAGATACCACCACTTGTTAGTACAAGAAGGCTATATCAAAAAGCGTAATGATATTAAAGGCAATTCTTTTTCTTATGAAATCGTAGATGTAGATGAGTACAAGAATTTAGAAAAGCAGATTAATGAAGCGTTGGATAATTGTATAAAACGCATTGAAGGTTTAGATAATATGGATAATAGAAAGGCAAGTTAATGATATCCGCAAGAGTAGAAATACCTTGCCTACGGCGGCTCGCCGTCCGCCACTCGCCACAGGTTCGCCACTGGCAAAATGGCGAACCTAAGTGTTTGATAATTAAAGAGTAAGAGCCAATTCGCCACAAAAAATAAAATATAAGGTAGGTATGAAAAAAGTCGAGAGGCTCGACACCCAAAAAAAATAATTTAAAAGAGATTCCCACTTTCGTGGGAAATAAATATGAAGAAACTACAACTAAAAAGCACCACATTTATTACTCTGATTGACAGTTATAAAAACTGGTTAGACGTGCTTGGTTATGCTCCTTCTACGGTTTACAATCTGCCAAATCATCTTCGTGAGTTTTTTCACTATTTAGAGTGCCACGGGCACAGCGATATTACAAAAATCACTACGCAAGTTGTTAAGGATTATTACCAGTATTTATCACATAGAACAAACCAAAGACGTGGTGGCAGTCTGAGTAAATCATTTTTAAACAAACACCAACAAGCCTTAAAGAAATTCTTAATCTATCTCAAAGAACATAATTCAAATGTAAAATTTGGCGTTCACCTCAAAGGCGAAAAAATTAACTATCACGATAACAAAGTCATTTTAACTCAAGATGAAATCAAAGCATTATTTGAAGCTTGTAATGTATCTCACATGAACGAACATTTTCAGCTTCGAGACAAGATGATATTAGTACTACTCTATAGTTGTGGACTAAGACGTAACGAAGCGGTTCATGTGAATTGTGAAGATATCTTATTTGAAAAACAACGTATCTACGTTAGAAAAGGCAAGAATTACAAAGAACGGTTTGTGCCAATTAATAAATACAACTTGGATATGATTGACGAGTACTTATATGATGCACGTCCAGCTTTTATAAAAAACTACCAAACGGATGCCTTACTACTTTCACAGATGGGAAGACGTATCAACGATATTAGTATTGCCAATCGATTAAAAGCAATTATTGAGGCCACTGAAAATGAAGATATCCAAAACAAGAATATCACCTTGCATACATTACGCCATAGCATTGCAACACATTTGATGCAGAATAAAGTACCTATGAAATCTATTAGTACTTTTTTAGGTCATGCGTCTTTAGAAAGCACACAACTGTATACGCATTTAGCCAAAGAGGTGGATGCTCAACAACCAATTATTACATGATGACATTTAAAGATTATTTACATAAAGAAGATTACGCCAAAACGACAATAGAATCTTACTCTCGCAATCTATTAAAGTTTACCGATTGGTGTAGCTACCAAAATTATGATGCCCAAATCATAGACTATAAATCTTGTATTGAATATGTAGGACATATTCAGAAACAAAGAAAAGGGAAGTCCGTTTCTAAAAGCACCGTCAGAAGTGAAATCGGAGCATTAAAAATCTACTTCAATTATCTAGTTGAAACTGAAATACGTTTTGAAAATCCTATTCAAAATATCCACATAAGAGGTGAGCGAAGAACGGTCAATCACAACCTTTTAGATTTTGACGAACTGGAGGATTTATACTACTCATATCAAACTGAAAATATTGTATTCCCGAATTGTCCGTCGGTTTCAATTCGCAATAAAATTATTACAGGTTTTATGGTGTATCAAGGACTTAATGCTACAGCATTAAAAACACTTCGTTATGAACATTTAGATATGAGTAAAGGCACCATTTACATTCCTTCTACTCGTAAAACCAACAGTAGAACCTTATCGCTACAATCCCAACAAATACTGCCCCTGTGGCGTTATCTTGAAAAGGACAGGGAAGTGTTGCAAGAAAAAATAGATTGCCACACACAGGGCTTATTTCCCGTTAAAGGCGATAGATTTTTCCTAAATGACCGTTTGTTTTTTGAACTTCGTAAACTCAACCACAAAGTTAAAAATGCAAAGCAAATAAGAGCATCAGTCATCACTTATTGGTTAAGCCAACACAATATCCGAGAAGTGCAGTATATGGCAGGGCATCATTATATTTCTTCTACAGAACGTTACCAACAGGATGACTTAGAAAATCTTCATGAACTCATTGAGAGTTTGCATCCGATAGGATAATTTTTCTTAAAAGCACATCTATATTAAAGACTATCTTAATATCTTTACATTAGTTAATCCTTAAAAGAAAAAATATGTGGATACGAAATAGATATACTGGTGTTGGCGGAGGGCTTTACACAGGAGTTAATGGCGGTCTTTATACTGGCGTTGGTGGTGGTGCTTATACGGGAGTTGGAGGCGGTTTATATACTGGTGTTGATGGAGGGCTATATACAGGTGTTGGTGGTGGATTGTATACTGGACCTGGAGGAGGTCTTTATACAGGACCAGACTCAAACCCATATATGAGTAATTGGCCCCCACCTAGGGTTTTAATAGAAGAGCTTAGAAAAAGAGGAATGCTTGACACTGTTGAATACATGCTTAGGCATGGTTTTTTAAATGGTTGTTAGTCAAAATAAAATACTAGAGGTTTTATTTACTTTAATATGAATTACGAAAATAGGATTTGTTGTTTTATAGATATACTCGGGTTTAAACAGCATTTAAATCAAACTATAAACCCGTTTGGTGAAGACAACATTACAAAAATCAAATTAATTAAATCTATTTTAGATCTCTCAAAAAATATCACTTCAGATAAAGGTATTTCAGAGTCAAAAGTTGTAACATATTTTTCAGATTCAATTGTAATTTCATATAAGTATGACGAAGAAAGTCAACTGTTTTTTACATTATTGAATTTACTTTATGTGAGTATGGAACTAGCCAATAAAGGGTTTTTAACTCGTGGAGGTGTTGCAATTGGAAAGCTCATTCATACCAATGAAGTAATTTTCGGACCTGCTTTAGTAGATGCATACAATATTGAATCTAAGATTTCTAAGTACCCTAGAATTATTGTTGACAAAGACGTAATTAAAAAAGGATTGCTTTATCACTCAAAAAATCACACACAAGAAGATGAAAAAGAATATATTATGGATATAGTTACCGAAGATGAAGATGGATATTATTACATTGACTATATTCAAAAATCTTCTTCAGAATTTAACGATGTAGAATACGACTTATACATATATATTAATAACTTAAAACAGCATTTTTTTAGTAATTATAGTAATGAAAATGAGGGTGTGAAACAAAAATTAGATTGGTTAAAAACTAAAATAAATACTCTAATCTCTAATATTAAGATTAATATTACAAATCCTGAATTTGCACCTGATTTAATTGCCTTATATTCAAAAGTTGAATATATAAAGTAACTAACCCTAAAGACTCCCTTTAGTAATTATTGTCTCTATTCTAACTTACAGAGGAGCTACATATTTTCTAACAAATATAAATCTCTTTTTTTAAAATTATCCTACCTTTGATTTTAAGTCGTATGATATTAGAATAGAGGTATATGCCTGAACAACAGAACATAGAATGGAAACAGTCTTGGCGAGATGAATATCTGCAATGGATTAGTGGATTTGCTAATGCCAATGGAGGTGTGCTTTATATTGGAAAAGACGACAATGGAAACGTTGTTGGGCTAAGTAAATATAAAAAGCTCATGGACGAGCTTCCTAATAAGATTAAAGATACCACAGGTATTATTTGTGCTGTTAATCTACACGAAGAAAATGATAAACAATATATTGAAATTGTTGTTGAACCATCAAAGTCTTTGATTTCATATCGTGGGAAGTTTTACCTAAGAAGCGGAAGCACTAATCAGCTTTTAAGTGGTGCAGCCTTAGAGGATTTCTTGTTCAAAAAAAGAAATGTAACGTGGGATGAACTTACCGTTGAGAATTTCTCGATTAAAGATATTGATTTAGAAGTTGTGGAATCTTTTAAGAAAAAGGCTATTGATACAGGAAGATTACCCTCTATTCGTTTTGATACTGATGCAGAGACTATTTTAAAGAAGCTTGATTTGGTAGACCAAAACGGAAATTACACAAGAGCCGCTGTGTTATTGTTCGGCAAGAATCCACAACGTCACTTTATTACGGCTTACCTAAAAATAGGTAAGTTTGGATACTCTCCTACAGACTTAATCACACAGGACACTATTGAAACCAATGCTTTTGAGCTAGCAGATAAAACCTTAGAGATACTAAATTCAAAATACATTTTAAGAAAAGTTAAGTATGAGGGACTAAGTAGAATAGAACCGCCAGAATATCCATACGATGCTATTCGTGAAATTCTATATAACGCCATTATACACAAAAGGTATGATGTTATGCCAATAACTGTGAAAATCTATGATGACAGGATTGCTATTTCCAATTTTGGAGAATTACCAGAACCTCTAACCATCGATGATTTAAAAACTGAGCATCGCTCTGTTCTTAGAAATAAATTAATGGCAAAGGTTTTTTATAGAGCTGGTTATATTGAATCTTGGGGACGAGGAACACTAAAGGTTATTGAGGAGTGTAAAAATCATGGACTCCTTGAACCTCTAATCGAAGAGAAACAAGGTGGTGTAATTATTACTATATTTAAAGATATTTATAACGAAAGCTATTTAAGCAAGTTAGATATTAATGATAGACAAAAACAAGCAATAAAGATTATAAAAGAAAACACTACCATTACCAGAAGTGAATATGAAGAAGAATTTGAAATAGGAAAGACTACAGCACAAAGAGATATTGATGGGTTGTTGGAACTTCAAATGATTAAATCAGAAGGTTCTGGAAAGTTAACCAAATACGTTATTGACGTTCAAGGTTACAAAACGTAATGGGTCGAAAGCGGGTCGAAAGAATCCTTATTTTACAGGGATTTTATTTAAAAATGGGTAGAAAGTGGGTCGAAAGAATAATTAGAAAATATGACTGAAAATTCACATCACAAAACAATAACAGAAACGCTCAAAAGAGAAGCACTAACAATGGCAGTTAATTGTGTTAGGAATACGGTTATAGAAGATTATCACGCAGGTAGAGTACCTCAATCCAAAACAGGGGATTATTCAGATGTAAAAGTAGTTACGCCGTATGGTGAAATCGCATGGAATGAACTATCACGTATTAGTGATAGTGAAATGAAAGTATTTAATAAGGAAGTGGCGGACAAACTCTATACCTATTTAGAGTTTTTACTCAACCCAAAATATGAAGATAAACAACAGGCGTTTTTAAAAGTTTGTAATATATTTTATCCTCATAATTGGGACGAACCAAAATTAGATAAAGGACTAATGGGAATAAAAAAAGAAGAATAGATTAACACTTGGGATGCTTAAAACTACATATCGAATCTGAGCCAATTCTAAGGTTGGCATACTCAAAAAAAGGTCAAAAGCCCTCAAAAAAGGTGGGGTGGTACTATCCCTTTGGACTTGAACATAAAGGGTACAATAATGTTGTAAATGGTACGGAGAATAACTATCATACTTATTTAGGTCAAGAATGGCAAGAAGAACTTGGTTTGAATTGGCACTCTTACAAATGGCGAAATGCCGACCCAGCTTTGGGTAGGTTCTTTGGTGTTGACCCCTTGGCGGAAAAATATCCGAGTATCTCGCCATATGCGTATGTAATGAATAATCCAATTAGGTTCGTTGACCCTGATGGTATGAGAGTTGCCGATCCTGGAGACCTATTTGCTTCGATTGATGATGCGGCAACTGATTTCGGTGTCTATTACAATGGTCGATCAATTGTTGGATATAAGGAATTTGGTTCAACAATCTATGAAGTCAAAAAAGATGATAAAACTTACTATACTTATTCTGAAGCTGGCAAAGGCAGTAACGATGGTGTAAATGTATCACCATCGCCAACAGGTTCTAAAGATGTAGCGGATGTTCATTCCCACGGCGGTTATGAAAAAGGTTATGACAACAATAATTTTTCAGGAACTGATACTTCAGATAATGATCGAACAGGATTGGTTGGATATGTAACAACACCAGATGGATCGGTTAAGAAATATGATCCAAGTACTAAAAGTACAACTACAATAAATGTAAATAAGATACCAAGTGACCCTAATGACCCTGGACGAAAGAATAATATACATCCAACCGAGGATCCTTCAATTAAGTCAGCTACACAAAAGATTAATGAAGCTGGTGGAGTTCTTCCAACGCGGGAGCCACCAACGATTAATAATAATGAAAATTTTAAAATAAAAATGTAGTATGAAAAAAACAGCCATAACCTTATTAGCCTTTTCATCATTAATTGTTATTACATTATTGATAACTTCATTTCAAGAAAATATGGACAATAAAACTGATTACGTTCCGAACGAGATTACTGCAATTAAAATAGCAGAGGCTATATGGTTGCCAATTTACGGGAATAAAATACTTGATAAAAAGCCTTTTGTTGCAAAGCTTGAAAATGATGACATTTGGGTAGTACAAGGAACTTCAAATACTCAAAAAGGAGACGTCCCTTATATTGAAATAAGAAAAAGTGATTGTAAAGTATTAAAAGTAATTCACGGTAAATAGCAAATATAATTTGCAAACAAAGCCTTGCAGAAATGCAAAGCTTTTTTGTTGTAAGATACTCTGTATTTTCATTTTAGCTATAAAACACCAAATAAATTGATTATTGTTTTTTATTCTGGCACAAGTTCCAACAGTTCTTTAAGTTCTTTGTCTGTTAAATTTTCCTTGTCAGATTTATCGTAAATAGTAAGTAGATAAACGGTAGTATCGGCAATTACAATGTTAGTGATTACTCTGGCGCCACCACTTTTTCCTTTTCCTTTAGATTTAATGGCAAGGCGTATTTTATAGCAGTTGTTACCAAGAGTTGTACCTTGTTCAGGATTTTCTTTTAAGGCTTTAATTAATTGTACGTATTCCATTTTAAGAGATGGAAATTTTTTAGCTAATTTCTTTAAGTTTTTTTCAAACTTAGGTATGGTTTTAACGCTATAATTCATGGATTAAATCTTCAGCGTTACGAGCTTCTAATTTACCTTCTCTCACCAATTTCAATTCTTCAACAGCATCTTTAATATCTTGCATTACATTGGCTTTAGCGTTAGAAATTTGAGTTGCTTTTTTTACAAAAGAAAAGTTTTTTAACACTTCCATAAAGAAAGATGCTTTACTGTCTTGTATCTCTAATAATATTTTCATAACACACTTTGAAGTTTTGTTTTAGTAATAAACGCATCTAAAAAAGTAAACACCATTTTTTTGTCGTCTGCATTTAGCTTGTTTATTTCTTGAATTTTATTTCTTGTGTTTTTGTCCATTTTTTCTTCAGCGTCACCAACAAGATAATCTAAGGATACATCTAAAGCGTTTGCTAATCGTTTTGCTACTTCTATAGATGGTATGGCGTCATTACGTTCATATCTTCCTACAATCTCACGAGAGACTTCAATATTTTTAGCTAACTGGTTTTGCGACCAGTTTTTTAGTTTTCTTAATTCAGTTATTCTGCTTCCTAAGTCCATAATAAAGCACTTTTGAGTATTCAAGTTTACATTATGAAACAAATATAGTCAATTATAGTTCCAAATAAAAAGGATAGTTCTTTGTTTAATTGAGAACAGAAGTTTACATTTGTGCTTTAAAGTTGACTAAAATTATTTTAAACTTTTTTTATAAATGGAAATAGCAGACATAAAATCAAATCTAACCTTAGCCACAGTATTACATTATTACGGATTAAAGACCGATAAGAACAACCGTTTAAACTGTCCTTTTCATCAAGATAAAACACCAAGCTTCCAAGCCTATTACAAAACCCAAACCGCTTATTGTTTTAGTAGTAATTGCAAAACACACGGCAAGAGCATGGATGTAATAGATTTTGTAATGCACAAAGAGAATAGCACCAAACACGAAGCGTTGAAAAAATGCAAAGAAATTTTAGGCTACCAAAAGCCCAATAGTAAAAAACGTTACCAACCCGATTTAAGCAAGAGTCAGTTTTTAGCCAATATGTTCCAATATTTCTGTAACGCAGTACATAACAGCAAACCTGCCAAACAATATTTAGAACAAAGAAATTTAGACTTTAAAAAATTAGGGTCTGGCGGCTCGCCAGTTGGTTATAATGCTGGACAGTTCCATCACGGAAAACGTAAAGACGAAACCCTAATAAATCAATGTTTAGAATATGGTTTGTTAATCGATAAAAATATTGTCGGTAGAACTGGAAACAAAGCCTATAATGTTTTTGGTAAATGGTGTATCTGTTTTGCTTTAAAGAACTGCCACGGGCAGACCGTATCATTATATTTTAGAAGCACTTTAGATAAGAAAACAGCAAAACATTTTTATCTGAAGAATAGACAAGGTTTATATCCAAACTATCCCAATCCAAACACTAAAAAACTGATATTAACCGAAAGCATTATCGATGCATCTTCTCTGCTTCAAATAAAAGCGATTACAGGTACTTACAGCATTTTAGCGTGTTACGGAACTAACGGATTAAATGATGAAATCCTAACAGCTATAAAAGACTTGAAACAATTAGAAGAAATCATTTTTGCTTTTGATAATGACACAGCTGGTAAAGAAGCGATACAGAAATATTGTAAAATGTTGCTTGAGATATTACCAGGAATAAAATTAAGTGTTTTAGAGCCTATAAATAAAGACATTAACGAAACCTTACAACTGCATAACGATACTATTTTTATAGAATTATTAGATAAGAGGACAGATTTTATTTTTTCAAATGAAGCTATTATAAATGAAGAATCTAAAGAGCCAATTATTGATAACGCAATCGACTTTTTAAGTCGTAAAAACCTCTTAAAGAACCTAAATATCCAAATCGGCAAAGCAGGAATAGTAGGCGAAGAAAATAGCAGATTATTGTTGTTTATGATAATTATTAGCTACTTAAATAAAAGTCCATTACACGCATTGGTACAAGGTAGTTCTGGAAGTGGAAAGACACATTTAATAAGCAGAATAGCCGATTTAATGCCACAAGAAGATGTACTTCGTTTTACAAGAATAACAGAAAGTAGTTTGTATAATTGGGGAGAATTTGATTTGTTCCAAAAAGTAATAATCATAGAAGATTTAGACGGATTAAAAGAAGATGCGTTGTATGCTTTACGGGAATTTATATCTAATCAAATATTGCGAAGCTCTGTAACCATAAAGGATAAAAAAGGAAATAATAAATCGGCACACAAAATAGTAAAAGGACAATTTTCATCCTTATCAGCAACTACAAAAGGAGAAACCTACGAGGATAATATGAGTAGAAGTTCTTTAATTGCAGTCGATGAAAGTAAGACACAAACCACAAAAATCATCAACTACCAAAACCAAAGAAACGCAGGAGAAATCGACCCAAACGAAGCTAAAAGAGCAGTCCATTTTATACAAAGTTTAGTGCGACAATTAAAGGTTTATGAAGTCATTAATCCGTATGCCACACAATTACACTTACCAGAGAAAGTACATAAAATAAGACGCTTAAATGAAATGTACCAAGCAGTAATAAAACAAGTTACTTTTTTAAATCAACATCAAAGACAGCTTACTAAACACAATCAATTAATTACAGAGATAGAAGATATAGAAGAAGCTACAGAAATCCTTTTTGAAAGCATTGTTTTAAAAGTAGATGAATTAGATGGAAGTCTCAGACAGTTTTTTGAACGCTTAAAAAAGTATGTAAAGAATGATAATCAAGATTTTATTTTAAGAGAAGTAAGACAACATTTAAACAGTAGTAAAACACAAGTTTTTAGATATATGCAGACCTTAACCGAGTTGGAATATGTAAAACAAATTGGTGGTTACTCAAATAAAGGCATTAAATATAAAATCTCTTATTGGGATAATTATCAGAAACTTAGAGCAGAAATTAAAGATTATTTGCTATTACAAATCGAACAGCTACGACAACAAAGCAAATAATTACGGAACGCTACGGAACACCAATGGAACGTTAAATAATTTTTTAACTTATTGATATTTAAATAATTATCTACCAAAATATAGTTAGTGTTCCTAATTCCAGAATATTGAGTAAGCAAAAGCATCATAAGTATTAAAAAGGTCATAAAGAATTTATATTGAGCGCAGTCGAAATATGGGAGCACCAAGCAAACATAAAATCCATACAGAAACGTATCAAAATTATGCTATAAATTACAAAAAGCATTTAGATATATTAGGCTTAAATCATCAGACTACACAAACCAGATATTTATATTTAAAAGAGTTTTTTAGTTGGTTAGAATATCAATATTTATTTAAGATAGAAGAAGTAACCACACAAGATATATCAAGCTATCACGAGTATTTAAAAGTCAAAATAAGCCAAAGGACAAACCTACCAATCAAGCAAAAAAGTAGATACGACCATATGCGAAATCTACAACAGTTTTTAGGACATTTATTAGACTTAGGAATTATAAAAAGTAGTCCAGCTTCTCATTTAAAATTTACTAACCCAACAGAAAAAGTAGAACGTTATATTTTTACTCAAAACCAAATAAAAGAACTCTATAGAGTAGCAAATAATCAAGAAATAGCATTATTACATATTGGTTATGGTTGTGGATTACGAGTACAAGAATTAAGCGATTTAAACAAAGTAGATATTAGAATTACAGAACGTTTAATTATTGTAGAAAAAGGAAAGAACAGCAAAAGAAGATTAGTACCAATCAGTAAAAAAGTAGCTGAAGAATTAGAACTATTTATTTTTTCAAATGAAAATAAAAGCAATGCGATTTTTATAAATAACAAAGGCTACAGAATGCAAGAATGGACTTTTAACAGCTTACTGAAGAAACTGATTAAGCGAACTGATTTTGGGAATAAATTGCCTGCAGAGGCGCTCTGCAAAATCGGCATCCATAATTTACGACACTCAATAGCCACACATCTTTTAGCAAACGGAATGAAGCTGGAGCAAGTACAAACCTTTTTAGGACATAGCCATATCGAATCCACAGAAATTTATACACATATCTCACAAAATCAAATCAATAATCTATATGATAACTCTTCATAATTATTTAAAAAATAAATACAGTAAAAGCACATTAAAAAGCAACTTATACAACATTAAAAAGTTTACAGATTATTATGGCAAACGTTCAGAGAAAGCCAATTACAAAGAGGTTTTAAATTATATTGCTTATTTACGAAAGAACTACGATTTAAGCCCAAAAACCTTACGACATCGATTATATGCTGTAAAAATATACTTCAATTATTTACTGGAAGTCGGCAAAAGAAAAGACCATCCTTGTAGTGAATTATTCTTAAAAGATAAGATAGATAGAACCATTGCGGTAGATAATCTTTACAGTCCAGAAGCCTTAGAAAACTTCTTTAAAAACTATAAAATAAAGAAGAAAAAACAGTTACTCAATAGAAATAAAATAATAATCAGTTTACTCATTTATCAAGGCTTAACAGTTAAAGAAATAGCAGAATTACAACTACAATCCATAAATCTAAATACTTGCGAAATCCATATAAAAAGCGGTTACAGACAGCAAAAAAGAACCTTACCACTACAAGCCAAACAAGTCCTTTTATTTTTTAATTACTTAGAAAAAGATAGAAAGAAGTTACTTAAATACAATCTTAAAACTACAAATGAAACCTTTATTTTAGGACAATATGGAAATGAAATAAATCCTCACAGTATTAGTAGAATTATCAACCAAAACCGGAACGAAAGCCAAAAGATAAAACCAATCAAAATCCGGCAAAGTGTTATTGCAAATCTTCTAAAAAAGGAAAACGACACAAGATTAGTCCAGGTTTTTAGCGGACACAAAAGAGCTTCAACAACAATCGCTTACAAACAAACAGAATTAGAACAGTTACAAAACGCAATAGAAAATTATCATCCGATAAGTTAAAAAGCTTCGCTTGTTCCTTCGTCACAAGCTCGCAAATAAAAACCAATCATTACGCAAAATCCCACACAAGATAAAATCCAGTTTTTTCGTTCCTCAAAATCCCCTGTATTTTATCTTGTTCCGCTCGCCACACTTCTATGGTTTTTAAGTCACATTTTTTGTAAGCCAACGCACAAATAGCACTTTATAACTTGCTCGTTCCTCACAATTATAAACAGCTATCGCCAACGCTCGAAAACAAAAAATCCGCCATAAAAACCATCCCAAGCTATGTTACATAATAGAAGTTATAATAGCAAAATGCTTCTCAAAGGTACGCTTCGCTATGTTAATTTATTCTGTAGTTATAACTGCTATTATGTAAAATATCCGCACTTCCAACGCTTTTTTCCACCGACTTCTGCCAGCGCACTACGATTGATTTAATATTTACTTCGTAAGCCGACACACCGAATTTGCACAAAAAAAGCTTCACAAAAAGACAGCGAGCGAAAAAACTCGCCTTACTTCTTTGCTCGTTTTTTTGCACAACTCGTTCCGCCAATCTTTGTGTCGCTCTATGCCGCTTGGCAACATTTTAAAAAGCCGAAGATTGCCAACGCTCGAAAAAATCCACCGCTTAAATCTTCGTCTTTTTAAAACGAAAAACTTCGGAACGATACTTTTTTTTCAAATGAAATCTTCAACTGAAAAAATAAAAGTATATTAGGAACTCTAAAAATGGGATGCAGAAAACTCACATATCGCACAGAAAAAACGCTACACATAGTGAAAAGTGAGCGCTCGCGCGAGCAAAAAGTCGAGTGGATGTGGTTGAGTGTTGACCCCTTGGCGGAAAAATATCCGAGTATCTCGCCATATGCGTATGTAATGAATAATCCAATTAGGTTCGTTGACCCTGATGGTATGAGAGTTGCCGATCCTGGAGACCTATTTGCTTCGATTGATGATGCGGCAACTGATTTCGGTGTCTATTACAATGGTCGATCAATTGTTGGATATAAGGAATTTGGTTCAACAATCTATGAAGTCAAAAAAGATGATAAAACTTACTATACTTATTCTGAAGCTGGCAAAGGCAGTAACGATGGTGTAAATGTATCACCATCGCCAACAGGTTCTAAAGATGTAGCGGATGTTCATTCCCACGGCGGTTATGAAAAAGGTTATGACAACAATAATTTTTCAGGAACTGATACTTCAGATAATGATCGAACAGGATTGGTTGGATATGTAACAACACCAGATGGATCGGTTAAGAAATATGATCCAAGTACTAAAAGTACAACTACAATAAATGTAAATAAGATACCAAGTGACCCTAATGACCCTGGACGAAAGAATAATATACATCCAACCGAGGATCCTTCAATTAAGTCAGCTACACAAAAGATTAATGAAGCTGGTGGAGTTCTTCCAACGCGGGAGCCACCAACGATTAATAATAATGAAAATTTTAAAATAAAAATGTAGTATGAAAAAAACAGCCATAACCTTATTAGCCTTTTCATCATTAATTGTTATTACATTATTGATAACTTCATTTCAAGAAAATATGGACAATAAAACTGATTACGTTCCGAACGAGATTACTGCAATTAAAATAGCAGAGGCTATATGGTTGCCAATTTACGGGAATAAAATACTTGATAAAAAGCCTTTTGTTGCAAAGCTTGAAAATGATGACATTTGGGTAGTACAAGGAACTTCAAATACTCAAAAAGGAGACGTCCCTTATATTGAAATAAGAAAAAGTGATTGTAAAGTATTAAAAGTAATTCACGGTAAATAGCAAATATAATTTGCAAACAAAGCCTTGCAGAAATGCAAAGCTTTTTTGTTGTAAGATACTCTGTATTTTCATTTTAGCTATAAAACACCAAATAAATTGATTATTGTTTTTTATTCTGGCACAAGTTCCAACAGTTCTTTAAGTTCTTTGTCTGTTAAATTTTCCTTGTCAGATTTATCGTAAATAGTAAGTAGATAAACGGTAGTATCGGCAATTACAATGTTAGTGATTACTCTGGCGCCACCACTTTTTCCTTTTCCTTTAGATTTAATGGCAAGGCGTATTTTATAGCAGTTGTTACCAAGAGTTGTACCTTGTTCAGGATTTTCTTTTAAGGCTTTAATTAATTGTACGTATTCCATTTTAAGAGATGGAAATTTTTTAGCTAATTTCTTTAAGTTTTTTTCAAACTTAGGTATGGTTTTAACGCTATAATTCATGGATTAAATCTTCAGCGTTACGAGCTTCTAATTTACCTTCTCTCACCAATTTCAATTCTTCAACAGCATCTTTAATATCTTGCATTACATTGGCTTTAGCGTTAGAAATTTGAGTTGCTTTTTTTACAAAAGAAAAGTTTTTTAACACTTCCATAAAGAAAGATGCTTTACTGTCTTGTATCTCTAATAATATTTTCATAACACACTTTGAAGTTTTGTTTTAGTAATAAACGCATCTAAAAAAGTAAACACCATTTTTTTGTCGTCTGCATTTAGCTTGTTTATTTCTTGAATTTTATTTCTTGTGTTTTTGTCCATTTTTTCTTCAGCGTCACCAACAAGATAATCTAAGGATACATCTAAAGCGTTTGCTAATCGTTTTGCTACTTCTATAGATGGTATGGCGTCATTACGTTCATATCTTCCTACAATCTCACGAGAGACTTCAATATTTTTAGCTAACTGGTTTTGCGACCAGTTTTTTAGTTTTCTTAATTCAGTTATTCTGCTTCCTAAGTCCATAATAAAGCACTTTTGAGTATTCAAGTTTACATTATGAAACAAATATAGTCAATTATAGTTCCAAATAAAAAGGATAGTTCTTTGTTTAATTGAGAACAGAAGTTTACATTTGTGCTTTAAAGTTGACTAAAATTATTTTAAACTTTTTTTATAAATGGAAATAGCAGACATAAAATCAAATCTAACCTTAGCCACAGTATTACATTATTACGGATTAAAGACCGATAAGAACAACCGTTTAAACTGTCCTTTTCATCAAGATAAAACACCAAGCTTCCAAGCCTATTACAAAACCCAAACCGCTTATTGTTTTAGTAGTAATTGCAAAACACACGGCAAGAGCATGGATGTAATAGATTTTGTAATGCACAAAGAGAATAGCACCAAACACGAAGCGTTGAAAAAATGCAAAGAAATTTTAGGCTACCAAAAGCCCAATAGTAAAAAACGTTACCAACCCGATTTAAGCAAGAGTCAGTTTTTAGCCAATATGTTCCAATATTTCTGTAACGCAGTACATAACAGCAAACCTGCCAAACAATATTTAGAACAAAGAAATTTAGACTTTAAAAAATTAGGGTCTGGCGGCTCGCCAGTTGGTTATAATGCTGGACAGTTCCATCACGGAAAACGTAAAGACGAAACCCTAATAAATCAATGTTTAGAATATGGTTTGTTAATCGATAAAAATATTGTCGGTAGAACTGGAAACAAAGCCTATAATGTTTTTGGTAAATGGTGTATCTGTTTTGCTTTAAAGAACTGCCACGGGCAGACCGTATCATTATATTTTAGAAGCACTTTAGATAAGAAAACAGCAAAACATTTTTATCTGAAGAATAGACAAGGTTTATATCCAAACTATCCCAATCCAAACACTAAAAAACTGATATTAACCGAAAGCATTATCGATGCATCTTCTCTGCTTCAAATAAAAGCGATTACAGGTACTTACAGCATTTTAGCGTGTTACGGAACTAACGGATTAAATGATGAAATCCTAACAGCTATAAAAGACTTGAAACAATTAGAAGAAATCATTTTTGCTTTTGATAATGACACAGCTGGTAAAGAAGCGATACAGAAATATTGTAAAATGTTGCTTGAGATATTACCAGGAATAAAATTAAGTGTTTTAGAGCCTATAAATAAAGACATTAACGAAACCTTACAACTGCATAACGATACTATTTTTATAGAATTATTAGATAAGAGGACAGATTTTATTTTTTCAAATGAAGCTATTATAAATGAAGAATCTAAAGAGCCAATTATTGATAACGCAATCGACTTTTTAAGTCGTAAAAACCTCTTAAAGAACCTAAATATCCAAATCGGCAAAGCAGGAATAGTAGGCGAAGAAAATAGCAGATTATTGTTGTTTATGATAATTATTAGCTACTTAAATAAAAGTCCATTACACGCATTGGTACAAGGTAGTTCTGGAAGTGGAAAGACACATTTAATAAGCAGAATAGCCGATTTAATGCCACAAGAAGATGTACTTCGTTTTACAAGAATAACAGAAAGTAGTTTGTATAATTGGGGAGAATTTGATTTGTTCCAAAAAGTAATAATCATAGAAGATTTAGACGGATTAAAAGAAGATGCGTTGTATGCTTTACGGGAATTTATATCTAATCAAATATTGCGAAGCTCTGTAACCATAAAGGATAAAAAAGGAAATAATAAATCGGCACACAAAATAGTAAAAGGACAATTTTCATCCTTATCAGCAACTACAAAAGGAGAAACCTACGAGGATAATATGAGTAGAAGTTCTTTAATTGCAGTCGATGAAAGTAAGACACAAACCACAAAAATCATCAACTACCAAAACCAAAGAAACGCAGGAGAAATCGACCCAAACGAAGCTAAAAGAGCAGTCCATTTTATACAAAGTTTAGTGCGACAATTAAAGGTTTATGAAGTCATTAATCCGTATGCCACACAATTACACTTACCAGAGAAAGTACATAAAATAAGACGCTTAAATGAAATGTACCAAGCAGTAATAAAACAAGTTACTTTTTTAAATCAACATCAAAGACAGCTTACTAAACACAATCAATTAATTACAGAGATAGAAGATATAGAAGAAGCTACAGAAATCCTTTTTGAAAGCATTGTTTTAAAAGTAGATGAATTAGATGGAAGTCTCAGACAGTTTTTTGAACGCTTAAAAAAGTATGTAAAGAATGATAATCAAGATTTTATTTTAAGAGAAGTAAGACAACATTTAAACAGTAGTAAAACACAAGTTTTTAGATATATGCAGACCTTAACCGAGTTGGAATATGTAAAACAAATTGGTGGTTACTCAAATAAAGGCATTAAATATAAAATCTCTTATTGGGATAATTATCAGAAACTTAGAGCAGAAATTAAAGATTATTTGCTATTACAAATCGAACAGCTACGACAACAAAGCAAATAATTACGGAACGCTACGGAACACCAATGGAACGTTAAATAATTTTTTAACTTATTGATATTTAAATAATTATCTACCAAAATATAGTTAGTGTTCCTAATTCCAGAATATTGAGTAAGCAAAAGCATCATAAGTATTAAAAAGGTCATAAAGAATTTATATTGAGCGCAGTCGAAATATGGGAGCACCAAGCAAACATAAAATCCATACAGAAACGTATCAAAATTATGCTATAAATTACAAAAAGCATTTAGATATATTAGGCTTAAATCATCAGACTACACAAACCAGATATTTATATTTAAAAGAGTTTTTTAGTTGGTTAGAATATCAATATTTATTTAAGATAGAAGAAGTAACCACACAAGATATATCAAGCTATCACGAGTATTTAAAAGTCAAAATAAGCCAAAGGACAAACCTACCAATCAAGCAAAAAAGTAGATACGACCATATGCGAAATCTACAACAGTTTTTAGGACATTTATTAGACTTAGGAATTATAAAAAGTAGTCCAGCTTCTCATTTAAAATTTACTAACCCAACAGAAAAAGTAGAACGTTATATTTTTACTCAAAACCAAATAAAAGAACTCTATAGAGTAGCAAATAATCAAGAAATAGCATTATTACATATTGGTTATGGTTGTGGATTACGAGTACAAGAATTAAGCGATTTAAACAAAGTAGATATTAGAATTACAGAACGTTTAATTATTGTAGAAAAAGGAAAGAACAGCAAAAGAAGATTAGTACCAATCAGTAAAAAAGTAGCTGAAGAATTAGAACTATTTATTTTTTCAAATGAAAATAAAAGCAATGCGATTTTTATAAATAACAAAGGCTACAGAATGCAAGAATGGACTTTTAACAGCTTACTGAAGAAACTGATTAAGCGAACTGATTTTGGGAATAAATTGCCTGCAGAGGCGCTCTGCAAAATCGGCATCCATAATTTACGACACTCAATAGCCACACATCTTTTAGCAAACGGAATGAAGCTGGAGCAAGTACAAACCTTTTTAGGACATAGCCATATCGAATCCACAGAAATTTATACACATATCTCACAAAATCAAATCAATAATCTATATGATAACTCTTCATAATTATTTAAAAAATAAATACAGTAAAAGCACATTAAAAAGCAACTTATACAACATTAAAAAGTTTACAGATTATTATGGCAAACGTTCAGAGAAAGCCAATTACAAAGAGGTTTTAAATTATATTGCTTATTTACGAAAGAACTACGATTTAAGCCCAAAAACCTTACGACATCGATTATATGCTGTAAAAATATACTTCAATTATTTACTGGAAGTCGGCAAAAGAAAAGACCATCCTTGTAGTGAATTATTCTTAAAAGATAAGATAGATAGAACCATTGCGGTAGATAATCTTTACAGTCCAGAAGCCTTAGAAAACTTCTTTAAAAACTATAAAATAAAGAAGAAAAAACAGTTACTCAATAGAAATAAAATAATAATCAGTTTACTCATTTATCAAGGCTTAACAGTTAAAGAAATAGCAGAATTACAACTACAATCCATAAATCTAAATACTTGCGAAATCCATATAAAAAGCGGTTACAGACAGCAAAAAAGAACCTTACCACTACAAGCCAAACAAGTCCTTTTATTTTTTAATTACTTAGAAAAAGATAGAAAGAAGTTACTTAAATACAATCTTAAAACTACAAATGAAACCTTTATTTTAGGACAATATGGAAATGAAATAAATCCTCACAGTATTAGTAGAATTATCAACCAAAACCGGAACGAAAGCCAAAAGATAAAACCAATCAAAATCCGGCAAAGTGTTATTGCAAATCTTCTAAAAAAGGAAAACGACACAAGATTAGTCCAGGTTTTTAGCGGACACAAAAGAGCTTCAACAACAATCGCTTACAAACAAACAGAATTAGAACAGTTACAAAACGCAATAGAAAATTATCATCCGATAAGTTAAAAAGCTTCGCTTGTTCCTTCGTCACAAGCTCGCAAATAAAAACCAATCATTACGCAAAATCCCACACAAGATAAAATCCAGTTTTTTCGTTCCTCAAAATCCCCTGTATTTTATCTTGTTCCGCTCGCCACACTTCTATGGTTTTTAAGTCACATTTTTTGTAAGCCAACGCACAAATAGCACTTTATAACTTGCTCGTTCCTCACAATTATAAACAGCTATCGCCAACGCTCGAAAACAAAAAATCCGCCATAAAAACCATCCCAAGCTATGTTACATAATAGAAGTTATAATAGCAAAATGCTTCTCAAAGGTACGCTTCGCTATGTTAATTTATTCTGTAGTTATAACTGCTATTATGTAAAATATCCGCACTTCCAACGCTTTTTTCCACCGACTTCTGCCAGCGCACTACGATTGATTTAATATTTACTTCGTAAGCCGACACACCGAATTTGCACAAAAAAAGCTTCACAAAAAGACAGCGAGCGAAAAAACTCGCCTTACTTCTTTGCTCGTTTTTTTGCACAACTCGTTCCGCCAATCTTTGTGTCGCTCTATGCCGCTTGGCAACATTTTAAAAAGCCGAAGATTGCCAACGCTCGAAAAAATCCACCGCTTAAATCTTCGTCTTTTTAAAACGAAAAACTTCGGAACGATACTTTTTTTTCAAATGAAATCTTCAACTGAAAAAATAAAAGTATATTAGGAACTCTAAAAATGGGATGCAGAAAACTCACATATCGCACAGAAAAAACGCTACACATAGTGAAAAGTGAGCGCTCGCGCGAGCAAAAAGTCGAGTGGATGTGGTTGAGCATTGACCCACTGGCAGAATTTATGAGAAATCAATCTCCATATAATTATGCTTTTAACAATCCTATTTATTTTAGTGATTATGCAGGAACTATCCCCTGGCCGATTCCTTTATTTTTTAACAACTGGAGAAGGAAAGCAAGACCTGATGAATATTTTGGCTATATACCTAATAGAGGTAGAAACCATAATGGATTAGATTTAAACTATTCAGGAGGAAGAAATACTGATTATGGAGCACCAATTGTTGCTACACATTCAGGAAGGGTTTCAAGAATAATCCCTTTAAGTGCAAAAGATTCAGGAGGTAGAATTGTAGTTATTGAATCTCCTGATGGCAGTTTTTTAACTAAATATATGCATTTAAGTTCAGTAGTTGTTCAGCCAGGAGATGAAGTTGCTGAAGGACAAACCATTGGTTTAATGGGAGGTTCCGCTTATGGAAAAGAACTGGGGAGTTTATCACATTTACATTATGAAATCCACAAGCGTAATTCAAATGGAAGTTATACAGCTATAAATCCCTGGCAAAATGGAGCTCCTATTGACCCTCAAAAGTGGGTTCCAAGACCAATGGAAAGTGCAAATTATTATTTTGATAGTACTTTGTTGTTTTTAATATTTAATAATACAACTGGTAGCGAAGATTCTGATACGTCTGATTCTAATGGTAATTCCGGTAGTTCAAATAATTCATCAAGCAGTAGTACTTCAACACCAACAGTTACTCCATTACCTACCATTCAACCGGGAACAGTTGTTCCGGTAAGCCCACCACTTAATCCGGGCTCAATAATTGTTACCCCTCCGACATCTACTCCAAATCCATTACCTAAAAAATGTGTTGGCCCGGACGGTACCTTAGTAAACTGTTAAAAAAATAGAAATTATGAAACAATTAGAAATTATAATCATTAGCCTATTATTTTTAGTTAGTTGCAAAACAGGTACATCTAAAAAAACAGATACATCGGTTTCTTCTAAAGATTCAATTAATATTGAGAAAACCGTAAAAAAGGAACCTTTAAAAAAAGACACTATAAAGCCTTTTAAAATGCCCAAGAACTGTGGAGATACTACATTCGATATTTTCTTTGAGCGTTTTGGTAAGGATAGTATTTTCCAAAAGAAAAGAGTTAAATATCCTTTAAAATGGTTATATTATGAAGGTCTTGAAGATAGTAAGCTTATTGTTGAGATGACAAATTATAAGTCATATAGGTTTTTTAACTTTATTGAAGATAAAAACGCCTTTAAAAAAGAATATGGAGCTTTCGAAGTAGTAAAGCTAAAAGAAAGAGATACAATAATTTATCAAAGAAGGGGCTTAGATAATGGGCTTGCAATAGATTTTAAATTCAAAAAAATAGATGACTGTTGGTTTTTGGTAGAGATATTAGATAAATCTACTTAAAATAGAGTAATTATTATTGGCAATATTAAGAGCCACATTCGTAATTTGTTTGTGGCTCTTTTTTCAAAAGTTGTTATGCTTATGAAAGAAAAAATATCGTTAAAGAAATTACGTAAGCTTACCAGAGCATACCCCACCAGATATATTGTTTTTGGAGGTTGTGTGATCTACAATGGTTGTTTGGGATCAAGCAAAAAGTTTGTGGAGTAGGTTAATTTTTTAGAGTTTTGGTTTAAAAACTCAAATGCATACACAAGAGCTCCTGAAGCATTTTTTACCCGAAGGTATTTTAGATTACTTTGAACTTAAAGAGGTAAAAGATTCAACGAACAAACTTACTTTGGTTTTAGAAGAAAAACCTATACAACCAGATGAGTTATCTCATCGTAAATTACATTCCAAAGGATTTTACCCAGTAGTAGATATTCAAGATTTTCCAGTACGTAACAAGGCTTGTTTTTTACAAGTAAAACGTAGACGATGGTTAGATGTTGATACCTCAGAAGTATTCTCAAGAGATTGGAATTTGGTAGCAAAGGGAACTCGAATGACAGAAGAGTTCTCTCTTTTTTTAAAGAGGCTTGTTAGATAGTATTCCAGTAAGTTGTAAAAGTTTATCTACCTACTATCACCTTAACGGCAAGCGATTAGAAGAACAATATCGCAATCATTTAAGTAACTTTTTGACTTGGGATCAATTAGCTCATGCCGACCAATGGCTGCTTTTTAAGAAGAATATAGGAACTCATTTAAGTATTGATGAAGTAGCATACTCAAGGCGAGCTCTATACAGTGATTACCAACAAAGCAGGTAAAGGAAAACGAGGCAGTTTAGTAGCCATAGTAGCTACCACACAAAGTGAACGAGTCATAGAAGTGTTAAGGAAAATTCCAAGTAAAGACCGATATTTAGTAGAAGAAATCACTTTGGATATGGCACCTACTATGGAAAAGATTGCTAAAAAAGCCTTTCCTAAAGCTACTCAGGTCACAGACCGATTTCATGTACAAAAACGAGCTAGATGGTATGATAAGGTAGAAAAATCAGAGTTCAGTAAAAGTTTTGGAACAGTAGCTAGATCAATACAAAGTCATTATCGAAGCATCTTAAATTTCTTTGATAATAGAAGTACCAATGCTTCTGCTGAATCTTTTAATGCTAAAATAAAAGCTTTTAGACTACAATTTAGAGGCGTAAGATCTGTTCCTTTCTTCCTATTCAGACTATCTAAAATTTATGCGTAAAAATCTAAATCCCACAACTTTTTTGCTTGACCCCTAATTAGCGACAAAATACTGTATGAAGTTCAAAATGAAGATTTTGGACTTGAAGGTTTTCATCTTGCTGAACAAAAAATAAAATACGGACTATCTCTTTTCAATGACTATGACCATCTTGAAAAGTTTGAATTGCACAGTCGAAGATACATAGGAAATAAAGCAAAATTGACTAACTGGATAATGAAAATTATTCAGAATGAAACTTCGGGAACCGACACTTTGGATATGCAACAAAAAATGGTACAAAAAGTTAAGCTACATTTTTGATTTGATATAATTTTTCAAATTCGATGATATTTTTGTAACCAAGAGCAGAATGTCTTCTGTATCTGTTGTACCAAGTTTCTATGTATTCAAAGACTTTAATTTGAAGACTTTTGTTGGATATAAACTTATTGTCTATCATTAGTTCTGTTTTGATTGTTTTAAAAAAAGATTCAGCTACTGCATTATCCCAACAGTTTCCTTTTCTACTATACTGGGTGTTACATGATAACTTTTAAGGATATTAACAAACGCATGAGATGCGTATTGTACACCTCGATCAGAATGAAAAATCATACCTTCACAAGGCATTCTGTTGTTTACAGCCATTCTCCATGCAGCAATGATAGTTTGTCTTGCTTTGAGTCCATTGCTCAAAGACCAACCAATGACTTTACGATCAAACAGGTCAATAATTACCGTTAAGTACAGCCATCCTTGTGCAGGCTTTAAATAGGTAATATCAGAAACCCATTTCTGTGCAGCAGCGGTAGCTTTAAAATCTCTATCCAATACATTATCAGCTACTGGATATTGATGCTTAGAATCTGTCGTGACAACAAATTTCTTTTTACGAACTGCTTTAATCCCGTGTTTTTTCATCAATCGTGCTACCCTAGACCTAGATACTTTAAACCCTTTAGCTTTGAGTTCCTCTGTAATTCTAGGACTTCCATAAGTAGATTTACTTCGCTCACAGATACGGTGAATCTCAGAGAGTAGCATACGATTTTTTCCATCTCTATCTGATGGAACATAATTCTTACTCCTGTAATAACTGTTTCTACTAATTTTAAAAATTTTACACATCTTCCCAACCGGATATTCTCTACTGTAATCTTTGATAAATTTCAATACTTCCGATCGCTCTTGGAGAAGATGCTCACGGCATTTTTTAAGATATCCCGCTCCATGGTAACATCCTTGAGCTGTTTACGTAATCGCTCTAACTCTTTCTGATCTTCTGTGAGTTGTTTGACGCCATTACCGCTAAAAGCTAAATCAGGACGCTGTTCTAATTCTCTACGCCATCTGTAAATAAGATCTGCACTGATTCCCAATTCCATGGCAATCTGCTTTGTGTTACCTCGTACATTGCTTAATTCTACTGCTTTAATTTTAAACTCTTTACTGTATTTTATTCGTTTCATATGGTTAAGTTATTTTAGATAAAATTAGCTTAACTCTTTGTCACTCTAAATGTAGCAAGTCCACTTATATCTGTCTTCGGAAGTATTTGTTTTTGGAAATGAAAAATCCGAAGAAAAAATAGGGTTCATATTTCCTTCCAGACTTAACCCGGAAGAAGTGTTACTGAACTTTGGTATTAGTTATAAATTATAACTAAAAATTACAAAATAAAATAGTAAACTATTTAAAAAATGAAAGCAAAAATTCTAAAAACAAGCCTGATTAGTAGTAATGACATTATAGAAATTACCGAAGTAAGATTTGATATTAAAAAAACGGTTGCTACCCACAATCGCCTGTAAATACAAAATACTAACGCAAATTATCAGTAACTATTAAAACCAAAAAAATGAACAAACTATTTTTACCATTACTTGTGGGCTGATTTTAACATCAATTACCCTAAACGCACAAAAAAGAGATTCCGGGACTATTGAATTAATACCAAACATTGGTTATTCCAGATCATTTTTAAGTGGAGATGAGGTGGATGGTTTAGATTCAAGAGATGCATTACAATTTGGCGTAATTGGTGATTATTACTTTAATGATCGATGGAGTATTAGGTCCGGTCTTTCTTATTTTAGTATGGGAGCCTCTGTTTCCGGCTCCGAATTACAACCTGTTCTTGGCTCTGAATTACGATTAGATTTACAATTAGGTTATTTAAACATACCGATAAACGCAAACTGGCATTTTGGAAGTATGAGAAAATGGAATTTGAATTTTGGAGTTACACCGGGATTTTTATTAAAAGGAGATATTAATGGACAAGATGTAAAAGATTTTTATAAATCATTTCAACTGGCAATTTCTTATGGAATAGGATATAAGATAGAAGTATCTGATAGTTTCAGTATCTTAATTGACGGTCAGGGTCTGTTTGGAGTTACAAACATTTTAAAAGATTCAGATGATTTTACGATAAAAAATACTGGAAATAGTATAAATGTCGGTGGTATATTTAGCTTTTAAATCAAATAACTATTGCCAACAAGATATGTAAAAAATAGTACATCAATCTGCTACTTTTCATATACAAAATCGTTATAGCATGCATTGACCCGTCCTGAAATATGTATACAAAAAACAACAAGTATATGTATAAAAATGATGGATATGTAAGACGTTATAGTGAGAGTTTTAAACTCAAAGTATTAGCAGAACTTACCAAAGGAAACCATTCCAAAAGACAAATTGCCTTAACTTACGGCATACAATCTAGTACGATAAACGTATGGATTAAAAAATATGACCGTAAAGATTTAATGAACACCCGTGTAACCGTGCAAACAGACGACGAATTATCCCGTATTAAAGCCCTTCAAAAAGAGCTAAAACAACTCAAAGATCTTCTTATTAAAAAGGATCTAGATAAACTTGTGAATGATAGTTATCTTGAAGTAGCTGCTGAAAATCTTGGCTATAAAAATGTTGAAGAATTAAAAAAAAACTTAAACATAAAGCCTTAATGAAAATAGCACCGATTAATAGAAAAAAAAGAAGGTACGCCATCGCTACTATTTGTAATGCTTTCGAGTTAAAAAGAGATGCTTATTACAAATATCAAAAAAGGTTTGTTCTTAAAAAACAAATAGAACAAAATGTAATAATGCTTGTTAAAAAAAGCAGGAAAACATTACCCAGAGAAGGTACTAGAAAGCTAATGAAATCCTTACATAATGATTTTAGGAAACAGAATATAAATATAGGTAGAGACCAGTTATTTAGAATCTTAAAAGAAAATAATTTGTTAATTAGAAGGAAAAAATATTCTTCTAAAACAACCAACTCTTACCATCGTTTTTATAAATATAAAAATATCATAAAAGACCTGATCATTAATAGACCTAACCAAGTTTGGGCTTCGGATATTACCTATATAAGAACTATAAATGGATTTTGTTATTTAGCACTTATTACTGATATGTATTCAAGAAAAATAGTAGGCTATGATATTAGTGATAGTTTAGAACTTAAAGGCTGTGTTAGAGCTTTAAATAAAGCTATTTATCAAACT
Organism: Flavobacteriaceae bacterium; assembly: GCA_014075215.1. Taxonomy (NCBI): domain Bacteria; kingdom Pseudomonadati; phylum Bacteroidota; class Flavobacteriia; order Flavobacteriales; family Flavobacteriaceae; species Flavobacteriaceae bacterium. The sequence goes on from CP046177.1 coordinate 3,939,149, forward strand.
AAAAATACCGAAGAAATCATACATCATTCTGATAGAGGAATACAATATTGTAGCAATGTTTATACTCAAATTTTGAAAAGAAAAAAGATACAAATCAGTATGACCCAAGAAAATCATTGCTACGAAAACGCAATGGCCGAAAGAGTTAACGGAATTTTAAAAGATGAATTCTTCCTCGACCAAACATTTACAAATATCAATCACGCCAAAAAAGCAACAAAAAATGCAATCAAATTATATAATAATAAAAGATTACATTTATCTTTAGATTATAAAACACCTAATTACGTGCACAAAAATGTAGCATAAATTTTAATAATTAACTGTAGCCCTATTTTAGGACGAGACACATCTTTTTGGCGTAGGCATCATAGACAGACCAATCCCTATGTCTGTTGAGTAAAACTTTACAACTTTCAAACTTTTTAACTTTCAAACTCCATTAGAAAACAAACTCAACTCTAAAATAATTTGTTTCTTTGCAGTATAAACCCGAATTCTGTATTAGAACTTCGTAATGAAGGTTGAAATTGTGATAAAATATAACGTTTTCTGAAATGTAGCGTAGCACCGCTACGGTTCATTTCAAAAATGAAGTGAAGCGATATATTTTGAAACAATTTCAAGCTGTAATAGATTTTCTAATGCAGAATTCGGGATAAATTACCGAAGACAATGAAATACGCAAAAAACATATTAGAAACCATTGGAAATACGCCTTTGGTAAGGTTAAATACGGTAACTAAAGAGGTAGATGCGCTGGTACTGGCAAAAGTAGAAACCTTTAATCCCGGAAACTCCGTAAAAGACCGAATGGCCTTAAAAATGATTGAAGATGCGGAAGCTGACGGCCGGTTACAACCGGGCGGAACAATTATTGAAGGAACTTCGGGGAATACAGGGATGGGCTTAGCACTGGCAGCCATAGTGAAAGGATACAGGTGCATATTTGTTATTTCGGATAAGCAATCCCAAGAAAAAATGGATATTCTGCGGGCAGTAGGAGCAGAAGTAGTAGTTTGTCCTACGAATGTAGAGCCGGATGATCCGAGATCCTATTATTCGGTTTCTAAGAGATTGGGAAAAGAAATTCCCAATTCCTGGTATGTAAATCAATATGACAATCCTTCAAATGCTGTAGCTCATTATGAGCAAACAGGGCCTGAAATATGGGAACAAACCGAAGGAAAAATCACACATTTTGTTGTGGGAGTCGGAACAGGAGGAACCGTTTCCGGAACTGCCAAATATCTAAAAGAGCAAAATCCGAATATCAAAGTTTGGGGAGTAGACACCTATGGTTCAGTGTTTAAAAAATATCACGAAACCGGTATTTTTGACGAGAATGAAATCTATCCGTATATCACGGAAGGGATAGGCGAAGATATTTTACCGGAAAATGTAGATTTTAGCCTGATTGACGGTTTTACAAAAGTTACAGATAAAGATGCTGCCATATATACGAGAAAAATTGCAAAGGAAGAAGGTATTTTTGTCGGAAACTCTGCAGGTGCTGCCATAAAAGGATTGATTCAGTTAAAAAAACATTTTACAAAAGATGATGTAGTAGTAGTACTGTTTCACGATCATGGAAGTAGATATGTAGGAAAAATGTTTAATGACGACTGGATGCGTGATAGAGGTTTTCTGGAAGAAAAAATGACTACCGCAGCGGATTTAATTAAAAACCATATAGATAAACCCTTGATCACCATAAAAACAGAGGAGTTAGTTGCTCATGCAATTGAACGGATGAGAGCATATAAAATATCTCAAATCCCTGTTGAAGATACCGATGGTTTGGTAGGGTCCGTAGACGAGTCGTCTTTATTAAGACATTACTTGGAAGATGAAAATATAACTACCAAACCTATTAAGGATATCATGGGAGCAGCATATCCCACTGTATCTAAATCTACCTCTATAGCAAGTATTTCCAAATTAATTACTAAGGATAATCAGGCGGTTCTGGTAGCTCTTGAAGAGAATAAACATCATATTATTACGAAGTACGATATTATTAATGCCATATAAAAAACCTAATCGTCTATAAGGTAATTTCAGGTACTTTTCTTTTGGATAAATCTCCTCAAATAATACACTAAAATTTGAATCCTTGAATTATACCGTTTCGGGTTAAAAAGTTTCAAAAACTAATAAAAAAACAGTTATTTTTAAATGATATTGAGGTCAACCTCACAGATCTTAAAGACTGTGAGGTTTCGTATCATTTGACTCTATATACCCGTTGTGCATTTTGATAAAATTCGTCAATTCGAGTAAATTTTTCGATTGAAAATGAGAAAAATTTATATCGAGAATAGAATTTTTGCTCTAAATATGTTCTCGATACGATTTTTCGTAGCTCAAAATCACTCGAATTGACGTTTAAATTTACTTTTTAGTTCAAAATGCACAACGGGTTCTATATTTTAAAGGATATGTACTACTTTTTTAGTTTTAAAGAAATCTTCCGAAAAATAGTCAGAAAGTTCATAAATGGTCGCTTTGGGAAAATCTCGTAATTCTTCTGACAGATCGCCTCCTTTTAAATATAATATCCCATTTTTAAGGTTATGGCGTTGTTTTTTATGTATTTTGTTTTTAGTCCATCGAACAAATGTTTCCATTTGTGCTACGGCTCTGCTAACAATAAAATCGTAGGTATCTGCTACCTCTTCCACTCTTCCATGTGTTGTTTTTACATTTTGTAATCCCAGCCCTGTGACAACTTCATTTACAACTTTGATTTTTTTACCAATACTGTCTACCAAATGGAAGTGAGTTTTCGGAAATAAAATAGCCAGGGGAATCCCGGGGAATCCACCTCCGGTACCCACATCCAATATTTTAGCATCCGGCAAAAATGTTATGATTTTAGCGACACCTAAAGAGTGCAATACATGACGTATGTATAATTCATCTATATCTTTCCTGGAGACTACATTAATCTTCAGGTTCCAATCTTTATACAACTCTTGTAATTTCAAAAACTGTTCGATTTGAATACCGGTAAGGGCTCTAAAGTATTTTGTTATAATTTCCATAAATAAGGATGCTGTACAAAAGTAAGTAAACCTATCAATTCTTTTCTTTAAATGAATCATTCTTTCTAATGATTTGACATAGTAAATTCTTCGCTTTTATCTTTCTCTAATGCCATAATTATTACTTTCTTTGCAAAACAAGAAAAATAACTCAACTTATCGAAATGGAGCACCTTTTATCTGACAGAATTAATAGCTTACCTGTTTCTCAAACATTGGCGATGGCTGCAAAGGCAAGAGAGCTAAGGGCAGCAGGAAAAGATATTATTAGTTTGAGTTTGGGCGAACCTGATTTTAATACTCCGGATTTCATAAAAGATGCTGCCATTGAGGCTATCAACCAGAACTATAATTCGTATACTCCGGTAGATGGTTATTTGGAATTGAAAGAGGCTATTTGTGTGAAATTTAAGAGAGATAATGATTTAGTATATACGCCCGGGCAAGTAGTAGTTTCCACAGGAGCTAAGCAATCTATTGCAAATGTGGCTCAGGTATTGTTAAATCCCGGAGATGAAGTGTTATTGCCTGCTCCTTATTGGGTAAGCTATGCTGCCATTGCTACTTTGTGTGAGGCCAAATATGTAGAGGTTCCGTCTTCTATCGCTACTGATTTTAAAATTACTCCCGAGCAGTTAGAAAATGCGATTACGCCAAAAACAAAGATGGTTTTCTTTAACTCTCCCAATAATCCTAGCGGAACGATCTATTCCGAAAGTGAATACCGTGCTCTGGCCGAAGTTTTAGAGAAGCATCCTCAAATTTATATCCTTTCCGATGAGATTTACGAGCATATCAATTATGGCACAAAACCTTTTAGCTTTGCCAATATTGAAAGTATGTATGATCGTACCATTACTGTAAATGGATTGGCTAAAGCTTTTGCTATGACCGGATGGCGAATCGGGTATATCGGTGCTCCGCAATGGATTGCCAAAGCGTGTAATAAAATGCAAGGTCAAATCACATCGGGAGCAAACTGTATTGCACAGAGAGCTGCCATTACTGCTGTTCTGGCGCCGGTTTCCAATATACAGTACATGGTAGATGAATTTAAATCTCGCCGGGACATGGTACTGGATTTATTAAGTCAAATTGACGGGTTTACGCTCAATGTTCCCGAAGGAGCTTTTTATATTTTTCCGGATGTTTCTGATTTCTTTGGTAAAACACTAAACGGAGTAGCCATCCGTAATGCTACCGATTTTTCTTTATATGTATTAGAAAAAGCCAATGTAGCAACCGTTACCGGGGATGCTTTTGGAGCTCCTGATTGTATCCGGTTGTCTTACGCTGCCTCCGTAGAAAATTTACAGAAGGCCATTGCTAGTATTAAAAAAGTGGTGAATGATACCGATACCGTTTAATTGTTTAAAAGTTTAATTGTTTAAAAGTTCTTCACTCACAGGCGAAATCTAAAACACTAAAAAACCTGCTTTTATGCTCATTAATCTACATTGTCATGTAAGAACGAATTGTTAGATTTCAATTGAATAGTGTCATCGTCTTTCTGCATAGCTGTTTTGGATTTACTAATTGCTATATTTGTTCCGTCCAGATTTACTCCTAATCTTTTATATGCCGGCTGACGCTCAATTTCATCAATGCTTTTATTTACTTTATCGGTAAACTTATAATTAAATCCTTTCATTTTTTGTCGGCGTTCTTCAGCCCTGTCCTGTAATTCCGAAATCGTCAGGCTCAAAGGAGAGACGCTCTCACTTTCTGTTTCTATTTCAATTGGAGGTTTGGTGGTTTTTAGTTCAAACTGTAATTCTTTTTCAACCATTTCATCTTTTTCAAAAAGAGTTGAACTTTTAGTAATAGTTGGAGTAGCGTCAAAATCTTCCAATACATATCTTTTTTCTTCTGTTGTAATTTCAACGGGGTCATTGACTTCCATATTTAAGATGGTATCGGTTGTATCAGTATGTGCTGCCTCTACCGGTTTTATCTTTTCATCAGCATGTACCGGAAAGTCAAATACTAAATCTGTCTGTAATGGTTGTGGTTCTTTTGTAATGGTTTCAGATATATCCGAAGTTGTATCTTCCATATTTACAGGCATTTCTGTAATAATGAAATCATCTTCGGGAACTTGTTCCACAGAAATTTCTTCATAAACCACATCCATATTTTTAATCAGCTTAGAAGCAGGAATAATAGCTGCTTTTTCTTCTTCAATTTCACCTTCCAATACATGTACAATTTTTTCTGACGGTGTACATATGGGTTCATCTATAGCAGTGCTTTTTAGTACCGTTTTTTCAGAAAAATCGTATGTTGCCTTTTGGTCTTCCTCTAATGTATGAATGATTTTTTTTGCTTCAACATTAGCAATATTACTTTGCTGGTCGGCTGCAAAACCCGTAGCAACTACCGTAATGGAAATAGCTTCTTCCAATGCTTCATCTTCTCCGATACCCATAATGATATTAGTATCATAACCTGCTTCTGCCTGAATAAAATCATTGATTTCTCCTATTTCATCCAGCGTTACCTCATCTGATCCGGATACTATTAATAGTAATACATTTTTAGCCCCTGTGATCTTATTATCGTTTAATAATGGGGAGTCCAATGCTTTTGTAATAGCATTTTTAGCCCTGTTAACACCGGATTCTTTAGCAGATCCCATAATAGCGGTTCCACTGTTAGACAGCACTGTTTTTGCATCGTGCAAGTCAATATTTTGTTTATAATGATGCGTGATTACTTCAGCAATCCCTCTGGCAGCCGTAGATAATACTTCATCTGCCTTAGAGAAACCTGCTTTAAAACCTAAATTTCCATAGACTTCTCTTAGCTTATTATTATTAATTACTATTAGGGAATCCACGTTTGTACGGAGTGAATCGATTCCTAATTGGGCTTGTTTTGAGCGCATTCTTCCTTCAAACTGAAATGGCATCGTAACAATTCCCACTGTTAAAATATCCATATCCTTGGCAATCTTTGCAATAATAGGAGCGGCTCCGGTTCCCGTACCGCCTCCCATTCCTGCCGTAATGAATACCATTTTGGTCTGGGTATTCAACATTTGCTGAACTTCTATAATGCTTTCTTTAGCTGCTTGTTCTCCTACTTCGGGATTGGCTCCTGCTCCTAATCCGGCGGTTAGATTGGCTCCTAATTGAATTTTATTAGGAATAGGGCTATTCTCCAGGGCCTGTGCATCCGTATTACAGATGACAAAATCTACCCCCCTGATATGTTGCTCAAACATGTAATTTACGGCATTGCTGCCTCCGCCGCCAACGCCAATTACCTTAATGCTGTTAGATTGTGATTTTGGCATGTCAAATAAAATGTTATCAAATTCTGCACTCATAATAACTTTTTATGGTATTTATATCTAATTTGTTTTATTCTGCGTTGTCTAAAAAATCTTTAAGTCCGTCTGCAAACTTTTCAAAAAATGATTTTTTCTTCGTTTTTGGTTTTTCTTCTACTGCAACTTCTTCAGTATTTACGGCTCCTTCGGAAACGATCATTTCCTGATCTTCATCCGGTGTTTTTTCCAAGCCTTCCATTAAGAGCCCTACTGCTGTGGCATAGGACGGACTAGATAACATTTCATCGGATTCGCCGGCCAAATGCTCATTGGGATACCCTATTCTGGCATCCATTCCGGTAATGTATTCTACTAACTGGCGTAGATGTTTTAACTGAGATCCCCCGCCTGTTAACACAATTCCGGCAATGAGTTTCCCCTTGGTGGTTTCATGCCCGTAATTCTTAATTTCCAGATAAACATGTTCTATGATCTCCTGTACTCTTGCATGTATTATTTTAGATAAGTTTTTTAGTGTAATTTCTTTTGGTTCCCTTCCTCTTAATCCGGGAATAGAGACAATTTCGGTTTCTTTATTCTCTCCCGGCCATGCAGAGCCAAATTTAATTTTCAACAACTCAGCTTGTTTTTCTATGATGGAGCATCCTTCTTTAATATCTTCCGTAATAACGTTTCCTCCAAACGGTATGACTGCCGTATGACGGATAATACCATCTTTAAAAATGGCCAAATCCGTAGTCCCTCCGCCTATGTCAATCAAGGCAACTCCTGCTTCCTTTTCTTCCTGACTTAATACTGCCGCTGCCGATGCTAATGGTTCCAGGGTAATATCAGATAATTCCAATCCTGCACTCTTTACACAGCGTCCTATGTTTCTAATGGACGATACCTCCCCTACCACTACATGGAAATTAGCTTCCAGCCTACCTCCGTACATTCCAATGGGTTCTTTAATATCTGCCTGGTTGTCTACTTTATATTCTTGCGGGAGTACATGAATGATCTCTTCTCCGGGTAGCATTACCAGTTTGTGTACCTGATTTACAAGATTGTCAATATCATTTTCATCAATAACTTCATCTGCGTTAGCCCTTGTAATATAATCGCTATGGTGCAAGCTCCTGATATGCTGGCCTGCTATGCCTACTACCACATTTTCTACTTTATGTCCGGAAATACTTTCGGATTCTTCTACAGCCTGCTGTATGGACTGAATCGTTTGTGTAATATTACTGACAACGCCTCTTTTTACTCCTAAGCTCTTCGCTTTTCCAATACCTGAAATCTCTAATTTTCCATATTCATTTTTTTTACCAATCATGGCAACAATTTTAGTAGTTCCAATATCCAAACCAACAGCTATTTTGTTGTTTTCCATTTTGATTTTATTTTGTGCACACCACCTGATTGTGATATGTTAAATTTATGGTTTTATATGTTTTCATTTTATCTTCTAAAAATGCTTTGCTATAAAACGCTTTTAAATTGAAAAATTTTTGCTTCAACCGCTCACATTTACCAAAAACAATTATATAATCTCCGCTACGTACTCGAATTTCAAATTCTTTTTTGTTTGTTTTATGAATTCCTACCACTTCATTTTTTAGAAAATCATCTTTATTAATTTCTTTTAAAAACCGGTACACTTCTTCTAAATCTGCGGGTGTTTTTACACCAAAAACTACAGGCACTCTGGCAGAGTAATGTAATGAAACAGGAAGTTTTACACCTTGTTTATCAATATAATAAGGTTTATTGGCATTCATCACCCTTGCTATCGCCTCTCTCTGTTTTATCTGTACATTTAAAACATTTCGAGCCGATAAAAAAACCACTGCTTTTTCTATAAAAGGGTTTGCCAGAACCGTCTCTTCTAACTGATACAAATCTATCATAGATTTTGCTTGGTTTTTAACATGAAGTTTATTTTGTATTAACAATTTATTAACCATAGTATCTGTTAAAAAATAGTTTCCTTCTTCTTTAAAAGAAATATGAATTTTATGAATTTTTTTACTGTAATTCTTATGTTTTGTAAAACCGTATAGTAATCCCAGAGCGATAATCAAATCAAATAACAGTATGTATTTCAACATCTTCTTTAGCTTCATAACAGTATGGTTTTGGAAAGTTGGTTTTTTACTTTTTCCACCAGTGTGCTAATATCTCCTGCTCCCAGCATGAGTATTATTTTTGCCTGAGCATCGGAAATGTCTTTTACGATAGCAGTTTTTGTTGTTAACTTTTTATCACGAAGTGTAACTTTATCTAATAACCAGCCGGATGTAATACCTTCAATCGGCTTTTCCCTTGCCGGATAAATATCCAATAGCAAGAGTTCGTCAAACAACGATAAACTCGCTGCAAAATCAGCTCCAAAATCTCGCGTTCTGCTAAACAAATGCGGTTGAAAAACTGCTAAAATTTTATCTTCCGGATACATTTCTCTAACTGCACTTTCCACTGCTGTTATCTCTGTAGGATGATGTGCATAATCATCTATTAACACCAAATCATCTGTTTTTATTTTGTATGAAAATCGCCTTTGCACTCCCTTAAAAGATGCTAATCTTCTTTTGATAATGTCGACGGAAATTCCATATACATCTGCCATTGCAACTGCAGCAAGCGCATTCATGATATTGTGCCTTCCCGGAAGTTGAAATGTCACGTTCTTAATTGTTGTATTCGGTGTTTGTATATCAAATTGATATGCACCGTTCTTAGTAGTTACATTTAATGCCACGTAGTCTGCCTTTGCTTCTATGGCATATGTCAAACTATCCATATCTTCCAGTTGTTTTGCAATGACGAGTTGTTTGGTAACCTTATTTGCAAATTCTTTAAAAGATTGTTTTAAAGCATCGTGCCCTTCATAAATATCCAAATGGTCGGCATCTATAGAGGTTATGCAGGCTATATCCGGAGAGAGCTGCAAAAAAGATCTATCGAACTCATCCGCTTCCACCACTGATATTTTATCTCCTCCCGCAATTAAATTTGACCGGTAGTTTTCTGCAATCCCACCTAAAAAAGAAGTGGCATTTTCAGCATGCATGATATGTCCTAAAATGGCTGATGTCGTTGTTTTACCATGTGTTCCGGCAACTGCCAAACAGTATGTTTTTTTGGTGATTTCTCCTAGTATTTCTGCTCTTTTTAAAACGGTAAATCCTTCGCCGACAAAATAATTATATTCCGTATGATTTTCAGGGATTGCCGGTGTATATACGACCAACGTTTCTTTTTTATTCAGAAATGAAGCCGGAATGCGATGTATAGCATCTTCAAAATGAATGTCAATTCCCAAAGATGTTAACTCCTCGGTAATAGTAGAAGGAGTTTTATCATAGCCTGCTATATTTTTTCCATTTAAAGCAAAATATCTGACCAAAGAACTCATTCCTATTCCTCCGATTCCTATGAAATAAATATGTTGTATCTTTTTAAAATTCATTTTTTGTATACCACTTCATTTCAAATTAAAGTCATTGCCTGTTTATTAATTTTTCAACTTCGTTTACAATTTTATATGTTGCATCCGGCAAGGCCAATGCAGTTATATTTTCGCTTAAATTTTCCTGTTTTCCTTTATCTTTTAATAAGGTTTCAAAAACAATAGGAAAGGTATCTAATTCACTTTCTTTTAACAAAATAGCCGCATGCTTGTCTGAAATGGCTTTGGCATTTTTTGTCTGATGATCTTCTGCTACATTAGGTGATGGAATAAATATGACCGGTTTCCCGACAATACAAAATTCCGAAACCGAAATAGCGCCTGCCCTGGAGATTATAATATCTGCTGCAGCATAAGCCAAATCCATCCGATCTAAAAAAGAATGTACTTGTACGTTTTCCCATTCGCTGTGTTTTTTATATGCTTCAAAATACAGCTTCCCGCATTGCCAAATCAATTGTATGTTTAATTCTTTAAACAAGGACAGGTTTTTATCCATTAACTGATTTATTCTTCCGGCACCTAAACTTCCTCCCAATACTAACAAGGTTATTTTCTTTTTTTTGACATTAAAAAAGGTGTTCGCTTCTTTTCTTTTCTTTTCTTTATATACCTTTAATAGCCCCGCTCTAACAGGGTTGCCTGTTTTAATAATTTTGGCTGCAGGGAAAAACCGTTCCAGATGGTCATACGCCACACAAATTTTTTGTGCTCTTTTACTTAGAATTTTATTGACTATTCCGGGATAAGAGTTCTGTTCTTGCAGTAAAGTCGGAATTCTTTTTCTTACCGCCATCATCAGTGCAGGAGCACTTGCATATCCTCCTGTGCCAATGACGATATCCGGTTTAAATTGATTGATGATATTATTTGCTTTAAACAAACTGTAGATAAGTTTAAACGGAAATCCTATATTTTTTAGCGTTAATCTTCGCTGCCATCCATCTATCCAAAGTCCTTTTATTTCATATCCTGCTTCGGGTACTTTTTCCATTTCCATTTTACCTTTTGCGCCCACAAAAAGAACAGCGACATCCGGATATCTGTCTTTTAATTCATTGGCAATGGCCAATGCCGGGTAAATATGCCCTCCCGTACCTCCTCCGCTTATGAGTATTTTCATCAATGGTTTCATATCTACTTCCTTTATAATTTTTTTGGAGCTATAATGTTTCGTGTAAAATATCTAATGGGTTATCATCTAAAATAGATACCTCCGTTTCATTTTTGGAAGCACTTACGCTTAAAATCATTCCTAATGCTACGCATGTCATCCAAATAGAGGTTCCTCCGCTACTAATTAAGGGGAGTGTTTGTCCTGTTACCGGTAGTATATTTGAAGCTACCGCCATATTAATACAGGCCTGAAAAACAATAGGCAAACCCAATCCAATAACTAGTAAAGAACCAAAAATGGTATTGGCTTTTTTAACGGTAATAAGAATCCTGAAGAGCAATAAAAAATATACAAAAGCAATTAGCAGTGCTCCCAACAAACCGTATTCTTCAACAATAATGGCATAAATAAAATCCGAAGAAGACTGAGGCAAAAAGTTCTTTTGTATACTTTTGCCGGGACCTTTCCCGAAAATGCCTCCTGTTGCTATTGCTATTTTGGCTTTTTCTACTTGATAATTTTCAGCACCTTCAGGCTTAAAAAAGTTTTCAATTCTATTTTCCCAGGTTTGTAACCTGTCGGGCATTGCGTCCGGAAATGCCTTTGCAACCAGCATAAAAAGCAATAATCCTATAGTGCCGGCTCCGAGAATATATGCAATATATTTTAACGGATATCCTCCGATAAAAGAGACTACAATGATCATACAAAAAATAATTGTCGTAGTAGAAAAATTTGCCGGTAAAATAAGTATGAATATCAGCCCTACGGGCAACCACAGTTGCCATAAACTTTGCCTGAAAATAATTGTTTTTCCCTTATTTTTTGCCAGATATCTGGCTACGTATGTCATCAGTACCACACCTGCTAATGTAGAAGTCTGAAAACCGATGCCTATAAACGGAATACGAATCCACCTGCTTGCATATACCCCTCCAATAGTAGTTCCTTGCAGTAATGTATAGATCAATAATATAAAAACTACAGGTAACATAATGACCGAGCCCCCGCTAAAATAGCGATAGGGAATTTTATGAATAAGGTAACTGATTAAAACCCCTATCATTAGTAATACGATATGTTTTATCAAATAACCGAGAGTTGAACCCGACCCCACCACATATACCAAATTGATACTCGCACTGTATATAGGCATAAAAGAAAAAATGGCCAGTACAGCTACAATGGCCCAAATGGTTCTATCTCCTTTTATATGTTTAAAAATCGTTTTCATTTATTCTTATCACCTATAACGTAGGGAGTCTTAAATGCTCTTTATCTTTCTATAATATTACCCTGTTTCTATGATGTTAACTTTTATTTTTCTCAGAAAACAATGTTATCCCCTAGTGTTATAAAAAAATCGAAAGAACTTGAAACTTTCTAACTTTCAACTGCTTTATAAATTCCTGACTGCATTTTTAAATTGCCTTCCTCGATCTTCATAATTCTCAAATAAATCAAAACTTGCACAAGCCGGAGATAGCAATACCGTATCTCCTTTTTGTGCTATTTTGTAGGCTACCTTTACTGCTTCTTCCGCACTCACTGTTTCAACAATCATGTCAGTTACATCACTGAAAGATTTTAAAATTTTCTCATTTTCCGTACCTAAGCATACAATTGCCTTTACTTTCTCTCTTACCAAAGGCAGCAAATCATCATAATCATTTCCTTTATCTACTCCACCAACAATCCAGACAGTAGGTGTATTCACGCATTCCAAAGCATAAAACGCAGCGTTGATATTAGTCGCCTTTGAATCGTTAATGAATTGTACTTCATTTACTTTTTGTACATGCTCTAATCGGTGTTCCACTCCTTCAAAATTCGAGAGACTTTCTCTCAAATCGTGATTTCTAACCTTTAACAATTTTGCTACTAAAGCAGAGGCCATTGTATTTTTAATATTATGTTTTCCTTGTAATGTTAGTGTAGCAATACTCATGGTAAATTCTTCTGTATTTAGTTTTATTTGTATATTATTATTTTTTAAAAATGCTCCGTACTCTATTTCTTTTTCCAGTGAAAAAGGTACTAACCGGGCATTGATCTTATGTTTTTTTAGCCACTGATCAATAGTCATGTCGTCTGCATCATAAATCAAAAAATCTATCGATGTTTGGTTTTCCGTAATTCTGAATTTGGATGCTACATATTTGTTAAAATCATATTCATATCGCTCCAGATGATCAGGTGTAATATTGGTAATGACAGCTATATGGGGCTTGAATTTCCGGATTCCGTCTAACTGAAAGCTACTGAGTTCTATTACGTAGTTCTCGTAAGCGTTTTGTGCTACCTGCATGGCAAAACTATTTCCAATATTTCCTGCAATACCTGTATGAATTCCGGCTTCTTTTAAAATATGATGTGTTAATAAGGTAGTAGTTGTTTTTCCATTCGATCCCGTAATACCTATCAGCATGGCATTTGTGTATGTTGCAGCAAATTCAATTTCCGATACCACAGGTATTTGATGAGTATTTAATTGCTGAACTATAGTTACCTTTTCCGGAATACCGGGACTTTTCATCACCATATCGGCATGTAGTATTTTTGCTTCGGTATGTTGATGTTCTTCAAAATCGACCTTATGATGTAACAGTACTTTTTTATAATGACCGGCAATCGCATTTTTATCGGAAACAAACACATCATATCCTTGTTTCTTTGCTAAAACTGCGGTTCCTACTCCACTTTCACCTCCACCGAGAATTACCAGTCTTTTCATTTGATAATTGTTATTTATTTTGAATTCTGTTTTTCATTTTTTATTTACGGGTTTTTGTTCCATACATTATATCTTATCTCAATTTTAATGTTACAATTGAAAATACGGCTAACAGGATTCCTATAATCCAAAAGCGGACAACAATTTTGCTTTCGTGGTACCCGGACTTTTGAAAATGATGGTGAATGGGCGACATTTTAAAAATACGTCGCCCGACTCCCAATTTCTTTTTAGTGTATTTAAAATAGGATATCTGTAATATTACCGACAGGTTTTCTATGATAAATATGCCTGCCAAAATGGGTAGTAATAATTCTTTTCTGATAGCAATGGCAATGACTGCTATCACCCCACCTATGGCCAGACTACCCGTATCGCCCATAAATATTTGAGCAGGATAGGTATTATACCATAAAAAGCCTATCAAAGCTCCTGCAAAAGCAAATATGTATACTGTTATTTCTCCCGAATTCGGGATATACATTATATCCAGATAATCTGCGAAAATGATATTTCCGGATATCCATGCAAAAACTGCCAGAGAGACAACAATAATTGCCGAAGAACCAGCTGCAAGGCCGTCTATTCCATCTGTCAGGTTTGCACCGTTAGAAATTCCGGTTACAATAAAAATAGTAATTGCAATAAAAACAATCCATCCGTATTTTTCAAAATCCTTTCCAAAGACAGTGAGTGCTTTGGCATAATCCAGCTCATTGTTCTTAAAAAACGGAACGGTGGTTTTTGTGGATTTGCGGGCTTCTCCAAATGCTATTTTTCTCCCATCGGTTTGTGCTATTTGTTGATCTTCCGGTAATTGCTCTTTAATGGTAACTTCTTCATGAAAATAGAGCATGCATCCGACAATTAAACTCAGACCTACCTGACCCAGTACTTTAAATTTTCCTTTTAATCCGCTTTTGTCTTTTTTAAATACTTTAATATAGTCATCTAAAAACCCGATAAAGCCCATCCAAACCTTAGTAATTAGTAAGATAATAACGTAAATATTGTCTAATTTACACAGCAATACAACCGGTATCAGAGTTGCCAGAATGATCATAATTCCTCCCATAGTCGGGGTTCCTGCTTTTTGTTTTTGACCTTCCAAACCTAAATCCCGTACGGTTTCTCCTACCTGTTTTTCCCGTAGTATCCGAATGATCTTCTTTCCAAAAACAGATGAAAACAACAGCGATATGATAAATGCCATGGCAGCGCGGAACGTAATGTATCGAAATAGTCCTGCCCCGGGAAAGTGAAATTGATTTTCTAAATATTCGAATAGGTAATAGAGCATTTACGGGTTTTTATTTATTGAAAACAGTTTTTTATTTCTTCTACATCTGAAAAATAGGTTCGTACGCCATTTATTTCCTGATATGTTTCGTGCCCTTTCCCTGCAATTACAATGATATCTCCGGAATTTGCCATTTGATATGCTGTTCTAATCGCTTGCTTGCGATTTAAAACAGATAGTGTTTTCTTATAGTTTTCCGGAGTTACTCCTGCCTCCATTTGTTCCAGAATAATTTGAGGATCTTCTGTTCTTGGGTTGTCAGCAGTAAAAATTGCCTGATTGCTTAATTGCGAAGTTATATATGCCATTTTTGGCCTTTTCAAAGCATCTCTATCTCCTCCGCAACCGACAACTGTAATGAGTTTTTCGCTTCCTGTTCGGATATCATTTACAGTTTGTAACACATTTTTTAGAGCATTCGGAGTATGTGCATAATCTACTATTGCCGTAATGTTATTTTCCGAAATGATATATTCAAATCTTCCCGGAACACTTTCCAATTCACTTATAACCCGTAATACTTCTTGTTTTTCCAGCCCTAACAAATCTGATACCGAGATAATTGCCAATAGGTTATAGCTATTAAAAACACCTGTTAATGCAGTCCAGATTTCTATCCCTCTGTAATTGATCAGTGTCCCTGATATTCTTTTTTCAATGATCTTCGCTTTATAATCTGCATGATTTTTAAGAGCATACGTTTTTTTCTCCGCCTTTGTGTTCTGCAGCATAATGACTCCATTTTTATCATCGGCATTGACTAGTGCAAATGCATTTTCAGGTAGCAAATCGAAGAATGTTTTTTTTATATCCCTGTATGCAGCATAGGTTTTGTGATAATCCAAATGGTCATGTGACAGATTTGTAAAAACTCCGCCTCTAAAATTCAGTCCTTCTGTTCTTTTTTGATGAATTCCGTGTGAACTCACTTCCATAAAACAATAGTCAATACCTGCCTTTACCATTTCATGCAAATAGCGGTTAATGGTTACCGAATCCGGTGTGGTATGTGTTGTTGGGTATTCTTTATCTCCCACAAGTATTTTTACTGTTGAAAGCAATCCCGTTTTTTTTCCCGATTTTCTAAATAGTTGATACAGTAAAGAGGCTACGGTTGTTTTGCCGTTGGTTCCTGTTACACCGATCAATTGCAATTTAGAGGACGGGTTGTCATAAAAATTTGCGGAAACAATTGCCAATGCAGTAGCAGCGTCCCCGACTTGAATATAGGTAACATGCCTGGTTCTGTTTTTTGGAATTACCTGACAAATGATAGCACTTGCGCCTTGTGTTATGGCTTCCGAAATATACCTATGCCCATCTGTAGTCAGCCCTTTTTGAGCTACAAAAAGTGATTTTTCAATTACCTCCCTGGAGTCAAAAACTATTGCAGAGATAGGAATATCAACCTTTCCGTAAATAGTATCAACCGAAACCTTGTGCAATATGTCTTGTAGTAATTTCAACTATAATAATTTTAAAACAATGGTTTTTCCTTTCACTAATTTCTCTCCGCTTTGTATGGATTGCGATTGTACTTTTCCAACACCAAACGTCTTTATTTTTAGGCCGATATTTTCTAATAAAGGAATGGCGTCCATGACCGGCATGCCACTGACATCAGGCACTTTTGTATAGTTCTTTTGTATCTTTTCATGATGAGCAGTATACAGTTTTTCTATACTCTTAAAAGCTTCTTTATGAATATCCACCTCATCATCAACCGGTGTATTTGTATATATTTTTTGAGCAATTTCTTTAAATACCGGAGCTGCAACAGTGGCTCCGTAATACCCCTTTTCCTTGTTAGGATCATGTATCACAACAATACAGGAATATTTGGGTTTATCCACAGGGAAAAAACCCGCAAAGGAGGCAATATACCTTTCACCTGAGTATCCTCCCGGTACGCGGTTGCCTTTTTTATCTGTATAAGAGGTGATATATTTTTTTGCCGTACCTGTTTTTCCTGCCATTGAAAAATTCGACGAATAAATATTGTCTGCAGTTCCTTTTAATACTACATTTTCCAGTACTTTTTTTACTTTTCTAATGGTTGACGGTGAGGCTATCTGTGAGCGGATCACTTCAGTTTTAAAAGTTTGAGTTGTTTTATTTTGATGTCGCAATTCTTTAATAAACTGCGGTTTTACCATTACACCGTCATTAGCAATGGCATTATAAAAAGTCAGCATTTGTAATGGTGTCAGGGAAATTCCATATCCCCATGACATCCACTCCAAGGATGTTTTATACCAGTTTTTTTTGTCTTTGGGGTTTCTTATATAAGGGTTCCCCTCTCCTTTAATAGGGATCCCTATTTTTTCTGTCAACCCAAATTGTTTCATTTTGCTGTAAAACTTTTCCGGTTGATGGTCGTAATGTTTTCTGATGAGTTTTACAATCCCCACATTGGAGGAAACTTCAAAAGCTCTTGCCGCAGATATTATTCCATATCCTCCCGTCTGAGAATCTTCTACTTTGTCTCCATGAATAAATATTTTTCCTCTTTCGGTATCAACTACCGTAGCGGTATCAATCATCTTATCATCTATGGCAGCCATCAGGCTTGCAAGTTTGAAGGTAGAACCCGGTTCGTGAGCTTCCCAGATGGCATAGTTTCTTTTCTCGTAGTATTTTCCTTTAGGCGTTTTTCCCAGGTTTGAAATCGCTCTTATTTCACCAGTGGCGGTTTCCATCACCACAGCGCATCCGTGATCCGCTTCAAAATATTCCAGTTGCCTAAGCAATGCATGGTGTGTGATATCCTGAATATTCACATCAATCGTAGTAATGACATCCGATCCGTCTAACGGCTCTTTTTCATTGACATCATTAATGGGTTTCCATTGGTTTTTGGCTATTTTTTGCTTCCATCGCAAACCATTTACACCTGTCATCTCATCTGCAAAAGCTCCTTCAATTCCGGCTTCTCCTCTGTAATCATGATAGCCAATGGTTCTTTCTGCTATTTTACCGATAGGGTGTTCGCGAACCGTTTTGTGCTCTGCAATAAAACCTCCCTTATAAATGCCCAGTTTAAAAATAGGAAATGTCTTCATCTTTATATATTCATGATATCCTATATTTCTCGCAATTAGCAGATAACGATTCTTCTTTTTTCTTGCATTTCGTATTTTTTTATAGTAATAGGCTACCGATTTTCCTAATAATGCTGACAATGATTTGGATAAAGCCGCTATGTTTTTATCAAAAACTTCTTTTTTTACTGTCATTGCATCCATTCTAATGGTATACTTAGAGACAGAAGTGGCTAATAATTTTCCGTCCGAAGAATACACATTTCCTTTGTTTGCATAAATCGTATCCTGTCTTTTTGTAATTTCGGTAGCAAGTTTTTGATATTTGTCTCCTTCCGTATACTGAATGCTTACTACTTTAAAAACAATCACACAAAGAAAAACGGCCATGAAAGCAGCTATCATGTAAAACTTTGTCAATATACCCTCTTTAAATGTGTTCACAGTATTATTCTTTTTTTGAAATGACTCTTATTTTGGTTGGTGGGGTATGGGTTGGAAATAGTCCTATTTCTTTAGCCTTTTGCCTTATATTCGATTCCATTTTCATTTGCATCAAAAGAGTTTCGGAAGCTATATACGCTTCTCTTAGTGCAATCCTTTTTTTATGTAACTCCGAAATTTTTACTACTTTCTTATCTGCATCATGTGCACCGGAAATCATCATTAACAGCAGCAGCACTATAAAAATGATGATTCGCCAATTTTTAAAAGCAGATTCATCTGTGAGAAAACTTCCTCTTAAAACATCATATATGTTCTTTCTGACCTTTGGCATTTTAAGTATTTAAAGTTGCAATTCGTAATTTGGCACTACGGGCCCTGTTGTTTATTTTTATTTCTTCCGGTGCAGGGGTAATGAGTTTTCCAACTTTTTTTAGAGGTTCATTGGTATTGCCAAAAAAATCCTTTTCGACTTCTCCGCTAAACGTACCTGTTTTAATAAATCTCTTAACCAACCTGTCCTCTAAAGAATGGTATGAAATAACACTTAATCTCCCATCATTTTTTAATAAATCCGGCACTTGCCGTAAAAAATCTTTTAACGCCTCTAACTCTTTATTTACTTCAATTCGAATAGCTTGAAATAATTGCGCTGTCATTTTATGTTCTTTTGAAACAGGTATATATCTTTTCAAAACCTGCTTTAATTGAAAACTTGTTTCTATCTTTTTATTTTTTCTTTCCTCTACAATAGTTTTTGCTATTTTTCTTGAGTTTCTCAATTCTCCGTATGAGGAGAATATGTCGGATAGTTCTTCTTCCGAATATTCATTGACAATTTTTTTTGCCGAAACAGCAGATTTCCGATTCATCCTCATATCCAGATCGGTATCAAATCTTGTAGAAAACCCCCTCTTTGCCGTATCAAATTGATGGGAAGAAACTCCTAAATCAGCCAAAATTCCATCTACTCTCCTAACTTTGTAAAATTTCAAAAACCCGGAAATAAGTCTAAAGTTCCCCAAAATCAATGTAAATCTTTCATCATCCATTGCATTAGCCAAAGCGTCCCTATCCTGATCAAAAGCAAACAGCTTCCCTTTTGGTCCAAGTCTTTTTATAATTTCTCCCGAATGACCTCCTCCGCCATACGTAACGTCCACATAAACCCCATTTTCTTTTATAGCTAAAGCAGCTACACTCTCTTTTAGTAATACGGAACTATGATAATTCATTCATATCCGTATTTCCCATGACCTCTTCTGCCAGTGAAGCAAAATCAGAAGCAGATACATCTACTGCTTCTTCATAATTGTCTTTATCCCAAACTTCAATAATATTGATAGCCGAAGACAATACTACTTTTTTATCAATATTAGCAAAGCCATATAAATCTTTCGGAATCAATAATCTACCGGACACATCTAATGCTATCATTTTTACTCCGGCAGTAAACCTTCTGATAAAATCATTGTTCTTTTTCACAAACCTGTTTAGGCCGTGAATTTTCTGCATCATTGCATTCCATTCCTGCATAGGATATAACTCCAGGCAGGGTTGAAAAACGCTTCTTTTCATTACAAATCCTTCTTGTAAGATAGGTGCTAACTGTTTTTTTAGAGCAGCAGGCAACATCAACCTTCCTTTGGCATCTGCCATACATTCGTATGTTCCTGTTAAATGTACCATCTCTTTACTCCCCGGATTTTAGTTCAAATGTAAAAAAAAAATACCACTTTTTACCACTTTTTACCACTTTGTTAATAAAATTTTAAAAAACAACTTTTAAATAATCCGGAAACTGATAATTCAAAATCGATGGATTCTTATAAAAAAGAATTACATTTGCCGCCAAGTTCAATGTATAGACAATGACTAAAAATCTTATCACTGAGGGAGGGTACAACTATATTGAAGCCGGTGAAGGAAGATCTATCATAGTTCTTCATGGCCTGATGGGAGGGCTCAGCAATTTTGATGAGGCTTTTCAACATTTTTCAAAAATAGGATATAAGGTCTTAATGCCTGAACTTCCGTTATACACTTTACCACTTCTAAAGACAAATGTTAAAAATTTGGCGAAGTTTATTCGCAACTTTATAGCGTACAAAAACTTAAAAGATGTTATTTTGCTGGGTAATTCTTTGGGAGGTCATATAGGTTTGTATTATACCAAACATTACCCTGGGGATATTGCTGCTTTGGTACTTACCGGAAGTTCCGGTTTGTATGAAAAATCTATGGGTGACAGCTATCCAAAAAGGGGGAGCTATGAGTATGTCGAGCAAAAAACCAAAAGTGTTTTTTATGATCCAAAGGTAGCTACGAAAGAGCTTATTAATGAGGTTTACAAAATTGTTAATGATCGAAATTCCGTCATCAGGACATTGGCAATTGCCAAAAGTGCGATCAGACACAACATGGCAAATGATCTGCCAAATATAAAGCAGCCTACCTGCCTTATCTGGGGAAAACAAGACCATGTAACTCCTCCTGAAGTAGCGGAAGACTTCCATAAATTACTGCCGGATTCCGATTTGTTCTGGATAGATAAATGTGGTCATGCTGCCATGATGGAAACTCCTAAAGAGTTTAACTCGATATTGGAAAAATGGTTTCGGGAAAGAGATTTGTAGCTAATGAAAATTAAATCTGCCGATTTTATCATTAGCAATACGGATGTATTCAAGTGCCCCAAAGACAGCATTCCGGAATATGCTCTTATCGGACGATCTAACGTCGGAAAATCCTCATTGATCAATATGTTAATGGCGCGAAAAAATTTAGCAAAAACATCGGGAACTCCCGGGAAAACTCAACTCATCAATCATTTTAAAATAAATAATGAGTGGTTTTTGGTAGACTTACCCGGTTACGGGTATGCTAAAGTTTCTAAAGAAAAGAAAGCTGGTTTTGGGTATTTTATTAAGGATTATTTTAAACGAAGAGAACAATTGGTATGTGCTTTTGTTTTAATAGATTCCAGGCATGACCCTCAAAAAACAGATCTGGAGTTCATGCGGTTTTTAGGAGAACATCAAATTCCGTTCTGTATTGTTTTTACGAAAGCCGATAAGTTGGGAAGCTCAAAACTGAATAAACAAATTACTTCCTATAAAAAAAGATTATTACACACCTGGGAAACCGTTCCTACTACTTTTATTACTTCCTCACCTTCCGGGCTTGGGCGCGATGAATTTCTAACATTTATTCATAAAGTCAATCAGGATATTGCGGATGATTTTATGTAACTTCTATGCATTCTATTAAGGGTATGTTATCTGTTTTATACGAAGACAATCATATGATTATTGTCAATAAAAAAGCCGGAGATATTGTGCAGGGCGACAGAACAGGAGATATTCCTTTGAGCGAGTTGGTTAAACAATATCTAAAAAAAAAGTACCACAAACCCAATGATGTTTTTTTAGGTGTCGTACACCGATTAGACAGGCCCACAAGCGGCATTGTATTATTTGCCAAAACTTCTAAGTCTTTGAGGCACCTGAATGAAATGCTACGAGAAAAGCAAATACAAAAAACCTATTGGGCCGTTGTTAAAAACAAACCCGTAAAAGATCATGATACCCTTATTCATTTTTTAAAGAAGAATCCCAAAAGCAATAAATCTACCGTTTTTAGTAAAGAAACTCCGGGTAGTAAAAAGGCTGTTTTACACTATAAAGTCATAAAATCATTGACTCATTATTTTCTACTGGAAATCCATCTGGAAACCGGCAGACATCACCAAATCAGAGCACAGCTTTCTTTTATAGGAAGCCCTGTAAAAGGAGATTTAAAATACGGTTTTAATCGGACTGTTAAAAACAGGAGTATATACTTACATGCAAGAAAAATACAATTCATTCATCCGGTAAAAAAAGAAGAAATTCAAATTACTGCTCCTCCTTCAAATGATGTGATTTGGCACACTTGTTTATAATAGGGTTTCAAGTTTGAAAGTTCCGAGTTTAAAGTTCGTTCATTTTTAACAGTATGAGACCTTTGCAGAATTGATTTGACAAAAAAGTTCGACGCCCGAAGAACATTTTCAACCGGAATAACCTATTGGTTTTGAGGATTTAAAATTTTCGAGAAGAAAGAAATCTGAAACTAAATCAATTCAAATGCGGAATATATCACTAACGGCAAAGGTCTCAGTATGGTTTTTTTAATAAAAATTACCGGAGGCTCTATATCCGTTTTTCAAATGACAATAGATTAACCCTTCTTCGCTCTACCCTTTTAAAACACAGGAAAAACACTATTTTCTTATGATATATTGGTTTTATGTAATGATATACACCATTACGTGGACTTGCTACATTTAGAGTGACAAAGAGTTAAGCTAATTTTATCTAAAATAACTTAACCATATGAAACGAAGAAAATACAGTAAAGAGTTTAAAATTAAAGCAGTAGAATTAAGCAATGTACGAGGTAACACAAAGCAGATTGCCATGGAATTGGGAATCAGTGCAGATCTTATTTACAGATGGCGTAGAGAATTAGAACAGCGTCCTGATTTAGCTTTTAGCGGTAATGGCGTCAAACAACTCACAGAAGATCAGAAAGAGTTAGAGCGATTACGTAAACAGCTCAAGGATGTTACCATGGAGCGGGATATCTTAAAAAAGGCCGTGAGCATCTTCTCCAAGAGCGATCGGAAGTATTGAAATTTATCAAAGATTACAGTAGAGAATATCCGGTTGGGAAGATGTGTAAAATTTTTAAAATTAGTAGAAACAGTTATTACAGGAGTAAGAATTATGTTCCATCAGATAGAGATGGAAAAAATCGTATGCTACTCTCTGAGATTCACCGTATCTGTGAGCGAAGTAAATCTACTTATGGAAGTCCTAGAATTACAGAGGAACTCAAAGCTAAAGGGTTTAAAGTATCTAGGCCTAGGGTAGCACGATTGATGAAAAAACACGGGATTAAAGCAGTTCGTAAAAAGAAATTTGTTGTCACGACAGATTCTAAGCATCAATATCCAGTAGCTGATAATGTATTGGATAGAGATTTTAAAGCTACCGCTGCTGCACAGAAATGGGTTTCTGATATTACCTATTTAAAGACTGCACAAGGATGGCTGTACTTAACGGTAATTATTGACCTGTTTGATCGTAAAGTCATTGGTTGGTCTTTGAGCAATGGACTCAAAGCAAGACAAACTATCATTGCTGCATGGAGAATGGCTGTAAACAACAGAATGCCTTGTGAAGGTATGATTTTTCATTCTGATCGAGGTGTACAATACGCATCTCATGCGTTTGTTAATATCCTTAAAAGTTATCATGTAACACCCAGTATGAGTAGAAAAGGAAACTGTTGGGATAATGCAGTAGCTGAATCTTTTTTTAAAACAATCAAAACAGAACTAATGATAGACAATAAGTTTATATCCAACAAAAGTCTTCAAATTAAAGTCTTTGAATACATAGAAACTTGGTACAACAGATACAGAAGACATTCTGCTCTTGGTTACAAAAATATCATCGAATTTGAAAAATTATATCAAATCAAAAATGTAGCTTAACTTTTTGTACCATTTTTTGTTGCATATCCAACGTCTATAATCTTAAATCTGTTTTGGTTATTTGTAGTTTACCAAATTATAAGACTCAAAAATTACCACTAACAAATTGTATTTTTTTTAAACATGTGTCAACAAAAATTAAAAAGACTTAAAGATTTGTTAACTTTTTTGTGTTTTTTTTTGTTAAAAAATTGGAGTTTTAATATTTATTTAAGACTTTTGACATTAATTAATTCAAACAATTATACAATGAAGACAAAGTTTAATGGGATTTTAACGCTATTATTAGCGTTTGTAGTGCAGGTTTCTTTTGCGCAACAAAAGACAATTTCGGGCACTATTACCGATGATTCGGGAGGTTTGCCCGGAGTTAGTGTTATTATAAAAGGAACTACTATCGGAACTGAGACAGATTTTGACGGGAAGTATACTATCAAAACTAACATTGGCGATGTTTTGGTCTTCGCCTATTTAGGCTACCAAACAGTAGAAAGAACTGTTGGAACTGCTAACACTATTAATGTAAGAATGGTTGAAGGAGGTGAAGTACTTGACGAGGTGGTGGTGATTGGTTATGGTACTACGACAAAGAAAGCGTATGCGGGTACGGCATCTGTGGTGAAAGCCGAGAACCTCGAAGCAAAATCGTTTTCAAACGTAACGCAGGCACTGGCAGGTGAAGTTGCCGGAGTTACCGTGATCAATACTTCCGGACAGCCCGGTACGATCGGTACCATTCGAATAAGAGGATATGGGTCTCCGTTAGGAAGCCGTACTCCTTTATACGTTGTAGACGGTGTTCAGTTTTCGGGAAACTTCGACCTGAATTCAATCAATCCTGCGGATATTAAAAGTACCACCGTTCTTAAAGATGCAACGGCCACTGCTATTTACGGTTCCAGAGGGGCAAACGGAGTGGTGTTAATTACCACTAAATCCGGATCTTCCAGTGAGATAGGTTCTATAGAAGTGGATGTAAAAACGGGGGTAAATTCTCAATTAATTCCCAGATATGATGTGCTGACTTCACCGGAAGAATATGTAGGGCTTGTATGGGAAGGCCTATTCAACAGAGGAAGGGTAACCGGGGATCCTAATCCTGTTGCATTTGCTAACGGCAGGTTATTGACAGATAACGGTATTGGTGCCGGCTATAATATGTGGAATGTTCCCGACGCTGCTGCCCTGATAGATCCGGCAACGCGTACCGTAAGACCCGGTACGGCAAGGTTATTTAATCCCGAAAGGTATGCGGATTTATCATTTAGTACCGGTATCAGGACTGAGGCCAATCTTCGTGCAAGCGGAGGTTCTGCAAAATCAAAATACTTTGTATCCATAGGGTACCTGGAAGATGAAGGATACTCCATAAACTCAAATTTTAAAAGATATTCCACAAGGCTTAATCTATCTTCCGATTTAAAAGAATGGATAAAAGTCAGAGCAGGTTTAGGGTACGCATTTTCCGAAAGTACAAATAACGGACAGATTATCGGCTCGGAAAACATATTTGAATTTGCTGATAAAATGGCTCCTATTTATCCTGTATTTGCAAGATTTCCAAATACCGGGGATTTAATTCCGGATCCTGTTTTTGGAGGATCGCAATATGATTATGGTTCGCTGACCGGTGATCTAAATGGTGACGGTATTATTGATGCTGCGGCCGGTGAATTCACAAGAAACCGTCCAAATGCAAATTTATTGAACCCTATCGGTTCGGCAGTTTTAGATTTTGATGGTAGAGACATACATGCCTTTAATGGTAATTTATCAGCAGATGTCAAAATAACCGATGATCTTACCTTTGAAACGAGATTTGGCGGCCAATTCTCCTACTTTAAGAGAAATAATGTTTCAAACCATTTATACGGGACTGCGAGATCAAATACCATAAATGGTACTATTGCAGCTACCACACAAATCAGATGGTCTCAAACTTTTTTACAATTATTACGTTACAAGAAAACGTTTGGAGACCATAATATAGACGCACTAGTTGCTCACGAGACGTATGAAGAACTTTTTCAACAGAATGTACAATCTAAGCGTAATGTAATTGTGTCGGGGTTATACAATTTGAGTAACTATCTGGAAGAAGCAACTCCTTCTACCGGATTTGATGATGGCTCCGGTATTGAGTCTTATTTTTCCCAGGTAAATTATAACTATGCCGGTAAATATTATCTTACAGGCTCGTTAAGAACTGACGGTTCTTCGCGATTTGTAGATGACCCGTGGGGTGTTTTCGGGTCCATAGGTGGTGCCTGGGTACTTACCGAAGAAAACTTTATGGAAAACAGTTTTGTTTCCTATTTGAAAGCAAAAGCTTCCTGGGGGGTTACCGGTGATCAGCAAGGAGTACCAACATCTTTAGGTTTCAATACATTTAATGCTGATTTTGTTGGAGGTGCATTAGCACTTTCTGAAAACCTTCCTTCAGATTCTGGCCTAACGTGGGAGACTTCGAGAATGTTTCAAGCAGGAATTGAGCTTAGTTTAGGAAACTATCTAGATGCTAACTTTGATTTCTACAGAAAAGTTACGGATAACTTATTTTTTAATCAAAGAGTAGGGCCTTCCGCAGGTTTCTCATCAATAAGAGTAAACGATGGAGAGGTGTTGAATTCGGCTTTAGAATTTGACGTAACCGGTCATATCATAAATAAAGAAGATTTTAAATTAGATCTGTCTGTAAACGGGGAGTTTTTAAATAACGAAATGTTAGTGATGCCATTGGATCCCAGTACAGGTACACCAAGAATTATCGATGAAAATTCCAGTTTAGACGGATCCTATGCATTTTCAGTAGGTCGTTCTATTTTTGATTTCTACATGAGAGAGTGGGCCGGTGTTGATCCTGCTGACGGATCTCCGCTGTGGTATCAGTATTACGACGACAGAAATAACAATGGTGTGTTGGATGCCGGAGAGGGAGACTTCTCTACACTTGAAAATGGTAATGCAAGTGCAACAAGTTCTCTGTTTGAATATCAGCAAACAGCAACCAATGCTAATATCCGGAGAGTTGTGACCAGAACGTATGCGAATGCTACTCAGGTATACCTAAATAAATCATTTATTCCCACAGTAAGAGGTGCTTTCAGACTTTCAGGTACATGGAAAGGTTTTGATTTCTCTACGCAGTTTACCTATAGTTTGGGAGGGTATGCTTACGACGGACAATATGCTGAATTGATGAGCGACAGGTTTGGAGCTGCCGGTAATAATTTCCACACTGACATTAGAAGCAGGTGGCAAAATCCCGGAGACATTACAGATGTTCCGTTATTATCCGATAACGCCATTGTGAATTCCACTTCACTGTCTTCCCGATTTATCACCAGCACGGATTTTATAGCGCTTAACAATGCCAGAATTGGCTATACGGTACCCGGTACTTTTACTGCTAAGTCAGGCATTGATGCAATTAACTTATGGGTTTCCGGAGATAATCTTTTCATAGAGACTGCAAGAAACGGGTTTAACCCATCCGTTACGGAAATAGGAAGCTCAGCAAGAAGAATATATGCACCTGCAACAACGATCACATTAGGTGTAAGAGTAAAATTTTAATCTAAAAAAATATCAATCATGAAAAAAATCTTAAAATTAACCTTAATTGCTACTATTCTAAGTACTAGTTTAGGCTGTAACGACGATCTGTTGGATAATAGCGGTGTCTCAGGAGTAAGCCAGCCTACAGAATTCCTTACCTCTGCACAACTTGAGCAGGGGGCATTGACAAATCTCGGAATTCCCGTTGCTTTTGTTAACGGTATATATGCACAGATGATCCAAACCGGTACCGGTGGTACCACCGGACATGATGATTTTGGGCATAAATCATACGATGTATTTAGCGATATGCTCTGCGGAGATATGGCTTTAAGTGCAAGTGTTTTTGGCTGGTACAGAGCCAGTATCACAGAATTTCAGGCTCCGCAAGACTTTACTTTTGGAGATAACAGGCAAGTTTGGCGACACTATTACAGATTGATTAGGTCTGCTAATAACGTGATTCAAACCTTAGGAGGTAATGATGCTACTCCGATGACTACCGACAACCAATATGCCATGGGGCAGGCCAAAGCCATGAGAGCTCATTCGTATTTTTATTTAACACAATTCTATCAAAAGGAATACAATGCTTCCGAGCCCATACTTCCGTTGTATACTGAGCCTATAGGAACTAACCTGGCAAAATCAACTGCTGCTGAGGTATATGATTTAATGGAAAGAGACTTAAGAGACGCTATTTCTCTGTTAAACGGTTTTACCAGAGCAGCAAAAAATCAGGTGAATCAGGATGTAGCCAGGATGTTGTTAGCCTATGTATTGGGTGCTAAGGGAGGAAGTGACGCAGAAGTGGCTTCTCTGACTCAGCAAGTAATCAGCAGCGGTGGTTACAGCATTTTAGCCCAAAACGAATTGGTTGCTGCTGCCGGAGGTGTCAATGGTTTTGACGATGTAAATTCGTCAAGTTGGATGTGGGGTATTGACATTACAGCCAACAATGGCTTAGGGCTAATATCCTGGTGGGGGCAAATAGATGCCTGGTCGTACAGTTATGCCTGGGCAGGAGATTATAAAGTAATGGATCAGAACCTATTTAATGCCATGCCGGCTAATGATTACAGAAGACCTCAATTTTTTAATAACCCTGCGCATAGCAGGCATCTACAGCCTCTGTTCAAGTTTAGAGCCTCTGATGGAATCGGTGCCGGGCCTCAGGTTGGTATTACTGTAGATTATGTATACATGCGTGTAGAAGAGGCTTATTTGTTAAATGCCGAAGCAAATGCAAGAAATGGCAATGAAGCTGCCGCAAGAACCAATCTCCAAGCACTTATGACTAACAGAGTTCCGGATGTAAGTTATATCAATAGTTTAAGTGGTCAAGCTTTATTAAATGAAATTTATTTACAAACTCGTATCGAATTATGGGGTGAAGGTAAAAGTTACTTCGCCATGAAGCGTAATAAGGCTACTACTATGCGAGGATCTAATCACTTATCTTTTGTAGGAGAAGCTATCCCATATAATGATGAGAGAATGCAGTTTGAAATTCCGTTAGATGAAATTCAAAACAACCCTTTCCTTAGTGATCAAAATCAATAAGTAATCAATCTTTAATAATCAGCAAGTGATGAATACTTGCTGATTAATTAATATAAAATTTAAATTAAGATGAAAAAAATCACATTAGTATTACTTGCATTCGTTACGCTACTTTCTTTAAATAGCTGTAAAGATAATGTAACACCTACAGGGGTTAATTATGTCTCATTCGAATCATCGACCTTTGCCTTTGGTGTAGATATAGGGTCAATGAATACAAGGAATATTACTATTTATGCAGCAAATAAAGTAGGTATTGACAGGACCGTAAATGTAAATGTTGTGACTTCCGGTACAACAGCGGATGCCGCTTCATATACGGTTCCTACTACTGTTACCATTCCTGCCAACTCTAATGTTGGAACTCTGAGCGTTACTGTTTCTGATATCAACATAGGTGCCGGAAAAACGATTGAGTTAGCTTTTGGAGAACAAACCGGATTATTTACAGGTGGAAATATCACTTTAAGTGTCAACCAAGTATGTCCTACAAATGAAGTAACGTTAAGGTTAACTTTCGATAACTGGCCTGAAGAAGCCGGTTATAGATTAACCGATAGTTCCGGAGCAACCGTTGAGTCTATGTCAGCCGGAGCTTTTTCATCTGCTCCTGACGGATCAGACTGGAGTAGAGTTCTATGTTTAGCTGACGGTACTTATACATTTACCATTACAGATAGCTACGGAGACGGAGGTACTGCTGTACAAATTACGACCGGAAGCGGTGTACATAGTATAGCTGGTAATTCATATACTTCTAACTCATCCGTAACGTTTACACTTCCGTAAGTTAGTAGAAAGTATTACATTATATAAAAAATAGATTGTCTTTAGGCAATCTATTTTTTATATAATGAACTCGTTTAAAGTTAAAAAGTCTTGAGTTAAAAGTTTGCTCAACTCTTAGAATACACTACAAAACAGCATTCTTTTTTTGAGATAAATAAAAGTTAAAATGGCATCGAACAATCAAACCGACATATTTGGGCTTAGAGCTATTATAGAAGCTATTAAAAATGGTAATGCTATTAACAAAATATATCTTCAAAAAGGATTAAGAGGAGATTTGTTTTTTGAATTAAAGAGATTAATTAATGCTCATGGAATAACTGTTAGTTTGGTTCCTGTAGAAAAACTAAATAAGTTATCCAAAAATAAAAACCATCAAGGTGCTGTAGCTCAAATTTCTCCGATAGCATTTGTCGATTTGGAACATTTAATAACACATATAAAAAATGATCATCAATTGCCTTTATTTTTAGTATTGGATCAGATATCCGATGTTAGAAATTTTGGTGCTATCATTAGAACTGCCGAGTGTACGGGAGTAAATGGTATTATCATTCAACAACATGGCAGTGCGCCGGTAAATGCGGAAACTGTTAAAACATCAGCCGGAGCAGTATTTAAAGTTTCCATTTGCAGAGTTAATCATATTAAAGATGCTTTATTTATCCTTCAAGCCGAAGGTATCAAAACCATCGCAGCAGCAGAAAAAGCCAAAGATTCCATATATAGTGTTAACCTTAATCAACCGATAGCTATTGTAATGGGTTCGGAATATAAAGGAGTAAACCCTTCCATATTAAAAATAGCAGACTATAAAGCTAAATTGCCTCTAATGGGCTCCATAGCTTCTTTAAATGTTTCCGTTGCTTG
The DNA here is from genome assembly GCA_014075215.1 of Flavobacteriaceae bacterium. Lineage (NCBI taxonomy): Bacteria > Pseudomonadati > Bacteroidota > Flavobacteriia > Flavobacteriales > Flavobacteriaceae > Flavobacteriaceae bacterium. The sequence goes on from CP046177.1 coordinate 3,969,906, forward strand.
TGGTGTACTGTTATATGAAACGTTGAGACAGAGAATAAGTTAATTAATCAGGTTACTCTTCTTCTTCCGTATTTCCTATAAAATTGCCATTCTTATCAAAAAGTAAATCAAATTCGGTTTCTGAAAATTGAAACTTCTCTTTTACCGTACCCACTTTTTTGTAGGCCAAAGACAGAAGAATACCCATTACAAATCCTGAAAGATGACCTTCCCAGGACATTCCTTCTTTTATGGGTAAGATATACCAAATCATACTTCCATATAAAAAAATGACTATCAATGAAATTGCTATCAACCTGTAATGCTTTCTAATGATCCCACTAAAAAAAATAAAACTAAATAACAAGTATATGATACCACTTGCTCCAATATGATATGCTTCTCTGGCTATGATCCATGTAAGAAACCCTGTCAGCAAACCTCCTATACACAATACTCTATATGCAATTTCTCTGTAAAATGAGAATAACGCAGCCAAAAGAACTGCAATGGGAATAGAATTATTAAATAAATGTGAGGTATCACTGTGTATGAAATGGGTAAAAATAATACCTTTTAAACCACTAATAGTTCTCGGGAAAATCCCAAATTTATTGAAATTCAAATCAAAAGTAATTTCAACCCAATACACTAACCATATCAAAACAACAAATAAAACAGGAATTCTAAAAATGGTCCAATTCATTTTATGGTATTTTGTTTTGTTGACTTTAACCCAAAAACTCCTCCATTTTTAATTTTCTGAATTTCTGTCATAGATCTTTAGTATTTTTACCTAATGAATGAACCTTTGGCAGAAAGAATCAGGCCTAAATGCCTAGACGATTATATTAGTCAGCAACACTTGGTTGGTGAAAATGGTATTTTGACCAACCATATCAAAAAAGGTGTGGTTCCTTCCTTAATTCTTTGGGGGCCGCCCGGTACGGGAAAGACTACTTTGGCAAACATTATTGCAGCTGAGTCCGAAAGACCTTTTTACACATTAAGTGCTATTAGTTCCGGTGTTAAAGATGTGAGGGAAGTTATTGAGAGCGCAAAAAAAAATTCAGGACTGTTTACAACAAAAAACCCCATTCTTTTTATTGACGAAATTCACAGGTTTAGCAAATCACAACAAGACTCTTTATTAGGTGCCGTAGAAAAAGGTTGGATTACATTGATCGGGGCTACGACAGAAAACCCAAGTTTTGAAGTCATTTCCGCATTACTTTCCCGCTGTCAGGTATATATTTTGAATCCTTTTGGTGAGGATGATCTGATGGCTCTTTTAAAAAGAGCTATGCAGAAAGACAGCATGATCTCTAAAAGAAATATCCTCTTAAAAGAAACAGAAGCATTGACCAAAGTTTCCGGCGGCGATGCAAGAAAATTATTGAATATTTTTGAGCTTCTCGTAAATTCCGTAGTAGATCCGGTTACCATTACAAATCATTTTGTATTGGAAAATGTACAGAAAAATTCAGCCAGATATGATAAAGTCGGAGATCAACATTATGATATCATTTCTGCATTTATAAAATCTATCCGTGGCAGCGATCCGAATGCAGCAGTCTACTGGTTAGCCCGAATGATTGAAGGGGGTGAAGATTTAAAATTCATTGCCAGAAGAATGCTTATTTCAGCTTCCGAAGATATTGGCAATGCAAACCCTACCGCATTTATTTTAGCAAATAATACCTTTCAAGCTGTATCGGTTATCGGTTATCCGGAGGCCAGAATTATATTAAGCCAATGTGCAGTATATTTAGCCTGTTCTCCTAAGAGCAATGCTTCTTACCTATCTATTAAAAAAGCGCAAAGAATGGTTCGGGAAACAGGTGATTTACCGGTTCCTCTACATTTAAAAAATGCTCCTACAAAATTGATGAAAGATCTGGAATATGGTAAGGATTACATGTATGCTCATGATTTTGAAAATAACTTTACAACTCAGGAATATTTGCCTGAAGAAATTTCAAATACGACACTTTACGAGCCCGGCAATAATTCCAGAGAAAGAAATTTTAGAGATTATTTGAAAAAATTGTGGAAACATAAATATAATTACTAAAACTCTTTGCCAAATCAATTCTGTAAGGATTTCTACTAGGGCATGTTAGCACGCCCTAATTAAAAACCACATTTATTCCTAATGCTACTGATACTGACTTTATAGCAGCTATATCTGTTAAACCGAAAATATTATCCACTGCTCCAAAAATATTGACATTTAAAAATTCACCGCTAATGGCAAGTCCAATATTTTTATTTGAAAAATCATTTACGGTATAAGTAACTTTTGTGTGAAATTTTTCTGTTAGGGATGTTTCAAAAAAACCGGTCAGTGCAAATTGTGATTTTACAGGCCTGAAAACAGAGTGTAATTGTACTCCGATAGCATTATAACGATGCTCTTTTTTTGTTTCTGCGTAACATACTACGGACCTCCGCTGCCCAAAACTATATTTCAAAGCAGCATTTATTTTTGCAGGCCTCCAGGAAACATAAGAATTTTCGTTTTTTCCGTTCGGAACCCGATTATTAAAAGCAGTATCCAAATCACTCCAATAATCCGTATTGTTACCATCGTATTGAAAGTTTATTCCGTCAAAAACAAAGTCTCCTTTTGCTGTAAAATTATATGTTCTTTTTGAATGATTTATAAAGCCAATGTCTAAGATACTTCCGGAAAATTCCAGTTGCGGATTGATATGATAGGTAAAGCCAATATCAAATCCCAAGCCCAGGTTTCCCCCTAAAAAAGTATTTGTATATAGATTTGTTGGGTTATTTATGATTTCATCATTCTCAAAAATGCCGGAAGATTTAATGTTGACATCAATATTGTTAAGATACTGTCTAAGGAGATTCGTATTGTCTGTAGTGGTCGTAAAAGTTCCCGAATTATTTGTTGTCTCCGCATTGAAAGCGGAAGAGTATATTTTTACTCTTGCTCCTATATTGAGTTTATCATTTACTTTTCTCGATATTCCTGCATGTAATACTCCTGAAAAATCTCCTTTAAAAGCCCAGTTGAGAGAGTGAAAAAGGCCTATTTAAGAAAGGGGCGTTCCCCTGATCGATGAGAATGGCAATATCTTTTGGAAAGTAAAAAATAAAATCCAACTCCTGATAAAATCCAAAACTGATATATGTTTGATCATCATATCTATATCCTCCATTCAAAACATCAATCTTTGTATGAAGGTCTATATAATCATTTTTACTCAGTTTGTTTATAACATTATCTACTTTAGTATTAAAATCTATTCCATTATTCAAAAACAAATCTCCCAAAACCAGATTTGTTGAATTCACATTAAACGAAAAACCCGAAAGAAAAGGGACTCCTATATGGTATTTATAATTGATTTCTGCCCCCCGGGTTTAACAGCAGTGTTTGAGGAGTATCAGCAAAACCATATATCAATTCCTGTTGCGATATGCCTTTATTGAAGGAAAATAAAAGTACTATAAAAACGATTCTTCTAATCATCTCCTACGTTCTTATATAATAGATGCCTGTTGATTTAAAACTTACATTCTGAATTATATCAGGGTCTAACATTGTTGTACCGGCAGACATTTGTATTGTAACCCGAATCTTTCTTGTGCTTAAAAAATTCTGATTGTTTGCGATGACAATCGGAGCAATTACAGGAACCGTAAGTTGGTTGGAAGGTGCCGTAAAATTAATTGCGCTGTAAAGCACATTATTATTTCCATCGAGAAAATCCATAGCAAATGTAAAGTTTCTGTTAAACTGATTATTTACTTCAATTGTTATTGCTACTCTTTCCGTATTGTCTCTGATAAAAGAGTTTTCAAAAACCGTAATATTAGTAATTTCAGTCAGGGTGAGAATATCCGTATTGGTTGCCGTGTCAATAAAGTGATTTTGATTTAAATCAAAAAAAATAATTGGTGAATTATATACCGGCGTTGCGGAATAATCGACCTGGTTGAAATCCAAGTTATTCACACAGGAATTAAATACAAAACCCAAGAAAAGTAAAAACGAGTAATTCTTTAATAGATTTGTTTTCATACTTTTTATATTATTATAAATTGATTACCCACTTTTATACCAGTATTGATGAGTGACAGCTACTACCAGTCTATCAAATAGTCTTTCAGCGAAATAGCGTCTGTTGAGTTTATAGCAGAACTCGTCAAGATAATTCTGCAAATATTTTCCTTTAATTTTATGGTAAATACCTAACAGAGTGCGTTTTGCATTACTTATGGCTATATGCACCGATTTTAGTGTGGTAATAGTGGTATAACGTGTATGGTTGAGCTGACGTTGTAATTCGGCAGCAGAAATACCTTTTTTACTAAAAGTCATAAATGCCATAGCGAGATACCAAGTACGAATAGGTAAATTGGAGTTCTCCATCATAGTACCGCTGCGTAGAGTAGTTCTAAAACCACAATAAGAACATTGCCACATCCATTTAGACTTTAACCAATAGTGCTTTTTTGATTGACATTTTTTGCAAATGACTCCTTCTTTTGAACGAGCCAACTTCATATGTGATTTACAGGAAAACTCATCTGGAAATTGTTCAATAAAATGTAGTAAATTCATAATTCTAAACTTTATATTAAGATACGAATTTTTAAATTAGTGGCATAATTAAGTGTAATCAATTATTATAACGTTTATTTCTCAAAAAAACACAGTTGAAAAGTTAAAAAGTGTAAAAAGCAACTTTATTTAGGCATTGGCTAATTTTTAACTTGGAATTTTCCAACTTTAAACTTGTATTAAAGGTATCTCTCTATTTCATTTAACGAGTTTACCGAAATTAAATTATCTCTAGTAATTTTTTCTTCTTCAAAATTACAATGTATCACGGAAAAATTGCAGTTTAACGCTCCTTGTATATCGGCCTCTAAACTATCTCCTATCATAATAGAATTACCTGCTTTTGCATTTGCCTTTTTTAATGCATGTGCAAATATTTTTGGATTGGGTTTTTTAACTCCGGCAGATTCGGAAGTGATGATTTGGCCAAAATAAGATAAAATTCCGGATTTTTCCATTTTAAGTGTTTGCACTTCTTCAAAGCCATTTGTTATGATATGCAATTCATATTTCTTTTTTAGATATTCTAATAATTCAATCGTCCCTTCAAACAAATGATTGAATCCGGGTAAAAACTCTATATACTTTTCAGATAATGTCTCTATGAATTCATCGGAAATAGTATAACGCAGCGTTTTAAAAGTTTCATACAATCTACTATATCTTAATTTTTCTTTGGAAATTTTTTCTTCTCTATACAATTTCCAATAATGAAAGTTAATCGGTTTATATACTTCTAAAAAAGAATCAACACTTATATTTATGGCATAATCATTTAAAACTTTTTTGAAAGTTAAAGCCGAGTTTTTTTCAAAATCCCATAAAGTATGATCCAAGTCAAAGAATACATGCCGTATATGTTTCATTTCAGTTATATTTCTTCTGTAAAAAACTAAATTTTGATTAGGGCGTGTTAACACTAAGCCAAAAATTGTCTTTTTTCCTCTTTTTCTGCCTTTTTTCGTTAGTTTTTTTAAACGTAGCTCGGCTATGTTCTGCAAAAACTGCCTCAAAATCCAAAAAAATAGCTAAAAAATCCATGATTCCCGTTTAGTGTTAACACGCCCTAAAAAATACAAAATTTAGTTTCACTTCAGTAACCACTTCGTTAGTCCATAAATTTTTTTATTTGTTTTTTGTGAATTTTCAAATAAAAAAATTCATGTACTTTTGATAAATAAATTTTGGTCTCAAAAATACATAAAAAGCTTTCATCAAATTTTCTTAAAAACATATTCATCATGTTTAGAGGAACTGCCATCGGACAGATTATTGCAGTCCTTGGTTCTTTATATTTGGCTAAACTGTACGGTACTGATGCTTATGGGGTGTTTGGGGTGTTTGTAAGTATCATTAGTATTTTTTCAATTATCAGTACACTTCAACTGGAAAAAAATATTGTTATCGCCAAAAATCTTCTCAGTGCTAAAAACTGGTATCATTTTTTGGGTATTGTAGTTCTTTTGGTTTCTGTTCTGTTAGTAGCCGGTATCTATTTTCTTTCGGAACAGCACATTTTAAAAAATATAACTCCACATCTTATTATATGTGTTTTCTTAGGAGGTATACTCTTCTCATTTTTTACTGTGAATGAAAGCTTTTTTATATTTAAAAAGAAATTTAAACTTTTGTCAAACAGTAAAATTTTACTTACACTTATAAATGTTAGTTTTCAAATTATTCTCTATTCAAGATACGAAATATACGGTCTGATCTATGGCTATATTATTTCTCAATTTCTAATTGTTATTTTCTTTTATTTCCAAAACTTAAAATTTCCGGCACACATATATTTTCACTCTATAAAAAATGAATTAAAAAGCAATCCTACCATTATAAAGTACTTGTTACCGGGCAATACTATTAATGCTTTTGCCATACATTTAATGCCTGTTTTAATAGTAACTTTTTTTGATAAAGCCCAAGCTGGAGTTTATTTTTTTACGATGAAATTACTGACAGCTCCGCTATTTTTGATTTCTTCATCCGTATCACAGGTATATTTTCAAAAAATCTCCGAATTATATCTGTCAAAGAGATCTGAAATCCTGAAAATCACAAAAAAATTAGTACGCGGAAATTTATTGTTGATGTTTTTTATTCTATTATTGATAAATACTTTAGGTATATATCTTTTAGAGTTGTATTTACATAGGGATTGGCAACATATTAGCATGTTTACTTTAGGATTGTCTTTTTTAATTTTTGCCAGAACCTCTTTTAATCCCGTCAGTAGTTTAATTGTTGTTTTAAATAAAAATCACATAAGTTTACTATTCAATAGCTATTTACTTTCAGTAAACCTAATTGCAGTCTATGTCGGACACCTACAAAATACGATTACTGTTACCATCGTTATTTTATCTGTTTTCGGAGGAATCGGATATTTCCTTTTACTACTATATTTTTTGAATGTCCTAAAAAAATTAAAAAATGTTTAATGCTTTAGATTTTCTACTATTCGGCTGGGTTATCAATTTATTTTATCCTGAATATTACAGGTCGAAATATGGTTATCAGCGTTATTATATCTTATTTTTTCATTATCTAATTCCACAAAAATTATTTCGATTAAATCCGGAAGTAAAATGGCCCGTCCATTATACATCCAAAGTAATTGCTCCTCAAAATATTACCAAAGGCATTTTATGTGATCCCGGTGATAACCTAAACAATTACATGCAGGCTACTAATGGCATTCATTTTGGGAGCAATATAGAATTTGGCCCCGGGGTTTCAATTATTTCCGCGAATCATAATGCAGAGAATTTTAGAAGTCATATTAAAGGAAAACCCATTCGGATAGGGAATAATGTCTGGATAGGGGCAAATGCTACCATTCTGCCGGAAGTTACCATTGGCGACAATGTGGTTATCGGGGCAAACTCGGTAGTTACAAAAGACGTTCCTTTAAATACTATTGCTGTGGGAAATCCGTGTAAGGTAGTTAAAGAAAAAGGAACTTATACGGAAGATTTAACGGTCATTGTTTTTAACAGAAAATTACCTGAAAAATATCGAGAATTTTTAGAAGCCTCAAAATCAATAAGTTGAAAATTTTCTTTGAGTGTTGATTTTTTTTACCAAGACACCATATTTTTCTTCTTTTGCATTAAAACTCCTGTAAAATGAAGCTATTCCACGAATTTCCGACCCTTCAAAATCTAATATATAATCCGTATTTGCATACTTTTTAATAACTGTATTTAGTAAAAAGCCGGCAACCTGATTTTGTTTTCCTTCGGGAGATACTGCGGAGAACAAATATATAATTCTGAAATTATCAATCAGAAAAACTGCGCCTCCAATTAAAACTCGGTGCTCATTTCTTACTCCTATCAGCAGGGCTTTTTGTTTTTTTATTAAAACCTCTGTGAGTTTTATAAACTGATCATAATTCCCGGATTTAAAATCTTTATAATGATAATACTTTCTGGCTATCAAAACCAATTCGTCGATAGAAAAGCTACTTATCAATAATTCGCTTCTTAACGCTTGTTTTATAGCGTGTTTCCTTCCTTTGGAAAAAGCTCTAAAGAGATCTTCATAAGTGGCATTTAACCTCAATACATAATTCGTTCTATTCTTTTGTACGAATCTTTTCGAAACCTTGTTTTGAGAGTTCAGTTGTAAATTGATTTTTATAAACCTTTTGGGAATTGCAGAAATAAACGTTTCCGTTATACCTTCTTCTTCTCGTAATGTAAAAATCCCTAACTGCTGGCAGAAAAAAGGTTGAGAAATATAATTAATACATAATTTTTTCTTATGGGGGATTGGCATAACCACCTCATAATCATTTAATACCAGTACACTCCAGTTGTCGCAAACCATATCCAGATACCAGGAATATGCATATATTCTACTCTGTACAGCATTTGCGATACAATTATTGTATTTATCTTCGTCTAGATCTGCTCTGTTTATAAAAGAAATCACACTAAGAGATTACCATTTTTAACATTGCTTCATAAACTCGCTGCCATCCTTTCCATCTTTTATAGTTGCTTAAACTTTCATTGTGGAATAAGGAAACAAAAGAACCGTTTACAGCTCTTACTTCATGGTTTATAGTTCTTATTTTTCCCAAAGATTGTTTGGGGGTTAACCTTAAATAGTCGTTCAATGTAGTATCCATTAAGGCAAAAGGGTGTATTTTTAACGGGGTTTGTATTTCAAAATCCAAATCATAAAAATAAAAAGGAGTACAAGTACCTGCCCTAAACCCTATATGGTCGGCATACCCCATAGAGTAATCTTCAAAAACCTCTAAATCCAGTAAATTCCGATAGGTTTCCGGTAAGCTGAGCCTTAAAAAGTGTTGTCTGGATTTTGTAACAGGAATATTCGTTATGCCTTCCAGTCTTTCTTTTTCTTTCTTTAACATCTTACTATCCTTCATAGTAAAGTAAGAAGGATGTAATCCTACTTTTGCATAGTCAACAATGTGTTTTATAAGTAATTTAAATTTATTTTTAGATGTAGAAACATTGGTGTCAAAAGTGGTATAATCTCCTACTAAAAAGAAAAAAACAGTAGGTATTTTATAGCGTTCACTTAAAGATAAAATGGTAGTGAATGTATCATTAGGGTCTTTTTTAATAGTGGTTAGCACCGCAAATCTATCCCAACAACTTCGCAATTGAAGCCTTAATACATTTTTGACGAATCCTCCAAAAGTTCTTATAAAGTTCTTATACTTATATGCAAATGCATTGTCTACATCTACAGTAGAGGTGTATTCATACTTTCTTTCGGAAAATACATAATCCGGAAATTTTGCTTTTAGTTTTGTTCTTAATTTAAATGCCCAAATATCAATAACGGGTTTTTCTAAAAAGCCATAAGTAAAAGCGAGGCTCCGTACTGCGGTAAATCGTTCATGAACATCTTTTACATGGGGTAAATACTCCTCGTATCTTGAGATTAAATAAAAACTTGCAGCAAAAATATCAAATGAGACACCGGATTTCATTCCTGCATTAAAAAAGCAGGGAATATCGTCCCATTTTTGAACGTGAATTTCCAAATCATTTACACCTTGCTCAAAAAGCAAATCATGACTTCTGATAAAAAATTCTTTTCCCAAAGGTAGTTTTGTATAACTTAATTTAGGGCCGTTAAACGCTACAAATTCTTCTATTTTAACAGTAAAATCAACCTCAGCAGACAGTATTCTTGTAAAAATATGCTTGCAGATATACCTTAGTCTTGGTGTAATTTTATGAGAATAAATTAATATCAATAAAACTAAATTTAAAGTTTGCCTTCATCAGCAAAACTAAAATACGATTTCCGGGTAATAATTAAGTGATCTAATAATTTTATATCTAATGTTTTTGCTGCTTTAGTTATTTTCTCGGTCAAAACCATATCTGCTTTACTGGGTTTTAATTTCCCTGAAGGATGATTATGACATATTACCATTGCCACACACATGCTTTCTACAGCCTTTTTGAAAAGTATTCTAATATCTACCAAAGTAGCCGTTAATCCTCCTTTACTTATTTGATGTTTGGCTGTAACTATATTTGAATTATTCAAAAGCAGCACCCAAAATTCTTCGTGTTCAAGCCCTCCAATAATGGATTGCATAATGGTAAAAGCACCTTTACTGGTAGTTATTTTAGGCTTGGCATTCAGTTGTTCATAATCCCTTCTCTTTCCTAATTCCAATGCCGTAACAATACTAATTGCTTTTGCTTCTCCTATTCCCTTAAATTGCATTAAAAAACCAACAGATAATTTAGCCAGCCTATTTAAATTATTCCCAACCGAATCCAGTATTCTTTTAGATAAATCTACTGCACTTTCATCTCTGTTTCCGGAACCTATCAATATGGCAATCAATTCGGCATTTGTTAATACTGATTTTCCTTTAGCAATTAATTTTTCTCTGGGGCGGTCGTCCAGAGCCCATTTTTTTATGGTTAACTTTTTCATTATTTTCAATTTTTTTCAAAGATACATTTATCCTCTTAATTTTCGAAATTACTCATTTTTGTTTTAAATCCCAAGTTTATATCTTTGTCGTTATATTGATTCTTTTTTATGAAGATTATAATAGCAGGGGCCGGTGATGTTGGTTTCCATTTAGCTAAATTACTTTCTTATGAATCTCAAGACACGTATGTTATTGATTTTGACGGAGAAAAGTTAAATTATATTAATAATCATTTAGATGTAATTACCCGAAAAGGAGATGCCACTTCCATTCGCCTTTTAAAAGATATTGGAATCCAATCGGCAGATCTGTTATTAGCGGTTACGGAATCTCAAAACACCAATTTCACTATTTCCGTCATCGGAAAATCTCTGGGTGCAAAAAAAACAATTGCAAGGATCAGCAATCCGGAGTTTCTGGAAAACGACCCTATTGATTTTAAAGATTTTGGAGTAGATTTTATGATTTCTCCGGAAGAATTGGCAGCAGAGGAAATAAAAATATTACTCAACCAGTCTTCTTTTAACGATACCGTAACCTTTGAAAATGGGCTTTTTAATGTAATGGGCGTTACATTAGATTACAAATCACCTCTTTTGGACTTGTCCGTTAAAGAAGCCCGAGAAAAATTTCACAATGTAGATTTTCTGACCATAGCCATAAAAAGAGAAGGAAGTACTCAAACCATTATTCCTCGTGGAAATACGGTTTACAAATTAAATGATCAGGTATATTTTTCAATTCCTAATTACAGTCTGGATGCTATCTATCCGATTGTAGGTAAAAAACAAATTCACATAAAAAATGTAATGATTCTCGGAGGAAGCAGTATTGGTTTTAAAACAGCAAGAAATTTATCTAAAGAAAACTACAACGTAAAACTTATTGAAAAAAATAAAGCTAAATCTTTAGCACTGGCTGAAGAACTAAACAATATCCTTCTCATTAAAGGTGACGGAAGAGATATTGAATTGTTAGAAGAAGAAAATATCCGCAAAATGGATGCCTTTATTGCTGTTACCGGAGATTCGGAAACAAATATCATGTCATGCCTGGTAGCAAAATCCAAAGGCGTTAAAAAAACGGTTGCATTGGTAGAGAATATGGATTATATAAATATTTCTCAGACCATCGGCATTAATACGCTTATCAATAAAAAATTAATAGCAGCAAGTAGTATTTTCAGACATATCCGCAAAGGTGAAATTCTGGCCCTGGCTAATTTATGTAATATAGATGCCGAAGTGTTTGAATTTGTAGTACAACCCAATGCTATCATTACTTCAAAACCCATTAAAGATTTAAAATTTCCGAAGGAAGCTGTTTTTGGTGGAATTATCAGAGATGGAAAAGCATTAATTGTCTATGGGGATTTTCTCATCCAGTCGGGAGATAAGGTAATTATATTCTGTTTACCCGAAGCCATAAGTGCTATAGAAGATTTGTTTAACTAAAATGAATACGTTCAATTTTACAATTATATATAGATTTCTGGGGCTTACTGCCATTTTGAATGGTGTTTTTATGTTGATTGCTTTTCCTCTTAGTTTTTTTAATCGGGAACCTGAAGGGTGGGGCATCTTAAATGCTGGAATCATTACTATTTGTATTGGATTACTACTCTATTCTTTTAATAAACCCAAACATACCTCTATTCAAAAAAAAGAAGGGTATTTAATTGTTACCCTGGGGTGGCTAATGCTTTCTTTAACAGGGATGTTACCCTATCTTTTCACGGGAAGTATTCCTACCATTACTAACGCTTTTTTCGAGACTATTTCCGGGTACTCCACAACAGGAGCTTCTATTGTAACTGATGTTGAATCAATGCCGAAAGGAATTTTGTTTTGGCGCAGTGCAACTCATTGGATTGGCGGAATGGGAATTATTGTATTGACCATAGCAATTCTTCCTCTGTTAGGTATCGGTGGTATGCAATTGTTTAAAGCGGAAGCTCCCGGGCCTTCTACTGATAAATTGCATCCGAGAATTACCGATACGGCAAAGCGATTATGGCTTATATATGTGACCCTGACCTTTTCGGAATTTTTTCTGCTAAAAATAGCCGGAATGACTTGGTTTGACGCCATTAACCATGCTATGGCAACGGTCAGTACCGGGGGGTTTTCTACTAAAAATAACAGCATTGCTTTTTATAATCATTTGCCTTTAATACAGTATATTATTATCTTTTTTATGCTGGTTGCCGGGACGAATTTTATACTCACGTATTTTGCTTTAAAAGGAAAACTTAAAAAGGTTTTTCAAAGTGAGGAATTTAAGTATTATCTATTTGGGATTGTTAGTGTTTCCATAGTTATTACAGTGATCATTTTCTTTTTTAAGGATGAAAATTTACGTACGACGATTATACATCCCGAAATTTATGGAAAAGCAGAAAGCGCTATCAGGCATGCTTTATTTCAGGTAACTTCAATAGTCACTACCACCGGTTTTGTAACAGCAGATTTTACCATGTGGAGTTTTTTTGCTACCGGAATTTTCTTTGCTCTGTTTTTTGTAGGCGGATCGGCAGGTTCTACTTCGGGAGGCGTTAAAGTTGTAAGGCATATCGTAATGTTGAAAAATAGCTTTTTGGAGTTTAAGAAAGCACTACATCCTAATGCTATTATTCCGGTAAGATTTAATCGTAAGGTTGTAAACCCATCTATTGTATTTAATGTCCTTTCTTTTTTTATTATTTACATGCTTATTTTTATCATAGCTTCTGTTATTTTTACATTTCTGGGTCTGGATTTTATATCAGCATTAGGCGCAGCTGCCTCTTCTCTGGGTAATATTGGCCCTGCAATTGGCAGCGTTAGTCCTGTAAACACTTTTGCCCATCTAAGTGGCGCTGCAAAATGGTTTTGTTCTTTTTTAATGTTAATAGGCAGATTGGAATTATTTACGGTTCTTATATTACTGACTCCGTTTTTCTGGAGAAAAAATTAAAAGGTTGAAAGATTAAAGGATTCAAAGAATTCAAAGATTGAAGGAATACTGTAGTAATGATGTTTAGCTATCTAAACGGGTATTTAAACTATAAATTTTCCTTATACCACTATAAGAAAAATTGATAATAATAAAAAAACTGACACTTCCTGACTTGTCTGCTATTTATTGGGTTCAAAAATTTAGTTTTGATAATCAGTAGTTTATCTTCAAAAAAGTGTACTTTGACCGTACTAATTGGGTCAAATGCTACATGTCAGAGTCATCAAAACCAAAGGGGATTCTAAATCCGTACAGGTATATCATTACCAAAAAAGCAAACGCGTTATCGTTAAGCACATTGGTTCGGGTTCTACTGAACAGGAGATAACTGCTCTATTAGAAATGGCTAAAGTTTTCATAGCAGACCACACTAAGCAAGTCTATTTATTTGAAGAACAGCAACCCAATGAGCAAGACGTTTTGCTTAGTCAATGCGTTTACTTGGGTTCTTACTACACATTCTTATATGATATCCTTAGATCAATACAACATCACATAGGCTATACCTTAATAACAGATAGCTTACTTAATGATTTAGCTTTGATGCGTATTGTAGAACCCGCTTCAAAGCTTCGCTCGATAGTATTAATGGAAAGCTATTTTGGTATTGTTCATAGACACCAAGGTTATTACGAGTCAGTTCTAAAGTCTTTAGAGTTAAAACATGCCATAGAAAAACAAACTCTAAAATTTGCCAAGACAGATTATGGTTTTGACTTTTCAATGGTATTCTATGATGTAACCACCCTTTATTTTGAGAGTTTTACAGCTGATGAACTTCGTAAAACAGGATTTTCAAAAGATGGCAAAGCACAACAGCCTCAGATATTAGTAGCACTTTTGGTAACACCTCAAGGTTTTCCTGTGGGATACCATGTCTTTTCCGGTAATACTTTTGAGGGGTATACGCTAATACCAGTCATTCAGGATTTTATTAAAAAGCACAAGGTAAAGCACTTTACCGTAGTTGCAGATGCCGCCATGATAAGTGCCGATAACATACAAGCACTAAAACAAGAAGACATCCACTACATTGTAGGTGCTAGATTAGGCAACCTGTCTTCGGATATGTTAACCCAAATAGATAACGCTTTAAAAAGAGAAGATGGCAAAAATATAAGGCTCAAAACAGATAAAGGTTCTTTAATCTGTAGTTTTTCTAAAAAGAGATATAACAAAGACAAGCACGAGATGAACAAGCAAATAGATAAAGCCAAAAATCTTATGCAACAACCCTCAAAAATCAAAAAAGTAAAGTTTATAAAAACTGATAATAGCAAAACTAGTCTCAATGAAGAACTCATTGCAAAAACCAAAATGCTACTTGGAGTAAAAGGCTATTACACCGACATTAAAGCTAATGTCGTAAATAATGCAACAATCATCAAAAATTATCACGAACTCTACAGGGTAGAGCAAGCCTTTAGAGTATCAAAGAACGATTTGAAAACCAGACCTATCTTTCACTTTAAATCACACACCATACAATTGCACATACCCATCTGCTTTATGGCATTAGCCGTATCAAAACATATTGAAATAAAAACAGGTGTGTCAATTAGAGCATTTCTAACTCAATGCAAAATGATAACTGATGCTCGACTTATTAATCAAATAAACAATAAAGAAATTAAAATGCGTGTCCCTGTCTCCAAGGAACTAAGGAAAATTATAGCCAAATTGAGCCTACCGAACTAATTCGGACAAGTTAGGATTTTCCTTATACCACTATAAGAAAAATTGATAATAATAAAAAAACTGACACTTTTTGGGCTTTTAAATTGCTAATGCTGTCAAAAAATGAGGTTATAAACATACTTCATTAGACACAATTAAGAAAATGGATAAAAAAACAATAGCTTCTTATTATAGATGAATAGACAATGTTGCTGTGATATGTTTATTATCGATCTTTAACTCCGCAGGATCCACTTGGGCAAATTGCGGGTAAAAATTATAGAGACCGGTTCTGTTGTCGTCACTATATGCAACATCTATTTTAACATTATCGAAAGAATACCCGGCTCCAAAAGTATATCTTTTCAGGTTGTCTGAATCTATAGCATTAGCATCCGGGCTTTCCCGATAGGTATATCCTCCTCTTACGCTTAAATCGTCAAACCTCCATTCGGCACCAATATTAAAATTATGGGTATTTCTCAACTGGTCTCTAAAAAATTGGTTTTCTACCGAAAAGTTGGCTCCCGACAAATTAATCCCGCGATAATTTTTAGAAATATAATCGAAGCTAATCAATCCGCTTTTTCCAAAAACAATGGCAGCACTCGCAGTGAATTTACCGGGAGTTCTCAATTGATAGATAAACCTTTGATTCGGGAAAAAACCGTCTGCTGTATTACTATAAATAGTAGTATTATTACTTACTTCAATTCGGGTATCTCCTAAATAGCCATCATTATTTACAATATTGGATTCTTCCAACAGTTCATTATACCAGGTTGGAGTTTGATAAGATAATCCGAATCGAAAACGATCATCTGCTTTGTACAAAAAACCGGCACTTAATGAAAATCCTGTTCCGAATGTAAAAGCTTCCTGATAAAAATTCGCATTTAACGTATTCCCGTTTCCATCATTATTTCTCTCTTGTAATGTGGAACGTTGTGAAAATCTTATATTATATGTGTTTATGGTAGCTCCTATATTTAATTTTTCTTTATACTGGGCAGCAAAAGCAAAATTATACTCGGCAATGTCTCCGTTAAATGTATTATCAAAATTTTGATTTTCTGCAGTGGTATACATAAGCGCAGGATCATTTGTATCTAAAGGAAACGAATTAAAAGAAGCAAAACCACTATTCCCCGAAGCACTAAAGTTATTGTCAAAATCTATTTTAATTCTGTAATTAAATCCAATGGCGAATTTTTCCCAGCCTGAAGTATTGAAATCCTCGTAAACGAAAACTCCTCCGGCATTAGATAATACAAAATAATCTCTGCTTGTAGTGATGGTATTTCCATAATAAGTGGTTCTGTAATCCGTATTTCTGGAGTTTAATGATGCGGAAATAAGACTACCATTGAAAATAGTAAGGCCCGCCGGATTGATATTCATAGATGAAATATCCCCGCCAAGAGCTCCAAATGCTCCTCCCATAGCTCTAAACCTTGCGGTTCCGTTATTATCGTCTTGTGAAAACAGGATTGATAAATCTTCATAGCCCAGTGATTGAGCACTTAAGCTCATACTAATAAGCATTAAGACCGGGATGAATATATATTTTTTCATCTATAAATAATTATTTCATGATTCATACTATAGCGCCTTTAGCTATAAAGAATAGTATATTTATTGTATGGTAGTTATCTATCCTCTTTTGCGGCTGCTACCTCTTGAAGAAAAACCTCCTCTTGACGGACTTGAACTTCGGCTTCTCACAGATGAGGAACGGGTACGTGAAGGGCTATAAGACCGGCTTCTTACGGAAGATGATCGAGTGCGTGTTCTTGCAGAGGATGACGACCGAACCCGTGTTGTTCTTCGTTTTGGAATACTTCTAACTCTTGGTTCCGAACTCCTGACATTGTTAGTTCTTGTTCGTACAGTATGATTCCTTCTTATGGATGAAGTTCTTCTATTAGTGGCCACTCTCCTGTTGTTGCTAACAGCTCTTCTGGTATTCGTAACAAAATTCCTCCGAGTGTTCGTTCTGTTATACCTTGTATTAGCAGCATAGCCATCTCTTCTATAATTTCTATAATAGTAGTTATTATACCTGTTTACTCCGTACCACCCGCCATAATACGGGGGGCAATAATACGGATTGTAAACTCCTCCATAAAACCCTCCGTAAAAACCATATGGGCCAAATACACCATAATTATATCTCCAGGGACGTCCGTAAAACCACGGATTAAATGTATTATAATATCCAAAACCAAATCTCCAGTAATCCCATGCTAACCAATAATTTTGCAAATCACTTATCCCATTATCTACGACTATCAGTGTCGTGGTATTGTTTGATCCCCAGGAATTACCATTAGGGCGATAATCTATAGAATCACTTTCCACGATTACTCCTCCTTCATCCTCACTATAGGATGAATATCCGTCAATATCTGTTCCGTTTATCAAATCCAGTCTTCGGACTTCAGAGGTAAAATAATTTTTTTCATGATCCCGATGCTCTTCGGAACCGGCAACAATTATTCGGGGATCTCTTTCCTCTGATGCATAAATGCCATCATTATTTACAGATCTGTATGTGCCGCAAGAAGCTATTAATACTGTAACAAAAAATAAATAAAATAAGCTTTTGAAGTTTTTGAATGTGGTAGTTTTGAATTGCATAATCAAATGATTTGGAAAATGAATATAAACCGGTAAAACAAATTTAACATAAATTTCACTATCATACTAATTAGCAATAGTTGTGCCAAAGTATAAACATAATTAAAAAGTTTAGGTAGCAAGACTGTATTTTCGGTTAAGGAAGATGGAGCGCTTCGCTGTAAGAATCAAGAATATTGACAACATAGGAATAACCGGATCATCATTTTTATAACTTTTAAACAAAAGATAAAAAGACTTTGGAAATAATTGGCATTTTTTAATCAAACAACAATGGTAGTATATAGAAGAATAAATTTAAATACTTTGGCAGTGCACTCATCTTTTTGTACTAATTTTACGAGAATTTGTAAAATCATTATATCCTATTTTCCGGAAAAAATAGTATGGAATGTAAAAGTAAGTAATAATGAGTCATAAATTAACAAAAAGAGAAGAAGATTATTCGAAATGGTATAATGAATTAATTGTAAAAGCAGATTTGGCTGAGGCCTCTTCCGTAAGAGGTTGTATGGTCATCAAACCTTACGGCTATGCTATCTGGGAACGTATGCAGCAAGAACTCGACAAAATGTTTAAAGAAACGGGCCACGTAAATGCTTATTTTCCGTTATTTGTTCCTAAAAGTCTTTTTGAAGCAGAAGAGAAAAATGCCGAAGGTTTTGCAAAAGAGTGTGCTGTTGTTACGCATTACAGATTGCAAAACGATCCGGATAATGAAGGAAAGCTAAGAGTAGACCCCCGGGCAAAGCTGGAGGAAGAACTCATTGTAAGGCCTACATCCGAAGCTGTTATCTGGAATACGTATAAAGGCTGGATACAGTCCTATAGAGATTTGCCACTACTGATTAATCAATGGGCAAATGTGGTTCGTTGGGAAATGCGTACACGATTATTTTTAAGAACCTCCGAATTTTTGTGGCAGGAAGGACATACGGCTCATGCTTCCGAAGCAGAGGCAATAGCCGAATCTAAGCAAATGCAGAAAGTATACGCGACATTTGCAGAAGAATTTATGGCAATGCCCGTTATCAGAGGGTTTAAATCCGAAAGCGAACGCTTTGCCGGAGCATTGGAAACCTATACTATTGAAGCGTTAATGCAAGACGGAAAAGCACTGCAAGCGGGAACCTCTCATTTTTTAGGACAAAATTTTGCAAAAGCATTTGATGTAAAATACACTCCCAAAGAAGGAAAGCAAGAATATGTTTGGGCAACGTCCTGGGGAGTTTCCACCAGATTGATAGGCGGGCTGATTATGACTCATTCCGATGACCTTGGATTGGTATTGCCTCCTAAATTGGCTCCAATCCAGGTAGTAATTGTTCCTATATATAAAGGAGAAGAACAATTAGCGTTGATTTCTGAAAAAGTACATGTTTTGGTAAAAGAATTAAAGAGTAAAGGAATATCGGTAACATTTGACGATAGAGATACTTTACGCCCGGGAGCTAAGTTTGCCGAATATGAATTAAAAGGCGTCCCGATAAGAATTGCCATCGGTAAAAGAGACATGGAAAAGCACACTGTGGAAGTAGCAAGAAGAGATATTTTAGAAAAACAAACAATAGCTCAGGAAGGGTTATCCGATTATATTCTACACCTACTGGGTGATATTCAGGATTATTTGTTTCAAAAATCCCTTACATATAGAAATGAACACATAACAGAAGTGTATTCTTTTGATGAATTTAAAGAAGTTATAGAAAATAAAGGCGGTTTTGTATCGGCTCATTGGGATGGAACCGCAGAAACAGAAGCCAAGATCAAAGAATTAACTAAAGCCACTATAAGGTGCATTCCTAACGATGCAAAACAGGAAGAAGGAAAATGCATCTTAACGGGCAGTATATCTAAGAAAAGAGTCTTATTTGCAAAGGCATACTAAATTTTGAGAAAAACTGTTGCAAAATTTTAAAAACGTTGTATATTTGCGTCCGCTATTGAAGATGTATTCTTCGTAGTGTTTATGGTCCGTTCGTCTAGGGGTTAGGACGCCAGGTTTTCATCCTGGTAACACGGGTTCGATTCCCGTACGGACTACAGTTTTAAAAACAAATAAAAATATATGGCAAATCATAAATCAGCATTAAAAAGAATTAGAAGTAACGAAGCTAAAAGGTTGCGGAACAGGTACCAGCATAAAACTACTCGTAATGCCGTTAGAGATTTGCGTGCTACCACAGATAAAAAAGAAGCAGGAGGGATGCTCGGAAAAGTGATATCAATGTTAGATAAACTAGCTAAAAATAATATCATTCATAAAAATAAAGCAGCCAACTTAAAATCTAAACTAACAAAGCACGTTGCTACACTATAAAATCGTAGTAGTTAATGTATCAAATAAAGCAGTCGTCTAAAAAATACTTTTTTAGCCGGTTTTCTCTTTTTAATATCATATAGATTCAACCAATTTCCAAGTATTTATATTATTTCTCAAGATTGGGCTATTTTATTGCTCTTTTTGGGATTAGAAAATATAATTTACTCCTAAACCAAATACTTCTTTAAATTGTACTCTGCCGGAAATATTAGTATCCATAATTGTATGGAAATTCAAATTGGTAGCTAAATACTTGTTTATTTGCATTACAATATTAAGTTGATAATTGATATCGATATTTTGAGGTTTATCCAAATAATTAGTATAGGCATCAAAAATATTTTCTACACTTACATTTTTCATGACTATAGCTTTATAAAAGACAGAAGCATAAAACCCCAATTCATAATGAGGTGTTTTCCCGATATTGGTTCCGTATTGCCCGGAAAAACTGCTACTGACAAAAGTAGCCTTTAATGTTGAAGGTGCCAGGTTTATTTTAAAATTAGCAGACTTATTGTATGCAATACCCGGTCCGAAAGTCAAATACCCCGGAGCAAAAAATCTTGAAGTTTCCGTTTTAGGATTCGTAGTATAATCATATCCTGTCGTAAACTGAGAGCGAACATTTACAAAGAATGAATAAGACCAGTTTTTAGAAGCTCTTTTCCCAACCAGCGAATTAAACTCAAAATAGTCATCCGTTTTTCTGGTTTCATTCCCGCTGATTTTACTAATCCCGTATTTGGTAATAATTTTGGTATCCCAGTTCCAGTTTTCTTTTTTATAATTAAAATCGTAATTGATACTTACCGTTCCGGAGATAGCATTTTCTCCTCCTCCAACCCAATTAGAAAAAGAAGATTGGTTGAATAATAAGGTAAAAACACCTTTCTTTGTCCAATTAGAAACCGTGTCTTTGACAATTGAATCTGTTTTCTTTTCTTGTGCATTGACCGGTAGGTTCATCAGGCTAAAACATATGATTATCATTTTTTTCATCTTCATCAAATTGGGGGTAAAAGTAGAAGTTTTATTATTGAACTCATTTAAACTTTTTCAATTTGCTAAAAAATGGCTGTTTTCCGCTCCGTTTTTGTCTTTTTCTCCTTCCGTAGTGCTACTATGCAACTCAAAAAAGCCTTCAACAGAGCTAAAAACTTCTAATTTTCGCTTACATCCAAAAAGTGTAAATGAGTTCATTGAATTCGTTTACACTTTTGTAGCTTTCAAACTTGAAACTGCCTAAAAATCCCGGGAAAAGTTATTTACTCTTTTTGTATAAGGGAACCGTAGAACAGGCTTCGCCATACATCATTTTCCCGACGACAGGTTGTAGTTTTTGTGCTAACCATGTAAAAGCAGAAGCAGGAATCGGTTTATCAGCACAACCTTTAATAATAACAGGCTTATCAATATAGTCGACAATGCTCATATCCTCAATACCTTTTTGAAAAAGAACCGTTTCTAATAGCTCCAAATTTCCTACGACAACGGTTATGGCATATGGCGCTAATTCGGCAGAAAGTAACAAATAAGCCCAGGAAGGAATAATAACATCCTCGGAACAGGTCAGGGCTACATACTGTCCCTTATATTGAGTCCAGTCATGACCTTTTACATGCTCACGAAAATCTTTTTCTTTTAAAACAATTCCTTCATACAGCCAATCTTTAATATCAAAAAGAACACGCTCTCCTTCAGGATACAATTCCTCCAAATCAATTGTGATTAATTTGCTGTTGGCAACCCTATTTATTATTTCTTCTTCCATGTAGTGCAGTATATTATTTTGATTTTACTTTCTTTTATAACATTCCCAACTCTAACTTTGCTTCTTCACTCATCATATCTTGTGTCCAGGCAGGATCAAAAGTAATTTCCACGGCTGCATTGTTAATCTCTTTTAAAGATTTCACTTTTTCCTCGACTTCCAAAGGAAGTGATTCTGCTACGGGACAATTAGGCGATGTCAGTGTCATTAATATCTTTGCATCGTTATCTTCGTTTACAAAAACATCATAAATTAATCCAAGTTCATAGATATCTACAGGTATTTCCGGGTCGTAAATAGTTTTTAAAACCCTTACAATTTTATCTCCTATTTCTTCTATAAGTTCTTCCGTCATTTCTTCAAAAATTATTTGACAAAGATACTATTAATTTGCCGTATTTGCCTGATGAGTAACAGCATATAATTTGATTTGTTTTATCATGGAAACCAACCCGTTTGCCCTTGTTGGAGAAAGGTGTTCCTGCAAGCCGATTTCATCTATAAAAACCGTATCCGAAGCCAAAATAGCAGTGGCGGGCTGATGTGTATACACTCTTAGTAATAATGCAACAATTCCCTTGGTAAGTATAGCATCACTATCGGCAGTGAAAACAAGAACGTCATTAACCGTTTCAGCATGCAGCCAAACTTTGGACTGGCAACCTTTGATCAGGTTTTCATCCAATTTATATTGAGGGTCAATTACAGGGAGTGACTTCCCTATTTCTATAATGTATTCGTAACGTTCCATCCAATTATCAAACATTGAAAACTCATCAATAATTTCTTTTTGTATTTCTTTAATTGTCATTTTTAAAACCTATTTTTGAACTTTGTAAATCCGCACTGCAATTTTGCAGTAAAATTACGGCAAAAAAACAAGAAATGGGTACATTATTAGCGGTTGGAACGGTTGCTTTTGACACAATTGAAACGCCATTTGGCAAAACAGATAAGATTTTAGGAGGTTCCGGTACATTTATCGGGTTGGCAGCATCTCATTTTGGAATAAAAACAGCTGTTGTTTCCGTAGTGGGAGGAGATTTCCCTTTATCGTATTTAAAGATGATGAATAAAAAAGGAATTGATACGGAGGGTATAGAAATTATTAAAGAAGGAAAAACATTTTTTTGGAGTGGTAAATACCACAATGATATGAATGTTCGTGATACATTGACCACCGAATTAAATGTATTGGAGCATTTCAAACCAGTAGTCCCGAAAAGCTTTGAAAACGCACCTATTGTCATGTTAGGGAATTTACATCCGTTAACACAAACGTCCGTTTTGGATCAAATGCAGAAAAAGCCAAAATTGGTAGTACTGGATACCATGAATTTTTGGATGAATACGGCATTGGAAGATCTACATAAGGTGTTAAAACGAGTAGATGTGATCACCATCAATGACGATGAAGCACGCCAGCTAAGCGGAGAATATTCACTGGTAAATGCAGCGAAAAAAATTCACGGAATGGGCCCTGAATATGTAGTGATTAAGAAAGGAGAACACGGTGCGTTGCTATTTAATGAAGAAAAGATGTTTTTTGCTCCTGCATTGCCCCTGGCAGAAGTTTTTGACCCAACAGGAGCAGGCGATACTTTCTCCGGAGGTTTCTGTGGTTACTTAGCAAAAACAGAAGACATTTCTTTTGAAAATATGAAAAACGCTATTATTTACGGTTCTAATCTGGCATCGTTTTGTGTAGAAAAATTTGGAACAGAACGAATGGAGCATTTGCAAAATGATGAAGTAGAAAAACGACTAAACGTTTTTAAAGAATTGACACAATTTGATATCAACCTGAATTGATCAAATTAATGACAAGAAATCGCAAATTGTACTTTCCAAACCTCAACGGATTGCGATGTATTGCGGCTTGTTTTGTAATTATCAATCATACGGAGCAGTTCAAATATTTTTATGGCATAGGTGATGGCGTGCTATCCCCGTCAGTAAAAAATATAGGAAAATTGGGAGTCATGCTTTTCTTTGTACTAAGCGGGTTTTTAATTACTTCCCTGCTTCTCTCGGAAGAACGTATTTTCGGAACCATACATACAAAAAAGTTTTATATCCGGAGGCTCTTAAGAATCACTCCACTGTATCTATTACTCATTTTCTTAGTTTTCTTTGTGATACAACATGTTTCTTTTTTGGAAATCCCCCGAATGAGAAACCCGATAGAGGAAAACTTTACTACGATAGTAGTGTTGCACCTGTTCTTTTTGCCCAATTTAACAACGGCTATCTATGGTTTTCTCCCGTATATCGCACAAGCATGGTCTATAGGAACAGAAGAACAATCTTATTTGTTGTGGCCTTTGCTATTAAAGCGATGTAAAAAAAACCGATTAATCCTTATGGCAGGTATTATTTTATTTTATGTCCTAATACGAATTGTGCTAAAACTATTCTTTTTGACAGTCCCCCACTATGAAATAATTGCTAAGTTTTGGAGGCATTTTAATATAGATGCCATCGCAACAGGAGGTATTTTTGCAGTATTGCTGTTTAAAAAGCATCGCATACTCAAATTCGTTGTACATCAAAAAACTTTTTACATTACACTTACAGGAGTATCCATATTACTCTTATCAGGGCACCGTTCCTTATTTTCATTATCTTGCCTATTCCGTTTTATTTGGTATTATCATTATCAATTTAGCAGCAAATACACACTTAAAAAAAGCGCTGGAAGGATAGATGCTTCATTATTTAGGCCAAATCTCATACGGAATATATATGTACCATTTTATAGTAATGATTTTGGTACTCATGTTAGTATCGAAATATAAAATAGCAACCGACTGGGTAATTTATCCTTTGATAGCAATCGGAACGATAGCAATCGCTTCCTTTTCTTATCATTATTTTGAAGCTATTTTCTTAAAATTGAAAACAAAATATACATATATCAAAAGCGGTGGAAGTAACTTTTAATCGACTACATACTATGTTAAGAGTAAATAAACCTAATTTGGTAAACTACTAAACAAACAAAAAATGAGCGATGCATTAAAACACGAATGTGGTATTGCAATGGTTCGGTTAAAACAACCATTACAATTTTACAAAGACAAATACGGAACAGCATTTTACGGGTTAAACAAAATGTATCTGCTAATGGAAAAGCAACACAATCGGGGTCAAGACGGTGCAGGTTTGGCAAGTGTAAAGTTCAATGTAAAACCGGGAAGCAGATATATAAGCAGAGTTCGTTCCAATAAATCACAACCCATCCAACATGTGTTTACCAAGATCAATGACAGACTGAATACTGCTTTCAAAAAAAATCCGACAAAGATAGACAATGTCGCTTGGCAGGAAGAACATATGCCCTATATAGGAAACCTGTTTTTAGGACATGTGCGCTATGGAACTTTTGGTAAAAATAGTATGGAGAGTGTACATCCTTTTTTACGCCAGAGCAACTGGAAGCATCAGAATTTGATAGTAGCAGGAAATTTTAATATGACCAATTCCATGCAATTGTTGGATGAATTGATAACATTGGGGCAACACCCTAAAGAATTTACTGATACGGTAACCGTAATGGAAAAAATAGGTCATTTTTTAGAAGAAGAAGTTGCCGATTTATACATACAAGCCAAAGAAAAAGGGATGACTAAAATGGAAGCTTCACCCTATATAGAAAAACATCTGGATATACAAAGAATCTTACAACGCTCTTCGAAAAACTGGGATGGAGGGTATGCAATAGCGGGACTCTTAGGCCATGGAGATGCCTTTGTATTAAGAGACCCTTCAGGCATTAGGCCCGCTTATTTTTATGAAGATGACGAAATTGTAGTAGTTGCTTCGGAAAGGCCTGTCATTCAAACCGTTTTTAATGTTCAAATAGAAGCAGTAAAAGAATTGGAAAGAGGTCATGCTCTGATTATCAAAAAAAACGGAACTGCTTCTATCAAACCTATATTAAAACAAAAAGAAAAAAAATCGTGTTCCTTTGAACGCATTTATTTTTCCAGAGGCAGTGATGCATCTATTTATAAAGAAAGAAAAAATTTAGGGAAATATGTATTTCCACAAGTATTAAAATCTATCAATCGCGATATTTCAAACACCGTTTTTTCGTTTATCCCCAATACGGCAGAAACTTCTTTTTACGGAATGATAGAAGCTGCGGAAGACATTCTAAATGAACAAAAGACAGCAAAAATATTAGCAGGAGGAAAAGCACTATCTGCCCGAAGAGTGACAGAAATTTTATCTGAAAGACCGCGCTTTGAAAAAATTGCCGTTAAAGATGCAAAACTAAGAACTTTTATTGCCGACGATACCAGTAGAGACGACCTGGTAGGCCATGTGTACGATGTTACCTACGGAGTTGTAAAACCTACAGACAATCTGGTCATTATAGATGACAGTATTGTACGAGGAACTACACTTAAGAAAAGTATTATTAAGATTTTAGATCGCTTAAACCCCAAAAAAATTATCATTGTGTCTTCGGCACCGCAAATTCGCTACCCTGATTGTTACGGAATTGATATGGCGAAAATTAACGATTTTATAGCTTTTAAAGCTGCTTTGGAACTATTAAAAGAAATCGATAGATTTCACATAGTTGATGAAGTTTACAAAAAAGCCATCACACAAAGGAATCTGGAAGATGCAGCTATTATAAATCATGTAAAAGAAATATATGCACCGTTTTCAACCGAAGAGATTTCAGCGAAAATAGCACAAATGCTAAAGACCGAAGAGATTAGAGCAACAGTAGAGGTCATTTATCAATCCGTAACACATTTGCATAAGGCATGCCCTGAAAATTCGGGAGACTGGTATTTTACCGGGAATTATCCTACAGACGGAGGGCACAGAGTGGTCAATGAGGCTTTTATTAATTTTTATGAGGGGAATAATAAGAGAGCGTATTAGTGCCTTCATTGTTATATAGCTATAAAATACTAATCTATTCGATTTTAAATAATAACGGCTTACTTTATTGGCGCCCGATGAATTTCAAAATATTAAAATTTGAATGTCCGTTTAGATACCTGGAAGAAACATTAGAACATTTTGAATAAAATAAAAATAGTACTCCGAATGGTATGATTACCGGAAGAACATTTGAAAAAACATTGAGTTATGACAAAGATAAAAAGGTTAATAACTACAAGCTATATAATGTTAAATATTGCCTAACAAGGTATTGGTGTTAAAAAAACTTTCTACTCTTGTTAGAAATAATTATGAAAAAAGAAGCAAAATTGCTCTTTTTTCCACACATACATAGTAATTAACCCCTGGCAAATTGCTAGTCTAAAAATTTACCTACCATGATAAATGTATTGTCGAGCACTGCTCTTTTACTGGTTTATTTTTTATCAATTGCATATAGGCTCCAGAGTGAAAGAATATTACCAGATAAAAATAGTATGAGCCCTAAAAATCTATATTTTATAAAAAAAGTCCAAAGTAAAAAAGTATGGCTCAGCCGTACTTTTTGTATGGCTCCAACAGCTCTATGGGATTGAACGAAAAGCTAGATTATACACAAAGACATCAGCTCCGATTGGAACAGGCACTACCTATTTGTAATCAGCCAGAAAAATGGATTGCCGGTGAGTATAAAAACACACTTCCTAAATCTGCAATAGGAAAAGCCATGGCATATTGTCTTACCAGATGGGGCAATCTGATTGCCTACCTACATGATGGTGCTTTGGAGATTGACAACAATCTGGTAGAAAACGCTATCAGACCTGTGGCACTGGGGAGAAAGAATTACCTCTTTGCAGGATCACACAAGGCTGCGCAAAATGCAGCCATGATCTATTCCTTTTTCGCCACCTGCAAAAAACACAATATCAACCCATACCAATGGCTACACTATGTACTCCAAGTCATACAGGACTATAAGGTCTCTAAACTAACTGAACTACTACCGCAGAATTTTAACCAAACAAAATGAAAAAACAAATAGGGACAAGGTAGAACCTTATTTCCTAATATCTTATAACTACTTGCTCATGGGCATACTTTTAAGGACAATTGAAGTGGTTTAAACTTTTTATGACCATAAAAAAAGGTTGTCGATATTTGCGTTTCACCTATGGGTGGAGGGAATTATAATTTGCTTCAACATCACGATAAGGTATATAAATGGAAGGATGGCACAAAAAACAAATAAATTTGGGTTTCTTCCAATTCTAAAATAATTACTGAACCACATTTCAAGAATAATTCCTAAATATACTGCCAAAATCATCAAAACGCTATGTGTAGATGCCCAAAAAACAATACTATTTGCAATTTTACCCTTATACCCTCCCTTTTTAATTCTTTTATACTGCCAAATTGAAATAGGGAGTGTACATAGTGTAGTTAGTACTATCTCCAAAGAAATATATCCCAAAAGGTAAATTATAATAAGAAATGAATAAGAAAAAATATGACTAAAACCGTAAATCAAAATAGTTCTTTTTGGACCTAATCCAACAACTAAGGTTCTTTTATTCACGATCAAATCACTCTCATAATCACACAAGTTCATGATCATCATTCTCGCAAATTGGACTACAAAAGATGGAGCTAGCATAAAAAATACAGGCAAATAAATAAAACCACTTTGAATAACAAACCCCATCGAAGGCACTAAATAAACTAATATAATAGCAACCGATAATTCACTTAGCTTTCTATAATTGAAAGAAAAAGGAGGAGCGGTATAAAATCACCCCAAAAATAAACCTCCAAATAAGATCAATTTAGAGCCAAAGTTGGGAAGAAATAAGCCTAACGCCGTCGTTAAAAAAAGCAGTAAATACGCTGCAGAAATACTCATATTTGGATTTAAATCCCCATTAGCCAAAACTCTACTCCCGCCTGTCCATTTTGTAAATGAAAGATTTGCTTTATCTGCTTCCAAATCATAATACTCATTACAATAATGGGTCATCAAATGAATGGACCATACCAATACCAAACCTAAAATATAACTGTTTAAATTAATATTTTCTATATCAGCATATAAGCATAATGTCATTCCCAATGTATAAGACAAAGCACTGTACACTAAGAATTTTAACCTCCCCAACTTAATCAGATCATATATGGGAGAGATTTTTTTAATTTTTACAGGATTTAACGGTTTAATTTTATTTAAAGGCATATAATGCGAATCAAGGGTTGAGAATTATGATAAAAAAACAAGTTTAAATTGTTGAATTTCAGCGCAATAAACTTGTTTAGATTATTGATATTCAGTATCTTAATGTTAATTCAACAAAACTATTTTGGATACAAAACTCAGTAATTGGAAAGACAAGTTAGTAAAAACCTATGACTATGTAGGTCAAAAATTTGAAGAAACACGGCATTTTCATAAAAAACTTATAGAGATCAGTAGATAATTTCATAACTTATATAGGATGGTGTCCTAAAAAAGCACTTTTAGTAAATGATTTTAAAAAGTCACTAAAAATCAATACGTTAAGTATTAAATACTACTCTTTTTAGAGCAGTATCTAAGGTTCTTTGAAATCATAAAATTTGTTAAAGCCTGTAAAAACTAGGTTTTGTATTGCTTTATGTCCTAAATTAGCACCTGAAAAATAAGTACTATGAAATGTAAAAATTGTTATTAGGTGAATTACATTTATGAGAATGGAGTGTTGCAATTTTTTAGTACTCTTGAGAGTTATGTAAAACATGAGTTAGGAGAATTTAAAGTATGTCTATCGGTACAAAGACCACTTGGGCAATGTTCGACTATCCTATACGGATACCGATGATTCTGGGGATATATCAAAAATGAGATTATCCGGGAGAATCACTACATGCCATTTGGGCTCAAAATACGTGGATTTAACAATGTGGTAAATTCCAGTAGAAACAGTGTTGCAGAAAAAAGAATGTTTGGAGGAAAAGAGTGCAATGAAGAACTGGGTTTAAACTGGTATGATATTACGGCTCGCAATTACGACCTTGCTTTGGGACGTTGGGTGAACTTGGATCCGCTAACAGAATTAATGTTTGGACACTGTCCTTATAACTACGCATTTGATAATCCTATTTATTTTATATATCCGGATGGTATGACCCCAAGAGAATATGGGCCACAAACAGGATATTATAATGATGGACGTGGTAATATTGTTTATGATCCTAATATTAATAACCAAAAAGATGTGGATGATTTAGGTTTATACGGTGCTACTTATATCGGCGATGTTTATTATGATGAAAGTTCAGGAACTTATTATGATGAGCAGGGCAAAATACATGAAAATAGATATTTCAATTGGCAATGTATGTGTTACCGATGGAGTTTTTCAAGGTGGTGGAGTAATTTAGGATCAGATTTTAAAGGTACGGCTGTAGATCGTATAGGTTCCGGTTTTGTAATAAAAGGCAAAGCAAGCGGAAGCGGCGGTCTGAATACCAGATCTAACCACCCGGAAGATGACATTGAAATTCCGGAAGAAGTAATCAATGCATTAAAAGGTATTACGGGTAAGTTTAAAGGAGCAACTGGTAGAAAGAAAGTAAGTCTTTAAGTAATGGAATGAAAGATGCTAAAAAAGTTAAAAGAATAGTTACAGAGACAAAGAAAATAATAAATGGAGAGGGGATATATTCTGATACTACTTTAAGTGTTCAAAACTTTACGGTTGGAGATACTACCAATTTTATACTAGTGTTATACCAATTTTAAATTGTAAAGTATGATTGTAACTTACTTATTAAAGCTCTTTATCCTGAGCTAAATAATAAGAATAATACTATATTTTCAGAAGCTTCTTTAACACTTTAGGATCATCATTATTATTCCAAAATAGCAACAATTCAATAGTTTTAATGTCTTCAAAATAATCAAAATATAAAATAGTTTGCTTGGAAATCACAAATGATCGTAAATTACTTTTTTCAGATACCTTTCCTTCTATAATTCCAGACTCTAGCTTTTTGACAAAGTCATCAACCAAATCCATGAAATCAATGATTTCAGTAATTGTCCATTTTTCACTTATTTTTCTAATTCCTTAGCATAGGAAAGTTCGGTAGTAGACGTTCAGGTAACTTTCATGGACTTATCCTGTAATGCCATATTGCTTTCGGAAATCTCAATGCACAAGAGATTGCTGAAGTAGCACACCTGCGTCCGGCTGTGTCCGGAGTAGTAAAAGACCCGGACACGTACTCTATATAATTTACTATACATGAAAGATCCAAAACTACTATCTTTACTGCTTTAAAAATGAATTGAAGTTCATGTTAAAAGAATATGATGTTATTGTTATAGGGGGTGGACCCGGAGGGGGGCAGTGTGCAAGAGAATTATCAGCTAAAGGACATAAAACACTTTTAGTAGAACGATATAAAAGTTTTGAGGAGAATAATTTCTCGAGTGCAGGGATGACACTAGGTCCGTTAGAGGAGTTTGGCATCCCTAAAAGTGTGATTGGAGCTTATTGGAGTCATTTAAGGATACAATGTTCTAAAAACTTATATCACTGGAAAGGAGATCAAAGAAAAGGGGTTGTGTTGGATTTTGGACGATTGCGTCAATTTCTTGCTGATGAAACTCTTAAGAACGGTGGCTATGTTTTAATGGGATATCGTTATACAAAAAAAACGATGGCAGATGATGGTATTATCGCCGAATTTAAAAATACCGAGTCTTCGGAAATCATCCGATTAAAAACAAAATTGTTAGTAGATGCCACAGGGCCTTTAAGAAAAGTGATGTTCGATTCTAAAGAAGCGCAACCCAAAATGGTATATGGAAGCGGTATAGAATATGTGATTGAGGTATCTCAAAAAATATATGACAAATACAAAGAATCGCTGGTGTTTTTTCTAGGTCATAAATGGGCTTTAAAAGGGTATTCCTGGATTTTTCCAATGGAAAACAGGATTTTAAAAGTGGGTTCGGGAAAGGTTCATATTCAAGCTAAAGATGAAGAAAAGACGACAAAAACAACAAAGAAACTTACTGAAAAAATCATTAAAGAATACATAAAAGCCGATGATTATACACTAATAGATGTACATGGCGGTACTTTAAGGTATAGTCCCGGTATACGAGATACGTTCTACAAAAATAAAGTAATTGCCGTGGGAGATGCCGTGTCTACCGTAAATCCATTAGGCGGAGAGGGCATCAAATATGCCATGCAAAATGCTTCTTTAGCTGCTACGTATATGGATACGTATTTACAAAAAGGCAGTGCTGATTTTAAACAGTATAGAAAAATTTGGCGAAAAAAGCACCTCTTAAAATGGCAAATTAGTGAGGTTTCCAGCAGAAGAATGTATGGGAAATTTACAGATACGCAAATAGAAAAAAGAATTCATTATTTTCATAAAAGTACTGATATAAATGATTTAATTGATGTACTGTTTCATTTTAAATTTAAGCAGTTACTCAAGCGCATATTACAAGTTTATTATTTAAGATTTAAAGATCGTTGGGTCAAATAAAACACTCCATTGAACACACAAATTCTTTTTAAAAATATTGAGAAAAAAACGATCGTATGGTTTGAAAATTCAAACCAATATCTGGTAGTAGAAGTCATTCTTGCTGAAATTTTAAAAAAGCTATCTAATGGAATCGCATTGAATATCATAGCAAAAGAATTGGCTGAAGTGTTAGAAATACCTAAAGAAAAAGCCACTGATTTTATTTTAGATATTAAAAAAAATATACTTATTCCAAATCAGGAAAAAAAAGAAGTAATCCTCAACCGGTTTAAGAATATCACAATTCCTAAAGAGTTTGAGTATACAAATTATTACAGGATTCACGATATTGTTTTTAAGGTAGATTTTTCCAGTGAGTTAGAATTATCTTTAGTCCACCCCAAATTTGCATATTTGGAAATTCCCAAGTCTCAAAAATACAACTTCAATTATCATGTATTTAATAGCCATGGGACTACTTTTTTGTATGTAGGCAATACATATATTGGTAGTTGGTGTTATGATGATATTCATTATTTTCAAGGAAAAATCTCTATGCAGATAGTACAGCATATACATCATAAACCCGGAGAAGACTGGTTAGGTGTTTTCCATGCTTCTGCAGTTTCAGACGGCAAAAACGGGGTGCTTTTTTTGGGAGATTCGGGAAATGGAAAAAGTACTTCTTTGGCTTTGCTACAGGCAAATGGTTTTGATTGCATTGCAGACGATTTTGTGCCCGTAAGTGCTTTACAACAGGATATCTATTCTTTTCCTGCGGCAATTTCGATAAAGAAAAATAGTCTGAACACCTTATTATCTTTATATCCTGAGTTGGAAAATAGTGCAGAATATCATTTTAAAAGACTCAACAAAATAGTTCGTTTTTTGCCACTTAAAAATAAAAAATCAATTCGTAAAGTTCCATGTAAGGGTTTTGTGTTTATCAAATACGATCAAAATATCCAGTGTAATGTAAATAAAATTTCCAACACCATAGCTTTTGAAAAGCTGATTCCAGATTCGTGGTTATCACCATTATCAGAAAATGTAAAGGCATTTTTAGATTGGTATTCCGAAATTCCCTGTTATGAAATTATGTATTCCGACAATGACAGAATGATCTCGGAAGTTTCCAAATTATTTAAAAATGTCTTATAAAGAAACCCTATTCTTTGTGGCAAAATGTCTGACTATTTCTTTAGAAGATAAAAACTTTCTTATTGTGAAAGATAAAATAGTTAAAGGCTCGGTAGATTGGGATGCGATAGTAAAGGTAAGCACTGCACATTTTGTTTTTCCTGCACTGTATTGTAATTTAAAACGTAAAGAACTTTTACAATTCTTACCTGAAGATCTGGTTGCCTATATGAAGCACATTATAACCTTAAATAATGAAAGAAACCTGCAAATTATTCAACAAGCAAAACAGCTTGATTTTCTGTTAAAAGAAAATAATATACATCCTGTTTTTTTAAAAGGAACTGCATTTTTGTTGCAAGGGTTTTATGAAGAAATTTCAGAAAGGATGGTAGGCGATATCGATTTTATAGTTTCTCCCGAAGTGTATGAAGATACCATACAAATTTTAAAAAAGAATGGGTATACTAATAAAGATCACCTGTTGAATACTGTAAAAATAGGAAATCACTACCCCAGGTTGGTTCATGAAAATAAAATAGCTGCAGTTGAAATACACTTTCGAATTTTAAAACCTCCGTACGATAAAAGTTTTACTTATGAAACAGTAAAAAATAACATTTCAAAAACAGCAGAAAATAGTTATGTTTTAAATTATGACCACCAGGTGTTACACACCATTTTTAACAAACAGGCCAGTGATTATGGCTATTGGTATAAAACCATCTCCCTCAGAAACAATTACGATCTATTTCTTTTATCAAAGAAAACAAATACACTACAGGCAATAAAAAAATACAACCGACATTTTACTATTCTAAATACTTTTTTGGCAAGCTCTTCTTATATCTTTAATCACATTTCTTCTATTCATTTTGTCAACAATAAAAAGGCAGCGACATTTATAAAGCATCAAATAAAATTCTTAGATTTTCCTAAAAAAATGAATGCCAACAAAAAAATCTGGAATTTCTATTTTGAAAACAAATCAAGGTTACGAAAACTGAAATTAGCTTTTGTAAATAAAAATATGAGAAAGCATCTACTACATTTAATTTTTAAGCGCTAAATTCGTTTTTTCACCTCTTCAAAATCCAAACCTCCGTAATTTCCGGAACTCATGAATACAATTACTTTTTCTTCTAAACTTTGCCGGAAAAGAAATTCTTTAAAAGCATCGGAATTCGTATAAATAATTAAGTCATCTCGCTTAAACGCGTCCGCAATTTGACCAGGTGTAATTTCTTCTAACTGCTTTATTTTCAGGGCATCGGGCGAATAAAAAACAACCGCGGCGGTTGCTGCGTCCAAAGTGTCTTTATATTCCTTTAAAAATTTGGCATTCAGGCTACTATACGTGTGTAATTCCAAACACGCTATGAGTGTTTTTTGAGGGTATTGTTTCTTAAGAGCCATCGTGGTTGCCTTTACCTTACTTGGACTGTGTGCAAAATCTTTAAAAATAACCGAAGATGTAGTTTCGGCTATTTTTTCCAGTCTTTTACTCGCTCCCGTAAAACTTGTAATTGCCTCGTAAAAGTCATCTTCGTCAATACCCATATGTTGGCAAATCCATTTGGCGCCTGCCAAATTTTGAATATTGTGTTCTCCAAAAATTTCCAAAGGTATTGCGCCTTCGGAAGTATCGATATAGGTAGTATTGTTTTCTATAAAATGCTTTGGTGTTCTATAAGGATATTTTTTTACCGGATGTTCAGAATGTGCTACCATATCTTTCACAATCGGATCTTCTTCATTATATACCATAATTCCACCGGGTGTTAGAGAATCTACAAATATGCGAAACTGTTCCGTGTAATTTTCAAAAGTTGGAAATACATTGATATGATCCCAGGCAATTCCGCTCAGCAAAGCAATATTGGGTTTATATAAGTGAAATTTAGGCCTTCTGTCAATCGTTGAACTTAAATATTCATCGCCTTCCAAAACCATAAAGTCATTTTCTTTGGTCAGACACACCATCGTTTCAAAACCATCCAGTTGTGCACCTACCATATAATCTACTTCTTTGCCGTGATAATTCAATATATGTAACACCATAGAAGTGATCGTTGTTTTACCATGAGATCCACCGATGACTACTCTGGTTTTGTCTTTGGACTGTTCGTATAAAAACTCCGGATAGCTATATATTTTTACTCCTAATTCTTGCGCTTTTACTAATTCCGGATTGTTTTTTTTGGCATGCATCCCCAAAATAATACTATCTAACTCCAAAGAGATATTCTCGGGAAACCAGCCAAATTTTTCCGGTAGCAAACCATATTTCTCCAACCTGGATTTTGAAGGCTCATGTATCATGTCATCACTACCTGTTATCTGATACCCTTTAAGATGCAATGCTATTGCCAGATTATGCATGGCACTACCTCCTATCGCAATAAAATGGATGTTCATTTACTGAAGTTTAAAACACAAAGAGAACCTTTGCAAAATAGTAATATATTCTGTATTAAAATTGATTTGACTTCAAATTTCTTCCTTCTCGAAAATTTTAAATCCTCAAAACCGCCAGGTTATTCCGGTTCAAAATTTTCTTCGGGCGTCGAACTTTTTTGCCAAATCAATTCTGTAAAGATCTCACAAATTTACTCTTTTGTTTTTTTAATGGCCCTCTGTTAATGCAGAAGATATAATGCCTGCAGGTATGGCAATTACACTTAAACCAATCAAAAGTATGATAAATGTAAATATCTTACCTCCTGCTTATAAAACAAACCCACAACAGGCTCAGTGATTTTTAAGCTTCCGATAATGAATAGATTATGCTTATACTACTATAGATAAAATCTATCATTTAAATAAATAATCGGGCTACCCATTTAGTTCTCAAATAACTGATAATAAGTTGTAAGTTTAGTCTTTAAAATTTTGATCATTTAAACTCTAGACCAATACTCATAAGACTTCCAATGAAATGGAAAATGAGTTAACGCGACTTAACTGGGTAGACCTAATAAATAATAATTCAATTACCTGAGTCTTTAACAATAATCTCAAGCCGAAAAGCGTATAAAAATTCCCTGTTTAATAGCTGCAGGCTATAAAATAACGATATGACAACTATTTTTTTGCATATAAGAAATAAATTATCTAGGCTTGTTTACGCTAACAATGGGTGCACGACAAATTTCCGTAAATCTATAAAAAGTTGTAATTTGTGAACAAACACCGATGGATTTTAAACAACAAGCTACAGCAATATTAGAGAAGTATTTGACAGCATGAGAATCTAGCCCTGCCCGGATGAAAAGCGGATACGATTATGAGTCGACCTATGCAGATATGATGCAAAAAGTAGAGCAAGAAATATTACAATTATCTGTTGGTGAAGTTCCCAAGGATAAAAACGTTAAAAAAAACTTCAAACCCGATTTGGAAAAATAGATATTGAAAAGATTCATATCCTGGCGCAAAGTCCGCCCCATATGTCCATAAGTAGTTATGCGCAAGAGACGATGTGCTACACAGGCCAACATTTGGTGTTCAAAGATGCAGAAGAAGTGATTAACAATCTTACAGGAGCAAGTGTCAATGCCAAACAGATAGAACGTATCTGGCCACCATTACGGAAATAGCTTAGAACAAGAACAGCTTGATAGTATAGAAGTCAAAGGTTATCAAGAGGTTTTACCAGAGGAATCAGAAAAGCGTCACTATGTCAGCGTTGACGGGAGTATGTATTATACAAGAGAAGAAGATTGGAAAGAAATCAAACTAGGTCGTATCTACAAACACGAAGATTTAATGGAAGTCTCTAAAGATAGGTGTGAATTACTCAGTTCATATTATGTGGCTCACTTAGGTAGCAGCAAAGATTTTCTACCTAAGATGGAATACTGTATTGAAAATATCAAAAACAAAGTCTTCATAGCTAACGGTGCTAGATGGATATGGAACTGGGTGGAAGATACCTATCCTGACTGTGAACAGATTGTGGACTTTTTCCATGCTAAAGAACATTTATGTGAATTTGCCAAGAAATACTTTAAAGACAAGAATTATAGAGATAAGTGGATAGAAAAACAAAGTGAAGTAATGCTCAATAAAGGAATATCTCCTGTTATTAAATCACTTAATAAACTCCTGGAAAAGACAGAGAAACTAAGGCAATTGATTGGTTATTATACAAATCATCAAAAACGAATGCAGTATCATCTCTTTAAAGAAAAAGGGCTCATTATTGGATCAGGAGCTATTGAATCAGCACATAAAGATGTGTTACAAAAACGCCTCAAACTCTCAGGGCAAAGGTGGACTAAAAAAGGATTACAGCAAATGGTCCAGCTTAGAGTGGCTTACAAAAGCAAAAGATGGAATCAAATTGAACGGTTATGCAAAAAAGTAGCTTAAACGGAAATTTGTCGTACACCCTGCCAAGGTCCGGACTGCTTAGGTTTTATATAGCTAATACCATTTATCACTTGAAATTACTGGTATAAAATAGTCCAATCTCGCTATGAAAATTTCAAATTTCATCACTAAAAATACTCGGCGTAGCTAAGCCTGTGTTTTTTAACTCGAACTTTGAAATTTTCCTCACACCATCTTTAGACCACTTTAGTATTCATTTTGGTATAATCGGAGCACTACCCGAAAAAAGATATTTGCCGTAAAGCCTAAAGAAGATACATCCGAACATTGTGCGGTATCATTTATGTTTACTATTATATATGGCCGGCCCTTAGATGTTAAAATGGTATCACTGTTTTCCTTGAGGTGAAAATTTCATTGTTTTCTGTTATTGACAAGTATTCGAAATTGTATTACTTTTACATCAGGTAAATTTTAAAATTCTCTTATTTTTATGACGAAAGCTAAAAAACATAAAAACAATCAAAACTTCTGCATATACCACCATAATGGCAGAATAAGAGGAAGAAAGTTCTGTATATAAACAAGTTGGCATTCATTAAAACAGACACAATGGGAATAATAACTACAGAAAAATTAAAGAAAGCAACTTATCCAAAAGAAGGGAATCGTTTTAACTTAGCTATGATAATTGGAATTCCAATTGCTTTATTCGGGTTAATACTAACAATTGCTTCCTTTGGGTTAATATTAATTTACATTGGACTAATTATATTTTTTGTTTGGTTTTCTCTCAGCATAGCAAAGATGAATCTCATAGGTAATTCTGTTAAAGTTTCTATTCATAATTTTCCCGAAATATTTAATATTTACAAAGAGGTTAAAGAAGAATTATCGTACAATAAAGAGATTCAAATTTACATAGTAGAGGAGGGTTCAGTAAATGCTTTTCTTGCTAAATTCTTTAAAACAAGATTTATTGTATTAAACTCTGAATTAGTTAAAGATATGATATCCAGTAAAGACAAACTAGTTCAAATGAAATGGGTTATTGCTCGATTTATAGGAGCATTAAGAGCAAAACATTTTAAAACTACTATGTTGAGATTGATTTTTGAAAATGTAGAAAAAATTAAAGTATTTAACTTGTTTCTTTTGCTCTACGAAAGAGCTACTCAATACACTGGTGATAATATAGGAATGATGATGACACAAAATGTTGAACAATCTCTTATTGCATTCAATAAATTAATGGTAGGTAACGATTTACAGTTAAATATAAATTTTAAAGGGATTCTAAATCAAGGAAAATATTTAGAAAATAACTCGTTTTTTTCGTTTTTAGCCAGAGCTTTTTCTTCACATCCTCATTTAGTTAATAGATACTTGAATTTATTAGCGTATGCAAGCAAAGAATTTCCTGGACAATTTGACAAATACATTAACGATTTAGATAATGAAACCAAACATAATCTTTTTAGAACTATGCCTCGTTACTAAAAATAACGAAATGCCAACAATGTATAAAAATAATAGCGGTTTTATCGCTAAAACGAAAGTAAGTAAATATAAAAAAGGTCTGTGTTTAACTGAAAAGTTCGGTCTTCAAAATCCGCTACTATTCTTATACTAGACCGTTGGTAGCCATTTGAGAGAAACATTGCGTTAAAAATTAGCGGTTCAGAAAAAAAAGAGTCATACTATGAAATGACCAAAGCCACTCACTTAGAAGAGATTGAACCGAGAGAAGTAAACAAAATGTTGCATTGAATGACTATCGAAAGGCCGAACCCTAACCGCTCAAGACCTTAATGGAGCATTAATTTTTTTTTACAATGAAAAATGTATTTTTTGCTTTAGGTTTTATGCTAATTAGTTCAGTTGGCTTTGCATCAACAAATGTGGAAAGCAACTTAGATGTGAATTCAGAAAATGTTACTGAATTATTAAGTGCGGGCTTTGAAAGTTCAATGATTTCATATGAGAACTTTACAGTTAAAACATTAACGATTGATTTAGGACTTTTAGGTTGCACAAGTTATGTTACTATTTTTGATAAAGACACAAAAGAAATTCTCGCTGAATTCGAATATTACGATGAAGGCTGTGAAGTAGATATGCAAATGGAATGGTATTATTTTTAAGAATTAATTCACAGTACTCCGTAGAGTTTTTGGTTTTGAGTTTTTAAAATTAATATAAATAACTGATTATCAATGTTTTAAATTAATGAAGATTAAAATTCAACTTATTGATTATCAAATATTTATAAAAACTCTACGGGCTATTGAATTCAAAAAACTGTCTAAAAGTCATAAGTTGATTTTATTTGCTTGAATTCAACCACTATGAAAATTTGCACTTTATAAATTCTAAATGCAATAAGTTTTCATCCCTTTTAGACAGTTTTTAAACACAAATTAATATTATGAAAATTTTAAATATAATAGCCTTGTTTCTGTTTATAGGGATTAAGGCTCAAACGTCTATAAATGGTGTAGTTTTATATCAAGAAACCTTTAAAAGTACATTAGGTAATGTAAATTCTAATTACGAATTGTATTTCAATAAAAACCATTCAATTTATCTATTTAGTGGAAATTCAACTCAAACAGAAACTAATTCAGATGGTAAATTTTCAAAATTCATACCTCAAAGATCATCAGATCCACCGTTCTATTACAAAAAATTGAATAAAAAAGAAGTGTTTTATAATTCAAAGACAGCCTTAAATCAATATACTGTCAAAGACGACTCTTTAAATCTAAATTGGAAAATTCATAAAGAAAAAAGAATAATTGGAAATTATGAATGTTCTAAAGCCACAATTGAATTTAGAGGGCGAAGATATACTGTTTGGTTTACAAGTAAAATACCTGTTGATTACGGACCTAGAAAATTCAGTGGTTTACCTGGTTTAATATTGGAAATATACGGCGATAAGGGCGTCTATAGAGCTTATGCAAGTGAAATAAAAATGAATAATAAAACAGAAAACACAGAAAAAGTTTTAACAAAAATAAACTTAACGAATCCCATTTCATACAATGAATTTTTAAACAAGCGTTGTGATGATGCACTAGAATTTAAGAGAATAATTGAATCAAAAATGGGACGTGGGGCTGGTAGGTTAAAATTAACAAAGGTAGGTAATAAAGAAAATTTAGAAATTAACACTGATGAATGTATAAAGTAATTATATTAATTGATTACACTTAATTATGCCACTAATTTAAAAATTCGTATCTTAATATAAAGTTTAGAATTATGAATTTACTACATTTTATTGAACAATTTCCAGATGAGTTTTCCTGTAAATCACATATGAAGTTGGCTCGTTCAAAAGAAGGAGTCATTTGCAAAAAATGTCAATCAAAAAAGCACTATTGGTTAAAGTCTAAATGGATGTGGCAATGTTCTTATTGTGGTTTTAGAAC
The DNA here is from genome assembly GCA_014075215.1 of Flavobacteriaceae bacterium. NCBI lineage: Bacteria > Pseudomonadati > Bacteroidota > Flavobacteriia > Flavobacteriales > Flavobacteriaceae > Flavobacteriaceae bacterium. Next base: position 4,011,183 of record CP046177.1, read on the forward strand.
TACTCTACGCAGCGGTACTATGATGGAGAACTCCAATTTACCTATTCGTACTTGGTATCTCGCTATGGCATTTATGACTTTTAGTAAAAAAGGTATTTCTGCTGCCGAATTACAACGTCAGCTCAACCATACACGTTATACCACTATATGGTCTCTTATGCACAGAATACGTTCGGCTATGGGAAAACGAGATAATTTATACGACCTTGAAGATATGATTGAGTTTGATCAAGATTACTTTACTGTGGCAACAAAAGAATCCGACAGACAAAAGCTTAAAAGAGGCAGAGGCAGTCAAAAACAATCTAACGTAGCGGTAATGGCAGAGTCTGTACCTTTAGAAGATTTAAAGACTGGGAAACAATCCAAACAATGTCGTTATTTTAAAATGAAAGTTTTGGATACTCATAAAAAAGAAGAAGTCAACACGCTTATTGATAGTAATTTTGATGATACATGCATTGTTTTTAGCGACAAAAGCACGTCTTATGTAGACATAGGTGATTATGTGGAAGTACACATTACTGAAAAATCAAATAAAGAAACCACTATTACCACACTAAAATCGGTGCATATAGCCATAAGTAATGCAAAACGCACTCTGTTAGGTATTTACCATAAAATTAAAGGAAAATATTTGCAGAATTATCTTGACGAGTTCTGCTATAAACTCAACAGACGCTATTTCGCTGAAAGACTATTTGATAGACTGGTAGTAGCTGTCACTCATCAATACTGGTATAAAAGTGGGTAATCAATTTATATTAACTATATTTCTCTCATCCTTTTTTTGTTATTCACAAACTAAAATCATTGGTAAAGTTACAGGTGGTTATACTGTGATTTATGGTGGAAGTGTAATTTTAAAAGACAGTATTAACACTTATATTGATTATTCCTATACTAACGAATACGGCAAGTATAAATTAGAGACTAATAAAAAAGGATATTTTACAGTAGAATTTACATCACTTGGCTATAAGGATAAAAAGGTTATAATCTTAATTGAGGGACAAAAAGAAATAAAAATAGATATAATACTCGAAACAAAACCTATTGATTTAGATGAAGTTATTATTAGAGCCGAACTGGATATAACTCAAAGAAAAGATACTCTTGTTTTCAATGCAAAATCCTTTGCACAAGGTAACGAAGAAGTAGTTGAAGATTTGCTCAAGAAAATTCCGGGTTTAACCATCGAGCAAGATGGCACAATAAAAGTTGGCAGTCAAGAAGTAGAAAAAGTAATGATTGAAGGAGATGATTTATTAGAACGTGGTTACAAAATTCTTACTAAAAATATGCCTGCTCAACCTATTGATAAAATTGAGTTGTTGCAAAACTATTCAAATAACCGCTTATTAAAAGACATAGAGGAAAGTGAACGAGTAGCACTCAATTTAAAATTAGACGAAGATGCCAAGCGTATTTGGTTTGGAAATATGACTTTAGGTTACGGTGCGTTTTCTAATGAAGATAGATATTATGCCAAAGGTAATTTGATGAACTTTGGAAAAAAGAATAAGTATTATTTTTTAACCAATCTCAACAATATAGGTTATGATGCCACGGGTGATATCAATCATCTCATAAGACCAATACGTTTTAATGAGCCTGCCAGTATTGGCGATGATCAAAGTATTTCATCTTTAATCTCGTTATCAGCAAGTCCGCCAAATTTTAAACGAAGTAGAACCACCTTTAACAACGCAGAAATGGCTTCGTTGAGTGCTATTTTTAACCCAACCAAAAAATTAAAAATAAAAACCTTGGGATTTTTTAATTGGGATGAACCGGACTTTTTTCGTGATAGGGTTGATCATGTTTCAATTAATGATTTAAATTTTACAAATAACCAAGATTATCAACTTCAACGCAAAAATAGAATTGGGTTTGGAAAAATGGATTTGACCTACAACATTTCAGAATCTCAAATGCTGGAAGCGACAACTAAATATCAAAACGCAGATTTTCAAAGCAATTCAGATTTGCTTTTTAATGGTCAATCAACAATTGAAAATTTAGAAAATCCCGTTGAGTTGTTTGACCAAAAATTAAGTTATACCAATAAATTTAAGGAAAAAAAAGTACTGCTACTTACTGGGCGATTTATAAATGAAAAAGCACCACAAAACTATACTGTCAATCAGTTTTTATATGAGAATTTGTTTCCAAACAATAATGCCAATAACGTTAGACAAACCTTAGACCAAAAAATAACCTTTGCTGGTTTTGAAGTTCATCTTTTAGACCGAAAGAAAAGTAAAAACCTTTTAGAACTAAAACTTGGTAATGCTTACAGACAAGATATTCTAATTAGTCAATTTTCTCTTTTAGAAGATGAAACCTTAATTGATAATCCACAGGGTTATCAGAATAACGTAACTTATACTGTAAATAATTTATATGCTAAAGGAAAATACCAATACAATTTAAATAAAATAACATTAATTGGTAATCTTGCTTTTCATCAGCTATTCAATTTGCTCGAACAAAATAACCAAACCGAAACACAACAACCGTTTTTTATCAATTCAAGTTTAGGTATAGATTGGGAAATTAACTCAAAAAACCGAATTCGCACAACTTATAGACAAAACAGAACTAATGCAGATATAATCAATGTTTATGATAATTTTGTGTTGAGAGGTTTTAGAAATTTTATAGTTGGTACTGGTGAATTTAATCAGTTAGATGCATCGGCTTTGTTTTTTAACTACCAATTAGGAAATTGGTCAGACCGATTTTTTACTAACACAACTTTTGCATATACTAAAAACCACGATTTTTTTTCTACCAATTCACAAATCAGTCAAAACGTTACTCAGTCAGAAACCATTGTTATAAAAAACCGAGAATTGTTTACTGCCAATTCTTTTTTGGATTATTTTTTTAAGAAATTACAAAGCAATTTGAAATTAAAATTAGGTTACACACAACCGGAATTTAAGAACATAGTAAATGATTCCGAATTACGAGAAGTCAATTCCATAAATTATAATTATGGTTTTGAATACAGAACAGCTTTTGACGGAATTTTCAACTTCCATTTAGGAAGCAAATGGCTAACAAACAAAATAAAAACCACCTCGAAAAATGAATTTACAGACAACATGAGTTTTTTGGATGTAACTTTTACTTTTAATGAAAAACTGAATATTGATATAAACTCTGAACGCTATTTTTTTGGAAATCTAAATACTGACAATACCTATTATTTTTTAGATTTTGATACAAGATATACCATTAAGGAAAATAAACTAACATTGATGCTTTCAGGTAGAAACTTACTAAACACCAATACATTTAGAAACTTTGCAATAAGCGATATTGGAACAACAACAACTGAATACAGATTATTACCAAGATTTGTGCTTTTAAAAATGGAATATCGATTTTAACGAATAACGAATGAAAACGGCTACCAACTATAATTCCCCATTGATAGGACAGATTTTATTAAAACTTAAATGAGATAATGATGTTGAAAGAGGGGGGTCCGGGAGGAGACTGATAACTCTCATTTTTTGTGAATAACTCCCCAAAGTATCATCATATCTCATGCTGCTATTTTTAGGGTTTGTTGATAAATGGTTTGAGGATGTTGATTACCGATACTTTGATGTATTCTTTGTGTATTGTAATACTCGAAATACTCCTTTAAACCTCTATAACATTCTCTACCGTCACTAGCTGGAAACAAATATACATGTTCGTATTTGACACTACGCCATAATCGTTCAATGAAAATATTATCAATAGCTCTTCCTTTACCATCCATACTGAGCTTGATGGCTCTATCAGGATGAGTTACCCAATGGCAGAACTCATAGGCAGTAAACTGACTCCCCTTATCTGTATTGAGAATCTCTGGTTTTCCATGTTTTTCAATAGCCTCTTGTAAGGTTTCTCTGCACCGGTTACTTGTCATCGTGTTGGATAATGACCAACCCACTACATAACGACTGTAAAGGTCTATAATAGCACATAAATACAAATACCCTCCCTGAACTGGAATGTAGGTAATATCCATTGCCCACACTTGATTGGAATGTCTAATCTTTAACTTACTCAACAGGTACTTATAGATTCTATGCAAAGCCCCTTTACCTCTTTTGGAAGTATTAGGATTGGGGCCAACGGCAGACAACCCCATGAGTCTGTAAAGGCGTTCTATGCGCTTTTTGTTGATCTTATAACCCTTATCCATATTGAGCCAAGTAGTTATACGAGGAACTCCAAGCCATGGGTGAAGCAGATGCTCCTCATCTATCAATCTCATGATCTCCAGATTCAATGAACTCTCTCCCTTTGGAATGTAATACACACTACTACGATGAATTTGTAATAAATCACATTGCTTTACAATAGACAGCTTACTTGCCTTGTCAACCTGTTCTTTACGCTGTTTTGAACTCTTATTCATGACAAGGCTTTCTTTAAAAAATCAATCTCCATCTTTTGCTGACCGATCTTCTTTAAATAACGATCTTCTTTCTCTTATGACTCTGTTTTTGAATCCTTTACCGGACGATCAAATACAGCTTGACCATTTTTTAAAAATTGAGCCTTCCAATTGGTAATTTGGGTTGGATGGATCTCATATTTACGACCCAACTCTTGAATCGTATAACGCTCGCTCAAGGATTCTAAAAACACCTTGAATTTAAACTCTGATGTGAATCTTCTTCTACTCATGATACAGTAAATTTATAATTAAAAATCTAACTTAAATTACTGTCCGATTTTTGGGGGGAATTATAAACAACGTATAAGCATAATAAGGGTTAAAGGCTTAAACTAAATGTAATTTGATGTGTACAAAAATATGTTCTAAAATGAAAATACGCTCATAATATAAAGTTGGTCAAATAAAAAAAACACTCAAACTAGTAATTACTCTGCAAATCACTCATCTGAAAATTTGGGATGTTGGACGAATACTTTGGAAAATAATAAAGTGGATTTTTATTATTATAGTCATTATAGTTGTATTATTGTTGATATTTGGTAATTAAAAAGCCCATAACAAGGTGTCCTATGAAAAGCACTAGCTCAGTTCTTCAAAGATAATATTTCTTTTTTTGTTTAGTTCATGATGATGATTTTAAGGTGTTGAATTGTTGATAACTCCGTAGGATTATCAATACTTCAATACCACATAACTTGCTCGGCATCCTATATGTGATCCTCGCCCATGGCGTGGTCACCAGCATCTGTATGATTATAAATTATGATAAACCTGTCCACTTGCTAAAACTATGTGATCCTAAATGGTCATCTACATTGTTTTGTGATACAGGTTTTGATTATTTTGTGAGCTTTGTTATCTATTTTACTTGTTATTATTATTATTCTATAATTCCTATTTCATATGGAGTTTCTGTTTTGATTACTGCCAAGGTTCTACTGAGCTTTCGGGCTACTTTGATGATGATGGTCTTTACATTCTTGCCCGGATGCTTTCGATAATACGCTTGCATGACAGGGTCTGTTCGTATGACCTGTCAAGAGGCTTCTATAAAATAGCTTCTGACCAATCGATGAGCTCTCATGGTAGAAGTTCAATTTAGAGCTATAAAAATAACTTCAATGTTGTAGACCCAAGAGCTTACTTATCTACCGTTATTGATAATCAAGAGGTATCGCAACCAAATACTAACTGTAATTAAAAAATACAAAAATGGATTGTTTTAAATTCATTATTTTACCGCTTTTTTCTTTTTTTACTAGCTTTCGCTTTTGGATTAAAATCCAGCGCCAGCTGCAACCAATAATGTAAATGGACATCCAAATCCGTAGCTTCATCAGTTAAGAATACAAAACCTTTTATAGGCCTACCCGTAAAATTCATTTCTTTACAACCGGGTTTCAGCAAAGATGCCGTATAGATATCCGGATCAATTCTGGCCATTATTTCATCTCTAACGATACCCACACACATTTTTCCATCTACCATGAAACACAAACCTCCCATCATCTTTTCTATTTTAAAAGAGACGTTTTTTTCCAGAAAAAATTGTGAAACCCTATCCGTTAAAAACTCGTTATATGCCATACTTATTTTTGAGAGGGTGGGTATTTTTCAAAAATTTTTTCTACGATAAGTTGTCTGTAGCGTTCTTTTTCTTCAGGACTCATTTTTACTTTGACCTTCTTACTGGAAATACCCTGCCAGAAAAGTTGATTGTTTTCCGTATTTACAAATTCTACGATAAATTCTTCATATTCCTTCTTAGCTCCAATAGCAATGCCTCCTGAAATTCCAAAGCCAACACGGTTGCCTCCGCCAACACCAATTCCTACATTATTCGTATCCGTCGATTCGGTTCTATTTGATATAAAATTAATTAAAAAATCAGGTGTTTCGGATTTTTGAAAGCCTCTGTCAACCAACTGTTTTTCTATAATGACTGTTGCTCTTTTAATATCTAATTCGTTTAGACCTCCTCCTACATCGTCATAAAAATTAAATGTTTTAAACTTTTTAAAATCCGTTTTTACATCGTAATCATATACTACTTTACCGGAAGTACACCCCAAAACAGACAAAAGAACGATCCACCTGTAAATTTCCATTTTATTCCTTTTTAATAATTACTCTGGTAGGAGTATCTTTCCCGTTAATAATACTTTCCGTTCCTTTAGCTACTGCTTTTATGGTTTCCGTAATAACAGATACGTCTAATGTTTCTGCTTCATCAGAAACCTGGTGATAATCCTTGTCTATGTCTATCGGGGTTGTGGAAAAAGTGTGCGAGGGCACTCCCAATCTGGCTAAAGAAGCGTTATCTGACCTAAAAAACAAATTGTACTTTACATACGGATCCGGAAACAATGTATATCCCGTACCTTTTAAGTTTTTCTGAATGATTTTTCCAAAATCCGACCGATCAAAGCCGGTTAGCCAAGCTGTTTTAGTTCCTGTTTTGGGTTCCTTACCAATCATTTCGAGGTTGATTCCGGCAACAAATTTATTCGCATCTATTCCTTTTCCAAAATATTTAGACCCTATAAGTCCCATTTCTTCGGCAGTAAATGCAACAAAAACAATGGTACGCTCATTTTGTTTTTTATTTGCAAAATAGGCTGCCAATGTCAGAACACCTGTAACACCCGATGCATTGTCATTTGCTCCGTTAAAAATGATATCTCCTTCACCGCTTTTCTTAGTTCCCAGATGGTCATAATGTGCGGAAATAATGACATATTCATCCTTTTTAGACCTGCCTTCCAACACGCCTATTACATTAAACATGTTAATTCCTCTAAAGTCAAAATGCTGTCTAAATGTTGTTAGTGTATCATATGTAGTAAGTCCTATTTTTTTAAACTCATTTTCAATATATGATGCTGCTTTTTCTATGCCTCTTGTTCCTGATTTTCTTCCTTCCATATCATCGGAAGCCAACATATATAAGTGCTTTCTTACGGTTGCAGTATCAATTTGCGTCAAATGCTGAGCAGAAGTTTGTATGGAAAATACTGTCAAAATAGCTGATAATACTAAAAATTTTATCCGATTCATTATTAAAATATATTTAGAATTTGTTTAAACTCAAAGAATGCATTAGAAAATCTATTATCGTTTGAAATCGTTTCAAAATATATCGCTTTACTGTACCGTAGTTGTACTTTACATTTCAGAAAACGTCATATTTTACTACACTTTCAGCCTTTATTAAGAAGTTCTAATGTATAACCAGGGTTAAAGATACCAAACCCTGGCAATAATTATTTTGTACTTTTGTTAAAATTTTTCAGATGGATTTATCAAAAATTTCTAATATAAAAAATACAGATGCCAATCATTTTTTTTTACTTGCCGGCCCTTGTGCTATAGAAAGTGAAAGCATGGCATTAAAAATTGCGGAAAAAATAGCAGCAATTACCCACAAGCTTGAGATTCCGTTTATCTTTAAAGGAAGTTTTAAAAAGGCTAATAGAAGTAGAATTGATAGCTTTACCGGAATTGGTGATAAAAAAGCCTTAAAAATCTTGCAAAAAGTTTCAACAACATTTCATATTCCTACAGTTACCGATATTCATGAAATATCCGACGCCAATCTGGCAGCTGAGTATGTCGACGTGATACAAATTCCTGCTTTCTTAGTCCGGCAAACAGATTTAGTAGTTGCAGCGGCAAATACAGGGAAAGCCGTAAATCTGAAAAAAGGGCAATTTATGAGTCCCTCTGCTATGAAACATGCTGTCAAAAAAGTTACTGATTCCGGTAATCATCAGGTAATGATAACAGACAGGGGTACCATGTTTGGCTATCAGGATATGATTGTGGATTTTAGAGGAATTCCCGAAATGAGAACTTTTGCTCCTACCGTACTGGATGTTACACACTCGTTACAGCAGCCAAATCAAGTCTCCGGGGTTACAGGCGGCAGGCCGGATATGATAGAAACGATTGCCCGTGCCGGAGTGGTAAATAATGTAGACGGTTTGTTTATTGAAAGTCATTTTGACCCTCCGAATGCTAAAAGTGATGGAGCCAATATGTTGCATTTGGATTACCTTGAAAGCTTACTTAAAAACTTAATTGCCATAAGAAAAACAATAAATTCATTATAGGCACAATTTTTGTTTTCTAAAATTGTTTTCTTGTAGTATATGAAAAAATTAGTTTTTTTTTTCGCATTATTTTCCATACAAGTTTTTGCTCAAAACTTTTCCCGGGTAGACAGTATTGTAAAAACATATCCCAGATACAGAGCTCCACAACAATTAGCAGCCAGAATTTCTAGTGATTTTTCCTCGGATATTGATAAAGTAAGAGCTTCCTTTAAATGGATAACGAATAATATCAGATACAGTATGGATTATTATTTTCACAATCAAAGGACTGTAAGATATAGTTATTCAAATGAAAAAGAACGGCAAATTGCATTACAAAAAATAAGAGATCAAATTGTAAATAAAGCTTTTACAACCAAAACAGGTGTTTGTGAAGAATATGCCCAATCTTTAAAAAAACTATGTGATTTACTGGACATAGAAGCTATTGTTCTTAAAGGGTATGTAAAGAATTCAGCTGATGAAATTGCCAAAATACCAAAAGACACAAATCATGCCTGGAATGTGGTTAAAATTCAAAACAAATGGATACTCATTGATGCAACTTGGGCAGCCGGTTATGTACTAAACGGTAAGTGGAAAAAAGCATTTAGCAATTATTTTTTTAATATTCCTAAAGATAAAATTGCACTTACTCATTTTCCTTCCGATAAAAAATGGCAATTGCTTTTAAATTATAGTGCTTTAGGTGATTTTTACAATCAACCGATTTATCATCAACAACTGTTAGATTTCAACCTTAGGTTAAAAAGTCCTACCGAAGGAATCATTGCTCCTAAACATAACGTCATTATTTTGAAGTTAGAGAACCTACTTCCAAACATAGCACTCAGATATCATTTTAAAGGGGAACGTTATTCTAAAAAACCTAAAATAACATATGAAGGGAAAAATGCGACGTTGATTATTCCAGCTCCTTATGCAAATACCGAATTGTATTTATATATGAACAACGGTATTATTTTAGAATATAAAGTAGTTATCTAATTTTGCTATTTTGAAGCAATTTCAAACTTGAGGCGGTATTGAAAAAACAAATTGCTTAAAATTTATTTAAGAGTAGTAACACATTCCCGTATACTTTGTGTTCCTTTAAAAATATTCGGACAGTTTTTTTAATAAAATCTTCATCAATACATGTGTTTTTTTGATATGATTCCAGTATTTTTTCACCATCAAAATCTACAAAAGCAATTCTAAAAAACAATTCCGTTTCTTTAAAACCAAAATCTGTTCCGGGCAGCATTGTCGATTTTATAGTCAAAAAACCCAGTTCATATCAATATCTATTTTATGAAACAAAAATAGTGCGCAAAGCATCACGGTAAAATACCTACTTGCTCGGGAGCATACATATTTTTTCTAATTATTGGATTATATAAATATTCATTTTGGTATTATACTGTTTTAACTTTGATCTTACTCAATAAAGTTATATCTTGTTGTCATGGCAAAGCAAATAGATATAGACATAGTATAGAGTTTGAGTACACTAAAAAAACTCTTACCCAAGCAAACAAGTATTACCAAAAGAAGCCGTATCAAAATGTTGCTTTTGATACATCAGAAAAAAGTGATTTACAGCAAAGATATGGTTCCAAAGCTTAAGCACTGTCGTAAAACTATTTATACCTGGATAAAGGTATATAGAGATGGAGGCTTAGAGTTATTATTGTCCAGTAATAAAGGGGGTAACAATACTCCTTTAATAGAACAGGGTACAAAAGAAGCATTGGCAGAGAAACTTTCAGACCCACTGGCACAGATTACTAGTTATACAGAACTGCTTGACTGGGTACAGGAGCATTACCAATCCAATATTAACTATGCCACACTCTATAAGCACTGTCGTGTACACCACCATAGTGTTTTGAAAGTAGCAAGGAAATCACATCACAAAAAAGATGAGCAGGCTGTGGAAGCCTTTAAAAAAACTACCCCATCGACTTAGTGAGATTAGAGACAGTCTAAATAAAGATAAGTATGATAGTTTCAATCTTTACTTTCAAGACGAATCTCGTTTTGGATTGATGACCAAACAGAAAAGAGTATTAGTCTCCAAAGGAATTAAACCTATAGGGCAATATCAACACAGTTATCAATGGTTATGGCTATGGGGATGTTTCTCTCCCATTACAGGAGATAGTTTCTATTGGGAAACCCCGTTAGTATCTAATGACATTTTTGAAAACTTTCTTGAAGATTTTAGTAAACAAAACCCTAGAGAACTCAAAATCGTTATTATGGACAATGCTGGATTCCATGCTTGTCAAAACATTACAATCCCAGACAACTTTAGTACATGACAAAAAATATAATTAATTGATTATCAGTAAATTAAATGTTAAATAATTAAAATAAAGCATTGATTTTCAGTATATTAGAAGAATAACATCACTCATTTTTCTAATGAAAAAAACCAATGCTTCCACTAAAAGTAGTGAATTAAATTCAGTTTTAAGTTCTCATTTCCAAGGTAAGATCAATTTGGCAAGAATCAAACTCATATCACATTTCATTATCGCCCTCTGTAAGGTACAGACAGTTACCTTTGAAAAGGTAGCCAACGCTTTTGAGACCTCAGTAGATTCGAAGTCATCACTCAGACGTATTCAAAGATTTATTGCTGATTATTCGTTGGATGGAGATTTGATCGCTCGTCTTATATTTAGTCTCCTTCCTAAGCAAGAGGGATTGATCTTGAGTATTGATAGGACCAATTGGAAGTTTGGTCAGACCAACATCAACATTTTTATGTTGGGAGTTGTCTATAAAGGTGTTGCCTTCCCATTGTTATTTACTATGTTAGATAAGCCAGGGAACTCTAACAGTCAGGAGCGTATTGATCTTGTGAATCGTTTCATAAGACTTTTTGGCAAAGATGTTATTAAATCCATTGTAGCCGATAGAGAGTTTGTAGGTAATCATTGGTTGGATTTCTTGAATACAAATGGAATCAAATATTATATCCGCATTCGAAACAACTTTAAGGTAGAGCTTCCTGATAAGAACAAAACCATCAAAGTATTTCACTTGTTTAATCCACATAAGATCAATGAGTTTGTGTATTATCCTAAAATTGTACGTGTTAATGGTCAGCTTTGTTTCCTTTCCGGATGCAAGTTGTACCCAAAAAATGGAAAGCCTGATTTCTTAATCATTGTATCGTTCAACGCTCCTGATAAGGCCTTTGAACAATACAAAGAACGATGGCAGATAGAGATGTGTTTTAAAGCAATGAAAGCCAGTGGCTTTCATTGCTTTAAAACACACACCTGCAAGATATTAAGCGTATTGAAAAATTTAGTACTGTTTGTAATGATGGCTTTCGTATGGTGTTACAAAGTTGGTATATATTTACATCAGATTAAGCCTATCAAAATAAAAAAGCATGGAAGAATGGCTAAAAGCATATTCAAATATGGATTAGATTATATCGCTTCTGTGCTATTAAACCCTGTAAATCAAAACAATATGAACTTGACTAAATTTTTGTCATGTACTTAGCCAGACAACATAAAACTCATAAGAATACCGCCATACGCACCTGAGTTAAACCCTGCTGAAAAAATATGGCAATGGATGAAAAGTAAAGTGGCAATGAAACTATTCAAAGATGTTGAAACCTTACAGGAGAAAATTACACAGATGGTCAAACAATTAACACCAAAACTTATCAAATCAATAACAAGTTATGAGTTATACACTCAAACTTTTTTGAGTAATTTTAAAGTCTAATAGGTATTAGAATCAGTATAAACGCTTTATCAGGATCTTCCTGATTTCTCAAAAACTTCTGAAGTGCTATTGCATTTAACTTAAAGCTGTCTTCTAAAAAAGTATCCAAAATATGATACTTTCACCTTTAGACTGGGTTTGAGGTATATAACTAACCCAGCTTCCTTTCGGAATTAAATACTCCATGTCAAAAATTAATATCGTTTGATATAATAATTCTTTGCTAACGGGCCCAATAAAAACAGCATCTCTAACAGTTTGTATATTTTGATGCTTTAAAATAAAGCAATTTGCTCTCATAGAATGCTAATCCCGAAACAGGTAAATAATGGCCATTGTTCGCATTCTCTTGAAGCGCTTTTACTATACTTGGAAAAATCGGAAAAGGAGATTAACCAAACCCAAAATGACAAACAGATACTCCTTTATTTCTTAATTCTTTTACTTTTTCATTTATTAACAATGTAGCTGACTGTCTTATTAAAGAACAAATACTTTGGTCAATCATCTTAATAATTTAAAAAAATGACAGAGAATTGATCTTATTCTTTTACGATTAACTGATTCCTTTTAGTTACGCCATTCTGATCAATAAATTTCATTATATAAATCCCTGTTTTATAATTTGTCATATCAACAAATGCACGATGAGTAGTAACAGATTCTTTTTTAAGGAGTTTTCCATATACAGAATAAACCTTTACCTGATGTTCTTGATCTATCCCGGAAATCCACAACATATCTTTAACCGGATTCGGATATGTTGAAAATATTGAAAACAATTCACCATCCGGAGTACTTAATGTAGCCCCTTGTACTAAATTGAATCTGGTATTTGCATCTAAGTTCATAAATGTTTGTGTGTCTGTAGAAGACCAAATTACTTTTAATTTATCTATTACCGTATGACTTCCCAATCCAAAATGCAATATCAGAGAGTGTTGGCTACAATGACTTCCCTGTCCATGTACTTCCTGAATCAACTTTTCTCCGTTGACTGTAAGTTCTACCCGTGCCCCTATGGCATCTTTATTTATATTTGTACCCTCCAATTTGATTTGAGTCCAGTTCTTTCCATCAGAGCCATTTGGGTTTATTTGATTTTGGTACAATACTGTTTTTGCCGTAGTACTTGCAGTACCGTCCTGAACAACTACGATCATATCCAGATCTCCATCTTTATCGTAATCACAATATGCCATACCCCTACCCCTATTATAATCGTTAACTTCTGCAATATCAGAAATATCCGTAAACGTCATATCCCCGTTATTTATAAATAGTTTATTAGGGTCATCTTCCCCTGTAGCAATAAAACTGGCTGCAGGTATTCTTCCATTCGCTACAAAAAGGTCAGGCCATGTATCATTATTAATATCCAAAAAAGCAGCTCCCCAACTGGTAGAATAGAGCGTATTATTGCTATTCTCTGCATAGATGTTTTCCACACCAGTAGCAGTAATAATATCTGTAAAATTTTGATTTCCATCATTTTGAATGAGTACGTTTTTCCCTAAATTAGTGATGTAATAATCAAAATCCTGATCTTTATCAAAATCTGCATAGGCAATTCCCATACCGTAAATTCCAACATTCATATTTGTTGTTACGGAAACATCCGAAAAAGAGTTGACAGGGTAGTTATTCTCTAACATCGTATTAGTTACTACAAACTCTCCGAAATCATTAGCTATATAAATATCTGAATCGTTATCCATATCAAAATCCGTAGCCATTACAGCCAGAGCACAACCGCTGTTGTTAAGCCCTAATGTAGCAGCCATCTCAGTAAATGTACCATTTCCGTTATTTTTATAAAAAAGATTGGCATAGCAATCATGATCAAAACCAGTTACTTCACCGGTTATATCATCAAATACGGCAACGCTATTTTCTATATAATTTACAACATATATATCTAAAAGACCATCGCGATTATAATCCAGTATTGCAGCTCCCATAGAGAACCCTATTTCGGTTAATCCGTAACTGTTTCCCAATTCGGAAAAGGTTCCATTTCCATTATTCATAAAGAGGAGGTTTCTTTGTAAAGGCCCATTATTATTCTCTCCTCTCCATGTGGTTACAAATAAATCTCTATATCCATCATTGTTTATATCTCCACTCACAACCCCTGTAGTATAAAAATCTTCCGTACTATCTATCCAGGGTGAAGTTATTCTTTGAAAGCCTCCATTTCCCAGATTTCGATACAATTGATCTTTATCTTTCCCTCCGGTAATGTACAGATCTTCCCACCCGTCATTATCAAAATCGAAAAAAACGGCTCCTCCACCCATCTCTCTATCCTGTTTATAGATATGATGAATACCGGAAACAGTTGTTATATCTGTAAATGACTGAGAAAATAGCAGATTTTTTGATAATAACAATCCAATGAAAATTCTTTTTTTCATTTTCTGAATTTAAAAAAGGCTTAGGAAATCATTGTAGATTCCCTAAGCCTTTAACCTTTTTTTTAAGAAACTAATTTATAATTGATTTACAACAGTATAAGTCGTTCCTGATTTTGTAATCCTGGCAAACTCTACAACTGTAGAATACGAAATTGGCGAGAAAAATCCACCGGTCGCTGCTTCACCGCTAGCCACTGTTCCCGTAAAGCTATAAGCTGTGGTCCCTGCAAATACGGATAAAGAAAATTGTATAGGAGTCGTAAAAGCAGCAAAAGGAACAATACTTACCGAATAGTCTCCGTCAGCCGATGTAGCCGGCAAAATAACGGTTTCGACAGGATTGACTGACAAACTTAAATCTATAGTTGTCGCAGGATCATCTACATAAGGAGCTGTTGGTGCCGGTGCCGCAGTCAGCAACAGATCAATATCCGTAGTATTTCCCCAAGTCATTTGAGCAATGGTATCATCACCTCTTACAATGGTTGCCGTATTATTAGTAGCAGATACCGTCATGTTTGTATTTTGCGCCGATGCGTAAAACATGATAATCTTTGTCAAAGACACGGTTCTAAAAGTACTGCCAGACATATCTACAGTTATCGTAATGGTATTAGAGTCTTGATCTCCTCTGGCAACTAGGGTAGTTCCGTCTAATGTATAATCTAGTTGCGCAGAATTTGTTAATGCACTTGAAAGGTTCACTACCAGATCATAAGATGTTGCAGTAGCTGTTGTTCTATATACACGAGCACTAAAAGACGCCTCTATGTTACCTGCGAAGTTAGTAACCGTAGCATCATCGTCTACAGCACATGAGGTTAATACAAATGCTGTAATGATTACTAATTTTATTTTATATATATATTTTTTCATATTTTTCGTTTTTAAAATTGGGTAACAGTATAGGTAACGGTGGTTCCGCTTGTTGTTTTATTAACCTGAAGTACTATAAATTCCATCGTCCACCCTCCGGTTAAATTCATAAAAGTACCGGCATATGGTCTTGTTTCCGTGGGAGTAACCAAATCAATACCATAAGTAATAGAGGCATCACTTACTGCCCAGGGTCTTACCGTAAAAACATAATCTCCGTCCGGAGTGACTGATGCCAAAGTTACAGACTCTCCCGGAGTAGTACTATAACCCGTATCAAAAATAGTCGTCGGCGGGAAATCTAAAATTCTACAATCTAAGTCGGAAGATCCGGACCAAGTAAAATTAAACGTAATATCTCCGACAGTTGTCACAATCGGCGAAGGAATGTCCCGTACTCTAATCGTTCTTGTAGAATTTTCATTGTAAGCAAAATACCTTGTACTTCCATCAGTAAATTGAACATTTATCGAAGATATGGAAACGGTATATACTTCGGCTTCAACTGTTCCGTCATCAGTTGGAGTAATGCTGAAATAACGGGCACTTTGTCCGTCTTCTAATGTCACCGTTGAAGGGTAGTTAGCTTCAACAAATCCGTCTGAAGAAGTAACATTCAAAGAAACGACAACTCTTCCGTTAATTGCTCGATTCATACCTAATCTAAAAGAAATGGAATCTCCTTCTGTTACCTGAGGATTAATATTTGTGTCAGTAAAAGTTACTTTTATCTCCTGAGGTAGCGTAAAAGTTCCCGGATTCGTCACACTTTTAGTATCATCTTCACAAGAAACAACCAGTAACGACAACACAAAAACGTATAATACATATTTAATTTTCTTCATTGTTTATTTTTTAAATTATAATTCGTAGTTTAATCGAGCAAAAACCGATCTTCCGTTTATACCAAACTGAGAAGTTGCTCTCGGATACACAAACTGATTACCACTAGACAGTCCTGGCGGTGCAGTTTCCGGGTACACATCAAAAATATTGCTGGAACCTAATGTAATAGTTAAATTATCTGTAAAATCATACCCAAAAGACACATCCGTTAGCAATCTGGCTCCAAATTCTTCATGTGCTCCATTTGGTTCGAATACGCTTCCAAAAAATGAGTTTCTTAAGAATATATTCCAGTTTTCGCCTCTGAGTATATTAGATAAGTTGGCTTTTACTCTAGGGGTGGCCAACTCTAAAAAGTACCTTTCTCTGTCTCCGAAATAAGTATCTAATTGTGAAATCAGCACCGGGGAAGCATGAATATCATCTACCCTCTTTGTTCTATTGTAAGAAAAAGCAAGATCACTTGTTAATGTAAAATCGGAAATTTCTGACACCTGAGAAATTACAATGTCCAAGCCTCTTGTTTCCGTATCAATTGCATTGGCAAAGAAACGTGCTCTGGTGGCATTGGCAGCATCAAACAATGATTGTAACTCTCCTGCAGTAGCGGGCCTGGAGAAATTACCTGTTAATATTACTCTGTCTTCTATTGCAGTAAAGTATCCGTCAATAGTGAATGTCAAACTCAAACTGGGAATTTTAGCGGTAACCCCTAAACTGGCACTAAAAGACTCTTCCTGTTTTAGGCTGGGGATTCCTAAAATCCTGGCTATTCTACTATCGTTAGAAAAAGTACCCACTTCATTCGGAACTCCGTTTATAAAATTAGTACTTGTAGCATTAAAATGTAATTGATGTAAAGAAGGTGCTCTAAAGCCTGTACTTGTAGCAGCTCTGATATTAATATCATCAGTCAATTTTAGTCTGGATGCTAATTTCCAGTTTAAAGTATTACCAAAATCACTATAATCTTCATATCTAACCGCCCCGGTTACTAACAGGCTTTCTGTTAAGTCCAATTCAGCATCTCCATAGAATGCATAACTGTTTCTATATGCATTTCTTTCATTTTCCGGTCTAAATCCGGGAAACACCTGAATTCCTCCTGCTCTGGCTCTTCCAAAGAAATCTACCACCTGAAGCGCTGCATCTCCGTTCCATATATTCCCATTAGTATCATAGGTCGCCCAAGATTCTTCTTGTCCTTGGAGAATATTATAATTTTCTAATCTATATTCAGCTCCAAAAGCCACATTTAAGCCGGAAAATATATCTTCATAAAATCTGGTCAAATCCAAATTTGTCGTATTTTGAACAAAAGAAAATCCACCGGCATATGCCGTTAATGGAGAACTGTTTAATAAAGTAGCATTTACTGAGTTTCCAATAGTGAAATCAAAACTATTTTCTCCCCATGTATTGCTAAGATCTACATCCCACTCTCCATGCTTCCCTCTGATTCCAAAAGAGATTGACCTATCTTCAATATCACTGTTAATTTCAGGCAAGAATCCCGACGGATACAAACCTGTATAGGCTCTTGACTGGTCAGGTCTTCTGTAAAATCCTGCTGCATTACCACTTCTATAGCTGATACCTCCGAAAGAGTAGAAAGTAAAATTGTCATCTAAGGGCAGTTCCATATTTGCAAAGAATTTACCATTTCTCAATTTGGATTGACCTACTCTCATATTAAAATCTCTTCTTGACAAACCTCTTACTACTAATTCGGCATCGGTAGTATCAAAGTTTAGCAGCGTACGTAGAGCAGCAATTGAGGTCGCATTCCGGATATTGTTTTTTAATACCAAATCAAAATGCGTTACTCCTTGTGCTAAGAATTGAATATCCGTAAGAGAGTATCGGGTAATGTCAGAGCCCAAACCACTATTCAGACCAACCCATTCTATCGAGTTAGCTCCATTAAAAATGGTCCCGGTAAATCCGTTTTGCCCCGCTCTAAAACTCGGATTTCTTGTAGATACAGAACCCGTTAGATTAAGGAACCCTCCTTTCTTACCTAGTGCTATACCATAGTTTGCATCAAACTGAAAACTCTCTCCGTCAGTATTTGTGTTCAAAAAAGATTCACCATCTCTGCTATTTGTCTCTTTCCCGGAATTTGCTCCAACGTTTACCTGAAATTCAAAGCCTTGTTTCTTTTTAAGTACAATGTTGATCACTCCGGCGATAGCGTCACTACCATACTGGGCAGAAGCACCGTCTCTTAAAACTTCTATTCTTTGAATAGCGAACGAAGGAATGGCATTCATATCGGTGCCCACACTACCTCTACCAACTGTACCATTTACATTTACTAAAGAAGAGGTATGTCTTCTCTTTCCGTTCACTAATACTAAAACCTGGTCCGGACCTAAACCTCTTAAAGCAGCCGGGTCTACATGATCGGTTCCGTCGGCTACTGTTTGAGGAGTTGAGGTAAATGAGGGTGCTACATAATTTAAAATATCATTGACACTCAATTGAGGGCCTGAACTAACAAGCTCTGTAATATCAATGATATCAACAGGTACCGGAGTATTAGCAACCGTACGATTTTTATTTCTGGATCCTACCAGTACTACTTCATCCAAAGCAACCCCTCCTTCTTCAACAACAATTGTCAAATAAGCAGTTCCTGTAACTTCTTGTTCTATAGTTTTATACCCTAAAGATGAAACTACTAATACAGTAGGTATCTTTCTAACAATTATCGAAAACTCCCCATTTTCATCAGAGGTAGTCCCATTTGTTGTCCCTTTTTCTACTACATTCATGTATGGCAAAGCTTCACCGTCCCTGTCTGTAATTTTACCTTTAACCGTTTGTGCATTCACAGTGAATGACAGCATAAAGATAAAGGTAAATAAGAAAATTTTTAATACGTCATTGTTTTTCATGTAAAGTTTGATTGATTATACGTAAGGGCAAATGTTGATATTTTTTATATTAAAAACAAATTTTTTCTCTTAAATCTTAAAAAATTCAATCACTATTTTGTTAAATGATTCCGATTTTGTTTTTTAGAATGGTTATTATTCCTCTTATACATATATAAACCTTAGTAGCTTTAACCAATATTTAACAATAAAAAAATAGCTATTATTGTAGTTTTGTTCGTTAAATTTTAATATTAAATTTTAAATCAACATGGATATAGATGTTAGAGCCATTAATGAAAAAATAGAACGGGAAAGTATTTTTGTGGATTTACTGACCAATGAGATCAATAAAGTGATTGTCGGGCAGAAACAGATGACAGAAAGATTGCTTATTGGTTTGCTCAGTAATGGACATATCTTGCTGGAAGGTGTTCCCGGTTTGGCAAAAACGTTAGCCATCAACACCTTATCAAAGGTAATACAAGGCTCGTTTAGTAGAATTCAGTTTACACCTGATCTATTACCTGCTGATGTTGTCGGAACGATGATTTATAATATTAAAGAAAATGATTTCTCAATAAAGAAAGGGCCTATATTTGCCAATTTTGTATTAGCTGATGAAATCAACAGAGCTCCCGCAAAAGTACAGTCAGCTTTGTTAGAAGCCATGCAGGAAAGGCAGATAACTATTGGTGACACTACTTTTAAGCTAGATGAGCCTTTTTTGGTTATGGCAACTCAAAATCCCGTAGAACAGGAAGGAACCTACCCTTTACCGGAAGCTCAGGTAGATCGTTTTATGTTGAAGGTAGTCATTGACTACCCCGAGTTAAATGATGAGCAAATGATTATGCGTCAAAATTTATCCGGAGGTTTTGCAACTGTAAATCCTGTTATTTCAACAGATCAGATTATTAAAGCAAGAAGTGTTGTTGATGAAGTGTATATGGACGAAAAAATTGAAAAATACATCCTCGATATTATTTTCGCCACTCGATACCCTCAACGATATCATCTCTCCAAACTGGAAGGGCTTATTAGTTTTGGAGCATCTCCCAGGGGTACTATTAACTTGGCAAAAGCTTCTAAATGCTATGCTTTTATTAAAAGAAGAGGATATGTAATTCCAGAAGATGTAAGAGCTGTTGTTTATGACGTACTCAGACATAGAGTTGGAATTACATATGAAGCAGAAGCGGAAAATATATCTTCATTAGACATTATCAACCAGATTGTTAATGAAATAGAAGTTCCTTAAAATAATTGTCTTTCGTAAACCCCTTCTTTATCCAGCATTTAAAAAATGGACACCAAAGAGATATTAAAAAAAGTTCGGAAAATTGAAATCAAAACCCGACGTCTGTCCGACCATATTTTCGGAGGAGAGTATCATTCTACCTTCAAAGGTCGCGGTATGACTTTTTCCGAAGTAAGACAGTATCAATTTGGTGATGATGTAAGAGCTATTGACTGGAATGTAACTGCCCGATACAATGAACCCTTTGTAAAAGTTTTTGAAGAAGAAAGAGAGCTTACCATGATGCTCGTGGTGGATGTTTCCGGGTCGGAATTTTTCGGAACCACAGCACAATTTAAAAAAGATACCGTTACGGAAATTGCAGCAACTTTGGCCTTCTCGGCAATTCAAAACAATGATAAAGTCGGGTTAATTCTTTTCTCTGATGCTGTTGAATTGTTTATCCCCCCCAAAAAAGGAAGAAGCCATGTATTGAGAATTATCAGAGAATTGATAGAGTTTAAGCCCGAAAGTAAAAAAACAAATATTGGCCAGGCATTTAAATTTCTGTCAAATGTTATGAAAAAGAAAGCCATTGTTTTTATGTTGTCTGATTTTATGGATGATGCTTATGAAAGAACATTAAAAATAGTTGCAAACAAACATGATATCACAGGCATCCGAATATATGACAAACACGACGAGGAGATACCGAATTTAGGTATGGTGCCTATGTTAGATGCCGAAAGCGGAAACATTCAATTGGTAAATACCGCATCAAAAACAGTCAGAACTCATTATAGGGCAAATGCAAACAGGTTATCAGACTATTTTCTCTCCACTTTCAAAAGAAGTGGTGCCGGTACTATTAATAACAGAGTTGATGAAGGTTATGTCAAAAAATTATTAGGATATTTTAAACATAAAGGAAGATAATGAAAAAACTCTTTTTTTACTTTTTTTTACTATCAGCCTTCGTTGTTTTTGGTCAAAGTACATCCAACGTAAGCGCTAAGGCCGATACCACTAATATTAGAATAGGTGAACAGTTTCAATTTAAAATTGAAATCCCTGACACTACTAATGTCATTATCCCCAAGCTAAACCTAAATGGTTTGGAAGTTATTGAAGAAGCTAAAACAGATACTATTAAAAATAGTTTAATCAAAAGATATATATTAACCGGTTTCGACAGTGGTGCTTTTTATATCCCGCAGCAACAGATTTTTATCAGAAATCAGGCTTTTCTGACCGATTCTATTTTAATAAATGTTGCTACTGTTGCCGTAGACACTACAAAACAAAAAATGTTTCCCATAAAATCTATCCAGGAGGAACCTTATGTTTTTGATGATTTTAAACCTTATTTGATTTGGGTGCTCCTGGCACTGCTCATAATGGGTGTAGCGTTGTATTTTATTTTGCGAAAAAAGAAAAAAGAAACATCGGAAGAAATCATTCCACTACTACCTCCGTACGAAGAAGCTATCGAGAAATTAAAAACTTTGGATGGTAAATTGCTTTGGCAAAATAATAAGGTTAAACAATACTATAGCGAGTTAACCGAAATCATCAGGGTATACATAGAAAGAGAATTAAAAATCCCTGCTTTGGAAATCACCTCAGATGAGCTTTTAGCATATATACATGACGCTAAAAACGCGGAAACGATCCTCTTTTCCAAAGAAACTTTTGACAAATTAAAAGCATTGTTACAAGAAGCTGATCTGGTAAAATTTGCCAAATCAAAACCGCTTTCACATGAGATAGAAGCAAACAGAAAAGATGCGGAAGTTATTTTAGAAGACCTCAAATCAAAACCTTTACCCGAGGAAGAACCTGTAATTGAAGATCATGATGAATTGGAATAATTTTGAGTTTAGCAATCCCGAGTTTCTTTGGTTATTAGTAATCATTCCTTTTTTGGGAATCTGGTATTTCTTTACACGAAAAAAAGATGCTGCCGTGTTAACTATTTCAAGTACCAAAGGGTTTCCAACATCTTCTTTTCTGCCGAAGCTAAAGCCTTTTTTGTATGGGTTGCGTTTATTAGCAATTGCAGCTTTATTTATTGCCCTTGCAAGACCCAGAAATGTTTCGGTAAGTACAAAAACAAAAGCAAACAGAGGAATAGATATTGTAATGGCGATTGACGTTTCTGCCAGTATGCTGGCACGCGATTTGAAGCCCAACAGGTTGGAAGCTTTAAAAGTAGTGGCTACCAATTTTGTCAACAGAAGGCCCAATGACAGGATTGGCATTGTTTTATATGCCGGAGAGAGTTTTACTCAAACACCTATTACCAGTGATAAAGGGATTGTAAAAAGAACTATTTCCGAAATCAAATGGGGTTTGCTTGAAGGGGGTACTGCTATTGGAATGGGCTTAGGTTCTTCCGTAAACAGATTAAAAGACAGTAAGGCAAAAAGCAAGGTTATTATCTTACTAACCGACGGGGTAAACAACTCCGGTAATATTGACCCCAAAACGGCAACAGAGCTTGCGAAGGAACTGGGAGTCAAAGTATATACTATTGGGTTAGGAACCAATGGAATGGCAGATTTCCCATATGCAAAAGATCCCAGAAACGGACAATTAAAATTTAGAAAACAACAGGTAGAAATTGATGAAGAGCTCTTAAAATTCATAGCTTCGGAAACCGAAGGGCAATACTTTAGAGCTACTAATAATACCAAACTGGAAGAGATTTATAATCAGATTGATAAACTTGAAAAAACAAAAATCGAAGAATTTAAATATTATAATTATCAAGAAAAATACCGGTTTTTAATTTTTATTGCCGGAGGGTTATTGCTGCTTGAATTTGTTTTAAGAAATACGTTATTTAGAAGTTTTATATGATTAAAACGAATTGTTTAAAGGTTGAATTATTTAATTATTTAATTGTTGAATTGTTTAAAGGTTGAATTGTTTATTGTGTAAATTATGCATGTTTTTTCATTTGAAAAATTAGAAGTTTGGAAAGAAGCTATTCAGTTTTCCAAAGATATTTATAAACTAACTTCTACATTTCATAAAGAAGAAAAATTTGGGTTGATAAGTCAAATGAGAAGAGCTTCAAATTCGATTGCAGCAAATCTGGCAGAAGGAACATCAAGAATCACAAATAAAGATAAAGCACATTTTACAACAATAGCGTTTAGCTCAACTATGGAAGTTTTAAATCACTTAATAATATCTAAAGAACTTCATTTTATTTCTGAAGAAGAGTATTTAAAATTAAGAACCCCGATTTATAAAATATCAAATATGCTAAACGCTTTAAGAAAATCACAAATAAACCCATAACCCTTTTTAAACAATTCAACAATAAACTCATAATGTACAGACTGGAAGATCCTTTTTATTTTTATTTCTTTACCATAATACCTGTTGTAATTGTCGTATTTCTGCTGGCGCTTTTTTGGAAGAAAAGAATACAACGGAAGTTTTCCAATGTACGTTTATTAGAGAAGTTAGCTCCTAATCATTCCGTTTTTAAATCAACATTAAAGTTAATTTTTTTCAGTCTCGGTATTTCTTTTTTAATCCTGGCACTGGTAAACCCTAAAATGGGGACAAAACTTAAAACAGTAAAAAGAGAGGGGGTAGATGTGGTTTTTGCTTTAGATGTTTCCAAAAGTATGTTGGCAGAGGACATTGCTCCGAACAGATTGGAAAAAGCAAAGCAGATCATCTCTAAAATCATTGACAAATTGGGTAGTGACAGAGTAGGTGTTATTGTCTACGCCGGTAATTCTTATCCTCTTTTGCCTATTACAACGGATCATGCAGCCGCAAAAATGTTTTTGCAAAATGCCAGTCCGGATATTGTTTCCAGCCAGGGAACCGCCATAAATGAAGCGTTGAACCTGGCAAAGACATATTATGATAACGAAGATCAGACCAATCGTTTTTTAATCATTATTTCCGACGGTGAAGATCATCAGGAAGAAACCAAGCAGGTAGCTAAAAATATGGCTGATGACGGTATTAAAGTATATACCATTGGTATCGGGACAGAAAAAGGCGGGCTTATTCCTATAAAAATTAACGGCTCACTTATCGGATATAAAAAAGACAGGAAAGGAGAATCCGTAGTTACAACACGAAAAGCAGATGTTTTACAGGAAATTGCAAATGATTCGGAAGGAAGATATATCGATGGAAATAAAACGGAAAAACCGGTAAAATTAATTGAAGATATTATTATCAATGCACAAAAGAGCGAATTTGAAACCAAACAATTTTCCGATTATAAAGACCAGTTTCAATGGTTTCTGGCATTAGGAATTTTGTTTTTAATTTTAGACATCTTTTTATTAGATAAAAAAACCAAATGGCTGCGAAAAGTAGATTTGTTTAACGAAGAAAAAAATAAAAAATGAAATTAGATACCTATCTGTTTGTCTGCCTTTTAATGCTGCTATCATCAGCATACAGCTTTGCTCAAAAAGATACTATAGCCGCACAAAGAGAAGCCAGGAAATTAGTGCGAGAAGGAAACAATTTATACAAACAACAAAAATATACGGATGCTTCCGTTGCATATAAAAAAGCATTGGAAAAAAGCAGTACATATAAGAAAGCTAGTTATAATTTAGGAAATGCATTGTATCAGGATAAATTTTATAAAGAAGCCGTTCCGCAATACGAATTAATGGCTAAAACCGCAAAAACAAAATTTGAAAAAGCAGAAGCATATCATAATATTGGAAATGCCATGATGGAGCAAAAACAATATCAACCTGCTGTAGATGCGTATAAAAATTCTTTGAGAAATAATCCTAATGATGATGAAACCAGATATAATTTAGCCGTGGCCCAGAAACTATTGGAAAAAGAAAAAAATAAAGACAAAAATAATAAGAATAAAAAAGATCAAAAAAATAAAAACGATAAAGAAAAAGATAAGAATAAAGACAAAAAAGAAGGGGATAATAAAGATAAAAAGGATAAAGAAAACGGGAAAGATGATAAAAATAAAGATCCCAAAAAAAATGATCAAAAAAAGCAGCAGAAACCGAAACCTCAGCAGGGGAAAATGACCCCTCAACAAGTCAAACAATTGTTGGAGAGTTTGAAAAATGAAGAGAAAAAAACTCAAAAGAAAATGAATGTAAAAAAAGCCAAGGGTAAAAAAGTTAAACAAGAAAAAGATTGGTAAGCAGATTTCTTTTTATCAATTTTGAACAATTATGAAAACGAAGTTTATATACATAGTCATTTTGGTTTTTTTAAACTGTATGCCTGTTTTTGCTCAGGAAGCAGTATTGAAAGCCACTGTCAGTAAAAACAAACTGGGTGTTAATCAAAGACTACGGATAGAGTTTGCAATTAATAAACAGGGAGCAGACCACTTTACACCTCCTGATTTTAAAAATTTCAAGGTGGTGGGTGGCCCCAGTCAATCTATCAGTCAATCCTGGGTCAATGGCAAAGCCAGTTTTTCTCAATCTTACTCGTATATTATTCAGCCAAAAAGAAAAGGAGAGTTTCTAATTCCCTCTGCAAGTATCGACCTAAATGGTAAAACAGTACGTTCCAAACCTGTTAAAATTATTGTTTTAGATGCCGTCGAAATTCCCAAAGACCCAAATGATCCCAATTATATAGCCCAGCAAAACATTCATCTGGTTGCCGAAATATCAAAATCCAACCCTTATGTAGGGGAAGGTGTCTATGTTGAATATAAATTATATGTAAGTCAAAACATCAGCGTAAATGACTTTTCCATTACAGAATCTCCACAGTATAACGGTTTCTGGAATCAGGATATAAAAATAAACGGGCTACCTGTAAAAAAAGGCATATATAATGGGGAAGAATATCGATATGTCATATTAAAAAAAGCGCTCCTGATTCCAACAAAATCAGGAAACTTATCCATAGACTCCATGAAAATGGATATTGTAATCGGAGTTCCGACCGGGAGAGTTGATTTCTTTGGAAATGTGATCTCCAGAAACATCACCCGGGCTTTTGCTTCGGCAAAAAAAACAGTACGCGTAAAAGAATTGCCTTTGGAGGGCAAACCCGAAAATTTTAATGGTGCAGTCGGCGATTTTAAATACAGTGTAACCTCCAGCAAAGATATTTTAAAATCTAATGAATCTGCACTTATCAAAGTAACGGTGTCCGGAAAAGGGAATTTAAAACTTTTTGATATCCCGGAAATTGTTACTCCGTCGGAGCTAGAAGTATATACTCCCGAACAAAAAGAACGTGTAAATGTAACCAGTTCCGGCTTAAGCGGTTTTGTCAGTAAACATTATACGGTTGTGCCGCAGTATAAAGGAAAATATAAGATTCCCAGTACCTCCTTTTCTTATTTTAACCCTATAGCGAAAAAATATAACACCATTACTTCCGATGATGTATTTGTAAATGTCTTAGAAGGAAAAGAGCTGATAACCAATTCCGACGATAATAGTATTGCCAAGCGACCTGTAACCGTCACCGGAGCAAATTTTAGATATATCCAAACAAAAAGTACTTTTATTTCTGATCAAAAAGAAGATTTTTTCCAATCAAATGTATTCTATCTCTTGCTGTTCTTACCTATTATTTCAATTCCCGTGGGAATTTTTGTAGCTAAAAAACAACAAGAAAAAAATAAGGATATTGTCGGTAACAAAATAAGAAAAGCAGATAAGCTCGCTAAAAAATTCTTGTCCGAAGCTCAAAAACAATTAGGTAAAAAAGAAGCATTCTACGAAGCTCTGGAAAGAGCATTACACAATTATCTAAAAGCAAAATTGAGTATTGAAACTTCAGATATCAGCAGTGAAAAAATAGCTGAGCTTCTAACTGAAAGGCATGTAGAGAAAAGTACTGTCAATTCTTTTATACAAGTGTTAAAGAATTGCGATTTTGCCCGTTATACTCCCATAGACAATGTACAGATGAAAGAAGCATATGTACATGCAAAAAATACCATTGCATTATTAGATAAACAGTTATGATTATGAAAAAACACCTGTTATACATATGGTTTTTTATTTCCTGCTTTGTATCGGCCCAAAACCCTGAAACTCTTTTTAAAGAAGCCAATGATTTGTATAAAGTCGGAAAATATGAAGAAGCAATTGCCCTATATCAAAAAATTGAAACTCTCAACCTAATTTCATCCGAATTGTATTACAATTTAGGCAACTGCTACTACAAACTAAATCATGTCGCGGAAACGATTTACAATTACGAAAAAGCACTGCTGATAAATCCGTTAAATGAAGATGCGAATAATAACCTGATTTTTGCCAAAAGACTAACCATAGATACCATAGAAGCGCTACCGAAATCTGTCATTCAGAAATTTGATGAAAGCTATATCAAAAAACTATCCTACAATGATTGGGCAATATTGGCAGTGATCTTCTCCGCTCTGGGCGCTTTATTATTTTTGTTTTTCTACTTCTCATATACCCCTTCTAAAAAAAGATTTTATTTTGTAAGTAGTATTATTTGTTTTCTCTTTTTAATCATCTCTGTCAGTTTTTCATACAAAGAATACAACGATGAGCAAACCAATAGCTATGGAATTATTTTTGCGGAAAAAACCGAAATCAAAAATGCCCCGACACTTAACAGTGATGCTATTTTTACACTTCACGAAGGAACAAAAGTGAAAGTTTTAGATGCTGTTGATAATTGGAAAAAAATTAAACTTGACGACGGAAAAATAGGATGGATAGATGCCGAAGATTTAAAAGTGTTGAAAATTATTTAACAAAAGAATCCTTTTCTTATATTTACAATTCGATTAGCCAAAAAAATGAATAAAACGATTATTACATTCTTTTTTACTTTGACTTTTTGTATATCGATCATCAGTCCTACGCTCCTAGCTATGGCAGATAGTCATTACGAAATTGCTTTGATTAAAGACATGAATGAGGAAGAAAGTAATAAAGAGGCGTTTAAAGATGTAGAATCTAAAATTCTTTATTCCTCTGATAACCCACTCCTGGCTTTTATTGCTAAAAAAACTAATTCCTTACGCTATTATCATAAGAAATACAATTCTCTACCTAAAAACCTCTTTATTCCTCCTCCGGAACAGGCTATAGTCTAATTTGTTTATACATTTATAAAAGCATTATTAAAAAAATCAGATTCTGATGCAACTTATCCTCCTTTATGGTAAAT
Organism: Flavobacteriaceae bacterium; assembly: GCA_014075215.1. NCBI lineage: Bacteria > Pseudomonadati > Bacteroidota > Flavobacteriia > Flavobacteriales > Flavobacteriaceae > Flavobacteriaceae bacterium. The sequence continues at coordinate 4,039,913 of CP046177.1, forward strand.
TGTCTATCAATTTTTTTAAATTAAAATCAATATTAAGGATTAAAAACGCATAAAAAATGAAAGCACACACAAAACAAACGCAAGCGGCTATCACACCGGAGAAAGCCATTGATCTATTAAAAAAAGGAAATGCAAGATTTGTCGCTAATAAAGAAGTTGAAAGAGATTTATTACAACAAGTAGCAGATACCAGTTCCGGGCAATACCCGTTTGCTACCGTACTCCACTGTGTAGATTCCAGAGTTTCGGCAGAATTGGTTTTTGACCAGGGAATCGGAGATATTTTCAGTATCAGAATTGCAGGGAATTTTGTAAATAATGATATTTTAGGGAGTATGGAATTTACATGTAAATTAGCCGGAACAAAAGCCATTGTTGTTTTAGGCCACACCGCTTGCGGTGCTGTAAAAGGGGCTTGCGATGATGCCAAATTGGGGAATCTAACTACTTTGTTAAGCAAACTTAAACCTGCGGTAAATGCAGTAACGGAACCCAGTGAACTACAATTCAGAAATTCCGGAAATATTGACTTTGTAAATGCGGTTGCAGAGAAAAACGTATATATGACCATGGACAATATCAGAAGCAAAAGCCCAACTTTAAAGGAGATGGAAGACAACGGAGAAATTAAAATCGTCGGTGCGATGTATGATATTAAAGACGGTTCCGTAACTTTTTACTAATAAAGAAAAATATGAAAAAAATACTTTTCATTGTTACTTTTATGCTAATTTCCCTAAAAATGGCCGGTCAAAATACCGGCTTAGGGAATTGGCTTGTATACATAGGAAACAAGCAGTTAAATTCCAAATGGAACCTTCATCATGAAGTCCAATACAGAAATTACAATGCCCTCGGAGATTTGGAACAATTACTGCTAAGAACAGGATTAGGTTACCATCTCGGTGCTAAAAGTAACGTATTGTTAGGCTATGGATATATCAACTCTGAAAACTTTATAGGAAATACAGATCAGGAAAGAACCATCCAGGAGCATCGGATTTTTCAGCAGTTTATCACAAAACAAAATATAGGAAGGGTGAAACTACAGCACAGATATCGTTTTGAACAGCGGTTTATTGAAAGTGATTTCAGAACTCGATTTCGATATTTTTTAGGCCTGGCTATTCCTTTCAAAGAATCAAAGTATTACCTTTCGGCCTATAATGAGATCTTTTTAAACGGAGATGCTGCTGTTTTTGACCGAAACAGGATATATGGCGGCTTAGGGTATCAGGTACAAAAAAACTGGAAAATAGAAATAGGCTATATGAATCAAATTTTTGAGTCTTCCGGTAGAGATCAAATTAATCTTATTACATTTATAAACTTTTAACTAAAATAATATGAAAAATCTTTTTTCAAATATAAAAGGCGATGCTTTTGGTGGTATCACTGCCGGAGTTGTTGCACTCCCGTTAGCCTTGGCTTTTGGGGTTTCTTCCGGTTTAGGGCCTAGTGCGGGGTTATATGGTGCTATCTTTATTAGCTTCTTCGCTGCACTTTTGGGAGGGACAAATACTCAAATTTCCGGACCTACTGCACCAATGACAGCCGTAAGCATGGTAATTATTGCGGGCATTATTGCAGCAAATGATGGCGATCTAAGCAAAGCACTACCCGCTATTTTAACGGTTTTTTTACTCTCGGGATTATTTCAAATTGGCTTGGGCTTTGCCGGATTGGGAAAATATATCCGATATATTCCTTATCCTGTAGTTTCCGGGTTTATGACAGCTATTGGAGCCATTATCTTAATCACTCAAATATTGCCATCCGTTGGATATTACGCCAAAGAAAATGCTCAATTTGTAGATCAGTTCAAGGAAAAAGCAACCTCCTCAATTTATGAAAATATGGTGATTGAAAAAGCGCTGGAATTAGAGTTTGGTGAAAAAGCCTTATCTTCTGAAGATTTTAATGAACTAGTGGCTTCATCTCAAAAAATTACCTCGGAAGATATTAATAAAGAGGCTCAAACACTCGCAGGAAAAGAAGCTTCCGGGGTTATTGGCACATTAAAAGTATTGCCCGGAGCGCTCAAAAATATAAATTGGTTAGAGTTAATTTTAGCGCTGAGTACCATTATCATAATTTATGGATTTAAACGCATTACAACTGCTATTCCCAGCACATTAGTAGCACTTCTTATTATGACAGGAATTGCTGTTGGTTTTGGCCTGGATTACAGGCCCATTGAAGAAATACCGGCAGGTTTTCCGATTCCAAATACAGATATTTTTACCCATTTTAGTTTAACAAACATAACGCCTTATATTTTTACAGCCTTAACACTCGCTCTGTTAGGGGCTATTGATTCATTATTAACCTCGGTTGTTGCGGACAATATGACCAAAACCAAACATAAGCCTAATAAAGAATTAGTAGGTCAGGGAATTGGAAACAGTATTGCTGCTGTTTTCGGTGGAATCCCGGGTGCCGGTGCAACAATCAGAACCGTAGTTAACATTAACTCCGGAGGAAAAACCAGATTATCCGGTATGATTGCCGGTATCATGCTATTAGTTATCTTATTAGGTTTAGGGCCTGTTGCTTCAAAAATTCCGGCAGCGGTTTTAGCGGGCATTTTAATTACTGTTGGTATTGGTGTGATGGACTATAAGGGTTTAAGAGCAATTCCGAGTTTACCAAAAGACACTTCCTTCAAATTATTTAAAGTATTCTCTTTTAAAGTAAGTTCAGAAGTAATTGTTATGCTCATCGTATTACTGCTTTCTACTTTTTGGAATTTGATTTACGCCGTAGGTATCGGTTTGGTAATTGCCTCGCTGATGTTTATGAAAAAAATAGGTGATTTAACAGCTCAGCGATCTGATGTAAAATCTTTAAAAGAAGAACCTTGGGCTGATGAAATCGGCCTTACAAAAAGCCTGCAGGAAAAAGTGTTTATCAAACATATTAAAGGTCCTTTGTTTTTTGGTTCTACCAGTGATTTTCAACAACTGATAAAACAAATTCCGGCATCTGCATCTACCATTGTTATCAGGATGGACAGAATGCAATATATCGACCAGTCGGGTTTGTATGCTCTGGAAGATGTGTTAGTGGATTTAAAAAAGGATGGTAAAAATATCCTGGCTGTTGATCTTCAAAAACAACCTGAATACATGATGGAACGAATTGATATTATCCCGGATCTTATCCCCGAAGAATGTATCTTTGATAATTTTAAAGAATGTCTTTCCTGGATTAAAAAACATCAAGATATAAAATAACGTTACAGGCTAAATAATTTTAGGCATCTCTATATGTTCCTCCTTTATAATAGAAGGAAAAATAGCAGGTGCCATGCTTTTTATTGGAGCATATAAAATAGAATTGTCTACGGTATCCTTATCAACAAAAGAAAAAGCAGTATTTATCCTGCTAAAAAACAACAACAAAATACTCATTATAAAAGCTATTTTAAGGAACCCAAAAACACCTCCTAAGATTTTATTGACCAGTCCTAAGGCAGCAAAATCGGCTAATTTTGTAAATAGTTTTCCTAAAGAGGCTATTACAATAACAATCGCTATAAAGGTAATTGCAAAAGCCGTTAAAGAAATATAGTGTTCGCTCCAGTCTACATATTTTTCCATAATAGCTGCTATGAAATAGGAAAAATGAATGGCTCCCCATACTCCGCTAATTAACGCTGCCAAAGAAGCAATTTCTACAAAAAGCCCTTTTGTAAAACCCTTTATAAAACCATATAACAACAGCACTGCCAAAATAACATCAAAAGCGTTCATCTTCTTATTTTTTCAAGTACTTCTTATCTACATAAAAAGTTCCAAACGGAATTACAGATGCTGACAAAATAGTCGCAAATGTTTTGGTATTCCATTTTTGGTCTGAGCGCAATACAAATGCTAAAATCACATATAACATAAATAAAATTCCATGAGGCATTCCCAACATTTTAACATAACCGGGATCATTTCCATAATATTTGACAGGAGTTGCAATGAAAAGCAATAATATATAGGATACTCCTTCCAAAAAACCAATAAGTCTAAAAAAAGTTTTCATTAATTTAAGTATGGCTAAACCATATAATTCTTCAAAGGTACTCTTTATTTTCAATCTAAGAGACCTTTGCAAAATAGTGATATATTCCGTATTGAAATTGATTTGGCTTCAAATTTCTTCCTTCTCGAAAATTTTAAATCCTCAAAACCAATAGGTTATTCCGGTTGAAAATGTTCTTCGGGCATCAAACTTTTTTGCCAAATCAATTTTGCAAAGATCTCTCTAAAATATGGATTGACTTTTAATAATGGTAAAAATAACCGACATATACTCTATAGATTTCCTATTTTTGCTTACCGATGAGTAATACTTCTGTCAAAATTACTGCTGAGAAATTAGATGTAAACAAATGCTACGAGTTTGTAAAAGATAGCTCCTGCGGTGGTATTGCTGTTTTTGTAGGAACCGTCAGAAACCATACGCAAAACAAAGAGGTAATTCAGCTTGATTTTTCTACTTATAAGCCCATGGCAATTAAAGAGCTACAAAAAATCGCTGACTTGGCTCTAAAAAAATTTGCCATCAAAAAAATTGCCATTCATCATGCAGAGGGCCTATTAAAAATAGGTGGAACCCCTGTAATTATTATGGTTTCTGCTCCGCATAGAAAGGCTGCTTTTGAAGCGTGTGAATTTGCTATTGATACATTAAAAGAGACCGTTCCTATCTGGAAAAAAGAATATTTTTCGGATGGAGCCGTATGGGTAAATGCTCACCCTTAAAGTTTAATACCAAAAAGAATAATTACTGTCTTAAGTTCATAAAAACATAAGGCAGGTGTAAAAACCTGCCCTAATGCTATATACAGTTTTCAGATATACTATAAACACTGTATATACCCTCTCAAATAAAAAATTTCTTACAAATTACTCTGCTGATTTGAGGTTTTCAGGTAAACTGTTGTCAAAAGTTTTTGAAACATTCCCTTTACTAACGGTTACTTTACCCTCGTCGCTGACTTCAATACGTTGAGTTACCGTGCCCTCTTCAACAACTACACTGCCCTATTTTCGTGTTATGATGTACGGAATTTCCCATTGCACATATCCTGCCCCTTCCCAATAATAGCCATCTCCGCTCGAAGCGACGTCAAGAATTGGGTTTCCCAAATCCCTGGCCAATTGTGCGTTATGGGGGTTTCCTGCCAAATTTGCCAATGAACCTCCTGCAGTGGCCTCAACTTCCTTTTCTTCGAGTTCATACGCTGCCGTATTATAATCATCATTATCTGCTTTTACGTGTAGTAATAATCTGGCAAGCCAGCCCCCGTATTCTATGATAAAAACAAGTAAAAGTTGAGATATTATTTTTACTAATTTATGCAGCAAATTTAAAAGTATCTACATAGGGTGTTTGTCGTTTGACAACGGCAAACACTCTTGCTATTAATTTGTTTCTAATAATGTTAACGGTACTCATTTTACTTTTGCCTTGTTTTATTCTTTTATGATAGTATAATTTCATTTCTGGGTTATGTTGTATAGCAGAAATAGCGCACATATTAATAATTGCTTTCAATTTTTTATTAGCCAAATGAGAGACTTTTGTACGTCCTTTAATACTAGTTCCAGATTGGTAAGGAAAAGGAGCAACACCACAATAAGAGGCAAACTTTCTCCAGTTTTCAAATTTTGAAAAATTGTCAGTAAACACAATCATCATTATAGCAGTTTGCATTCCTATACCTTTAACACTAGTAACAAGTTTATAGGTTTCTTTTAACATTATATTTTGGTCAATAATAGCTTGCATTTGAGTATTAATCTTGTGTATTTGTTTGGTTAGTTCTGCAATCATTTTTTGTTGAACGTCAAAGATTATTTTATACTCTTTTGCTTTATAAATTCTTTTTTGTTCTTTCAAAGTAACTTTAAAACCAGCTCTTTGTTTGTTAAGTTTTGTCCTTAAAGATAAGAGACTTTTTAGTTGTAATATACTTCTTTTAGGTAGCTTACTGGGTTTAAGTTCTTCTTTTAATCGATACCCATATAGAGCAATGCGTTTGGCATCAATTTGGTCATCCTTTCCACGAGCAATACCAATAGATCTTTTAATTTCTAAACCAGAAGCTATGAAAAAAGATAATTTTTGTTCAGTTAAAGACACAGATAATAAATGAGAGTACATTCCTGTATGTTCAAATACAAACATGGTTTCTTCTTTAGAGAAAGACGAATTTTTAAAACTCCACTTTAGCATTAATTTAAATCCAGATTTACTGTTCTCAAACTGTTGAACAATTTGTTTAGAATAGATACAAACATCAATTAATAATTTACTGACATCGATTCCGATAATTTCATTTGTTTTCATAATTTTGTAATTAGATATTAATAATAGTTACTTAAACTAAGACCTTTAATAAGGGCAGAAACTGAAATTCTATATGGTTCTAAGTAACTTTTAAAAAGAACGGAGACTAATACGGGGGATGGCTCTAAAAAGCTAGCTGGCCGCTAAAGTTCACTCCGTTCTTTTGTGTTTTTGGTTATCAACAAAATAAGAGTTATTAACAAAGAAAAAAAGAAGCAAAAAAAGAAATTTCATCATAACTATTATGTTTTTATTTTAAGTAATTATTTCTATTTGCTAATCTAAAGGTTTGGTTGTGGTCCTTCAGGATCATGAGAGGGTGATTCCGTATCTAATTCTGTTTTAAACATTGGTGTGTCCGGTGCTTGTTCAAATAGTAGTCCCATAATTTTTTCTACGTTTAAATGGTTATTAGTATTTTAATATTCATAGGCTTTCTCCGGCACCTGTTTAACACCATCAAATTATTTGACGGTTATATTTACTCTAAAACAGGCTTTTCGAATTTCGCCCTTATAATTAAAAGAAAAAATAGTAGCTACTTAATCAAATATTTCTCATTTAATTATCTTATACAAAGGTATTTCGGTAAACCGATTTTACCTTTAGGGTATTTTCTTAATTTATAACAATTGGTATTTTTATTAGTTCCTAAAATTGCATATTTGGGTTTTTGATATTCCGAAATTAGGAAATAAGTAAAACGGAATTTGAAAAAATAGTACAACCGTTTATATAAATAGAATAAACGGTTGTATTCTTATTATAAAAGAATAAGAGGGATATAATTTTTTTAGCTTTCGGTTTCAAGATACCCTGAAAGGGCAAAACTCTCTAACAATTATATTGGCGGCGATTAAACTCCGAAAACGACGTGGCTTTTCCACGGAAAATTCATACCTTTGATTAAAAGAATTTATAAATGGAATTAACCAAAGAATATGTTGAAAAAACTAAAAAAAATGGTGAAAATGCCATTCTTTCATTGATTTCAAAAATGGATAGAGATAGCTCTAAAATAACTTTCATTTTAGATAGTTTAGGTTCTTTCCCAAAAGATTTTAAAGGCGATTGGCTCTTTAATTATACCAAAAGTACTAACCACAAATTAAGAATGTCGGCTATCCGAAATATTGGTAAACTCAAGTTAAACGGAGAATTTCCATTACTTTATGAACTCTTTGAAACTGAGCCAAAAACTGAAATTAAAAGAGAGATCATTTCTTCAATTGGAAGGCAAAGAAATTTACAATCAAAAGATTTTATCATTCAAATTTTAAAAGATAATGACCCGAAAATTGTATGTCAGGCCATAAGAGCGTTATTAGTTTTTAAAGACAATAAAGAAATTGCTGAAAAACTTAAAAAATTAAGAAGACACAGAAACGAAATGGTACAGAGTATCATTGAAAAAGAATTCTATTCGGGTTTAAAAAAACAAAGTAAACCACACCATACACAGACTTACAATTTCTTGAAAGATACGGTTGTTCACGGAGATGTTAGGGATGTTTTAAAAGCAGTACCGGAAGATAGTATTCACCTGACCTTTACTTCACCGCCATATTACAATGCAAGAGATTATTCTATCTATTCATGTTATCAAGATTATTTAGAATTTTTGGATGAAGTTTTTAAAGAAGTGCACCGAGTAACTAAAGAAGGGCGTTTTTTGTTAATCAATACCTCACCCATTATTATTCCAAGAATTAGCAGACAGCATTCAAGCAGAAGATATCCCATTCCTTTTGACCTACATAGCTATATTGTAAATGCAGGCTGGGAATATCTTGACGACATCATTTGGTTAAAACCCGAAACAAGTGTAAAAAATAGAGTTGGTGGATTTCAGCAACACAGAAAACCATTAGGATATAAACCGAACACAGTTACTGAAATGATAATGGTTTATCGTAAAAAAACCACAAAATTGTTGGATTGGAACATTCGCCAATATCCAAAAGAAATTGTTGAGAAAAGTAAAGTCTCTAATAGATTTGAGACTACTAATGTTTGGAAAATTGACCCGGTATATAGTAAAAATCATACAGCTGTTTTTCCCATCAAATTATGCAAAAAAGTAATTGAATACTATTCGTTTGAAGGAGATTTGGTTTTTGATCCTTTTGGTGGTAGTGGAACTTTTGGAAGAGCTGCGAAAGCACTCAACAGACGATTCTTTTTAACCGAATTAAACGATGCATATTTTGAGTATATGAAATCCGAAAAAAAACCAAAATTATTATTTAATGAACTAGAAACCAAATTTTTAGAATTACAAGAATTTAAAAAATTTGCAAATGATACTAACTGACCAAGTAACAAAAAACATAGTTAAGAAATTAATTAAAGGAGAAGACTATCGAATAGAAATTGTAACTCTTATTAATGCGGAATTTCTACAATTTGCAATAGAATTTTTCAAAAAAGTTGCTTTTGCAAAAATTAAAAACGAAGATATTTCTACCGATTGGTACAAAAAAGAAATGTTGGCACTCAATCTTCCACCGGATGAAATAGCAATTAACTCAGGGCTCAACAAAAAGACGATTACTAATATGTATAATTCAGGCACTCGCCAGGTTGTTATAGATGCTTCTTACGAACATTATGATACTTTATATTCAGCCATTGAGGAATTGACTAAAGTTGAAGATATTGATTTGAGTTTAACCATTAAATTCAATAAGGTAAGTGTCGATTTAAATATAAGCGAAAGCTTGATTGTAATTAATACATTAGCAGTAAAACGAGCAGCTTTGCGTGGTGGACTTTGGAGTACAGCAGGAAAACAAACCGAAGAACCATTAATGGTAGCCTTATGTAAATTATTTGACGTTCCTTCCAAAAATTATTCTATAAAACCAAAAGCAAAACGAGTTCGTAAAGGAGTCGTAAATCGAGAAATTGATTTCTTTTTGTATGAAAATGAAAATATCTACAAATGTGAAGTTAAACTAATAGGAAAGGGAAACCCGGAAAGTGCCGATACAGTAATAGCAAGAGATAGCAAAGTTTTTGTGGCAGATAAATTATCTGACCAAAATAAAGCACAATTAAATAATTTAAAAGTAGAATGGGTAGAACTTAGAGAAGATAAGGGCTACAATCGATTTGAACAAGTTTTAACCAATTTAAAAATACCACACAAGAAACTAACTACAGATTTAGATTGTAAATTGAACGAAATAATTGAAGAATTTTTTAAATAATTATGCCACCTAACATGGGTAACCGTTGCAATTTATAAATACGCAGAAATTCCACCGGTTAAGTTCAACACATTCAATCCGGGATATTTCTCCTTTAATTGTACCATTGCTTTATAACTGTTAAGTCCTCTTTGACAAACCATCACGTAAGTTTTCTCAAAATCCACTTCAAGTGTATTTGCATCAAATTCCCGAATAGGAATGGTTTGATGTACGCTAAAAGGTAATTTTAAGTCAGATAATACTGCAATCAAATTAACTTGTTGGCTACGCCTAGTATCTGCTAATATTTCTTTTAATTCTTCCGGTGAAATTTGCCAATCGGGGTTCCGGTTTCCACAAGTGGGATCAAAATAGGTTTGAGTCTTAAAAATAGCGGCAATCTTTTCTTTTGGAACGCCGGGTGTTAATTTCATCTTCAGTTGCGTATTTTGCTGTGCATTATAAATCAATAATTCGTTTACCAGCGGTTTACCTGTTTTGGTAATTATCTTTAAGACTTCATTGACTTGTGCGGTTGCAATCATTCCTACAATTGCATTTAAAGTTCCCGCTTCTTCACAATTAGGAACCGCAACATTCATTTCAGGAAAAGCATCCCGCAAATTTGCCGAATAACGTCCTTTTCCCTGCGCCACATTAAAGGTACTTACATAACCGTCAAACTTATATAAAGAACCGTAAACCAAAGGTTTGTTTTGCAATACACAAACATCATTCAATAAATATTTCGTTGGTAAACTATCCGTTCCGTCTACCACAATATCCACATTAGAAATCAACTCAATGGCATTGGATTTTGTCAATACCTCCGTTGAAAAGCTCACTTCCGTATACGGTGCTCTTTGCCGGATAAAACTTGCCAATACTTTGGATTTATATTTTCCTATATCCTCTAACGAATAGAAAATTTGCCGATGCAAATTTGCAGCCATCACTTTGTCAAAATCAACCAAATGAATAATTCCGACTCCGCTTGAAGCCAGATACACGGCAACAGGGCTTCCCAAACCTCCGCAACCTACTACTAAAACCTTTGCCTGTTGTAATCTTTTCTGACCCTCTTTGCCTATCTCCGGTAAAGTGGTTTGACGTTTAAATAATATGTCTTTGCTGATGCTTTTCACTACTGTTACATTATCTTATCAGAATCAAAACGGAACCGGTTGCTGCTTAAAATACTATCCCGGACAGAGCTCTTTTTTAGCTGCTTCGTATTCTTCCGGAGTATTGATATTACGAATCAAATCGTCTTCAACTTCTACAATTTCCACATCCGAATTGATCAACATTTTTCTGGGGCATGAATATCCTTGTGCTAAAAATTGCAGCAACACAGGATAGGCTTTGGGTTCAAAAATAGTAATCAAAGGTTCCGGGAACTGCTTTCCTTTTCCTTTTACTGCGGTTGCCACTTTTGCCGGGTTTCTTTTCTCCATGAGCAATTGAATCAACTCTTCATTCACAAAAGGAACATCTGTCGCCAGAACAAACCAGGCTGAATTCGGGTCTTTTTGAAATGCAGAGCAAATCCCTCCAAAGGGGCCCAAATTCAAAAAGGTATCTCGAATTATTATGGTTTCATCTGTATTAGAAATATTCCCAACAGAAAAATACGTTTCAATATTCCGGCTTTCAAGTAAATTTCTTACATATTCTTTTTGAGGTTTTCCATAATAATCCAGTTTGGATTTGTCTGTTCCCATTCGTGTACTTTTCCCTCCTGTCAAAACCAATCCTTTTATTTTTGGGATCTCCCGTTGAATCAATCCGGCTATATCGTGTACAATTTTATCAATTTCAGTTATATGGTACTGAGGGATCTGATCCCAGTTTAAAAACTTCTCTTTTAAAGACTGAAAAGGCGCAACTTCTTTGGTTAATTTTATAAAAAACCGGATATCAGATAGCTGATGTATTCTTTTATTGATGGAAGATTCTTTTTCCGGGTCTAACAGGATGATTTGTTTTTCTCCTGCATAATGATTACCATTTATAAATACACAATCAAATTGTGAAAACTGAATCCGTTGTACATATTCATTTACAGGTACATCAGTAGTAATCGTTAACTGTCCTTTGTGGTGAAATGTAAAATCAGATAATAAATTCTCATCAATATCTTTTGCATGTGAGGCGTCAAAATAGGCTAATTGGTATTGTGACAGATATTGTGATACGTTCCTGACCAAATCAGAAATAATACTACATTTGGCACCAAGAATAGTTACTTCATTCGGAGCAAAGTTGCCATTTTTCCTACGAATCAAATTTGTATGCTTCTGATGTTTTTTCATGATCAACTGAATAGACTCTTTGCAAAATAGTGATATATTACGTATTTGAATTTATTTTAATCAATATCATTGTTAGTTAATTGTTACATTAACTTCACATCACTTTTTCCACCCGTTTTTTCTACTAATTTTATTTCTTTTATGACGATTTCCTTAGAGATAGATTTACACATATCATAAATAGTTAAGCACGCTGCCGAGATTCCATGCAAAGCTTCCATTTCTACTCCTGTTTTTCCTTCGATGGTAACTTTGCAAAAAACTTCAATGTGCTCACTATCTGCGATATGGATATTGACATCGATTCCGTTAATCAATAACGGATGACACATAGGAATGATTTCCGATGTCTTTTTAACAGCCTGGATTCCGGCAATGATGGCTGTTTGAAATACAGGTCCTTTTTTAGTAAGCAGTTCATCATTTTCAAAATAAGAAATCACTTCGGCTCCTAAAAATACGGTTGCTTTGGCTATTGCCCTTCTTTTGGTAACTGCTTTTCCGGACACATCTACCATTTTCGGCCGGTTCTTTTTGTTAATATGTGAAAAGCTCATTTTGAATAATTAAAAATTTCGATACCTGATGATAGGGTATGTTTCCCCTTTTTTAAATTCACGCTGTTCTTTTGGCAATTCAATAAATCCGTCTGCCGATACCAAACTTGCCAGATCTCCCGAACCATTTCCTTTGACCGGAAAAGCCATTAAATGCCCTTGTTTTATGTCAATTCTAACCTGCAAAAAATACGTTAGCCCGGGATTAAAAAAAACATCTTCTCCTAAGATTGCTATTTCTTTTTTAAGCTCAAGCCCTACTGATTTTGCAAACCAGGGATAAAAATACACCAAACAATTTACATAGGTAGAAACCGGATTCCCGGGAAATGCAAACACTACCGTACCACCGGTTTTATTTTTTTCTCCTTTGCCGGTATTCAAAAGTGCTGTATGTCCAAACCAAAAAGGTTTTCCCGGACGCTGAGAAACTCTGTGAAATTGTTTTTTAACTCCTAATGTTTCTAAAATTTCAGGAAGAAAATCGAACTTTCCTTTACTTACCGCACCGCTAAATAACAAAACATCATAATCGTTCAAATAGCTTGCTATCTGCTTGCTTAGAGAGGATTTTTCATCTATAATATGCGCCATTTCAGTTTTGATATGCAGTTTTTCCAATAAAGCAGCCAATGTATATACATTGCTCATTCTGATTTGATGTGCTAATGGAGTCTCTTTGACTGCTACTAATTCGTTTCCCGTAGAAACCATCATGATTTTGGGTGTTCTTGCAACTTGTATTGTTGTTTTTCCAACAGTAGCCATCACTCCGATTTCAGCTGCCGTAATCCTTCTGTTTTTAGGAATCAGAACTTTCCCCTTACCTCTGTCTTTGCCTTTTGTATGAACATTTTTCCCTTTTTCTACGTTGTCTATAATGACTGTTGCAATCGAATGCTCAATAGTTACATCTTCATAACGAATCACTGTATTTGTATTTTTTGGCAATATGGCTCCCGTCATCACCTCGTAGCAGTTTTTTGCACTATTCAGTATTTGTTGAGGGCTTCCCGCCGCCTGTATTCCTTCTATGACAAAACTCAGTTGTCCTTCTTTAAAAGCATCAAAGTCAATAGCTATTCCATCCATAGCGACCCTGTTAAAGGGAGGGAAATCACGATCAGCAACAATATCTTCTTTTAAAACCCTTCCGACAGATTTCAGAAACGGAACCTCCTCCACGCCAAAATCTTGTGTACTTTTTAAGATGATTTGTAATGCTTCTTCTACGGAAACCACTTCTCAATTATATAAATTACAAATTTTAAATTACGAATTTTTATCTCCTCAATATCAACTGATTGAAATTAATTTTGTGAAATTAATTTTTAGATTCAATATAATAATTTAGGGCGCAGGGTTGGGCATTAATACGTGTACCTGCTCAATTTCCGAAATCATTTCATCTGACAAATCAATATGAATACTTCCTATGTTTTCTTTAAGCTGACTCATTTTTGAAGCTCCAATAATATTACCGGTTACAAAAGGTAATTGATTAATAAATGCCAGAGATAATTCGGATAATGTCATGTCGTATTTTTGGGCAATTTCCAAATATTTCCTGACAGCTGCCATAGATTGCTCACTGGAATACCTGTCATATCCGGAATATAATGCTATCCGTGAATCTTTAGGAACACCATTTAGATATTTTCCGGAAAGCACTCCAAACGCCAGGGGAGAATATGCCAATAACCCGATGTTTTCTCGTAAAGAAACCTCAGACATTCCATATTCATAAGCTCTGTGTATTAAGGAATAGGAGTTTTGTATGGTTACCATTCTCGGCAATTGATATTTTTTTGCCGCTTGCAGATACTGTATGGTTCCCCAGGGTGTTTCGTTAGATACGCCTACGGTCTTTATCTTTCCTTCTTTTATTAAATCAGCTAAAGTCTCCAGTATTTCCAAATGGTTTTCAGCTTCTTCTACACTGGCTTTATAAGGGTAGTCTCGTACACCAAAACAATTTACACCACGTGTAGGCCAGTGTAACTGATACAAATCTATATAGTCTGTCTGCAGTCTTTGCAGGCTGCCTTCAACAGCGGAGATAATAGCCTCTTTGCTAAATCCGCTACTGCGTATATGTGCTGTATAAGGCCCTGCCCCGGCAATTTTACTTGCAATAACAACACGGTCTCTGTTTTTTGTTTTTTGTAACCAGTTGCCAATAATCTTTTCCGTAGCTCCATACGTTTCTGTTTTGGCAGGAACAGGGTACAATTCTGCCGTATCAAAAAAATTGACTCCTTGTTCCAGTGCATAATCCATTTGCTCATACCCTTCTGCTTCTGTATTTTGCTCGCCAAAAGTCATGGTGCCCAGACAAATTTTACTCACTTTAATATCGGTATTTGGTAAGGTTGTATATTTCATTGTATGTATATCGTTGATGGTTTACTTTTTGGAATTAAGTATTTAAATGTTCGTTTAAATATGGTAACGAAGAATAAAAACATTTTAAAAATCTTTTAACCTTTAATTTTTTAATCTTTCAATCTTTATAATGAACTCATTTTAACACAGCTTCAATACCCGGTAATGTTTTCCCTTCCAAGGTTTCTAACATAGCTCCGCCACCTGTGGAAACATAACTTACTTTATCTGCAAAACCAAACTGTTTTACCGCTGCTACGGAGTCGCCTCCTCCAACCAGAGAAAATGCACCATTTTGTGTTGCTTCATAAATGGCATTTCCCAAGGCTATTGTTCCATTGGCAAAAGCGGCCATTTCAAAAACGCCTAAAGGGCCGTTCCATAAAATCGTTCTGCATTGGGCAACTACCTTGCTAAATATTTCCCTGGATGTTGGTCCTGCATCCAAACCCTGCCACCCTTCCGGGATGTTGGTTACATCCACTACCCGGGTATTGGCATCATTTGCAAAAGCATCTGCGGCAATGACATCTACCGGTATGTGAACTTCTACATTCTTTTCTTTTGCTGATTTCAAAATAGCCAGTGCTGTTTCCATTTTATCGTCTTCACAGATAGAATCGCCGATAGCCCCTCCTTGTGCTTTTACAAAAGTATATGTCATACCTCCTCCGATGATCAAATGATCTACTTTATCTAATATACTCTCAATGATCGTAATTTTAGAAGATACTTTTGCTCCTCCTAAAATAGCCAACACCGGCTGCTCGCTATTATGTAGCACTTTATCAATACTTTGAATTTCTTTAGCTAAAAGGTTTCCAAAACACTTCTTATCGGAAAAAAATTGAGCCACTATCGTTGTGGACGCATGTGCCCTGTGTGCGGTACCAAAAGCATCGTTTACATAAATATCTCCTAGTTTGGACAATGCTTCCGCAAAGGCAATAGTTCCCGATTTTTCCTCATTATAAAAACGTAAATTCTCTAACAGTAAAACTTGCCCGTTTTCTAAATTAGCTACCGCATGGTTCACTTTTTCACCGATGCAATCATCGACAAATTGAACTTGTACCCCTATAATTTGCGAAACTTTATCTACAATATGTTTTAACGAATACTTTTCTTCTACTCCTTTTGGTCTTCCCAAATGCGACATCAGAACAGCCGATCCGCCGTCTTCCAGTACTTTTATAATAGTGGACGCAGCCGCTTCAATCCTGGTACTATCCGTTACTTCGAAATGATCATTCAACGGGACATTAAAATCTACACGAATTAAAGCTTTTTTGTCTCGAAAATTAAAATCGTTTATGGTTTTCATAAATGGTCGTGTTTTTAACAAAAATACCTATTTATTTTATGAACTTATTTAAAGTTTATTGATTACCCACTTTTATACCAGTATTGATGAGTGACAGCTACTACCAGTCTATCAAATAGTCTTTCAGCGAAATAGCGTCTGTTGAGTTTATAGCAGAACTCGTCAAGATAATTCTGCAAATATTTTCCTTTAATTTTATGGTAAATACCTAACAGAGTGCGTTTTGCATTACTTATGGCTATATGCACCGATTTTAGTGTGGTAATAGTGGTTTCTTTATTTGATTTTTCAGTAATGTGTACTTCCACATAATCACCTATGTCTACATAAGACGTGCTTTTGTCGCTAAAAACAATGCATGTATCATCAAAATTACTATCAATAAGCGTGTTGACTTCTTCTTTTTTATGAGTATCCAAAACTTTCATTTTAAAATAACGACATTGTTTGGATTGTTTCCCAGTCTTTAAATCTTCTAAAGGTACAGACTCTGCCATTACCGCTACGTTAGATTGTTTTTGACTGCCTCTGCCTCTTTTAAGCTTTTGTCTGTCGGATTCTTTTGTTGCCACAGTAAAGTAATCTTGATCAAACTCAATCATATCTTCAAGGTCGTATAAATTATCTCGTTTTCCCATAGCCGAACGTATTCTGTGCATAAGAGACCATATAGTGGTATAACGTGTATGGTTGAGCTGACGTTGTAATTCGGCAGCAGAAATACCTTTTTTTACTAAAAGTCATAAATGCCATAGCGAGATACCAAGTACGAATAGGTAAATTGGAGTTCTCCATCATAGTACCGCTGCGTAGAGTAGTTCTAAAACCACAATAAGAACATTGCCACATCCATTTAGACTTTAACCAATAGTGCTTTTTTGATTGACATTTTTTGCAAATGACTCCTTCTTTTGAACGAGCCAACTTCATATGTGATTTACAGGAAAACTCATCTGGAAATTGTTCAATAAAATGTAGTAAATTCATAATTCTAAACTTTATATTAAGATACGAATTTTTAAATTAGTGGCATAATTAAGTGTAATCAAATTTTTATGTACTTGTTTAAACTTTTTGATACGCATCGGGTCAAAGAAATTATACGCCCCATTTAAAGATGAAAAAAATAATAGCTATCGCAATTACAAGCCTGTGTATGTTAAGCATTTCATGTTCTAAAGATGGCAGTGGCTACGCTCCTGTTTCCGAAGATCCATTTGCAGGTTTAAATTTACCCAATGAATATTTTAATTATGCCAATATAGCATTACCTGCTCATTATACTACCAACAATTTTCCTCCGCCATTTCGGTTTCAGCACGCTGCTGTGGAGTTTGACAATACCCCCGTATTCTATGATAAAAACAAGTAAAAGTTGAGATATTATTTTTACTAATTTATGCAGCAAATTTAAAAGTATCTACATAGGGTGTTTGTCGTTTGACAACGGCAAACACTCTTGCTATTAATTTGTTTCTAATAATGTTAACGGTACTCATTTTACTTTTGCCTTGTTTTATTCTTTTATGATAGTATAATTTCATTTCTGGGTTATGTTGTATAGCAGAAATAGCGCACATATTAATAATTGCTTTCAATTTTTTATTAGCCAAATGAGAGACTTTTGTACGTCCTTTAATACTAGTTCCAGATTGGTAAGGAAAAGGAGCAACACCACAATAAGAGGCAAACTTTCTCCAGTTTTCAAATTTTGAAAAATTGTCAGTAAACACAATCATCATTATAGCAGTTTGCATTCCTATACCTTTAACACTAGTAACAAGTTTATAGGTTTCTTTTAACATTATATTTTGGTCAATAATAGCTTGCATTTGAGTATTAATCTTGTGTATTTGTTTGGTTAGTTCTGCAATCATTTTTTGTTGAACGTCAAAGATTATTTTATACTCTTTTGCTTTATAAATTCTTTTTTGTTCTTTCAAAGTAACTTTAAAACCAGCTCTTTGTTTGTTAAGTTTTGTCCTTAAAGATAAGAGACTTTTTAGTTGTAATATACTTCTTTTAGGTAGCTTACTGGGTTTAAGTTCTTCTTTTAATCGATACCCATATAGAGCAATGCGTTTGGCATCAATTTGGTCATCCTTTCCACGAGCAATACCAATAGATCTTTTAATTTCTAAACCAGAAGCTATGAAAAAAGATAATTTTTGTTCAGTTAAAGACACAGATAATAAATGAGAGTACATTCCTGTATGTTCAAATACAAACATGGTTTCTTCTTTAGAGAAAGACGAATTTTTAAAACTCCACTTTAGCATTAATTTAAATCCAGATTTACTGTTCTCAAACTGTTGAACAATTTGTTTAGAATAGATACAAACATCAATTAATAATTTACTGACATCGATTCCGATAATTTCATTTGTTTTCATAATTTTGTAATTAGATATTAATAATAGTTACTTAAACTAAGACCTTTAATAAGGGCAGAAACTGAAATTCTATATGGTTCTAAGTAACTTTTAAAAAGAACGGAGACTAATACGGGGGATGGCTCTAAAAAGCTAGCTGGCCGCTAAAGTTCACTCCGTTCTTTTGTGTTTTTGGTTATCAACAAAATAAGAGTTATTAACAAAGAAAAAAAGAAGCAAAAAAAGAAATTTCATCATAACTATTATGTTTTTATTTTAAGTAATTATTTCTATTTGCTAATCTAAAGGCTGACAATCCTGTTACCAATGCAGGCGCAACGTTGGGAAGAGTGCTTTTTTACGATAAAAAACTAAGTGCAAACGAAACTGTATCATGTGCTTCCTGCCACAAACAGGAACACGGCTTTTCAGATCCGGATGTTTTGAGTATAGGATTTAATGGCGAAAATACCCGAAGACATTCTATGGGTATCGTAAATGCGAAGTTTTATTATAGTGGAAAATTCTTTTGGGATGAACGCGCAGCGACCTTGGAAGATCAAGTCTTAATGCCTTTTCAGGATCCTGTGGAAATGGGTTTGACACTAGATAGGTTGACGCAAATTGTAAGGAGTCAATCCTACTATCCGCCGCTTTTTGAAAATGCATTTGGTGATGCATCCATAACAACGGATAGAATATCAAAAGCACTGGCCCAATTTATAAGAAGCTTAGTCAGTGCTACCTCCAAATACGACATGGCCAGAAGTGAAGTACAGTCGCCTATTATTGATTTTCCAGGTTTTACCCAACAGGAAAACGAGGGCAAAAGATTATTTTTCTTGCCTATACAAACTACCTCCGGAAGTATGGTAAATTGTGCGGGTTGTCATGTATCGGAAGCATTTGTTGGCCCAATACCTAACGGGCCGTTTGGCACAACAACTTCAACGAATAATGGTTTGGATGCCATTTCCACTACCGATCTGGGAGCTACCAATAACACTAATGATATAGGAAAATTTAAAACCCCTTCTCTAAAAAATATTGCTATTCGCCCGCCTTATATGCACGACGGACGTTTTGCTACACTGGAAGAAGTACTGAATCACTATAGTACGGGAATTCAAAATCACCCAAACCTTTCCGCTCCGTTGCTGAATTCTAACGGAAACCCGATTCAACTGAACTTATCTCAAACAGAAAAAGATGCAATCATTGCTTTTTTACATACACTTACAGACTATGAGATGCTTGCAGATGAAAAATACAGCGATCCGTTTCAATAAATTATTACTCAATGAGGCCTTTGCAGCATTGATTTGGCAAAAAAGTTCGACGCCCGAAGAAAATTTTCAACCGGAATAACCTGTTGGTTTTGAGGATTTAAAATTTTCGAGAAGGAAGAAATTTGAAGCCAAATCAATTTTAATACGGAATATATCCCTATTTTGCAAAGGTCTCTCAATACTATATAAGCACATATTCTCTAATGTATAAAGGTGAATTTTTATATGCTTTTTAATTAAGGATGTAATATTCCCATACTGCTGTTACAAAATAGTCGTTATCTTCAGTTATATTATCTGTAAACCAGCCTATAGAAAGTAGTTGCCCTTCGTTAAAAGTCCAAGGTGTATCCGATGTAATTATAACTGTGCGGCCATTATCTACGGAAAACTTTTCACCGCTTATAGAGTAGGTGCCGCTACCCGAAAAACTGCATCCCTGTTCAACACAAGAGTAGGTGTAATCCGAACCCCTTTGGTTTCCATCAACTGATAACAGAAAATAGGCAGAATTAATTTCATCCCCTGGGTTTGAACTGTCAGAACTTATTCTTATAATTACTTTTAGCAACCTGCCGCTGTAGGGAGCTACCCAAATATTTTTATAAGAATCTCTACTGGTTTCGGAATCATCGGGGCTATCGCCTCCAGCAGAAGGCATCCAATAATAACAGTTATTGCAAAAGTTTCGTGTATTGAAAGCATGGTATGTTACTTCATTCCTGTATATCCCTCTTTGCTCAGAAAAAGGTTTCCATTGTATACCATCCCAGTAATAATATCCAGGAATTACATTATCTGGAGCTATTCCAAAGGTTGCTGTATTGTAAACCATCATTGAGGTGACTATCCTTGCCCCAATGGAATCGTTGGACGAACGTGCAGTTAGTGCTACACGTGGCACTAACATTCCTTTATTAGTTGATTGTACATCTAAAGCAGCTGTGGGGTTGGGCTGCGTTCCGATTCCTACTCCTCCTTGGGCAAATATTCCGCCAGGGGAAAGGACTAACGTGAACTCATTTAAAGAATTGAAAGGCTCTAGTTAATAACAGCTATTATTTGTATATTTAATACATGAATTTACAAGAAATAAAGCGAGGAATTTCCATGCTTTCCCAATCTGAAAGGCAGGAATTGTTAAAAGAATTGTCAACATCACCAAAAGATTCAGTTCCAACGGTAAGAAGCCAAGAATCTAGGCGTTTTTTATTAGACAATAAGTTAGGTTGTTGCGCCCATTGCTCGCATCCAAAGTATGTAAAATTTGGTATTGACAAAGGCTCTCAGCGCTATAAGTGTAAATCCTGCAAACGCAGTTTTACAGAATACACAGGTACTTGGATGGCAGGTTTGCAACATAAGGACAAGATTGATGACTACCTTGAATTAATGCTAGAAGAAAAGAGCTTAGATAAGATAAAAGTAGCCTTATCGATAAACAAGAAAACGGCTTTTGACTGGCCTCATAAGATATTAGTCCCATTATCAGAAAACGATAAAGATGATTTTACAGGCATTACAGAAAGTGATGAGACCTTCTTTTTAAATTCAGAAAAAGGGCGACCAGTAAATCATCGGGAATCAAGAAAACGTGGTGGTAGCTCTAAAACCAAAGGCATCAGTAATGATCAAGTAGCTGTTATTGTAACCCAAGATAGAACATCTAATCCAGATATTACTGTAGCCACTATGGGAAGATTAAAGAAAATAGATATTGTAAATGCTATTGGCAGCAGAATAAAGGCAAGTAAAGCCATTTTATGTAGGGACACACATCTAAGCTACAAAGGATTTGCAATAGACAATAAAATAGAGCATCACACTCTAAAAGGCGTCATAAAACAACGTGTCAAAAACAAAGTGTATCATATACAACATGTCAACTCAACTCATAACAGAGTTAAGAAATGGATAGATAACAAGTTTTGGGGAGTATCTACCAAATACTTGCAACAATATTTGAACTGGTATCGCATCAAAGAAAAATTAAAATATAGAAACGATAAACTCAATGCCTTTGTAAATAAAGTGTCAGAACATATTAATGCGTATCAAAAATATCAAAATATTGGATTGAAGTATCAAAAATTAATATCAACGCAATTTTAAACTAGAGCCAATTGAAAGTTTAAAGAAATTCTTTTACCTTTTGTTTTTTAAAATTTCACAACTATTTTAAAAGCCTGAAAATATCATTTCCATTGGCAAATAACAGCAGTGCAATCAGCAAAATAAAACCGACTATTTGAGCATATTCCAAAAATTTATCTCCCGGTTTTTTGCCTGTGATCATTTCCCACAGGGTAAAAACAACATGTCCTCCATCTAAAGCCGGAATAGGCAACAGGTTCATAAAACCCAGCATAATAGATAACAAAGCGGTCAATCTCCAGAAATCTTCGGCATTCCACTTAGCAGGAAATATATCTCCTATGGAAATAAAACCTCCCAGTCCTTTATACGCACCGGTTTCCGGATTCAAAACCTTTTTTAATTGCTTCATATAATCTGTTAGTGTTTTATATGCTTCTTCAACACCTCTAGGGATGGCTTGTCCAAACGTATACGTTTTTGTTTTCAGTGTCAAATAACCCATCCTATCCAAGTTACTTACTTTAGGCTGAAACGGAATCATACCAATTCGCCCCAGGCTATCCAGTTTAAGGCCGATATTTACGATATCATCTCCTCTTTTTACTTTAATAAAAACCGAGTCGTTTTTATATTTGGCAAGCTCATCCTTAACCAAATCATAATAGGGGGTTGCTACTTCATTGACCGAAACGACAATGTCTTTAAACTTAAGTTCCCCATTTTTATTTGGGGAATTTTCGTCAAAGTCTTTTCCAATTACAAAAGGAATTCTCCAGCTTACAAAAAGCCCACCGTTTTTACCTCTTTTTAGCAATTCATCAATAAAGTCTACAGGAATTTCTTTCTCTATAATTTCTCCACCTCTTTCAATTTTAAATGTATTTCCGTTGATAAACTCAAGGTTAACACGATTAAAATTGATGATCTTATTACCATCTACGGATACTATTTTATCTCCATTCTGCAAGCCCAATTTTTGTCCTAGTGTTCCTTCAACCCATATACCTGCTTTTAAACTATCATTGACAACGTATTTCTCCCCATAAGCATACATGAGCATTATATAGATTAGAATACCTAATACGAAGTTTACAAAAACACCTCCTAACATGATGATTAACCGTTGCCATGCCGGCTTAGACCGAAATTCCCAGGGCTGAGGTTCCCCCTTCATTTGTTCGGTATCCATACTCTCGTCAATCATCCCGGCAATTTTAACATATCCGCCCAAAGGAATCCAACCAATACCGTATACGGTTTCTCCGATTTTTTTCTTTACTAATGAAAACTTATAATCAAAGAACAAATAAAATTTTTCTACTTTGGTTTTAAATAGTTTTGCAGGGATAAAATGACCTAATTCATGTAAGACAATCAACAGAGAAAGGCTTAAAATAAATTGGGATGCTTTTATTAGTATTTCCATTTGGAATTATGTCAAATGTTAAAAACGCACAAATGTACGGTTTTAAAGAGAGTTGTAAAAACCCTGATTGAATTTCGTATTCTTTTTTAATATCATTTTAACTTTGAGATAGTACTAAATAGTTCCGTAATAAACTAAATTTGTATTGTTTTTGTCAACGTATTGAAAACTATTTTTTTAATGAATCTTCGTTTTTTTAAAAAATCCCTCCCTACATTTATCTTTCTGATTGTATTTTCTATTGTTGGGATTACGGTATTCTTTCATATCTTAAAAACAGAAGAAACGTTGACTGTATTTAATCCGTCAGACGTCAATCCGAGGTTGGTAGACGCCTCGGTAAAACACATTCGGAATCATCATACCATTGCTGATTTTTCATTGATCAATCAAAACGGAGAACCGGTTACTCATAAAGACTACGAAGGAAAGATTTATATTGCCGATTTCTTTTTTACACGTTGTCAAAGTATCTGTATAACCATGGCATATCATATGCAAGAACTACAGGAGTATTACAAAAACGACGATGAAATCATGTTTCTTTCTCACTCGGTAACTCCCGGAATCGATAGTGTTCCCGTATTAAAAGCCTATGCCATTGAAAAAGGTGTAAATGATATCAAATGGAATGTAGCTACCGGGTCTAAAAAACACATTTACGATTTGGCCCGCAAGAGCTATTTTACTGCTTTGGATGAAGGCGAAAGCGACGAAAATGACTTTATTCATACGGAGCAATTTGTTTTGATAGATAAAAAAAGATGTATTCGCGGTTTTTATGATGGTACCAAAAAAGAAGATATGGAAAAAATAAAAACAGCTATTGCTTTGCTAAAAAAGGAGTATGCCAAAAAATAAATCAATACTTTATATTGGATTCTATTTTCTTAGTACGCCCTAGTATTTTGCAGGCTTTAAACAACAACTGTAAAAATTATGAGTTCATTGTAAAAACAGATTGACTTTTTATAGCAGCCTATTTTTTATGATTATGAGACCTTTGCAAAATTGATTTGGCAAAAAAGTTCGACGCCCGAAGAAAATTTTAAACCGGAGTAACCTGTTGGTTTTTGAGGATTTAAAATTTTCGAGAAGGAAGAAATTTGAAGCCAAATCAATTTCAATACAAAATATATCACTATTTTGCAAAGGTCTCATATTTTAGTTGACTCACCTCTTAATATATCGTATATTTGGCCGGAAGGCTTCAAAAACTTTTATTATAAACCTCGCAGGCATATCACCATTTGTTTGTGTTGTTTTCAAAAGCATTTGGTTTTAGAAGTTCCTTTATAAACTTTTATAACTTTAACCCGTTGTGCATTTTGAACTAAAAAGTAAATTTAAACCTCAGTTCGAGTGATTTTGAGCTACGAAAAATCGTATCGAGAACATATTTAGAGCAAAAATTCTATTCTCGATACAAATTTTTCTTATTTTCAATCGAAAAATTTACTCGAATTGACGAATTTTATCAAAATGCACAACGGGTAACTTTACAACTTTCAAACCGGAAACCATAACCCCTGAGCACTTTGAAAAAAATACGAATCTTATCATTAGACGGAGGCGGTATGAGAGGGATCATCCCTGCCACTGTACTCAACTATGTAGAGCAGCAACTCATTGAAAAAACCCAAAACCCCCATGCCCGTATAGCAGATTATGTTGATTTTATTGCGGGTACCAGTACCGGAGGCATTCTCGGAGCACTCTATCTGGCACCGGCCGGAAAGGCAATACAAAACGGAGCGACATCTAAATATACGGCATCCGAAGCACTGGACTTTTATATTAAAGAAGGGTATGGTATATTTAATAAATCTAAAAAAAGCAGTTGGTTTGGCATTCGGAAACTTTTTAATGCCGTCAAATACGACTCGAAAATACTGGAACAAGTTTTACTTCGGGAGTTCGAAGATTTAAAATTGTACAGCCTGTTGAGACCTTGTATTATTACAACCTATAATATACTTTCAAAATCGTCTTTCTTTTTTAATAGCAGAGAGCCCGCAGAAAAAGAAAGAGAATTTTATATAAGAGATGTGTTGCGGTCTACCTCTGCAGCACCTACCTATTTTCCGCCTGCCTTTATTCCTAATTTAAAAAAATCAGATCAAAATATGGTAAATATAGATGGAGGTGTGTTTGCAAATAACCCGGCCTTATGTGCCTATTCGGAATGCCGTAATAGTATCTTTGAACAGATTGCTTTTCCAAAAGCAAAGGACATGCTTGTGCTTTCAATTGGTACGGGAGGGGGTGGTTTTCAGCTTCCAAATGTCCAAAAAAGCCATCGCTGGAGTTTGATCAACTGGGCAAAAAGCATTCCGGAGATCATGATGGACGGTAGCATTGATACGGTAAGCTATCAGATGGAGCATATTTTTGATACCGTCAGGGAAAACGGAAAAAGCAATTACAAAAGAATTGATGTTCCAAAGGAGAAAAGAACCTATTCGGGTGATATGGCAGATGCTTCTCCGGAAAACATTGAGGCTCTTAAACATGCGGGCATGGCTGCATTACAAGAGGCTAACAAAAAAAGGAAGGAGAGCACACTTTAGATGAAATGATAGCACTGTTCATCTCCGAAAATGAATAGCCCGGTGCCTTTGCAACATTGATTCGGAGAAAGTTCAACCTTTGAAGAAAATCTAATCCTCTGAGACCTTTGCAGAATTGATTTGACAAAAAAGTTCGACGCCCGAAGAAAATTTTCAACCGGAATAACCTATTGGTTTTGAGGATTTAAAATTTTCGAGAAGGAAGAAATTTGAAGTCAAATCAATTTCAATACGGAATATACCACTATTTTGCAAAGGTCTCCCTCTATTTTTTAACTTCCACATTTTATGGGATAATATCATTTTTTTAACCTAAAACCTGGAGTCTGAAACCTAAACCTTTTTAACCTGAGACTTGTTTATGTTGTTCAATTGTGCAAATAATATGCTTATAGTGTTCTTTTTCTTTTACAAAATCCAACTCCGAAACATCAATGATCAGGGTATTTAAATGCTGCTTCGTTTTCATAAAGTTGCTATACCCATTGTGAATCTTTTGCAGATATTCGGGTTTAATATGCTGCTCATAATCTCTGCCTCTTTTTTTGATATGTTTTAAAAGACAGTCTGTATTTTGATATAAATAGATATACAAATCAGGTTTGGGTATCTCTTTATACATTAGATCAAACATCTTTCTGTACAGGGCGTATTCGTCATTTGGAAGTGTAATTTGAGCAAAAATTAAGGATTTAAACATATAGTAATCAGAGACTACAAAATTTTTAAAAAGATCAAATTGTGCCAAATCATCTGTGAGTTGTTGATACCTGTCGGCCAGGAAACTCATCTCTAGAGGAAAAGCAAAACGCTCTTTATTTTTATAAAATTTAGGTAAAAACGGGTTGTCTGCAAAGCGTTCCAAAACCAATTTGGCATTAAAATCGCGAGCTATCAATTGTGCCAGGCTTGTCTTTCCGGCTCCGATATTACCTTCTATAGCGATGTACTTATATGTTTCGGAAATAGCAACAGGGCGTTCTAATTTTTCGGGAATCCTATGTATTTCGGAAGTATCCGTAAAATCTTGTAAGCAATAAGTGATTTGTTTTTTTACAACAGGGTGTATAACCTGTTTTGCAATTTCTTCTAATGGTGCGAGTACAAACTTCCGTTCCAACATTTCGGGGTGAGGAATTGTGATGTGCTTTGAAAAAATAACCTCATTGCCAAATAGTAAAATATCAATATCAATAATTCTATTCGTATATTTAGTGCTATCAGTTCTTTTTCTACCTAGTTCTTTTTCAATAGCCAATATTATTTTCATTACTATTTCCGGGGTTAAACAGGTAGCCACTTCTAAGCAAATATTGAAAAAATCATGGCCTTTAAACCCAAGAGACGTTGTTTTATATACCGAAGATATTTTTTGAATACTACCTATTTCTTCATGAATCAAATAAACTGCTTTTTGCAGGCTTTTTAACCTGTTCTGTAAGTTCGATCCCAGAGATAAATAAATAGTCTGTTGAATTTTCATTGAAAACGTCAAAGAAAATAAAACTAATGAAGAAGAAGTATATAAACAAAAAAATCGTCAAATTAATTTGACGTAGGATTGGAAGATTAAAGAACCCGTTGTGCATTTTGAACTAAAAAGTAAATTTAAACGTCAGTTCGAGTGATTTTGAGCTACGAAAAATCGTATCGAGAACATATTTAGAGCAAAAATTCTATTCTCGATACAAATTTTTCTCATTTTCAATCGAAAAATTTACTCGAATTGACGAATTTTATCAAAATGCACAACGGGTTAAAGAGTTTAAAGATTGAAGGAATACTGCGGTGATGCTGTTTAGCTATCTAATACCATTTATCACTTGTGAAATTACTGGTATAAACAGGTATTCAAACTATAAGTTTTACTTATACTGCTATAAGAAAAACTTATAAAGAGGCTTTTGCAAGGTAGTGATATATTTCGTATTTGAAGTCAAATCAATGCTGCAAAGGTCTCATAAAATATTTTAATTTTCTCTTCTCTCTTATTTCATTTTTCCGTTGCCTCTGTAATGATCTCCCCTTCTTTTGCCATTATTGCGATTTTTGTGATGGTTATTTCTTGAAGCCTTTTCTATAAAGCCTTCAGGTTTTGGCAGGGTCGCTTTTCTGGATACTTTCTCTTTATGTGTTCGAGGGTCTAAGCCAAAGTATTTTATATCAAATACATCGCCGATACTAACGGCATCACTTACATTTTCCGTGCGTTCCCATGCCAATTCACTTACGTGTAGTAAGACCTCATTTCCGGGAGCTTCCGTATATTCTACAACAGCACCGAAATCTAGTATTTTAATTACTTTTACTTCGTAAATAGTTCCTTTTTCGGGTTTAAATAACATGGCTTCAATTCGTGCAACAACTGCATCAATTCCTTCCTGATTGGTTCCGAGAATTTCTACAATTCCTTCTTCCGTTACAGGATCTTCATTAATCACAATAGTCGTTTCCGTAGTTTTTTGCAATTCTTGTATGTGTTTTCCTCCGGGGCCGATAAAGGTACCTATTAAATCTGCAGGAATGATTTTGTTGACCATTTTTGGAGCATGTCCCTTTACATCTGGATTTGGCGTAGCAATAGTATCTGTTAATTTATCTAAAATATGTAAACGGCCATCTCGGGCTTGCTTTAAGGCATTTACTAAAATCTCATAGTTTAACCCTTTGATTTTGATATCCATCTGGCAGGCTGTGATTCCGTCTGCAGTACCGGTTACTTTAAAATCCATATCTCCCAAGTGATCCTCATCCCCTAAAATATCGGACAATACGGCATAGCGATCCCCTTCAGAGATTAATCCCATAGCAATACCTGAAACCGGTTTTTTGAGTTGTACTCCGGCATCCATTAATGCCATAGTCCCGGAGCATACAGTAGCCATAGAAGAAGAACCATTTGATTCCAAAACTTCGGAAACAACCCTCACTGTATAGGGACAATCTTCGGGGATCATTCCTTTTAATGCTCTTTGTGCTAAGTTTCCGTGTCCTACTTCACGGCGAGAAGTTCCTCTTAGCGGACGTGCTTCTCCTGTTGAAAAAGGCGGAAAATTATAATGCAAGTAGAATATCTCTTCACTTTGGTGCGTTGGCATATCTATTTGGTTTGCTTCTCTGGAGGTACCCAAAGTAACCGTTGCTAATGCCTGTGTTTCTCCTCTTGTAAAAACAGAAGATCCGTGGGTAGATGGCAAATAATTAACTTCACACCAAATAGATCTGATATCTGTTGGTGTACGTCCGTCCAAACGCAGATTTTCATTTAGAACCAGATCGCGAATGGCCTCTTTTTCGACTTTGTCGTAATATTTGGAAATCAGTTCTCCGAAATCTTCTAATTCTTCTTCGGAAAAATCAGCTTTTACAGCTTCTCTAATTTCAGAAAATGCCAAACTTCTTTCTTTTTTTGAAGAGCCTTCTTTTGCGACAGCATATACTTTATCATGTGCTATGTCGTGAATCTTTTTCGCTAGTGCTTCATCTTCTTTTTCGGTGTCATATTCACGAGTTTCTTTCTTTCCAACAGCTTCAACTAAGGCAATTTGAGCAGCACATTGTACTTTAATAGCTTCGTGGGCAAACTTAATAGCGTCCGCCATCTCTTCTTCACTACATTCATCCATTTCGCCTTCCACCATCATTACAGAATCTGCAGAAGCCCCTACTATCATATCCATATCAGCTTCTGCCAAAAGTGCTCTACCGGGATTGATTATAAAAGATCCGTTTACTCTTGCCACACGAACTTCCGAAATGGGTGTTTCAAAAGGGATATCACTTAGCTGTATCGCTGTAGAAGCGGCTAAACCAGCTAATGCATCCGGCATTACATTTTCATCATGAGACATTAACTGAATCATTACCTGAGTTTCTGCATGGTAATCTTTTGGAAATAAAGGTCTTAGTACACGGTCTACTAAACGCATTGTGAGTACTTCACCGTCACTGGGTCTTGCTTCTCTTTTAAAGTAACCTCCGGGGTAACGACCGGCAGCTGCAAATTTCTCCCGATAATCGACTGTTAAAGGTAAAAAATCTACATCGGATTGTTCGTAATTTGATACAACAGTGCATAATAGCATTGCATCTCCCATTTGCACAACAACAGAACCATGAGCTTGTTTTGCTAATTTTCCTGTTTCTAATTTGATGGTCCTGCCATCTCCAAGTTTTATGACTTGGGTAACTACTTTTGGAATCATAAATAATTAAGTCTTAGTTTTACTTTAATTGATTTTGTGTTGTTGTGTTATGTTTGCCTCAATGAAAGTACTATTTGCTGTTTAAAATACGAAAGAGGTCGCAAAATACAGACCTCTTTTAGTATACTCTATGAATTATTTTCTAATTCCTAATTTTTTAATAATTGCACGATATCTTTCAATATCAATCTTTTTAAGATAATCTAACAGGCTCCTGCGTTTTCCTACCAATTTAACCAATGAGCGTTCCGTATTAAAATCTTTGGGATTTCCTTTTAAGTGCTTAGTCAAATGATTGATCCTAATTGTAAATAATGCTATTTGTCCTTCGGGAGAACCTGTGTCGGTTTTACTTTTGCCGTGTTTTTTGAAAATAGATTCTTTAATTTCTTTTGTTAAATACATGCCAATATTATTTAAATGATTTTTATGTACATCATAATTTTTTATCGAAATTGCAAATGTACAATTATTTTTTATAGAACTCATTAAGTACATGACAAAAATTTTGTCAAGTTAATATTGTTTTGATTTACATGGTTTAACAGCACAGAAGCGATATAATCCAGTCCATATTTAAAAATACTTTTGGCCATTCTTCCGTGTTCTTTTATTTTGATAGGGTTTAGTTGATGTAAATATATACCTATTGTGCCGTGAATCTTGAAACAGGGCGTTCGCCCTGATTAAAAGAATGTTGTGTAGGAGATGGTAGTAGGTCTACCAAAGTCGTTGTGCAAGCGAAGTCTTTAAACCGCCCCTCGGTGCTTGGATAGTAATAGAAAGGTATTGAAGGGAAAGGGGAAAAGGCTAACAAGATTAGTCAGGTGCGAATAAGAGAGATGAATGCAAATGAACCACTGAAGAAGTAATGAGAGATATTTACCCCACTGTCAAAAGCTGGTTATTGTGTGCACTTGTGATAACTGTAACGGGAACTTGCATACTGGTTACAGGGCAGTCGTTATTGAGGTGGCATGACTCTTATTTAGGCTCTTACATGGAACACGGGAAGTCCTTATTAAATGCTAAGCGAAATACTCAAACAAGATATCCCTGTAAGGTAGAATAACAAAGTTAATAAGGATGGCGGATGAAGCCGTAGTAGTGATGAAGCTTCTGTAATGGAAGTAGAGCAAAGGGCTTCAGTTATACAGTTTTAAATGATTTAACAACTTAAAAAAAAAAAGGAGGATGACTTCATTATTTGAAACAGAATTAAAAACGGTACCGATTACCAAACAAATGGTTCGGGAAGTCTACCGGAAAGTTTTGGCGAACAGGGTAGTGCAGGAGTAGATAAAGAAAGTCTGGAAGCCTATCAGAAAGACTTACTTAAAAATCTGTACAAACTATGGAATCGACAAGCATCAGGCAGTTATTTTCCCAAACCAGTACGAGAGGTAACAATACCCAAGGGTGCATAACATTTTGTCGTTTTAAGCAGCTTTATTTTTCTCAGTACAGATTAGGTTAACTACTTTGTTCCATTTATCACTCAGTTTAGTTGTTCTTAATGTGAGCATATTTTGAGCTCCAATTTTAGACCAACGTTGTCCAGAGAGTTTCATTCTTTTTTGAACAACCTCCCTGTTAGCTGCTTCTATGGCTCCAGATCCTATAATACCTGCTCCTGTATTTTGATATTGCTGATAGTCCATACGCGACCTATTTTCGGTATAATATGTGATAAGTTGGCTTTGTTGTTTACGTTGATTTTGCTTTGTCAATTCTAAGTTTTTGATATTCTCAATGACTTGATTTACTTGACTGTTTTTTAGTAGTTGCTCCTGTTGACCAACCCAACTGTTATATGACTCTTGATTAGAGAGACAAACCTTAGCAAAATCGTGTAAATGTTCTAAAGCATGATACCAATCCAATATTTGTGTGGCAAAAGGGTAATGTTGATCTACCCATTTCCATATCCATCTAGCACCATCACCAACAAAAATCAGTCGCTTATCAATACTCCTGTAACAGCCTAAGTATCTATCCATTCTATCTGTAAACTTATCAGCTTTGCCTAAATATGCTTCATACAACGAATGGCGTATCCATCCACGTTTATTTGATATGTCCATACAGCTACTCTGTTTAAAAATTCTGCCTAATTTTACTTCTTTCCAAGCCTCTTCCCGAGTGAAAAGCATCGACCCATCGACCATAGCATATATGCACTCTTGGTTATCTACCTTAAGAATATCAGGTTCAACGGCATCAACCTCCAATACTTTTTCTTGCTCTAATAAACCACCATAAAAGTCTGTGACTCTGTAAAGCTGCATCGCATTGACTGAAACACCTAGAAGATTCGATAAAACTTCATGACCATCTCCATAACAATCGTTTTGACCAATATAAATCATTTTGTCTTGCATATAGGGACTTATCTTAAATCCATTGACTTTTTCACTAAAGGGATGAGTGTTGTTAATCTCTATCTTTCCGTAACGTGATAAGTTTTTTTTTACGCCTGTCTTTAGATGGTTCGCTTATACTTCTCTCTAAAACCTCTCGACCATAGTCCGTCCATATTTGATCAAAAGTCTTTTCGTAATCATAGTAACTCTTTATGTTTGATAATTTTGCTATCGCTTGATAACGCTTCTTGGCTTGGGCTAAAAATTCCTCTTCGCTAATCATAATGGTGTCGCTTTTAAAAGTTAATCCTTAAAAATAACTATTTCGCGACAAAATGTTATGCACCCATACCCAAGCCAAATGGGGGCGAACGTAAACCAGGTATTCCTACAGTAGAAGACCGCATAGCCCAACAAGTACTCAAGACGTATTTAGAACCCAGATTAGAAAAGGTTTTTCATGAAAACTCATATGGATATCGACGATCCAAAAGTGCGCACGATGCCGTGGATGAAGTCCGCAAGAACGTTAAGCAATATTGGTGGGTCATTGATATAGATATCAAGAACTTCTTTGATGAAGTCAACCATGAATTATTAATGAAAGCCTTAGAACGTCACGTAGAAGAAAGATGGGTAAAGTTGTACATCAAACGTTGGCTGGAATGCCCCAGTCAGTCAGTAGATGGTACACTAACACCCAAAAACGGAAACGGGACACCACAAGGAGGCGTAATTAGCCCTCTTTTAGCAAATCTGTTTCTACACTATGTTATTGACAAATGACTTCCAAAACAAAGTAAGTACATGAAATTTGTACGCTATGCAGATGATATTATTGTGCATTGTTACTTAGACTGGGAAGCAAAACGCTTGTTGAAAGCGATACGAAAACGACTAGAAGAATGCCATTTACGTTTAAATGAAGAGAAAACAAAACTGGTGTACTGTCAAACTTACAGAAGAAAACGAGTAAGAGGCTATCCAAAGCAGTTTGATTTTCTAGGTTTTACGTTCAAACCACGCACAACCACCTATAAAGAGGATGGGAAATATGTCCTGTTCCTAGGCTATGATTGTGCGATAAGCCAGAAGTCCAAAACACGCATACTAAACGGTTGGTTCAAAATGAAGGCTCAAGTAAATTTTATGGGTATTAAGCGAATAATTTTTCAAGTCTAAAGAGGAAAAATTGTGTATCTCTTACGCCTCTTTGATTGGCTCTAAAGAGTTTTATTTTTGAATTAAAAGACTCTGCATTTGCATTTGTATTCCTATTGTCAAAAAAGTTTAAGATGGTATTAAAATGATGTTTAATACTGTTCATTGCTGTATTGAAATTTTTAAATTCCAATTTTTCTGTATCCTCAAACCAATGTTCAAATCGTTGTTTGGCTTTTACTTTACATTTTTCTTGATAAATGCTTCTAAATTCTAAAGTGTGTTTATAGGCTTGTTGGATGTTTGGATAAAGATTACATAATAATTCTGCTCTTTGTTTTCATCTTCTATTGCTTTCCACCGATGCTGTACTCTAACATGCTGTAAAGCTTCTGTTACCAGTTTTACCACATGAAATCTATCGGTAACAATTTTAGCATTTGGAAAACAAATCTTAGCTGTTAAATTCATATTATTTGCCATATCTAAAGTTACTTCTTTGACTTGTTTGCGTTGTTCTAAGGGTATTCTTTCAATAGCAGTAATAATATCATCACTTTTAATTCCTTTTACACAAGCCACTAAAGTTCCTTGTTTACTTCGTCCGTTCTTGTTGGTCAAATAGGTATAAAGTTCACCTTTAGATAGACTTACTTCATCAAGACTTAAATACTCTCCTATATTCTTCGGATAAATAAGATAATCTTCACAATGGGGCTTTTGATTCCAACTATCAAACCCACTTATCTGTTTCTTATAATGGCGTTGTAAAGTTCGTGGGTAAATACCGTAATAACTCGCTATATTACTGATCGTATCTTCTCGGGCCTCTACCTGTAGCTTTTAAAAAATCAGAAAGTTCTGACGTTAATTTAGAACCTTCTGCAATGAATGAATAATCATTTTTAATCGCTCCCTTTTTAGTCTTCTTATCTCGCCATCGTCTTGTTTTTATATGTAGATAAACTGCTTTACCGCGTATGGGAAAATCTTGAATCTGTTTACTGCTAATAAAACCTTTGGACTCATAATGGATCAGTCACAAAAGTTGTGTGTGAGTTCAGATGAAGATTAATTGTTAATTGAAGATTGAATGAAGTGTGTCTTTGCGAGTGAAACGAAGCAATTAGGGATCAGGGTCAAAAGTTTTGTGTGGATTGAATTAAAGTTTTGATCTTTGTAAAAAAAAACAGAGATTGGAATTATCCTTAGACCTTTTAAAATTCATCTTACCTGAGATGCTCGTAGAACATTTTGATTTGGTAAGACACACTCATCGAAATGAGGAACTTCATTTGTATTTTGAAGAGCGTAATGTTGTTCCTAAAGAAGTCATAAATCCTAATGTAATTGCTCATGGTTTCCACAAAGAGATTACTATTGAAGACTTTCCTTTGCGTGGAAACACTGTGTATCTTCACGTAAGGCGACGTAGATGGTTAGATAAAGAGACTAGGCAAATCATTCAAAGAGATTGGAATCTAGTAGCTCAGGGAACTCGCATGACAGGTGAGTTTGCTGCTTTTTTAAAAGAGATTAGTCGATACTGAGAAGAGTGATTGCAAAACCATTGCAAGAATCTATGGCGTGAATGGGAAGAAGTTCCAAAGGCAGTATCGAGATTATTTGAGTGAGTTTAAACAGTGGAAGGAAAAGTCTCATGCCAAAGAGTGGTTGATCTTCCCTGAGAATATAGGAACTCGATTATCTATCGACGAAGTAGCCTTATCAAAAGGAGAACTCTACACCATCGTTACCAATAAAAAAGCTAAAGGAAAGAAAGGAAGTATTGTGGCGATCATAGCTACTACCAAAGCAGAACCTATTATCAAACACCTATTTAAAATCTCATCTGCGAAAAGAAACAAGGTCAGAGAAATTACCCTAGATATGGCGAACTCCATGAAGCTGATTGCCAAACGGTGTTTCCCCAAAGCCATACAAGTAACCGATAGATTCCATGTACAGAAACTAGCTCTAGAAGCACTTCAAGAAATTAGGATCAAACATCGATGGGAAGCCATAGATACAGAAAATGAACGGATCAAACTTGCCAAAACCAATAACAAAGAATATTACCCTGAAATATTAGAAAATGGAGATACCATAAAGCAACTCTTGGCTAGAAGCAGATACTTACTCTACAAAGCACCAAGTAATTGGACAGAAGATCAAAGAGTAAGAGCTAACATCCTCTTTAAAAGATATCCTGATATCAAAACAGCTTTTAAGCTCGTACAAGGACTTAGAAATATCTTCAACACAGCAAACTCAATACAAGTCGCTTATACAAAACTAGCGCATTGGTATAAAGATGTAGAACAAACAGCATACAAGGCTTTTAATACCATAGCAAACTCTATCAGGCTTAACTATAGATCAATATTGAATTACTTCATTAATAGAAGTACTAATGCAGCGGCAGAATCTTTCAATGCCAAAATCAAAGCCTTTAGATTACAATTTAGAGGGGTCAAAAACACAGAATTCTTCCTCTATAGATTAACTACAATTTTTGCATAAACACAACAATTAGTCTTGATCCCTCATAATTACCCTTTGAGTAACCCTCTGGTAGAATATTCTTCTCTTCTAAATAAATGTGAAAAGCATCCTTTTTAACTGAAATATCTCCTAATTCTTCAAAAAATACAATATCAAAATGAAGTAATAAATCTTGAGGGAGGATAGATGCTAATAATTCTAAATGCATCGTCTTTTTTTATGCATCTAAAATAATCAATCCCCATAAATTGTCGTTGACCCATATTTTGTCAAATCAATTCTGCAAAGGTCTCACTATATTATTCACTGAACTCATTTAAACTTTTTGGATGTAAGCGAAAATTAGAAGTTTTTAGATATGTTGAAAGCTTTTTTTGAGTTGCATAGCACTACGGAAGGAAAAAAGATAAAAACAGAGCTAAAAACAGCAAATAACACCCTTTTATTTTCTAATCAGGGAGAAATTTCCTTTTCTCAATCTGGTATTTCCATTGGAATCCGTAAGATTGACAGAGAACCAATAATCGTCTGAGGGGAGCGGTTTTCCTCCATAATTTCCATTCCATCCCTGAGAGTCTATTGAAATGGTTGCGACCACTTTCCCATACCTGTTAAATATATACATGGCATTTGTAGGGAATAGCGCAGCATTGATTCCCTTTACTCTCCAGGTATCATTAATTCCGTCATTATTAGGAGTAAAGAACTTAGGGAACTCAATAATGGATAGTGATATTGCTGCCTGTCCACAGCCGTTTTTATCTCTGACTATCAGGTTATAGAACCCTCCTTGCAGCCTGTCAAAAAAAGGCTCATCCTTGAAATCACGAATGATAAGATTATTTTGGTCAGCCAGTGCATACTGATAATCTCCAATTCCTAAATTGTCAGGGTTTACGGTAATGGAATTATTGTCGGAATCATCTACAATGGTCAGGTCATTTTGAGTAATGGTAGGGATGATGGATTCATTGACCTGTATGGTTCTGACTCTGGAGCAGTTCGTACCGTTAGTAGTGGTTGCTGTTATGGTATAGTGTCCTCCTGCGGTTACAGTTAAAGTACTACCCGAAGAGGTATTTCCCACAGGGTCTGTCCACGTATAGTCATATGTATCAGCAGGGTTTTCTGCTCTGAGGGTTAAGGGAGGGCCGTTTAAACAGACAATCCGGGGAGAGTTTACCCTAAAGTCAGGTAAGGGGTTTATAATGACATTGAAAGAAGCATCGTCATTGATACACCCTGTTGTTTTATTTTCAATTCTCACATATATGGTTTGCATATTGGCTACGGTGTTGGCAAAAGGATTTGGCAGCGGGTTGCTTGCAGCACTTGCCTGTGCCTGAGAAGCATGAAAGGTTACATTAAAATCATCGGGGTCTTGTATGACCGACGGGTCAGTAGGATGTAGCAACAACATGGGGATAACACTTTGCAGGTCAATATTCTGAACAAACCCGTTGGTATCATCACCATCTGCATTATCATCACAGATACTGATATTGGACACGGGAGTAAATACCGGTTCGGGATTGACCACCACATCAAAGTTAGAGATTCCATTGGCACATCCGGTTACGGAACTCACTACTCTGACATATATGGTTTGTCTATGTGGAGTGGTATTGCTAAAGGGACTTATCTGCGGGTTGCTGCCACTTTGAGCTTCGGCGAGATTTCTGTGATAGGTTACCGAGAACCGGGCAGGGTCTTGTGAGGCGAGAATACCGGGCGTTTGGCTTTCCAGATTGATTGATTGTGAGAAACCGTTTCTTGCAGAACCGTCGGTATTATCATCACATATTTCCAGGTCATTGACAAAATTAGCTATGGGAAGGGGAGTAACGACAATATCAAAAGTGGAATGATGGTTATAACATCCTGTGTTGTTATTAGTTACTCTGACATATATGGTTTGTCTGTCTCTTGTGGTGTTGGTATAAGGAGAGGCAAGAGGGTTGCTGCCTGTTCGTGCATCGCCGGCACTCTGATGATAGGTTACCGAGAACCGGGCAGGGTCTTGTGAGGCGAGAATACCGGGAGTTTGACTTTGCAGATCAAAAGTTTGAATGATACCATTGGTACCGTCTCCGTCATCGAGTGTTTCACACAGTTCATAATCGGATATGGTGTTGGCCACAGGTATGGGGTCTACGGTAAGGGTGATATAAGGCCCAAATCCCAAACAGGCATTGTCTAACTGACTATCGACCCTGATATATATTTGTTGGGAGTTGGGATAGCCGATATTTCTATAGTTGCTGATGTCGCTGACGGCATTATTTTCAGCCAAAGCATCTGTAGCATTTCTGTAGTAGGTAATGGTCAACTGTTGAGTAGGAGGGAATAGGGCCCTTACCTGACTGTTGACCGAGCTAAAGTCAAAAGCACTCACCCCGTCGGTATCGTCATTAGTACCGTTGATTCCATCGGTAGGCAGGAAATCATCACAGGTGTTAAATGTTCGTGCAAAGGTGTTAGGAATACCTGTTGTGGAAACTATTAAGTTGAGTTGAGCAATTCGATGACAGTTGTTAGTATTGCTAATACGTACCCATAGGGTATCGGTAGGGGTGGTTCTGTTGGTAAAAGCGGTGGGATTGTTAATGGCATTGGTGTTAGCCTGAGCATCTGCCATAGTGGGATAGTACACAAAGGTTTCATTTGCAAAATCGGCAGATAGCAGTCTGTTGGCCTCTGTAAGGTTAAAAGCAGAAAAGCCATCGGTGTCATCATCACATTGTCGTAAGTCCACAGGAGTGGTGATTACAGGTAAAGGATGGACTATCAGATCAAAATTGGTATAGGCAACACAAGCTGTGGGGTTATCATTGTGCCCCACTCGTACATAGATGGTTTGACCGTTTGGAGTCGTATTGGTATAGGGATTGATTTTATCAATAGGGTTTGTGTCATTGGTAGCATCCGTAGCTGTCAGATGATAGGATACGGTATAGAGGGCACTGTTAAAAAAATCCGTTCCCAGTATTTCAGCATCTTTGGAAGACAGGGTAATAAAATCATTGATAATACCGTCGGTATCGGTGCCTCCTGCTGAGGCAGTATCACACCGGCTTACATCAGCAAGGGTTTGTATGAGCCCGTCAGGGTTTTGTGTAACGAATAATTGAAAGCTGGTAATGGTCTGGTTTGTATCACTACAAGTGGTTGGATACATCGTGTGAAATACTCTGACCCAAATAGTTTCAGTACTGTAATCCGAACGGTTTTGATAGGGGTTAGGTAGCGGATTGGTATTGTCAATGTCATCTTGCCGGGTAGGGAAATAGACAACATTGAAAACACCGGGGTCTTGTCCGTTTAACACTTCGTTGTCTTTTAAACTATTCAGGTCAAAGTTCACTCTGCCAGTGGTGGAGCATTCCGGAATATCGGCAGGTAGGGTCGCCTTGGGTTGTGGTACCACCACCAGAAAAAACGAATTAAAGCTCGCTGTTTGGTCTGCAAGGGTAAAAGCATTACAATTGGTATTGTTGTTATTATCTACCCGAACAAATATCTCCTGAGAAAAAGCGGTGGTATTGGTATAGGGTGTTGTTTTGTCTATAGGATTGGTGTTTGTTTGTGCGTCTGACTGGCTGAGGTGATAGCTCACCGAATATAAAGTATTGCTCAAGGAGCCTAAGATTTCCGAATCTTTAGACGAAAAATCAAAACTTTGATAAATCCCGTCAGTATCACTGCTCCCTGAATTGACAACATCACAAACCACATAATCCGAAGGAGAAACAGGGGTCGGTTCGCTGGTAACCTGAAGAGTGAAAGAATCATTAGCAAAACAGTTTGTACTTGCTCTGTTAAAGACTCTTGCATAAATCGTTTCATTAGGATTTGTGTTTGTATAATTTACAGGATCGGCAATTAAGGTGGTATATGTGCTATCGGAAAAATACCGGACTCCAAAGATAGCAGGGTTCTGGCCATTTAAAATCTCACTGTCTTTTGTTTGCAGGTTAATGGTCGTAACTAAATCCGTATCCGTATCGCAAGCAAATAGCGTAGTAATAAGGGGGTTAATGGACGGTTGTTCTGTAAATTCCACAAGAATATCATCTGATTCGGAGCAACCACCGGCATTAGGAATTTCGCAAGTATACACTCCACTTCCCAAATTTGCCTCATATGTTTGGCTTA
The DNA here is from genome assembly GCA_014075215.1 of Flavobacteriaceae bacterium. NCBI lineage: Bacteria > Pseudomonadati > Bacteroidota > Flavobacteriia > Flavobacteriales > Flavobacteriaceae > Flavobacteriaceae bacterium. The sequence goes on from CP046177.1 coordinate 4,080,179, forward strand.
CTTCTCCGGGAATTTCCACTCCGTCTTTATACCATTTATAGGATGGCGCCATGATATTGGCCATCAAAGTTGTTGAAGTTGCTCCACATACGGCCATATTATTTGCAATACTGAGATCTCTTCCCAAATCTAATCCAAGATTAAAGCTCCCTTTTTCTAAGAAAACAGCCGAGTCGTTTTGATCATCTCCAAAATCTGCAACCACTAACTTAATCGTATAGTTGGTGTTAGGTATCACACTAGCCGAGGCAGTTAATATTACAGTCCTTCCGTCATAATTCGTAGCTCTTAAATTATATCCTTCAAAATACTCTTCATTTTGGGCAGCACAACCATCCGGGCCGGGAATTTCAGGATGTACATTGATAATACTAATGGGTGTTGTTGACCCTGGTATAAGGGCAATATTTTCATAAGTTCCCGAAGATTCGGGTTTTAATAAAAAAGCAAAACTGTCTGCAAAAGAACACGGATATGAATTGTTTAGATCATACTCTTCCGATGCCATAATATATCGAAAACTAATCCGGTCAGAAGATGTGGAGAATGTAAACTCAAAAGAAGTAGTGTCTAAAAAAGGTCCTCCACTCCCGGTAGCTGCCAGCAGATCAGCATCTGTTTCAGAATTTGTAGATGCACTTAAAATACCCGGAATTACGGTATTTCCTGCTTCAAATGCTCTTCCGCTTGTTAATATAATTCCTTCTTCAAATGGAAAATTACTTCCGGAAGGCCTTTTAAAATAACCATAACTTTTATTCTCTCTATTGGTAGGATCATTAGCATCCTCTACAACGGCCGAAACATTAGATATATTAGCAGTAGAACAAGTACCACTGACAAGAACATTTCTGATAAGCTGTTCCGGTGTATATACAGATTCCGGGCTGCCTTCAGGATTTACTTCTATTATTTGACTGTACACAGGTACAGAAGGAAGCAGGAAAGCAAAAAACAAGAAGAATATCCTCATATAGCTAAGAAAATTATCTTGTAACAAAAATAGTAATATACTCCTTATTTGAATTGATTTGGCTTCAAATTTCTTCTTTCTTTAAATTTTCATTGATAATCAATAAATTAAAAGATTGAAAACTTTAAACTTCCCAACTTTAAACTTGAACTCATTTAAACTTTTTGGATTTAAGCGAAAATTAGAAGTTTTTAGCAAATTGAAAAAGTTTAAATGAGTTCCTTGTATCAGCTATCTATGTGAGCATTCAAAAATAATTATTTAGAATAGCCTGTTAAAACAAGTTCCATAGCTTTTCCTTTTAATAGACATTCTTCATACTCTTTCTCCGGAGTAGACTTGGACGTAATAGCACTGCCTACCGAAAAAGAAGTATACTTATTGCTTGCATTGTACAAAATACTTCTGATGACAACATTAAAATCAAAGTTGTTTTCAGGAGTAAAGTAACCAACAGCCCCGGAATATAAGCCTCTTTTGGTTTCTTCTAACTTTTCAATAATTTTCATGGCCGATATTTTTGGAGCTCCTGTCATACTTCCCATAGGAAAAGAATCTTTGATGACATCTACCGGATGTATATCTTGGCTAATTTGTGATGTTACGGTAGAAATGAGTTGATGCACTTGTTTAAAAGAATATGTCTTGCAGAGTTCTTCTACTATAACACTTCCTTTTTTAGCAGTTCTGGACAAATCGTTCCGTACCAAATCAACGATCATAATATTTTCGGCCCTTTCTTTTTCATCATTATATAAGTCAGCAGCAGCTCTCTTATCGTCAATAGTATTTACCATTCTTCTTGCAGTTCCTTTTATGGGTTGAGAAATAATTTTTGTGCCTTCTTTTTTTAAATACCTTTCGGGAGATGCGGAAACCAAATAGTGGTCGTATTTTTTCAAATATGTTGCAAAAGGAGGCTCGGAGATATCATTTAAATCCAAATAAACACGTGTTGGTTTTATTTCATAATTCTCTATATAGAATTCCTGACAAAAATTACTTTCGTAGATATCTCCTCTGTGAATATGTTCCAGAATTTTAGCTACTTTTTGAAGATATTCCTTTTTATGAATTCTGGGTTTGATAGTGAAATCGTTTTTTTCATTAATGTCGCTGCCATTTGACGAGGTTGTTGCAATATATTCAATCGCTGTGTTTTTAATCGTTTTAAAATCTTCTTCTATTTCATCTGCCACCATTTTTAAATAATGAAATGCTATTTTATTTCCTTTTAGCACAATCATTTTTTTAGGTTGGAAAAAGAACAGGTCATCAAAACCCAGGCCGTCAAAATTACCAGAAGTCAATTTCTCCACATCGTTTTTTACATCATAACTCAAATAGCCGAAAATATAATCTTGTATGATACTTTGATATTTTTTTAATTTTTCAAAAGCATTTATATAATCTGTTTCAATAGCAGTGCATTCTTCCAAGGCCAAAATTGCATCAAAAGACGAGTAGTGTTGCTGGTAATTATTTGAATCCAGCCACAGCGCCACATCATAATTATCTGACCAGTATAAAAGCTTTTTTTTTATATGTTTTGTAGTCTTTAAATGAAATGCTTTGACAGTTCTCTGCATAATTTTCAAACTTTAAACCATATTATAAGCCTATAGGAAATTTAATACTGACTCCTGTTTGAAGATCCGGGGCATTGTTCAGGTTTAAATCTTCTTTTATATATATAGAAATTTGATATCTTTTTCTGCCATAAGTATATATAAAATTCCAATTGGAAAGATATTCGTATAATTTTTCAAATCCGTTTTGCCAACCGGAATGAATTTTATCCCATTCCCCAATCAACATATAATAAGTCGATTCCGCTTTTTTATTATACCTGGTTTGTATCTGGAAATGTATTCCGAATGAATGATAGTTGTTTTGAGCGGTATATTTGGTCAGTTCAATCATGTTTTCCAGGCTTCCTAAAAAAAGGTTATTACCCAAATCCAGAACTTCTTGAAAATTGATGAGGTTTTTTCTCAACACACTTATTCCAAGACCCAATCGAAACTCATTACCATTTTTCAATACCCATTTTTTTACAATATGTCTCGTCCTAAAATAGGGCTACAGTTAATTATTAAAATTTATGCTACATTTTTGTGCACGTAATTAGGTGTTTTATAATCTAAAGATAAATGTAATCTTTTATTATTATATAATTTGATTGCATTTTTTGTTGCTTTTTTGGCGTGATTGATATTTGTAAATGTTTGGTCGAGGAAGAATTCATCTTTTAAAATTCCGTTAACTCTTTCGGCCATTGCGTTTTCGTAGCAATGATTTTCTTGGGTCATACTGATTTGTATCTTTTTTCTTTTCAAAATTTGAGTATAAACATTGCTACAATATTGTATTCCTCTATCAGAATGATGTATGATTTCTTCGGTATTTTTAGTTTGATAAATAGCTTTATTTAAAGCTCTAACACAGCCTTTAAGTTCTAAACTATCACTAATATCATAGCCTACTATTTTTCTTGAATACATATCAGTAATAAGTGCTAAATAACAAAATCCATTTATAGTTCTTATATAGGTAATATCCGAAGCCCAAACTTGGTTAGGTCTATTAATGATCAGGTCTTTTATGATATTTTTATATTTATAAAAACGATGGTAAGAGTTGGTTGTTTTAGAAGAATATTTTTTCCTTCTAATTAACAAATTATTTTCTTTTAAGATTCTAAATAACTGGTCTCTACCTATATTTATATTCTGTTTCCTAAAATCATTATGTAAGGATTTCATTAGCTTTCTAGTACCTTCTCTGGGTAATGTTTTCCTGCTTTTTTTAACAAGCATTATTACATTTTGTTCTATTTGTTTTTTAAGAACAAACCTTTTTTGATATTTGTAATAAGCATCTCTTTTTAACTCGAAAGCATTACAAATAGTAGCGATGGCGTACCTTCTTTTTTTTCTATTAATCGGTGCTATTTTCATTAAGGCTTTATGTTTAAGTTTTTTTTTAATTCTTCAACATTTTTATAGCCAAGATTTTCAGCAGCTACTTCAAGATAACTATCATTCACAAGTTTATCTAGATCCTTTTTAATAAGAAGATCTTTGAGTTGTTTTAGCTCTTTTTGAAGGGCTTTAATACGGGATAATTCGTCGTCTGTTTGCACGGTTACACGGGTGTTCATTAAATCTTTACGGTCATATTTTTTAATCCATACGTTTATCGTACTAGATTGTATGCCGTAAGTTAAGGCAATTTGTCTTTTGGAATGGTTTCCTTTGGTAAGTTCTGCTAATACTTTGAGTTTAAAACTCTCACTATAACGTCTTACATATCCATCATTTTTATACATATACTTGTTGTTTTTTGTATACATATTTCAGGACGGGTCAATATTAGAAGACAATCCTATATCCAGGGAAGGATTAAATTTAGAGGTATTGATACCTAAGTGTGTTCCGATATTGAATTGAATATTTCTTTTTTTACTCAACAAAAATGCTGGATAATAGAAGTGATTCAACTCAATTCCGCTAAAGATAAAATCCCCGTTTTTTAATTCCATTACACGCCCGTTTCTGTCGGTATATTTTATATGTCCCTGATTTAATCCGTAATATTTTCTCCCAAAAGGGTCTTCGCCACCTGCAATATTGCTGTGAAACCATTCTATACTTTCATCACCGGTAAAAAATGAAAAAGGGTAATTCCCTTTCGTTATCAAATAGGTCCGAAAGGTAATTCCCAGTTCGTGATTTTTTGCAAGTCTGGTAGCATAATCAAACCGGAATCCTTTGTAAACAGCGTCAATAACAATATTCATATATTCGGCTGGAGTAGTCGCCTGATCTACAAATGTAAAACGCCGGTCAAACCATATTACCTGGCTCAGTTGTTGCCGTACATCCGGATCTTTGGGGAAATAAGCTTCTACAAAAGGGTGAAAATTATTTCCGCTTTCCAAAGAAAACCGAAAGGTACTTTTTTGAGGAGGGCCTTCTTTAAAATTTTGATTGATGCGAGCACTAAAAATCCCAAAATGATGTGTAGAAACCAAGCTTGATTTTTCAATGCCATTCTTTAGGTTAATGCTATCTTTCTTTTGCCCGAATAAAAAGAAACATAGAAACAACGCAACCAAAGAACACTCTATTTGGGTGCATAACATTTTGTCGCGAAATAGTTATTTTTAAGGATTAACTTTTAAAAGCGACACCATTATGATTAGCGAAGAGGAATTTTTAGCCCAAGCCAAGAAGCGTTATCAAGCGATAGCAAAATTATCAAACATAAAGAGTTACTATGATTACGAAAAGACTTTTGATCAAATATGGACGGACTATGGTCGAGAGGTTTTAGAGAGAAGTATAAGCGAACCATCTAAAGACAGGCGTAAAAAAAAACTTATCACGTTACGGAAAGATAGAGATTAACAACACTCATCCCTTTAGTGAAAAAGTCAATGGATTTAAGATAAGTCCCTATATGCAAAACAAAATGATTTATATTGGTCAAAACGATTGTTATGGAGATGGTCATGAAGTTTTATCGAATCTTCTAGGTGTTTCAGTCAATGCGATGCAGCTTTACAGAGTCACAGACTTTTATGGTGGTTTATTAGAGCAAGAAAAAGTATTGGAGGTTGATGCCGTTGAACCTGATATTCTTAAGGTAGATAACCAAGAGTGCATATATGCTATGGTCGATGGGTCGATGCTTTTCACTCGGGAAGAGGCTTGGAAAGAAGTAAAATTAGGCAGAATTTTTAAACAGAGTAGCTGTATGGACATATCAAATAAACGTGGATGGATACGCCATTCGTTGTATGAAGCATATTTAGGCAAAGCTGATAAGTTTACAGATAGAATGGATAGATACTTAGGCTGTTACAGGAGTATTGATAAGCGACTGATTTTTGTTGGTGATGGTGCTAGATGGATATGGAAATGGGTAGATCAACATTACCCTTTTGCCACACAAATATTGGATTGGTATCATGCTTTAGAACATTTACACGATTTTGCTAAGGTTTGTCTCTCTAATCAAGAGTCATATAACAGTTGGGTTGGTCAACAGGAGCAACTACTAAAAAACAGTCAAGTAAATCAAGTCATTGAGAATATCAAAAACTTAGAATTGACAAAGCAAAATCAACGTAAACAACAAAGCCAACTTATCACATATTATACCGAAAATAGGTCGCGTATGGACTATCAGCAATATCAAAATACAGGAGCAGGTATTATAGGATCTGGAGCCATAGAAGCAGCTAACAGGGAGGTTGTTCAAAAAAGAATGAAACTCTCTGGACAACGTTGGTCTAAAATTGGAGCTCAAAATATGCTCACATTAAGAACAACTAAACTGAGTGATAAATGGAACAAAGTAGTTAACCTAATCTGTACTGAGAAAAATAAAGCTGCTTAAAACGACAAAATGTTATGCACCCCTCTATTTTTAGCATGAAATAACAACCGTAAAAGGTATATTGAGTTTAAAAATTAAATTTAGTAAGTTGATATTGAGGAGATAAAAATTCGTAATTGTGAAATTAAAATTTGTAATTTATATCCGATTACGCATTTAAAGGTTTTCCATCCCATGCAGCCTTTGCAGCCTCTTTTACAGCTTCCGAATAGGTAGGGTGTCCGTGACAAATCCTTGCCAAATCTTCTGCAGCAGCTCTGTATTCCATAGCCACAGCAGCTTCCATAATTAAATCCGCAGCCCTGGCGCCTACCATATGCACACCTAGTATTTCATCGGTTTTTTTATCGGCTATTATTTTTACAAAACCATCGATATCGGCACTTGCTCTGGAACGTCCCAAAGCACGCATGGGAAATTTTCCCGACTTATACTCAATACCGGCTTCTTTTAATTCCTGTTCTGTTTTACCAACAGCGGCAACTTCCGGCCAGGTATATACAATCCCCGGAATTAAATGGTAATCAATATGTGGTTTTTGTCCTGCAATTGATTCGGCAACAACAACTCCTTCTTCTTCTGCTTTATGAGCTAGCATAGGACCTTTTACAACATCTCCTATAGCATAAATATTGGCGACATTAGTTTGCAAATGCGCATTGGTTACTATCTGACCTTTTTCGTTTACTTTAATGCCGACATTTTCCAAATGAAGGCCTTCCGTATAAGGTTTCCTACCTACGGAAACCAAACAATAATCTCCTTCAAATAAGACTGCCTCGCCTTTTTTATTGGTTGTATTTACAATGACTGTCTTACCTTTTTTCTCTACGGATTGTACTTGATGATTCGTAAAAAACCGAATTCCTTGCTTCTTGAGTACTTTTTGCAGTTCTTTGGAAATATCCGTATCCATTCCCGGAACAATTTTGTCCATATATTCAATAACGGCAACTTCCGCCCCTAAACGTTTATATACGGAACCTAGTTCCAATCCAATAACACCGCCGCCGATAACCAACAATTTTTTTGGGATTTCTTTTAGTTTTAAAGCTTCCGTAGACGTAATAATTTGCTCTTTGTCTATTTGAATAAAAGGCAAAGTAGCAGGCTTGGAACCTGTAGCAATAATGATGTTTGTTCCTTCAATCGTTTCTTCGGAGCCGTCATTTTTGGTTATTTTTATATGTGTGGCATCTACAAAAGAACCTGTTCCTTCAAAAACAGTAATATTGTTTTTCCCCATCAGGTATTTGATGCCTCCGGTAGTCTGTTGTACAACAGCTGCTTTTCTTTCTATCATCTTACTAAAATCTACTTTGGGCGTACCTACGGAGATTCCGTGGGCTTCAAAATGATGAATCGCATCGTGATAATGATGCGAAGAATCCAATAGTGCTTTTGACGGGATACATCCCACATTTAAACATGTGCCACCAAGTGTTGCATATTTTTCTACAATCGCAACATGAAGGCCTAATTGAGATGCTCTGATAGCAGCAATATACCCCCCGGGGCCTGAACCAATAACGATCAAATCGTACTTCATTTTAATTGAATTTAGTAAAGTACAAAAATACTCATTATTCTTAAACCCGGATGGTACATTAGAAAATCTATTACGGGTTAAAAGTGAAGTGGAATTACTATCTTTAAACACTAAATCATATACCTTATGAAAATTCTTAAAAAAGCACTTGTATTTCTGTTAATTATTTTTGTTATCATGCAATTTTTCAGCCCGGAAAAAAACCAGGGAGAAGCTATTTCTTTAGTTCCGTTTATCAATGAAACCAATCCACCGGAAGATGTGCATAAAATTTTAAAAGAAACCTGTTTTGATTGCCATAGCGATATTACCCGATATCCTTGGTTAACCGTATTACTCCCATTAATTACTGGATGGACGGGCATATAGATCATGGAAAGGAAGAATTGAATTTCTCCAAATGGACCGAATATTCCTTGAAACGAAAAGAACACAAATTTGAAGAGTTGTGGGAAGAGGTGGCAAAGAAAAAAATGCCTTTAAATTCGTATACCTGGACACATGCGGAGGCAAACTTAACATCAGAGCAAATAGATGTCGTTGTGACCTGGGCAAAAAGCGTTCAAGAGCGTTATAAAGTACAATTAAACGTACCATAGCTATTGGCGAATCAGCATGTTTTAATAATAGGAAATACCTGGGCTGAACCTAATTCTTCTGCTGCAGGTGTCAGGATGTTTCAGCTAATTGAACTATTTCTGAAACAAGATTGGAAAATTACGTATGCTTGTGCCGCTGCTAAAACTAAAAATGCATTGGATCTTTCCAAACACGGAATAAAAGTAGTTTCTATTGAATTAAACAGCGGCTCATTTGATGAATTTTTGGTAGCTATAAAACCTTTCATGGTTGTTTTTGACCGTTTTATAACGGAAGAACAGTTTGGCTGGCGCGTTACTGAAAATTGCCCGGAAGCCTTAAAAATACTAGATACAGAAGATTTGCATTGCCTTAGAAAAACCAGAGAAAAAGCAGTTATGGAAAATCGCAGGTTTGAAGTATCTGATTTATTGCATACTGATATTGCCAAACGAGAGATGGCTTCTATTTTACGATGTGATGTGTCGTTGATTATCTCTCCTTTTGAAATGGAGTTGCTACAAAACACGTTTAAAATTGATAAACGTATGCTACATTATATCCCGTTTATGATCTCACCAATAAAAGAAGAAACTACTCAACATCTGAAGTCTTTTGAAGAAAGAAGTCATTTTGTATTCATGGGTAATTTTAAACATGCTCCAAATGCAGATGCGGTATGGTATCTGAAAAACCACATTTGGAAAGGGATTCGGGAAAAAATCCCGGCAGCTGAATTACATATTTACGGAGCGTATCCTACACAACGGATTTTACAAATGCATGATTCAAAGGGAGGTTTTATGGTAAAAGGCTATGTAGAAGATGCCGAATCTGCCATTCAAAGTATCAGGGTAATGTTGGCCCCTTTACGGTTTGGTGCAGGAATTAAAGGGAAATTTGTACAAGCCATACTAAATGGAACCCCCTAATGTAACTTCCGGGATAGGAGCAGAAGGAATGCATGGAAATGTACCATGGTGTGGTTTTGTTGAAGATGATTCAACGAAATTTGTAGAGAAAGCAGTTGAATTGTATACTAAAAAAGATCTTTGGGAACTTGCCCGGCAAAATGGCGTGAAAATCATCAATTCTTTATGTGAAAAAGAAAAATCAGGAGCACTATTGATTCGCAAAATAAAAACCTTACAAACACATCTTACCGGGCACAGGGTGCAAAATTTTATGGGAAGTGTACTTCAATACCATACATTACAGAGCACAAAATACATGAGTAAATGGATTGAGGAAAAGAACAGATATATATAAATAGTTATTTTTTTAATTGATTACCCACTTTTATACCAGTATTGATGAGTGACAGCTACTACCAGTCTATCAAATAGTCTTTCAGCGAAATAGCGTCTGTTGAGTTTATAGCAGAACTCGTCAAGATAATTCTGCAAATATTTTCCTTTAATTTTATGGTAAATACCTAACAGAGTGCGTTTTGCATTACTTATGGCTATATGCACCGATTTTAGTGTGGTAATAGTGGTTTCTTTATTTGATTTTTCAGTAATGTGTACTTCCACATAATCACCTATGTCTACATAAGACGTGCTTTTGTCGCTAAAAACAATGCATGTATCATCAAAATTACTATCAATAAGCGTGTTGACTTCTTCTTTTTTATGAGTATCCAAAACTTTCATTTTAAAATAACGACATTGTTTGGATTGTTTCCCAGTCTTTAAATCTTCTAAAGGTACAGACTCTGCCATTACCGCTACGTTAGATTGTTTTTGACTGCCTCTGCCTATTTTAAGCTTTTGTCTGTCGGATTCTTTTGTTGCCACAGTAAAGTAAGCTTGATCAAACTCAATCATATCTTCAAGGTCGTATAAATTATCTCGTTTTCCCATAGCCGAACGTATTCTGTGCATAAGAGACCATATAGTGGTATAACGTGTATGGTTGAGCTGACGTTGTAATTCGGCAGCAGAAATACCTTTTTTACTAAAAGTCATAAATGCCATAGCGAGATACCAAGTACGAATAGGTAAATTGGAGTTCTCCATCATAGTACCGCTGCGTAGAGTAGTTCTAAAACCACAATAAGAACATTGCCACATCCATTTAGACTTTAACCAATAGTGCTTTTTTGATTGACATTTTTTGCAAATGACTCCTTCTTTTGAACGAGCCAACTTCATATGTGATTTACAGGAAAACTCATCTGGAAATTGTTCAATAAAATGTAGTAAATTCATAATTCTAAACTTTATATTAAGATACGAATTTTTAAATTAGTGGCATAATTAAGTGTAATCAAATAAAGTTTTTGAATTTGCTAAAAAGTTTAAACGAGTTCTATGGTTATCAGTGTTGAAATATGAAAATTTAAGATATCGTTTGCGCAATTTTATCGCTTATATTTGCATATGCTTTTCAGTCAAGTTATTGGTCAGGAACACATCAAAAAGCACCTGCAAATCTCTGCAAATAACGGTCGTATTCCGCATGCTCAGTTATTTATTGGCAAAGAAGGCTCCGGAACGTTACCTATGGCCATAGCTTATGCCCGGTATATTCTGTGTAATTTTTCTGAAAATACAGCTAGTTGTAATTTGAAATGTGAAAAATTACAACATCCTGATCTGCATTTTGCTTTTCCCGTAGCTGCAAATAATGTGGTAAAAACGCACCCTGTCAGTGATTTGTTTTTAGAAGATTGGCGAAACTTTATAAACACACAAGTATACGGCGGATTGTTTGACTGGCTACAGCAAATTGGTGTGGAAAATAAACAAGCGATCATGGGTGTGGACGAAGCGAAGGTCATTGTAAAAAAATTACAATTAAAATCGTATGAAGGGGGTTTTAAAGTGCTCATTATCTGGATGGCTGAGAAAATGAATATTGCGGCTGCCAATAAGCTCCTAAAGTTAATTGAAGAACCTCCCGAAAAAACGGTCTTTCTGTTGGTTACGGAAGACGAAGAACAAATTATAGACACGATCAGATCAAGATGCCAGTTGCTACACTTTCCTTTGTTAAGCGAGCAGGATATGATAACTGCTTTGATGGAAAGAGAAAAAGTTCCTGATAAAGAAGCTATTAAAATTGCTCACCAGGCCGATGGTAATTATAATAAAGCTCTCCAATTGCTACGTAATGATTCCAATAACTTAGTTTTTGAAGAGTGGTTCGTTACCTGGGTGAGAGCTGCTTTTAAAGCAAAAGGGAATGCTTCCGTTATACAACAATTGATTATCTGGTCTGACACCATTGCCAAAACCGGCAGAGAAACCCAGAAGCAATTCTTACACTACTGTTTACACTTTTTCAGACAAGCTCTTTTATTAAATTATAAAAGCTCTGAGTTGGTTTTTATGGAAACACGAACCGGTTTTGATATTTCCAAATTTGCTCCTTTTGTACATGGAGAAAATATGTTAGCGATTGAAAAAGAATTGAATGATGCACTATATCATGTGGAAAGAAATGGAAATGTAAAAATTATCTTACTGGATTTGTCTATGAAGTTAACCCGACTACTACATAAAAAAGAAGTACCTGTATAAATGCTTTCCTCATTTTATGTAATAAACCGGTATCCTCTTTTTTTGTAACTTAGCATAAATCTTGGGGTATTTATTGCTGTTTAAAGTTTTAAGTTAAAAGTTCACCCGATAACTCTCATAAAATACAGGGAAACCATATTATTTTTTGAGAAAAACAGAAATTAAAATAATAGTACAAAAGAACAATCGTATGAAATTAGGAATATCACTTTTCATCATTATAGGATTGGCAACCTGCAATTCATTAAAACTTGAAAAAAATCCGGTATTTAAAATAATAGGAGGAACTTATAATAATTGGGTAGGCGGCCAACCGGGGATCAGTGGAATACGAATGGTTATCGAATATGAGTCTGCTAAAAAAATAGATTTCAAAGGCATCTATTTTTCAAATAAATATACAAAAGCAGAACTGAAACAGGAAAAAAATAAAATGTATGTAGTTGCTCATTTTGATACTTCAACCAGACAATCTAACGATAGAATCTTAGACAGAGATCCAAAAAAAGAGATGAATAACAAGCTTCCTGATATTCATATACCTCCTTTTGAAATTAAGGAAAATGAAGCTATCATTTTTTATATGGAAGGAACAAAGAAAAAATATGTGAAAGTCTCAAATTTAAAAAAAACAGACACCGTATTTTTTCCGTAATAGAAACCATCTTGACTTTTTCTATTTCATAAGAAAGAAATTAAAATACTGATAATCAAATATTTACTATTCATTTTTTGAATAGTATTTTTTTTGGCACGCAATTTGAAAACCCAATACTATATTTATAATAGAGTTTAAAGTTTGAAAGTCTCAAGTTAAAAGTTCGCTCAATTTTTTTTAAGACACTGAGAAAAATTAAAATAATATAAAGCAACAGGTATGAAAACAATAAAACTACTTTTAATATTAGCAACATCAGGAATATTGTTTAATTCCTGTACAGTTATTGTAGATGATGTCTTTGACAATTCTATTTCTTTAGAGGAATTAATGACAAGCTACGATTTATGGTATGTAGATTATCACAGAACTTCAGGAACAGGAGATGTCCCGTTTATGTCCAAAGCATTTACTATTTCATTTTTAAATGGAAGGTTCCATGCAAATAATAATATTGCGGATATTGGCATAACAGGGAATGGACTGGGAATTGTTGTGGGTAGTTATTTCACAAACAGAGGGCTTTTAGAAATCCATCACGATGTAGACGGAAGACATGATTTTGATGTAATACAGGTATCTCCGAATGAAATAAGGATATACGACAGTTATCAGAATGTAAGTTATTATCTGGTAGGGTATCAAAGAAACCGCTTTGATTATGATATGTTATTTTATGAAAACATAGAATATTTTTTACAAGAGTATATTGCCTGGGAAAGGATATCAATTGGCAATTCAGGACCTCCGGCAGTTTTTGACGATGAAAATTACCTGCAGTTTACACCGGAAAATAATACAACATTTTATTCATCACATGATGCTTCCGGCACAAATATTGACGCTATTTCATGGGATTTTACAGGTTCTTATCAGGTGTATGATGTACAAGGATACCAGGATCTTAAAATTTTAACACTTAATTATGACAGTGGAGATACTGAAGAGTTTGAATTAAGCGTTATAAATGACGGACGAGTTCGTTTATTTAATGTAGTATCCGGGACAACGTATGATTTTTCCGGTAGAGGATTCATCCGGTTCTTAAGAGGAGAAAAAAAAGCAGCTGACCTTGTAAGGTTGTAAGGAATAACGGAAGAAAACGAACTAAAGTGAAAAGAGAAATAAAAAACAGAAAATATATAAAGTAAAGTTTGGTTAGTTGATTTTTGGTTGGTTATTTCTCAATAACCAATTAAAAGAGAAGCCGCTCTCATCAGGAGCGGTTTTTTTAATTTAGATACGTTATAACATTCCTGAGAAAAAAGTATCTTTAGCAAAAAATGTAATACCAAAATGAATACTAAAGTGGTATAATGACACAATTAACAGCATTTATTCAACAATGGTAAATAAAAATGAGCATGAGTAACTACTCAAGAATAATAGCAGGTTGTATGTCATGGGGAAACTGGGGGAAACAACTTTCTCTCCAAGAAATGATTATTCAGTTACAATCGACTCTTGATGTAGGGATAACCACATTTGATCATGCCGATATTTATGGTGATTATAGTACGGAAACTCAATTTGGACAGGCTTTTGCAAAAAGTGGAGTTCAACGGGAGCGTATTCAGATCATTTCAAAATGTGGAATACAATATGTAGGGAAAGCCAGAGATAACAAAATCAAGCATTACAACTATGGCAAGGATTATATTATTTGGAGCGTAGAAAAATCATTAAAAAATTTACAAACAGATTATTTGGATTTAGTATTGCTTCACAGGCCAAGTCCGTTAATGAGACCCTATGAAATTGCAGCGGCAATTCATCAATTAAAAAAAGACGGAAAAATACGCCATTTCGGGGTTTCTAATTTTACTCCTTCTCAAATCGATTTGATTCATGATCGAATAAAGATAGAAGTCAATCAAATTGAATTTTCTCTAACTCAACATTCGGCAATGCAAAACGGGTCATTAGATCACATGACTTTAAAAGAAATTACACCTATGTCCTGGAGTCCGTTAGGAACTGTTTTTAAAGAACAAAACAAAGCATCTCTTCGCATAAAAAAAACTTTAAATTCACTCACTAAAAAATACAATGCTACGGAAGATCAATTACTCTTGGCATGGGTTTTAAAACATCCTTCTAAAATTCATCCGGTAATTGGAACCACTAACAAAGAACGTATGATAAATGCCCAAAAAGCTATAGCAATTGATTTGGAATTAGAAGATTGGTTTTCTTTATTAGTGGCCTCTCAAGGGCATAAAGTTCCATAATCAGTTATATGGGTTATTTTTCAGTAAAAGCCAAGCGGTATATCATTACAGAGTGCCCCCCTCCATAGCTTCTCCCTTGACTTGTTATGACTAAATACCGGTCATCATCGGTA
Organism: Flavobacteriaceae bacterium; assembly: GCA_014075215.1. Taxonomy (NCBI): domain Bacteria; kingdom Pseudomonadati; phylum Bacteroidota; class Flavobacteriia; order Flavobacteriales; family Flavobacteriaceae; species Flavobacteriaceae bacterium. Next base: position 4,095,215 of record CP046177.1, read on the forward strand.
ATGGCCATTCCCACAGGAAAAGAATCGGCGGGGACGGTTGCTACTATTTTCATCGTTTTAGCATCTATGGCTACAATCTTACTACCGCTATTGACACAGGCAAAAATATATTTTCCGCTATTAGAAACTACTATTGTCCTGGCTCCCCTTCCTACCGAACAGCTTTCCCACGCTTCAAACCTGTTGTTTTTTTTAGAGGTATTCAAACGTTTTGTCAGAAAATCCGCTAAAACTGCTTTTTGCACATAGCCTGTTGAATTGGTACTGATATAGATATAACCATCCCGGATAAGCAAGTGCCGCAAATTCGTTTTCATTCCAAAAGTAGTTCCCAAATACGTTTTGCTTTCCATATCAAAAGTAGCAATACCTCCGCCACCCATTCTTCCCACTAAGAGGTATTTTGAGTCGGGTGTAAAGACCGTTCCCCGCAAGCAATATCCACAGTTATTGTCTCTGTTTACTTTTTTTTTACCACCAAAATCTAATGTAACACGATAATCTACTACAAAATGCTTGACATATTTAAAATCGTTAATATCTTCCGAATCTATGTCGATGAGTCCTATCGTATTATCTCCCCAGTGAGTAACTGCAATATATTTGTTGTCGGGAGAAGCGGCAATCATTTTGGGCAAAGGGCCTGTGGGCATCACACGTACTATTTCATCGCTGTCCGTATCAATGATAGCTACAGCAGAAGGGCTCTCTGCATTGGCATCATAACTACGGCGATAATACGTCACCCATAGGTATTTACCTTTGTGTGAAAGGCAGCTTTCTACAGGTTTTCCGCTAAATATATTAAAGTTGCTTTTTCTGCGTTTATATGTATAATCAAAAACAGTATGTTTATCTCCAAAAAGAGGTTGTTGCCCGGCTTTGAAAGTATGTCTTATCACTTTTATTTTCCGAAACGTATTCATATCATAAACAATTGTTTCATATCCTTCTAAAGATTGAATATATAACTTTTGCTTGCTTGCCAGATAGGTTGCCGACTTGGGCGAGTAAATATCAGTGTCATATACATCATTCGGGTCAGATGTTTTACTTGTACGATGTTGAAAACGTTTAAATAAAGTCATTTTTATCGGAGCATCCGCCGGCGTTGAGTTTATGCCTATCTTATTGTATACAAGTGGCAGTCTTTTCTGGCCGTAAGCATAAAAAACCATAGATACTATTACTAGTAAAAAGATATTTCTCATTTTATATATTTTGGCTCTAGTTTAAAATTGCGTTGATATTAATTTTTGATACTTCAATCCAATATTTTGATATTTTTGATACGTATTAATATCTTCTGACACTTTATTTACAAAGGCATTGAGTTTATCGTTTCTATATTTTAATTTTTCTTTGATGCGATACCAGTTCAAATATTGTTGCAAGTATTTGGTAGATACTCCCCAAAACTTGTTATCTATCCATTTCTTAACTCTGTTATGAGTTGAGTTGACATGTTGTATATGATACACTTTGTTTTTGACACGTTGTTTTATGACGCCTTTTAGAGTGTGATGCTCTATTTTATTGTCTATTGCAAATCCTTTGTAGCTTAGATGTGCGTCCCTACATAAAATGGCTTTACTTGCCTTTATTCTGCTGCCAATAGCATTTACAATATCTATTTTCTTTAATCTTCCCATAGTGGCTACAGTAATATCTGGATTAGATGTTCTATCTTGGGTTACAATAACAGCTACTTGATCATTACTGATGCCTTTGGTTTTAGAGCTACCACCACGTTTTCTTGATTCCCGATGATTTACTGGTCGCCCTTTTTCTGAATTTAAAAAGAAGGTCTCATCACTTTCTGTAATGCCTGTAAAATCATCTTTATCGTTTTCTGATAATGGGACTAATATCTTATGAGGCCAGTCAAAAGCCGTTTTCTTGTTTATCGATAAGGCTACTTTTATCTTATCTAAGCTCTTTTCTTCTAGCATTAATTCAAGGTAGTCATCAATCTTGTCCTTATGTTGCAAACCTGCCATCCAAGTACCTGTGTATTCTGTAAAACTGCGTTTGCAGGATTTACACTTATAGCGCTGAGAGCCTTTGTCAATACCAAATTTTACATACTTTGGATGCCAGCAATGGGCGCAACAACCTAACTTATTGTCTAATAAAAAACGCCTAGATTCTTGGCTTCTTACCGTTGGAACTGAATCTTTTGGTGATGTTGACAATTCTTTTAACAATTCCTGCCTTTCAGATGGGGAAAGTTTGGAAATTCCTCGCTTTATTTCTTGTAAATTCATGTATTAAATATACAAATAATAGCTGTTATAAACTAGAGCCTATATTTTTCTAGTCTTCTCCGAATAACCGGATATGCTAATTATAAATGGCAAGTTACGAGTTCTTGTTAAAATATACGATAAGAACAATAATGCCTATAGCTAACAAAACAGCTAATGTAATTTTAATCCAGCTATAAGGGCGTTGGCCCTGAACTTCTCCTGTTCTTCCATTGACTAAAAACTGATACAATTTATTTTTATATCGGTATACACTTACATAGACAGGGAGTAACAAATGTTTAAAAGTAATCGCATCATAATTGGTTTTCATAGAAATGATTCGTTGCACATCACCGCCAATATCCTGTCTGATCAGCGTTCGGATTTTCGGGTCCATAATCCCTTTGGCAATGTCAAACCCTTCTTCCAAATTAATTTGATATTTTTCGGTAAGAAACCCGATTAAATACTTTTTCTCAAACGGAACCAGATTTTCCAAGTCCCAGGGTTCTAATTTGTACACATATTTTTTGAGTAAAGACCGGGTAGCTGTTACTAAAACATCATCAAAGAATTTTTTTACACTTCCAGAAGTCGGATACCAGCGCGTTTTTCTTACTTGCCGGGTTTTGGTAACGGTTTTTCCGTTTTCCGTTGTCGTATAAGATTCTGTTACATAGTAATAGATACCCCGTTGACCGGCATACTTTGTATAAGTATCCGTATCGTACGTCCAATAAGGGATATAGATTCCTTTAAAACGATCAAAATGTAAAGATGCTTTTTTAAGATCGTTGGGAGCAAACCAAAGTTTATTGATCCACTTTTTAAATTGACTTCTTGCAGATTCCTTATCTAGTTTAAAAGGGAGTAATGATTTCGGTTGAATAATGCTTTCTTCCCGGGATGCTTCAACAGCCAATGCTGTAGCGCAGTATGGGCAACTTGAAGAAGTAATATGAGGAGCTAATGAAGAAGTAGCACCACAACTATGGCACTTCACAAATTTCTCGACAAGTGTTTCTTGAGTATTTGATTTTTCTTTCAAATACTTATGAAAATCGAGTTCTTCAAAATCTTCTTCTATTTCCGGAATTTCATTTTTCGTTCCGCAGTGTTCACATTCCAGAAACCGAGTTCCCGGTTTGTATTTGAGATCTCCGCCACAATTGACACACGAGAATTCACCAATTGCTATTTCTTTTTCAGAAGGTTTTTCCATTATTTACCGGGTATTGGAGGGGGAACGCTTCCAAATAGAGATGACAATTCATCCAATTGCCCGGCAGCATCCCAATTTTTCATTCCTTCGCGCCAAACCAGCGTTTCTTTTGTTACTATCATTTCTTTTAACAAATTCATGGTAAACGGCCCGGATTGTTGTCCGTTTACAGCAACATAATAATTATGTGCTGTTGATGGAATTGACGGTGGGGTTGCTCCTGTATTTTGCCGATTGGAAAAGGCCTGTCCCATTTGATTTGCCATGGCAAACCCCATTCCCATTCCCATGCCCGCTCCGGCAGTTCCGCTATCGTTTTCAGCTGCTTTTTCCAAAGCTTTGGCAGCTTTCAATTGTGCCAATTTATTCATGTCGATTGCATTCAGGCGACTCAACTCAAAGATTTCTGCTTTCATTTCTTCCGGCATCGACACATTTTCAATTAAAAATTTCGTGACATCGATCCCATACTTTTTAAACTCGGGACTGATCACTTCACGGACGTATTCGGAAATTTCATTTGTATTTGAAGCATAGTTTTCCACAGGTAAATTTGCTTCTCCAATAGCATCCGTAAAGCGGGTTACAATCATACTCCTCAATTGGTCTGTAATTTTATCTGTAGTAAAATTACCATCGGTTCCTACGATTTCTTTCATAAAAACAGGAGCGTCATTTACTTTGATCACATAGGTTCCAAAAGCGCGAATCTCCAGCATTCCGAAGCGTTGATCACTTAAGGTAATCGGATTTTTAGTTCCCCACTTTTGATCTGTGATGTTTCTTGTACTTACAAAATAAGCTTCTGCCTTAAAAGGGCTGTCAAAACCATACTTCCAGCCTTTTAAAGTTGAAAGAACGGGCAGGTTTTGTGTAGTTAAGGTATACATCCCGGGAGGGAATACATCTGCTATCTGTCCTTCATTTACAAAAACAGCTACCTGTCCTTCACGAACGGTTAATTTTGCCTCGTTTTTAATTTCATTTTGGTATCGTTCAAAACGATGTACGAGTGTATTATTAGAATCATCGAGCCATTCAATGATGTCAATAAATTCTCCACGTATTTTGCTAAAAAGTCCCATTCTATAAAATTTTACGTAATTCCTTTCTCTAATAGGTATACAAGATAAGAGATTTGTTACAGAGTGTTAAGTAACTTTAACCGTAATCAGGCAATGGTGTTTTTAATGATATACTTATTTTAAACTTTTCCATCTGCTTCCGCTTAGTCATTTTATAAAATATAAATAGCTACAAATCAAACTTAATTCCTTGTGCCAAAGGCAAATCGGTTGTATAATTAATCGTATTTGTCTGTCGTCTCATATATACTTTCCACGCATCGGATCCCGACTCACGTCCGCCGCCCGTATCTTTTTCCCCGCCAAAAGCACCGCCGATTTCCGCACCGGAAGTTCCAATATTTACATTGGCAATTCCGCAATCAGAACCTGCATGTGATAAAAAATGCTCTGCCTCGCGCAAATTATTCGTCATAATTGCGGAAGATAAGCCTTGTGTTACTCCATTTTGAATTTCAATTGCGTTTTCAATATTTCCCGAATATTTTAACAAGTACAAAACCGGAGCAAAGGTTTCATGCTGTACAATCTCAAAAGTATTATCGGCTTCGGCAATAGCAGGTTTTACATAACAACCACTTTCATAACCTTTACCGGACAATACGCCTCCTTCAACTACAATGGTTCCTCCCTCCGCAACTACTTTTCCCAGAGCTGCTTTGTACATAGCAACGGCATCCGTATCAATCAGAGGACCTACGTGATTGCTTTCATCCAAAGGGTTGCCGATACGCAATTGCTGATATGCATTGATCAGAGCATCTTTTACTTTGTCATAAATAGTATTGTGAATAATCAATCTTCTGGTTGAAGTACAGCGCTGCCCGGCAGTTCCAACAGCTCCAAAAACCGCACCGATAACCGTCATTTTAATATCCGCATCCGGAGTTACGATAATGGCATTGTTTCCTCCCAGTTCCAGTAATGATTTTCCCAAACGTTCGCCTACGGTTTTCGCAACTATTTTACCCATCCTGGTAGATCCTGTTGCGGATATCAAAGGAATTTGTTTATTGGTAGTCATCATTTCACCCACTTTATAATCTCCTTGAATTAAACAGGAAATGCCTTCCGGCAAATCGTTTTCTTTGAGGACTTGTGCAATGATATGCTGACAAGCAATTCCGCACAAAGGTGTTTTTTCACTTGGTTTCCAAATACAAACATCACCACAAACCCAAGCCAGTGCAGTATTCCAGGCCCAAACAGCAACAGGGAAATTAAAAGCGGAAATGATTCCTACAACTCCCAACGGATGATATTGCTCGTACATCCTATGGCCGGGCCTTTCGGAATGCATGGTTAACCCGTGTAACTGACGAGACAGTCCTACGGCAAAATCACAGATATCAATCATTTCCTGTACTTCTCCCAATCCTTCCTGATAACTCTTTCCCATTTCATAAGAGACCAGCTTCCCCAGAGGTTCTTTTAACGTGCGTAATTTTTCTCCAAACCGACGTACAATTTCACCGCGCTTTGGAGCCGGAATAGTTCTCCATATCTTAAAAGCAGCAGTAGCAGTAGCTACTACGGCTTCATAATCTTCGCCGCTAGTTGTTTTTACCATTCCAATCAGTTTTCCGTCAACAGGAGAAAAGCTTTTTATAAGTGCTCCGTTAGAAAACCAGTCGGTACCTGTAGAAGTTCCCATATTTATGGCTTTAACTCCTAATTTTTCCAAATCTTCGTGAATTCCAAAATCTGTCATTTTCGTTACTTTTTTAACTCATTTAAACTTTTTGAATTTGCTGAAAAATAGGTGTTTCCCGTTCTGTTTTGTCTTTTTTTCCTTCCGTAGTGCTGCTATGCAACTCAAAAAAACTTTCAACAGAGCTAAAAACTTCTAATTTTCACCTAAATCCAAAAAGTTTAAACGAGTTCTATGTGATATCTCAAAAGTACAAATAAAGTTTTGTAAATTAACGTTAATAATGCGAATCAAGGGTTAAAAAATAAGTCCAATAAAAGCAACTGCAAGTCTTCCAAATAGATGGAAGTTTAATCCTTTAGTTGACCTGACTTTGCTTGCATTCTGTATATCACTTTTTTCAATTAGCCAATTAAAAAACCCTTCAATAGGTTGTCTTATGGTTGATACTGCTTTTGAATAAAGTTCATCTGCGGTTTTATTGAACTTTTTAATGCTATCAGGGACACCTTTACTATATTTTACAGGTGTTAACATCTCTGAGTTACAGTTTTGTTTTACTGATTTAAAGAATTTTTGGTGTTGATAAATTTTATCTCCAAAGAACGTTCGGTGTTCCATTTCTGACCAGTTATCTTTATAAATGGTTAGATCATTTTCTGAAGCTTGCGAGATGACGATCTGTTCGGGATGTGGCAATTTGCCTTCTCTTAGGAAGCCTAAGGCAGGTAGATTGACCCCGTAATAGTACATCCCTTTGGTCGAACAATAGCCTTTATCTGTAATTCCCTTAGCTACCTTTCCTTGTCGCTTTCCCGAACATAGTATAATAGGCATTGAATCCAACAGCATTTGCCTATCAGAACAATCACAGGGTTTGAACTCATAAATCAACTGCTGTGCCGACTTTTCCCCATTACAGCACATAAGCTATTAAGCCTATTGTTAAAAGACTGATAGCTGTTCTGGTTGGGAAACCAACTCATCAAATGATCTTTAGCATATCGATGGATGTCCTTCTTTTTAAATATTTTTTGATGGTCCATTGCAAAAAGGTAAATGGTCATGATTTCTTGGTCTGTAAATTCAGGCTCACTGTTATTACTGTGGCGTTGACATTCATATTGCAAGCATTCTTCTAATTTTTTACATATATAGTCATAGATTTTTACTAACTTGTACTTCCAGTCGTTGAGGTTTGTATCCAAAATAGTTTTGTCGAATTAACCATTAAGATACTAAAAATCAATGATTTATACAAGTATATTGTGTTGAAATTCAACTATTTAAACTTGTTTTTTTATGTAATTCTCAACCCTTGATTCGCATGAATAATTAAGATTGTAAAAATCACTTAAGTATTTATAGAATTTTTCTAATAATCATAAAGAAAAAATATACATTAAAACTATAAGAAAATGTATCGTTTATTGAATTTTAGATTTCCCGTAGAGCTTAAAATTAGAGCTTAACTAGATGATTTATAAGGGTTTATAAAACAAATAACTCTCTAAAAAAATAGAGAGTTAAGGTTCGATAGTAGCTTGCTCAGGGAGCTTGGCTAAACTTCCCGTCAAGATTGGCAGGATTTCTTATTTATAGTCTTTTGAAACGCTTGTGTTTACTAAGGATAACGGCTATTAATTCGTAGATGAAAGCGATTCGATCCTTATTTTTTAGAAAAACGAGTTTTTCAGGAAATATCGAACCAATGATTTGCCACTCGACTGCATATTCCAAAACTGCTTGCAACCTAAAATTGGTAACTTAGAATTCCTCTGATAAAAAATGGTGTACCGGGTGTAAAGTGAATTTCTTCTGCAGAGGTTGCCTCATTTTGCAATCGGGATTCAGTAGCAAACTGAGTTTCATTCCAATCAACATCAAACAGGTTTTGAATTTGTATACCAAACCTTATATTTTTCCATTCATATCCTGTATTGAGATCAAAAACCGTATATCCTTCCGCAACAATGGAATTGTCTTCATTAGCAGGCCTGTCATCTATATATCGGGTATTTAGCTCACTAAAAAAACCTGATGAATGTACTACACGTAAGCTGCTCACTAACGTTAAATCCGGAGCTAAAGGAATAAAATTTTCACCATTTAATGCTTCCGTTGTTCTGGCATGTGCATAATTAACATCCAGATTCCAGTACAGCCAGTCTTTAGGTTGATACCTCAGGCTAAAATCTAGCCCTTGTCTGACAGTTTTCCCGCCGGGTTCTACAATACCCTCGTCTCCAACATAAACAAACTCTTGTTCTAAGAATAAATACCAATACGCCAGGTTTAGGATCACTTTCGGCGATGGTTTCCATAAAAACCCAAAGTCTGCTCCGTATGCAGCCGGAAGAATATCGTTTCCATTCCGATTAACAACTACTCGTGCATCATTCGAATGAAATCCTTTTCCGGTTTTCAAATACCACTGCATGGTTTCTGTTGGGTTGTAAAGAATATTTAGCTTAGGGCTAATGATAGATTCTTTTTCCGACTGTCTTTGGAAAGTCTGAGACAATGCATCATTATATTGAAAGTTAAAATGGTCCAGACGAATTGCCGGGTTAAACGTCCATTTTCCTACATTAAACGTCATATTTGCATAGGATCCTATATTTGTTTCGTTAATATCTCCGAGCTGAACCTGGCTCAACGTTTGCCGTCTGTTAGCTGTTCTGGAAAGCTCATTATCACCGCTTTGATCGTTTCTTAAGCGAACACCCAGTTGAAGTTGACCGTCAAAACCTGAATCATCATCATGAGAAAAATCATAGTTGTACTCGCTGCTAAACCCATAGATGTCTCTATTTTCCTTTTGCCTTATCTGATCACCGGATACAGGATTGTTTAAAAAGAAGGTAAAATTAGAATACAATTCAAAGCTATAGTTGGAAAAATACGCATCACTTTTTATGGACGAATGTTCATTGATGCGTTTTTCATAGTTGATTAAAATATTTGTTCTGCTGGTAGTACCGCCTTCTGTATCATCAATAGCACCAAAACGAGTAATACTTCCGTTGTCTACTGCGCGCCGAGGTATTTGTCCGGAGGCATCCCAGGTACTTGTAAAATGAGACACAATAAATTCTAATCGATCATCATGTGTAATATCTCCGGCATATTTGGCAAATAGATTGATTCGGCTAAAGTTTTGCGGGCTTTCAAAAGGTCCATCAGTAGCAATATATTCAGATGCAATATAAGCAGTATGATGATGTGTATCTGTTATATTAAACCCTGTCATCAAACGATTGGTATTAAATTGTCCGGTTTCCCACTTGATCTGATTCTTTTTTAATTGATCCTTTGTCTTGAAGTTCACATATCCGGCAGTATTAAAATTTCCTTGTTCTGCGTAGTACGGTCCTTTTCCAAAATCTATTTCCTCAATGACTTCCGGAATGATAAAGTGAAGATCCGAATATCCTTGGCCATGGGCATGCGAAACCATATTTACGGGCAAACCATCTACAGATAAGGCAACGTCAGTACCGTGGTCTATATCAAAACCGCGTAAAAAAATTTGCTCCGCTTTTCCACCTCCTGCGTGTTGACCTATAAACAGCCCGGGAACTTTTCTTAAAACTTCCTGTGATGAATTAACCGGGCTCGTTTGAACGTCTATATCAGTAACTACGTGCAATGCATTTATTTTTCGGGCTATAACAACTTCATTCAGAGAGATCGCCTTGGGATTCATAACAATACCCATAGATTCTTCAACCTTGCTCATTGCGATTTCAACGGTCTGATATCCCAGGTAGGTAAACTGGAGTGTGTCGCCTACAGCTACACCTTCCATAACAAAAGCACCGTTTTTGTCTGTATGCGTATGTCTGTTGTTGGAGAGGTTTACAATATTAACTCCTTCCAGAGGGGCATTGGCGCTATCCTTTACGGTTCCTCTAATAGTATGCGCAAAAATATTTGTTGATGCAAATAACATACTGATAATTAACAATCTAAATAACTTTGACCCGGATTGCTTATTAAATGTTTTCATAAGACGTTGTAAATAAAAGTTGAGAGTGAAAAGATTTTTGAAGGTTATTTTTATTTGGTCGCTAAAGTAAAAAAAAACGCAGACACTACAACAACAAACTTTTTTGTACTAAAATATATTGTATTCGAAAATTTAAGCGTGAAACCGTTCATTAAACAATGGCCTAACCTCAGTATTAGCAGGTGATAAAACAATAAATCTCCATTGAAAACTACATACTCAATCCGTAAAGAAAAGCGGAATTTGTTTGATCCTTTCAATTTTTTTCCTTTTTAGGCTTCTTTTTCCACATAAAAAAATAAAACTCACTTTAAACAAGAAATAATACCAAAATGAATATTAAAGTGGTCTAAAGATTGTGTGAGGAAAATTTCAAAGTTCGAGTTAAAAAACACAGGCATAGCATTCTGGTTACGCCGAGTATTTTTAGCGATGAAATTTGGAATTTTCATAGCAAGATTGGACTATTTTAGTATTCTTTTTGGTATAAGCTACTTTTATCATGGAACGCTCAAATTGTAATCGTCATATCCTTATGGTAAGTACATGCTATTTTCAATACTTAATTTCAAAAAAATATAAGTTCTAATAAAAAGCTGTACATTTAGGGTCTTTTAAATTCACATTTCAATGACTCACAAATCGTTGTTTTTCTTGCTCGTATTTTTTTTACTTGCTTGTATGGCTCCCAAAAAAGTATGGGCACATGCACCCAATCAAAGCTATATTTTCATGCATATTTATGACACATCTGTGTCCGGAAGAATTGAAATTACCACAAAAGACCTCAATACAGCGTTGGGACTAAACTTAAAACGAGGAATGACTCTGGAGGAAATCAATCCTTTTCTACCTCAAATAAAGAATTATATCCTGGAAAGATTATCATTCCGTTCTATTTCGGGAAATCACAGTATAAAGTTCACAGGTTTTGATATCAGAGAACTGGAGAGGATAGGAGATTTTATTCTTGCTGATTTTGACTTGGAAAATATTACAAAAGTTCCCGATGAATTGACCGTTAATTACAACTTTCTGTTTGATAAGATCTCAACTCATACAGGATTTCTTGTGATAGAAAACAATTGGAAGGCCGGGATTCATAATAGCGAAGAATATATTTCTCTGGTTTTCAAAAATGACAATAGAGATCAAACATTTTCCTTACTAAAATCAACGGTCTTTAATGGTTTTATGAGCATGATAAAGATTGGAATGTGGCACATCTGGATCGGTATCGACCATATCTTGTTTTTATTGGCTCTTATTTTGCCATCTGTAATTACCCGTATGAGGAAAGAAGAAGTAATATCAACCGGTGGGAACTCTCTGCTCACAGGATTCTTAAAACCGGACACCAACAATTGGGTACCGGTAGAAAAGTTCAAATCTACTTTTATATATGTCGTTAAGATCATTACCTTATTTACTGTAGCACATGCTATTACGCTCAGCTTGGCCACATTTGATATCGTAAAACTTCCTTCATTTATTGTAGAATCAGTCATAGCACTGTCCATAGGGTTGGCTGCATACCACAACATCCATCCTATCTTTAAAAATAACGAATGGGTTTTTGCTTTTGGCTTTGGACTTTTTCACGGATTTGGTTTTGCCAGTGTGCTTGCAGATATAGGGCTTAACGGAGAGTTTATGACGTTGTCTTTGCTCGGGTTCAACTTAGGGGTTGAAATTGGGCATATTATTTTGATCATCATTTTCTTACCCATCCTATTTGCATTACGCAAGCGAGCTATCTATTCAAAAATTCTGGGGTATGGCTCGTTGATCCTTATCATCATAGCCATCTATTGGTTCATAACCCGACTTTTTGATCTGGGCACACCCGTAGAAGATATATTAGGAAAAATATACAGCAGAATTATTGATTCATTTTAAGATACATTAAACTATAAAAACCTTAAGGAGGAGTAAAAAGTAGATTTCATGGATGTCAATTCTTCTCAGGATAAAAAAGATGAGCTTTTGCAAAAATGGTTGCAACAAAAGCAAACTCATAGTTATAAAGGTGATCACGTTCAAAAGAGGCCCGAAAACATCCCCGTCCCTGCTTCGAGTAACCAAAAAAGGTTGTGGCTTTTACAGCAAATGCATCCTGATAACCCTTTTTACCATTATATAGGAGAATATCACATTAAAGGGGAATTGGATTCTGATTTATTGTTAAAAAGTTTTCGTTTAGTGGTTGATAAACACGAAATACTAAGAACGACCTTTGATATAAAAAACAACGAGATATTTCAGGTTATTCATCCAAAAATAGAGTTTGATATTTTTCGAACGGATTTGAGCAATATAGTTAGGAGTGAGCAACGTACTCAGGTAAAAGAACAAGCCTTACTGGAAGCCAGAAAACTTTTTGATTTAGTGAATGGCCCTTTGGTTCGTATAAATTTATTTCACTTAAATGAAAAAGAATATGTGCTTATCATTTGTATGCATCATCTCATTATGGACAAATGGTCTGCAAAATTGCTATGTGATGAGATCGCTTTATTCTATAGATGGTTATCGGAAGAAAAAACTTTTCATCTTCAGCACCTTCCATTTCAGTTTGGAGATTATGCTTACTGGCAACAACAAAAGAAAACAGATGTGTCCCAACTGGAATACTGGGGGAAAAAATTATCAGGCGATATACCATTTTTAAAACTACCTTATGATTATCAAAGACCTTCAGTTCCTAGTTATAAAGGTTCCTATAATGCTAGAAAATATAATGATGATTTATGTAGAGATATTAAACAATTCTGTAGATTTTTAAAGACGACTCCTTATGTAGTTTTATTAACAGCATATAAACTACTCCTGTATAAATACAGTGGGCAGAATACAATTACAATAGGAACACCTGTCACTCACAGGAATCAGAAATCTCTTGAAGAACTCATTGGTTTCTTTGATGAAACATTGCCCTTAAAATCAGAAATCGTAGAAAGTGATACGCTATCAGATGTCATACAAAAAGTTAAGCAAACCCATCAAGAAGCATTATCTAATAAAGATGTTACTTTTGAAACAATTGTTGATCTCGTAAAGCCTGAGAGAATTTTGGGTATAAATCCGATTTTTCAAACAATGTTTATTTATCACTATGCTGAAGAATTGCCCGCATTAGCAGATGGGCTTACTTGGAGTTATGAACCCTTTGATCTTGAAGTTGCCAAATTTGATCTGACACTATATGTTGCCGAGGAGAGAGGAAAACTATCCGTTATTTTTGAGTATGCTCATGATTTATTTGAAGAAAGCACTATCGAACGTACACATGAGCATCTTGTTGCTGTTATCAAAGAAATAATTAACAATTCCAATCTTCAAGTTTCAGAATTATCCATTCTTTCCAAAGAAGAAAAAGCAGAGTTATTGACATTTGGAAAGAATCAGATCCATTACATGCCAAAAGTGCTTCAAATACATCATTTATTTGAACAATGTGTAACAGATCAACCCAATAATATTGCAGTTATTGCCGAAGGAAAATCATACAGCTATCAGGAGGTGAACAACAGGGCAAACAGTGTTGCATTGAAATTGATACAATCAGGAGTTACTTCAAATATGGCAATTGGATTGTTTACGGATCGTTCCGTAGAGATGATCGTAGGAATTTTAGCCATTTTAAAAGCAGGAGGAGCTTATGTTCCTCTTGATCCGGAATATCCCGAAAATCGATGTAATTTTATTGCAAAAGATGCTAATATAAAATGCATCCTTTCAAAAAAACATTTTGAGCATCATTTGACAAAACAAGAAATTCCCGTACTGTTTATTGATGAAGTTCAAACATCAGAACCGCTGAAACCGCAACTAAAAAGTGAGGCTATCAATGAAAATCATTTGGCTTACATTTTGTATACATCAGGCAGTAGCGGCCAGCCTAAAGGAGTGGTCATCACACATGCTAATTTAATTCATTCTACGATTGCACGTTTTAACTACTATGAGCAACCGCCAAGAACATTCTTGTTAACATCGTCCTTTACTTTTGACAGTTCTGTAGCCGGTATTTTCTGGACACTGTGTAGTGGCGGAGCACTCTTATTACCCAAGTATAGAGTCGAGCAGGATATGTATGACCTATCATTGCTAATTAAGAATCATATCGTAACACATACATTACTTTTACCTTCGTTGTACAATCTTTTACTCGAACAAGCAAACCCTACGGATTTAGCATCTTTACATACTGTAATCGTAGCCGGAGAAACCTGTTCATCCGTTATTTGTAAAAATCATTTCAACAAACTACCTCAAGTAAATTTATACAATGAATACGGTCCGACAGAAGCAACCGTATGGAGTACCGTACATAAGATTGCATCTTCGGATACTAACGGATCAGTTCCTATAGGAAGACCCGTTCCCAATACAGAAATTTATATTGTAGATAAAGATAACAATTTGGTTCCCCGGGGAGTTATGGGAGAATTGGTCATTGGCGGGACAGGAATAGCTAAGGGGTACATAAATAAAAGAAAACAATCAGCAAAACAATTTATTGATGACTCATTTAATGATGTTCCCGGTAAAAAATTATATAAAACGGGCGATCTTGTTAGCTATAGAAGAGACGGATTGATCGAATTTCACGGACGAGTGGATCGGCAAACCAAAATAAGAGGATATCGAATAGAATTGGATGAAATAGGCGAAGTCATTAAAGAATTTTCCGGTATTGAAGATGTCGTAATTTCAGTCGAATCCTCCAATAACAAAGTAGCGATGCATGAAGATGCGGTAAACCCGGAAAGTCTTACAAAAATTTTAGAGCAAATGCCGGAAGATAAAGTTGCAGAGTTGTTAGGTCATATAGAGAACATGAAAGATCAGGAGTTGGATTTTATGATGGATAGATTAAAAGAAGTATTTCAGATATGAAACGTATAAAACGAACAAAAGATCTGGAAATTATTCTAGAAATCAAAAACGCTGATTTTATACAGCCACCTAAGGAATCACAGCGAAATTCTATGGTCAATACTGCATTAAAAGAATTTACGAACAACCTATATGCTTTAAATGGGATAGCAATTGATTTTGTTCAGGGAGATACACAAACAGATTTATTAGACAGAACACAAAAAATATTGTCTGATGAAGATATTATGGAAGACTGGCAAATACCTATTATGCAGAAAATGGCAGATGTGGTCACAGAAACCCATGGTGATGTCTTGGAAATAGGTTTTGGGCGAGGAATTGCTTCCGACATGATTCAGCACAACAACGTTAGCTCACATACCATTATAGAATGTAATGACGCTATTATAAAGGACAAATACTATACTTGGAAGAACAAATACAAAAACCAAAACATAAAGATCGTTCATGGTTTGTGGCAAGACACCATAGAAGCCTTAGGTTTATTTGATGGCATATTTTTTCATACCTATCCTCTGAATGAAGACGAGTACATGAATTATGTGCACGCGAGTACTACTTTTGCAGAACATTTTTTCCCAACAGCTGCTGCACATTTAAAACCGGGTGGTGTTTTTACCTATTTTTCTAATGAAATAGATTCGTTGAGCAGATCGCATCAGCGATCGTTATTCAGGCATTTCTCATCTTTTTCTTTAGAGAAGATCGATTTAGGTATCCCTGAGGATATTAAAGATACCTGGTGGGCAAATACAATAGTGATTGTTAAAGCAATAAAATGAGTAAAGAAAGCTATATAGAACGTATAAAAAAGCTTAATAAAAAGCAAAAATGGTTGCTTGCTAACAAGTTAAAAACAACTGATAATTCAAAAACAGAATTGTCCGGGTCAAAAAAAATAGTGGCATATATCGTAGGGAAAAAAGAACTTGATCTGGAAGGCCTGAAAGATTTTGTAAAGCAGAAGCTGCCAGCCTACATGATACCCGCCTCTTTTGTTGAGTTGGAAGAATTTCCTCGTCTTCATAATGGTAAAATAAACACAAAGGCACTTTCTGAAATTAAAAATATAACGTCCGTAAAAGACGATCATGTAGCAAAAGAAAGGACCTTGATCCAAAAGCTACTCATTGAAATATGGACGCGTGTTTTAAATATAGATTCAATTACAATACACGATAATTTTTTTGAACTTGGTGGCGATTCTATAGTAAGTATACGAATCGTTTCAGAAGTCAGAAAACAAGGAATTAGGTTACAACCTAATGACCTATTTGAATATCAGACAATTGAGGAATTATCAGAAATTCTAGAACCAAAATCTAATAGCTCTGGCATAAAAATTCAAAAGCAGCTTACCGAAATCTGGGAACGTGTTTTAGATATACATCCGATTGCCATCAATGATAACTTTTTTGAACTCGGTGGCGATTCTATTTTAAGCATACGAATCATTTCCGAAGCTAGAAAAGACGGAATTACTCTGCAAGCGAATGACTTATTTGAATATCAAAGTATAGCTGAGTTGTCTAAGGTTGTCAAAACTCAAACTTCTATCGTTGACCAACATACAACAATTTTAGGGAAAATCCCTATGTTACCTATTCAATATTGGTTTTTTGATGAACATAAAGAAGCTCCACATTTCTGGAATCAAACAGTAACTTATGTAGTTGACAGTTCTACGAAGAGCTCATTGGTAGAACAAGCAATCCAAAAACTTGTTATTCATCACGATGGGCTTCGCCAGGTATTTACAAGTTCCGACAAAGGTTGGGAAAGTAGTATTTTACCTATCGAAAAAGCTACCATTTTTCAGGAGGTGGATATTTCTGATTTTGCAAAAAAAGATCAAGATATAACACTTATAAGAAAACTAACCGATGCTCAGGAAAAATTAAAATTGGACAAAGGCCCCTTGTTTAAAGGATATTTTTTTCATTTGGCACCCGCTCAAAAAAATAAATTAGTTTTAGTAGCACATCACTTAATTGTTGATCATGTCTCATGGCAATTACTTCTCTCCGATTTTTCCAGTATTTACAGTGATTTGTGTACAGGAAGAAAAGTAAAATTATCAAAAAAGACAACTTCTGTAAAAGAATGGGGAGAGCATCTTACTAACTTGGCTAGATCTGATTTTTTTGAGTATGAAAAAAGTTATTGGCAAGAGCAACAGGTTTTTGATATGAAATTGCCAACAGACAATTCTTTTGAATTACCGTTAAAAGAATCCAATATAAAAATATACCAGAGTATTTTTGAAGAAGATATTACTTCCACGTTGCTGGAAACAAGTTCAAAAAAGAACATTACTGCAGAAGAACTGCTAATAGCTTCTTTGATAAAATCTATTGCTATTTGGGCTGATATTTCTAAAGTGAGTATTGGTATGGAACAACACGGAAGAAAAAAGATTATTTCAAATAATGATCTTTCCAATACGGTTGGTTGGATGACTTCTTTTTTTCTATTGGCTTTTACGTTTAATAATCACGAGGATACCTTTTCGTTTTTACAATGTGTCAAGGATAAAATAAATGCAATCCCAAATGGAGGTATAGGATATGGAGCTCTAAAATATATAAGCAAATCAATTGACATCAATACAAGCTACAGACCTCTCATTATTTTTAATTTTTTGGGAAGACAAAGAAACGAAACTCATGATACTATAGGTCAACACGAAGAACTTAGTATCATAGCACGTAGCGCAAAAAGTGAACGATACCATTTATTTGAAATTAACACTTATATAAAGAAACAAAAATTATATGTAAATTGGAGTTATAGTAAGGAAGCTCACAACGAAAATACGATCAGTAAACTTGTTACGAATTTTAAAACAACATTGTTAGAGTTAATAGATGTCTATAACAAGGAAAAGAAAAAATATACCCCTACAGACTTTCCTGAATCAGGATTAAGTCAAGAAGATTTGAATAAATTATTTGGATATTAAATTAATAATATGGGCTTTCGATCCAACATATAAACGAATATATATAGGAGTCGAAAATTCTTTTTAGCAATTAGATATTAATGAACTCATTTAAACTTTTTCAATTTGCTAAAAAACTGCTGTTTTTAGCTCTGTTTTTATCTTTTTTTCCTTCCGTAGTGCTGCTATGCAACTCAAAAAAGCTTTCAACATATCTAAAAACTTCTAATGTTCGCTTAAATCCAAAAAGTTTAAATGAGTTCAATATAAAAAGAGAAATATTTAGGTACCAATAAGATAAAAATAATCAAACAAGTGATGGAAAACACATCTGATAAAATCGCTTCTTTTATTAAATACTACTTTGAGCAATTGACCTCGCTTGCAGGAAGGTGGGTGTATATTGTGTTGACTTTGTGTGTAATGATAGGTATTTACTTATATTTTAGATGGAAATCCGGGATAAAAAAAATAAGCTTTAAAGATGCTTTATCATTTCTTTTCCCAAAAAAGATTTATTTACATAAGTCTGCAATATTAGGTTATAAGTTTTATTTAATAGATCCAATTATTCGACTGTTATTTTTCAATAGAGCACTCCAGATTCCTATTAGTGCTTTTATATTTGTTAAAGTTCAACTACTTCTTGTAACCTGGTTGGGTGAGCCTGCCTATGAAGTAAACTTAATTGAAAAATACCCGATCTTTTTTGCTATTGTTTTTATGATTATTACTATTTGGTTAAAAGAATTAGGCTTCTATTTTCATCATTACTTAATGCATAAAGTTCCTTTTTTATGGGAATTTCACAAAGTGCACCATTCAGCAAAGGTCCTTACTCCATTAACAGATTGGCGCAACCACCCCGTTGATTTATTAACCATGTTGTACTTTTCATCCATTCTTTTAGGAACATTCCAAGCTTTTGCGGATTACTTTTTAATGAGTAATTTAAGCTTTAACCAAATTATTGGTTTCAATGTAATACTTTTTGGGTATTATTCAATAGCTTACCACCTCAGACATACACACCTCTGGTTATCTTTTGGTAAATATTTGAATCATATTTTTATGAGTCCCTCGCAACACCAGTTACACCATAGTATAGATGAACGACATCATGATAAAAACTTTGGCTCTGCACTTTCCTTCTGGGATTGGGTTTTTGGCTCTTTGTATGTTGCTAAACTTGAAGAAAAACTGGAATTTGGGCTCACAGACGACAGCGACCAAAATTATACAAGTCTATGGATGCTTTATTCCTTACCTTTTATTAAAAATCATCGAGCGGGTCGTTCCGCTCAGGTTTTCATATTATTGATCATATTATTATTTTTTATGATGACTTTTTGGATTACAGTTATAAATAATTTTATTCTATATATTTAGTTAAGTTTATGATAACAGAAAAAATCATGTCAATTTCTCCATTGACACCTATGCAACAAGCTTTTCTTTTCCATAAGTTGGCCGGAGGAGTAGATGAAGGCTTTTTACAAGTTCAATATGTGATAAAAGGAGAATTGAACCTTCCGTTGTTAACCGATTCATGGAATCGTGTTATTGATAAGCATGATGCTTTAAGAATATCCATCCATTATAAAGATATTCAGAAACCCGTACAAGTCATTCATGAACAAAGCATCATAGAAATCGATTTTCGTAATTGGCGTAATTTTTCTGAAGAAGAACAGAGAAGCCGACTGGAGTTCCATATCACTTCTGATAAAAAGAAAGGCTTAGATTTTTCAAAAGCCCCATTAATGAGGGTTGCATTGATGCAACTGTCAGAAGAAAAATACCATTTAATATGGAGCTGCCACCATATATCATTAGACGCATGGTCTGCCGGGATTATTCTCAACGAAGTTTTTCAATTATATTAACAAAAAGACAATCATGATACGTATGAATCAACACCCAAACCGTCTTACAAAACATACCTTGAATATCTGCAAAAAAAAGATAAAACAGAGGTAAAAGATTTCTGGAAAGAAAGATTATTAGGAGCATCTCCTACAATTTTATTCGAAAAAGGAGAAGAAAATACAAACAATCGTGTTTTTGAAGAGGTCAGTTTTGCTATTGAAGAAAAAGAAAGACTACAGTTATACGACAATTTGCGAAAGTGTAGAATAACACTCAATAATTTTCTAACAGCAATTTGGTCATTATTATTACACCGGTTTTTAAACGTGGATGATGTATCTTTCGGGACAATAGTTTCAGGAAGATCTATGGTTGAAATTCCTGATATCAATTCTATGGTCGGCCTATTTACAAATCTGGTTCCAGCAAGAGTTCAGGTAGATGCCAATATTTCTTTTTTTGATTGGTTAAAGCTGATACAAGAAAAACAGATGCAGCGTGTTAATTTTGAACATACTCCACTTCATGAAATCGTATCCTGGTTGGATGATGATACTGAAACTAAATTATTTGACAGTCTTCTTGTTGTTGAAAACTATCCGTTTTCTACTTTAAATTTTGAAACCCTCTCATTAGATTATTACAAAGGAAGTACCACAACCATATATCCAATTACAATGATGGTAAGAACCCATAATAATCTGGAGTTTGTATGTAAATATAATTCACAATTGGTATCAGGGGATGTTGTTAACTGGTTTATAGAGGAGTTCGCAAAACTGTTAAGCACATTGGAAATCAGCTATGATACACCCGTCAGGCAGGTTATTGAAACTATAATGATAGCTCCGGAAAATTCCGTTGTTAAAATTAGCTCTGATCCCGGAAATGATGCTGATCAGGCTAATTTTAGTACGGCAAAGAATTCTGTTGAGCTTGAATTAACTAAAATTTGGGAAAAAACATTAGGAAAGCACTTTATAAGTGTAACTCACGATTTTTTTGAGATAGGAGGCAATTCACTACTAGCTGTTAGATTATTTTCTAAAATACACGAAGAACTGGGGTACAATATTCCACCCATCACATTATTAAAGAATAGAACAATCAGAACATTAGCAAAGAGTATTGTCAAAGATCATTTTAAGGAGCAATGGTCGTCACTGGTTCCTTTAAAAACCAGTGGCAAAAATCCACCCCTGTTTTGTTTGCATACCGGTGAAGCTCATGTATTTAACTATAATTCACTCATAAAACATTTGTCAGAAGAGCAACCTTTGTATGCATTACAACCTGTAGGCTTAGATGGTAAAACGCCTTTTCACAAAAGTATTGAAGAAATGTCCGGTCATTATATCAAAGAAATTCAGTCTGTTCAACCAAAGGGGCCCTATTTTTTATTGGCATATTGTCATCTCCCGGCTGCTCTAAGTGTAGAAATTGCATATCAATTAAAAAAGATCAGTGAAGCATCTACTATCATTGCAGTAGATTCACGTCCGGGAATCTTTATTCGACCCACTACCAAAGAGAGAATAAAGAGAATAAGTTCTCTCCTTTTGAAAGCTGATTTAAAGGAGGTTGCCAAAGGGGTAAGCAGAAGAATTCAAAATCATAAAAAAAAGAAAATAGTTTCGGAAAAAGGAATAAAATTACATCAGAAAAATCAACTAGATACCTTAGAAACTATCAGGGATTACTTTGCCATATTACTTCATAAATATGACTGGCAAGATATTATTAGCTCCGGAGTTGTTCTCATATTGAGCACTTACTATAAAGAAAGGTCAGCAGACTATCTTCCTTCATGGGAAAAATTAGTTGAAGAGGGTAAGTTTGAAAACTTTACGATACAAGGAAATCATTACAAGCTGTTTGAGGAACCTTTGGTAAAAGAATTGGCAAGAATCATACAAACATCCTTAGATAAAGAAAGGACTGAAGAAAATAAGAAGTGAACTGGTCAACTCCTTTAAAACAAACAAGTCTGCAACGCAACCAAATACATGTTTGGAAAGCGACGTTAGATGTATCTGAAAATAAGCACCATGTATTTTGGTCTTACTTATCAGATGATGAAAAACAAAGAGCAAATACGTTTTACTTTAAAAAAGACCGGGACTACTTTATTACTGCAAGAGGAATCTTACGCGAATTGATAGGGCAATACCTCAACAAAAAAGCAATTGATATTGAGTTTGGGTATCATACGCATGGCAAACCTTTTATGCGGAATGATGCTGAACTTGAGTTCAATATTTCTCACTCTAAGAACATGGCTTTGTATGGGTTTGTCAAAAAAGATGAAATCGGTGTTGATATAGAATTTGTCGATCAAAAGATAGAAGCCATGCAAATTGCCCGGCATTTTTTTTCATCCTATGAGATCACTGCTCTTGGAGATTTGCCACAGCAGCATAAAGCTTCCGGGTTCTTTAATTGCTGGACTCGTAAAGAGGCTTTTATAAAAGCTTTGGGAACAGGTTTGTCTTTTCCCCTCGATCAGTTTGCTGTTTCATTAGCACCTGAAAAAAAAGCAACACTGGTTCATACGATGTGGGATACGGATGAAGCACAAAAATGGAATTTGTTTCATGTAAACCCTCAATCGTATTTCACCGGAGCTGTTGCCATTAAAGGAAAAGTAAATGAAATAAGACATTTCAAATACAATTAAAAAACTAAATTTGTTTTCTGTAAAAAAATTAAATCGCCTCAGTACATGGATTTTTCCTGGCCAGAACCTCAACTCAAATTAAAAAATTCAATTGTCGAATTTGCTCAGCAACTCAATCAAGACGTTATTGAACGTGATAAACAGGGTGTATTTTCCAAAGAGCTGTGGATGAAATGCGCCGAATTTGGCATTCAGGGATTCGCGGTCCCAAAACAATATGGAGGTTCTTCTGAAGATATTGATATTCTTACAGCTACATTGGCTATGGAAGGTTTTGGTTATGGCTGTAAAGACAACGGGTTGGCTTTTGGATTGAACGCACAAATCTGGACCGTACAACTCCCTATTGTTCACTTTGGAACCCACTCTCAAAAAGAAAAGTTTTTACCCTTATTTACCTCCGGGAAAATTATTGGTGCCGAGGCTTTTACAGAAGCCGAAACAGGCTCTGATGTTTTTAATATGAAAACGACAGCTGAAAAATGTGATGGCGGATATGTTTTAAACGGACAAAAACGCCTGATTACTTTTGGGCCTGTTGCAGATGTAACACTTGTTTTGGCAAATACAAATCCAAAACTTGGAAAATGGGGGATCAGTGCTTTTTTGGTAGAAAAAGGAACAGAAGGTTTTACGGCAAGTCCGGTAAGAGCAAAAATGGGATTACGAACAGTACCTATTGGAGAATTGCATTTTGAAAACTGTTTTGTTCCGGAAGAGAACAGGCTGGGTAAAGAAGGAGCCGGATTCAGTATTTCCAATCACTCACTGGAATACGAACGTTGTTTTATTCTGGCAAGCCAGCTAGGCACCATGGAACGCCAACTGGAAATGGCCGTAAAATACGCACAAGAGCGTCAACAATTTGGAAAGCCCATAGAGAAATTTCAGTCGGTCTCTAACCGGATTGCAGAAATGAAATTACGATTGGAAACTGCTCGTTTGCTATTATACAAAGTAGCATGGTTAAAAAATGAGGGGAAATCTGCCATGATGGAAGCGGCGCTCTTAAAACTTTACTTAAGTGAAAGCTTTTTGGAATCAAGTTTAGATGCGATCAGAATACATGGGGGAAACGGGTATTTAACCGACTTTGGAATTGAACGCGATCTGAGAGATGCGGGAGGACTTTTATATGCCGGAACATCAGACATACAAAGAAACATTATTGCCAAGCTCATGGGGTTATAAAATTATCTATAGCAAAACACTATTCTAACTTTTATTTGATTCACTAAATGCGGTTTACCTTCAATATTTTCAAAAGCTTACAATCACTTGAACCTGAAACCTGAAACTTTTAACCTTTACACTGTGTAATGCATTATATTTTACCACATATCATTGAAGAATCCTCTAAAAAATATCCGAATAAAATTGCTTTTAGATACAAAGATCAAACCATTTCTTATCTTCAACTATACAGAAAATCCACTCAAGTTTCAAATGTATTATTACATTGGGGAGTAAAACGTGGCGATAGAGTGGGAATCTACCTGGATCGTTGCCTGGAAAACGCTGCTGCTATCTATGGAATTATGAGTGCCGGTGCAGCGTATGTCCCACTGGACCCTTTTGCTCCTGCCGAAAGAACCCGTTATCTATTGGAAGATTGTACTATTCAGTTTGTCATATCCAATCCCAATGTAGTTCGTCCATTACAAAATGTGCTTTCTGAAAAAACACAGGTTTCAGGAGTTATTGGATGTAAACCGAAGGAAATCGAAAAAACAATTTCCTGGGAGGAAGTCGGTCAAATGTCTGAGGTGAAAGAAGCCATTCCCATTTTAGATCAGGATTTGGCTTATATCATGTATACATCAGGAACCACTGGCAATCCTAAGGGCATTATGCATACACACCGCAGCGGATTGGAATATGCAAAACTTTCGGCCGATTTGTACAAAGTCAATAAAGATGATATCATAGGAAATCATGCTTCACTATACGTAGACATCTCTACATTTGGTTATTTTTCTGCTCCTCTGTCAGGAGCTACAACAGTAATCATTCCCGAAGCTCATACTAAAATGCCTGCCAGTCTTGCCCGATTGATAGAAAAAGAAAAGTTGACCATATGGTATTCTGTTCCTCTGGTTCTGATTCAATTGTTGCAAAACAAGCTCGTGAAAAAGGACAGTATGAGTTCATTACGATGGGTCCTGTACGGAGGTGAATCTTTTCCCACAAAACATATAATTGACCTAAAGAAACTATGGCCTCATGTCCGATTTAGCAATGTGTACGGACCTGCGGAAGTAAATCAATGTACCTATCATCACATAGAAAGTGTTCCAAAAATTGACGATCAAATTCCCATAGGAAAAGCATGGGGAAATACTGAACTATTGGTTGTTGACAAACAAGACAATGAGCTAACTTTTGGAAATACGGGAGAGCTGCTGGTAAGAACATCCACCATGATGAACGGTTATTGGCGCAGACCTGATTTAACTGCAAAGGCACTTTATAAAAAAGAAGAACCTCAGGTCTTGTTAAAACGTATTACCGGACAGGAGATATTGTAAAACTCCTCACAAGCGGAAATATGCTGTTTATAGGTAGGGCAGATCGGCAGGTGAAAATAAGAGGTTACAGGATAGAACTGAATGAAATTGAAACCATACTCATGAGATATCCTCACATCAAAGAGGCAGTTGCTTTTATCAATACCGACGATCAGGATCATACGTATATAGAAACGGTTATGACATCAGACAAGGATGCTGACCCGATAAATATTGATGAGATAAAACGTTTTTTAGTGACGTATTTACCAGCATATGCCATTCCTCAAAAAATAAATTTTGTGGATGCTATCTCCAGAACGGAAGCAGGAAAAGTAGATTACAAATCACTTATAGAAAAAGTGAAATAAAAGGTTAACACACATGAAAGAAATTATTGTAGCGTATATAGAAAATCAATTGTTAAGCAGTAACACAGAGATAAAAATCGGAGAAGAAGAGGATCTCTTAGGAAGCGGTTTGATAGATTCTATAGGGATGATGAAATTACTTGCGTTTATTGAAGAAGAGTTTCATTTCAAAGTGTCACCTGAAGATATGATCATTGAAAACTTTATGAATATCAGTGCTATTGTCAACTACATACAGAGCAAAAACTAATGATATAAATCACAAATTTACGTTTATCCCTGAGCTTTCATTTTGACCGATACCTGTTAGGTTTTTAAAAACCTGTGAGGTCTGAATGAAAAGGTATAAGTAATATGAAATACGAACCTTTGAAACCCAATAAATATTACCATATTTATAATCAAGGAAATAATGGAGAGGATATCTTTTTAGAAGCTATTAATTATGACTACTTTTTAAAATTATTAAAGAAACATATTTTACCGGTAGCTGATATATGGTCTTATTGTTTATTGAAAAATCATTTTCATTTTTTAGTTCAAATAAAAGAAGTAAATGAAGAAAAGAAAATATCAAAATCGTTTTCTAACTTCTTTAATTCGTATTCAAAATCAATCAACAAAAAATATAATAGATCCGGGAGTTTGTTTAGAGATCGATTTAAAAGAATAAAGATTGAAGATGAGATCTATTTGAAACGACTGATTATTTATATAAATTTAAACCCAATATATCATGGCTTTGTAAAGAACTTGGATGATTATAAATACGTTTCTTATTTAAGTTTGATTTCGGAGAAGGAAACTCTATTAAAAAGAAAAGAAGTGCTTTCTTTATTTGAAAATAAAGAAAATTTTAAACACCATATAATTGATAAACAAATTGAGTTTAACGAAAAACTAAAAGAACTGATTTTAGAATAAGCTCAAGACCTCACAGGTCTTAAAGACCTATGAGGTCTGAATTGATAAGTTATATTATGTCAGATAAAGTAACACCCAGAGGCGCTTACCCGCATGTAAAAGTTGTGGGTGATTTTATTTTTGTTTCCGGAACCAGTTCGCGACGCCCTGACAATACCATTGCCGGAGTAGAGATTATTGATGAGATGGGAACAAAACGATTGAGTATTAAACAGCAAACCAGAGCCGTATTGCAAAATATTGATCGGAATCTGCAGATTGTCGGAGCAGGTTTGAAAGATGTAGTGGAAGTATCTTCTTTTTTGGTAAATATGAATGATTTTGCTGCATACAACCAGGTGTATACTGAGTTTTTTGATGCGGAAACCGGTCCGGTCAGAACAACAGTTGCTGTTCACCAGTTGCCGCACCCGGATTTAGTGATAGAAATTAAGGTGATAGCCTATAAAAAATCAGGGAAATAAGTTTTTATCATTTTTATAAGAAAAATCTCTATGAGGATTATAAAACGAAGAAAAAATTAATGATGAGTATTTATGTAGCATGATGATGAATATCCAAAACTACATCAACGGCGAGTTTGTAGATCCGATTCAAAATAACCGGATAGATAATTACAATCCGGCTAACGGGCAGGTATATGGAAGCATTCCAAATTCAACAGAGGAAGATGTAGAGGAGGCATACAAAGTCGCCAATGCAGCTTTTCCCGATTGGTCTCAAACTACTTTGGAAACCAGAAATACCATTCTGTGCAACATAGCAAAAGAAATCAGGAAGAGGCTGACAACACTAGCTGAAATAGAAAGTAGGGATAATGGAAAACCTGTAAAACTTGCTAAAACAGTAGACATTCCCAGAGCAGCAGATAACTTTCGGTTTTTTGCAAATGCCATCACACAATTTGCTTCGGAAGCACATGAAAGTGTCGGATTGAATGCGATAAATTTTACACTCCGTCAGCCAATGGGTGTGGTTGGCTGTATTTCACCGTGGAATTTGCCCTTGTATTTATTTACATGGAAAATTGCTCCTGCCATTGCTGCGGGAAACTGTGTCGTTGCCAAACCAAGTGAAATCACTCCGGCAACAGCGCATATATTGGGAGAAATTTGTACTGAAGCAGGATTGCCTAAAGGCGTTTTGAATATCGTTCATGGGTTAGGGAGTACTACAGGGCAAGCCATTGTAGCACATCCAGATATAAAGGCAATTTCATTTACCGGAGGAACTGAAACCGGTGCTCATATTGCGAGCATTGCTGCACCGATGTTTAAAAAACTATCTTTGGAATTAGGCGGAAAAAACCCCAATATCATTTTTGCGGACTGTGATTATGAAAACATGCTAAAAACAACGGTACATTCATCTTTTACAAACCAGGGTCAGATATGTTTATGTGGAAGTCGAATTTTTGTAGAAACCACTATCTACGAGAAATTTAAAGCGGATTTTATTGAGATGGTATCTCATCTAAAAGTTGGAAACCCTTTTGATGAATCGACTGATATTGGAGCTGTAGTGTCTAAAGCACATTTGGAGAAAATAAAATTTTACACAGATAATGCAAAAAGCATGGGAGGAGAAGTATTGTACGGAGGAAAAAATGTAGTTGTAGCAGGTTTCGAAGGAGGGTATTATTTACAACCTACTGTTATAGAAGTTTCAGATAATCAATGTCCATTAAATCAAAAAGAAATTTTTGGCCCGGTAGTCACCGTCATACCTTTTCATACGGAAGAAGAGGTTTTAAAAATGGCAAATGATGTAAAGTATGGTTTATCATCGACCCTTTGGACTCAAAACATAAATAGAGCTATGAGATTTTCTCAACAATTGCATACGGGAATTGTCTGGGTTAATACCTGGATGCTACGAGATTTGAGAACCCCATTTGGAGGAATAAAGAACTCAGGTGTCGGCAGAGAAGGAGGTTTTGAAGCTTTACGCTTCTTTACAGAGCCTAAAAATATATGTATCAAGTATGACGAAAATCTTAAATAAGGAACTCGCTTACATCCAAAAAGTTTAAACGATTTCCATAAGAATGATCAATAATCGAAAAACGAATGCTTAGTGCTTTTAAATTCAATACCACATACTTCATTCTGTTATTCACTTTACTAAATTTGATCCAAATTTCTCTTACGGAATTGACAAGTGATGAAGCGTATTACTGGTTTTATTCATTAAATTTGGATTGGGGATATTATGATCACCCGCCTGTTACCGGGGTGCTTACTTATTTGGGAAGCTTGATATCAAATTCGGAATTTGGAGTCCGGTTATTTCATACGCTGATACTCTCTACAGGTTTGATTTTTATCTTTAAATTAATTCCTGAACGGCAAAGGGTTTTTGCAGGCATACTAATTTTAGCCCTGCCATTATTCAATTACGTTTCTTTTATACTATTTCCGGATACTGCATTGATTGGTATTTCGGCAGTTTTGATTTTCTCATACAATCAGTTTCTCATAAAAAACGATATAAAATCAGCCTTAATTCTCGGAAGTTTGTTCGGAATTGCCCTCCTGTGTAAGTACCATGCAATTCTGATTATTTTTTCCATCGTTCTCTCAAACTTAAGATTGCTGAAGAATACATTTTTTTATGTATCACTTCTTTTAGCATTCTTCATTTTTTTACCTCATTTTATCTGGCAATACCACCACGATTTTATCACATTCAAGTATCACTTAATAGGTAGGAATAGTTCGTTCAAAATTAATTATTTCTTTGAATACCTGGCTAGTCAGATAGGGATTATCGGAATAGGAATAGTAATTACTCCGTTTCTGTTTAAATCTTCCGATCAATTTGAAAAAAGCTTAAAATTCATTGTACTGGGTACTCTTTTCTTTTTTGCTTTAAGCAGTGTTAAAGGATATGTTCATTTGCATTGGACTTCCATTTCTCTGGTACCTATACTATTAATAGCATCCAAATTTTACTATTCCCAAAAAAGCAACTATTTATTAGGCTTTACGGTACTCCCTTTTGTTGGTATTATACTGTTTACCAGAATTTATTTCATGTTCAATTTTTTGTCCTTGAATAGCCTAAATGTAGACTATTATCACGGCAGACCTCTATGGGCCGAGGATATTGATAAAGTAGCAAAAGATCGGCCTGTTGTGTTTAATACCGGAAACAGTGGTTTAAGAGAATCTCCCATGTATTCTTTCTATTCCGGCAATTTTTCGGCTGCCCTGTTTCCGGGAGAACATAAGAAATCTCAATATCAAGTTTTGAATTATGAGGACAGTATTCAATCAACCGATATCATGCTTATCAATAATGACAAACAAAATTTCTCTTTAAAAACCCGAATGGGTAAAACCATCTACTATAAAGAGATAACAAACTTTACTTCTTTTGGTAATATTGCTATTACTTCGGAATATGAAGATACGATTTCGGAGCAAACCCCATTTAAAATAACAGCAATCATCCATAATCACAGGCAAGATTCGTTAACATTTTCTGACAAACACAAGATATATATTGAATTTGAAGATGTTCAAGGAGAAAAACACGAACATTTTTTTCGTTTAAAATCGATTGGATCCATAGCTCCAAATTTCAAAAAAGAGATTCCGTTAGATTTTAGCTCGGATCTTTTACCGGAATCCGAGTATACGTTTATTATAGGTTTTAGCGGGCATGATATTTCAAATTCCGTAAATACTAAAAGGTCAAAAATACGGATAACAAAAGCCAAACGATATTGAAATACATTTTAATTTATCCAATATGTTTAAGATAAAAGATGCTGTTTTCTTTTCTTCACATACAGAAGATATGGATTTGAATGTCATTTTCAACGTTATTAAAAATACATATTGGGGATATTTAAGAACCTATGAAGAACAAAAGATAGCATTGGAAAATTCCATTAATTTCGGGCTGTTTAAAGGCGGAAAATAAATTGCTTATTCAAGAGTGATGACAGATAAGGTTTTCTTCGCATATTTGTTAGATGTATTTGTCATAGAAGAAGAACAAGGTAATGGATATGGTAAAATATTGATAGAAAAGATTTTGAATTTTCCCGATTTGCAGCGTATAGATAAATGGATGTTAGCTACCAAAGATGCACATCCTTTATATGAAAAATTTGGATTTCAATATGTAAAAAGCTCGGAAAAATTAATGGAAAAAATGAATGATCGGGCAAAATTAATTTATGAATAATGATATAATATGAACCTAAACTTACAAAACAAAACGGCACTCGTTTGTGGAAGCACACAAGGAATAGGAAAGGCTACAGCTATTGCATTGGCAACAGAAGGTGTACAGATAACACTACTAGCCAGAAGTGAAGAGGCACTGAAAAAAGTGTTACAAGAATTACCCAATTCCGGAAGCCAACAACACGGATATTTGGTCGCGGATTTTTCTAATCCGGATAGTGTAAAAGCTATAGTTGCTACTAAAAACAAGTTTCATATTCTTGTAAATAATACGGGAGGGCCTAGGAGCGGATTCATTTCCGAAGCAAGCTTAGGGCAGTTTACAGATGCCTTTCAGATGCATGTTTTGGTAAATCAAATTTTAGCACAAGCCGTTATTCCTTTTATGAAATCCGAGGGGTTTGGCCGGATCATCAATATCATTTCAACTTCTGTAAAAGAACCCATTCCGGGTTTGGGAGTCAGTAATACCATTAGAAGTGCAGTAGCCAATTGGGCAAAAACCATGGCGGAAGAATTGGCTCCATTTGGAATTACAGTCAACAATATACTGCCGGGTTTTACAGATACTGCACGCTTAGATCAAATTATCAAGATAAAAGCAGAAAGATCAAATACTTCCATAGAAGAAATGACACAAATTATGAAAGAATATATACCGGCTAAACGTTTTGCAAAACCACAAGAAACGGCAAATGCTGTTACATTTTTGGCAAGTGAAGCTGCAAGTTATATTACGGGGATTAATTTACCTATTGATGGCGGGCGAACAAAATCTTTGTAGATAATTTGGGTTAAAGACCAGGGCAAACGCATTAAACTTTTATGAATATATCAGTAAAACTAATTTTTCATTAAAGAATTGACATTTAATAATGGATTTTATTCGTAATTTTTTAAACTTACCTTTAATGATTATTCATTTTTTTGAAAATAATTACAGGTTAACTTGGATCAAAAAATCATAAAGTATTGATTAAAAACATGTTAACTTTAATGCGTTTACCCTGGGTTAAAGACGTAAGATTTTTAGAGTCAGAACATTTTTGACTACCTTTAAAAAGTCTTTTTTTTGTATAAACGTCTAAAAGTCCAAATCAAATGAGCAAGTTGGTACAACCTTTAAATTTTAAAAAGTGGATAGATGAACATCGTCATTTGCTAAAACCACCCGTTGGAAACAAATGCGTTTGGGATGGTGGAGAATATATTGTGATGGTAGTCGGCGGACCCAACAGCAGAAAAGATTATCACTACAACGAGACTCCGGAATTCTTTTACCAGATTGAAGGCGATATGGTATTAAAGATTATTAATGATAAAGGAGAACAAGTTGATGTTGAGATCAATGAAGGTGATATTTATCTACTGCCCGCAAAAGTTCCTCATTCGCCACAAAGAAAAGCCAATACAGCGGGATTGGTGATTGAATATCCCAGGCCGGAAGGCGTAATGGATGCCTTGGAATGGTACTGTGAAAATTGTAATGAGCCATTGTACAGGGAAGAATTTGCGTTGAACAATATTGAAACTGACATGCCGGTTATTTTTAATCGATATTATTCTGATAGAAAAAAGTGTACTTGCTCCGTTTGTGGAACTATTATGCAAGCGCCTGGTAAATAATGAGTTGATGTGTTAATGTAAAAATGGAACAATCTGTTATGATTGAAGAAGCGAGAAGAAGTTTTGATCGACAAGGGTTTATGAAAACCCTGGGAGCTCAGATCGTTTCAATAGAAAAAGGAATGGTCAGAATTTCCTGTGAACGAAAAGAAAGTTTAACACAACAGCACGGGTTTTTTCATGCCGGGGTTATCACAAGTATTGCTGATGTGGCCTGTGGGTATGCTGCTTTAACGACTATGCCGAAAGGTTCGGACGTGTTGAGTGTAGAATTTAAAACCAATTTAATAAGGGCAGCCAAAGCAGATAAGATCATAGCAAGAGGGAAAGTAATTAAAACAGGAAGAACTTTGGTTTTTTGCGAAGCAAAAATAACTGACGAGAAAGAAGAAATTATTTTTGCAACTTTGCAGGGAACGATGATTTGTATACAATCAAAACCAATTGACCTATAAACATCTTAAAGTTTTCAACTTTTGGCAAAAAGAAAATTAAGAATCAATAGCCATTCACATTTGCTTCCTTATCCTGAGGAAATTCCAGCTTATATGAAAGACAAAGGAATTTTTTGGGTAGATAAGGATCGTAAATTCATGCTCCAGAAAGATTGGAAAAGACCTGTTACGGATTCCAGTTTCTTTTTAAATGAAAAATTGGAATGGATGGAGAAATTTAATATAGATCATGCAGTAGTTTTAAACCTTTCTCAATTGTACGGAAACGGATTACGAGTGGAAGAGATGAAACAGGCATTGCGTTTCCAAAACGACTTTAACGCGAGGGTTCAGCATGACAATCCGTCTAAATTTACCTGTGGGTTTGTCGTTCATCCGGGATTTGTAAGAGGTGCTTGTTGGGAAATAGAAAGATGTGTTGAGGTTTTGGGAATGCGATTGTTGTGTTTGCCAACGCACTATATGGATACTATTGGGACATGGCGATGTATTTTTGATGAAGAAAATGAACCTGTTTTTGAACTGGCAGATAAATATAATCTTGCCGTAGAAGTTCATCCTTACGATGGAGAGAAATTCATAAAATTACAAAATACCTCTTGGCGTTTTCATCTGATATGGATGCTGGCACAATGTGCGGATGCATATCATTTTTTTACATTAAATGGTTATTATGAAAAATATCCCAATATGCGTATTTGTTTTGCACATGGAGGACAGTTGGCACAGATGAATTTGGGGAGAAGGATCCAAGGGTTTGACGGAAGGCCGGATTTATTTGAAGGAAAGGAACACCCCAGAAAAGCAGTCGGGTATAGAAATATTTTTTTCGATACTTTGGTTCATGATACGGGTTCTTTGGAATTGTTGATTAAAAATCAGGGATCCGGACAAGTCATAATGGGTTTGGATGATCCGTATCCTTTAGGAGAAATGGAAAGCACACCACAATCATCGTACCCTGGAAAAATATTAGACCTTGCCGTGGAAAGACAAATTATTACTTCCCGGGAATACGATGAAATATGGAGCGATAATGTGTTACAATGGCTGTTCGGTGATGATGAAAAAAAGAAAAAAGAGCTAGTTACTAAGATTTTACAATAGATGAAAAAAGTTTAAATGAGTTCTACGTCAAGAAGCTAGTACTAAAGTTCTCAAAGTTAAAAGGTAGGCTTTTTACACTAACTCTAGGAGACCTTTGCAAAATAGGGATATATTCTGTATTGAAATTGATTTGGCAAAAAAGTTCGACGCCCGAAGGAAATTTTAAACCGGAGTAACCTATTATGAGGATTTAAAATTTTCGAGAAGGAAGAAATTTGAAGCCAAATCAATTCTGCAAAGGTCTCTCTAGTTTATTTTAGGTATTATGCCTATTAGACTTTAAAATTACTTAAAAAAGTTTGAGTGTATAACTCATAACTTGTTATTGATTTGATAAGTTGTGGTGTTAATTGTTTGACCATCTGTGTAATTTTCTCCTGTAAGGTTTCAACATTTTTGAATAGTTTCATTGCCACTTTATACTGTTTTAACTTTGACAATACTGGGTTTTGAACAGTTATTTCATCTAATTTGATTCAAAATTCAGTAGAATTAATAAAAAAATCATATTTATCAACACTATTTCAAACTAGAGCCTTTACACTTTTCAACTTTCTAACTCATAACTTTCAAACTTTTCAGTTAAAATGAATACCTATTTTTTACAATCTTTTAATACCTGTTCGGCTCTTTCTAACCCCCATTTTGGGTAGAACTTTTCAGTAACCGTTTCTTTTTTAAAAAGTGCAATTGCTTTTTCAACATCTTTGCAATAGGGTTCAGTGGATTTACCAAAGAATTTTGCCCCGCCCATATCCCATTCGGCTTTGCTTAGAATAACTCTGGGGTTTTCAGGTGCTATTTGGATCGCTTTTGTATAGATTTCAACATTTTTCCCGGATAATGTCATTCCGTATTTTTGACCGTCAAAAGCAATATAAGCCGTATTTGCCAATGCTTGAATGATCATAATTTCCGGATTATTGGGAGAAATCTTTGCAGCTTCATCTAAAAATAACCTGGCTTTATCTATTTTCGCTTTTAATACACTTTCATCTTTGACTCCGAATGCACTGAGTACCTGTATATATCCGGCATAGAAAGGAGGTAACCAATTATCTTTTTCGGCTTTGGAAATGCGTTCAAAAAGATTGGACACTTCTGTTAGTTTCCCTTCTTTCCATAGCTCAAAAGCTCTAGTCATTCCTTTTTCATACTGAGTTTGTGCAGTAGTGCTTAAGACAAATAAAAATAATACTCCGACGGATAAAAATAAGTTTTTCATAATGTGTTGGTTTTTAATAAATTAGTTTATATTTTTTAAACTCATTTTGTTTTTAAATCTTTTAATTCATTAAATACTAATAATAGCATTCTTTACAATGCCCCCAAAAACACAATTGGGCGTGGTGACAGATAATCAATATAAATATTACTTTATTTGTATTTTTAACGTACGATCTTCTTTTAGTTCAAACTTTGCTTTTTTGTATTTCGGCGGCCCCATAAACCCTCTTATATTGTTAGAAGTTCCCGTAGGTTCTTTTGGAATTCCAAAGAAATTAACATCTAATTTTCCATTTTCATTTTTATCATGAAATGCTGATATGGCATATTCACCGGGAGGAATATCCTCCAGGGCAGCTGTAGCCTTTTTGTCTTTTATCTCAACAATTGTGCTTTTGATGAATTTTTTTAAAAAATCGGTTTCATTGTCATAAAGAGCCACATAAATGAATCCCTTGTCAGATTTCATTCCATGGAATTCAATAGTAATACTATGTATCTCTTGCGCTGAAGAGTTAAAAGCTGTTGTTATTATCAGTATTGCTATTAAAATTATTTTTCTCATACTAAAGATGGTTTTTAAAATGCGTTCAAATATCCGATCTTTGTAAGGTATTATTAAGATTTAGCTACTCATTTGTTTGATTATCATGACGAACTGTAAATTTTTCCCTTCGATTGTCAGTTACAAATTATCCAACTGGTTAGATTTCTTATCTTCACTAAGTGTCCAGAAAAATCCGACAAAAAAGAATTGATCTGCATTAGGAACAATAGCTTCCCTTGCAAATATACCATTTACATCAGGCTGATTGGCATAATTGTATCCAAATATATTTTTGGTGCCCAAGACATTATTTATTGAAAAATACAGAATCTTTTGCTGATCGATCAGGTATGCCCAATTAAAACTAATGGAGTTATAACTCTTTGTCTCTCGATTTAAAAACCCGGGGCGATTAGGGTCTGTGTAGCTTCTTCCGGTAGCAAAACTATAGCTAAACCCGATTTGACTTTTCCAATCTTCAATCCAATGTTTGCTCACGACAGATACATTATGTTGAGATGCAAAGTTGGGCCTGGCTGCTACAGGATAATTCCGGTAATCTCTTTCCGTATTGAGAAAAGAATAAGAAACCCAGTAGTCGGTATTTTTAATAGATTGGTTATCTCTCCAGAAAACATCCACTCCTTTTGCAAATCCGGAACCATTATTTGAAAAATTACTTAACGGAAGAACAAATTCAGTATCAAATTTTACCAAATCTTTATAATCTTTATAGTAAGCCTCTATCCTGAGGATATGTTTTTGTTTTACATACTGAAAATTTGCAATAAAATGGGAAGTGTTTTCAGCAACAAAATCAGTATTAAATTTCAAATATTCGTTTTTAGGGTTTTGAAAGAATTGTCCGTATGCCATTGAAAACTGTGTAAATTCTCCGGATTTATAAGCAATAGATGCTCTTGGAGAAAAAGTGGTTTGGGTCAATAATTCCGAGTGTTCTAAACGCAGGCCGATTTTTGAAGCTAATTTCTTTGAAAAGAAAATATCTGTTTCCGTAAACAATGCTGAAATATTGTTTTGGAACCTGTAATCAAAATTTCCAATGGTATTATTCGAAAAATTTTCATCAAAATCGGTAATAAAATATTCCCCTCCGAAATTCAATTTAAAACGATTGCTGAAGCGTTTTTTTAATTTTATTTTCATATGAGCCGAGTTTTCATTGTCTTTTATAAGATCATTTTCTCTGTTAAAATGTGTATTGTCATTAGCAAAAGAAAATCCGGTGGAAACAGACCAATTGTTTTCCAAAAAACCTTTGTAAGAACCATTGAAATACAAGTTCCTGTTTTGTAAACCAAAACGAAAACCATTGGTAAAATTGATATCTTGTTGAATCAGATCAAAATCGGTATAGCTAAAAGCTCCATACAGTTTTAGTAGACCGTCATCAGGCATTTTATATCGATATACCATTTCTCCGTTAGCAGATTGAATGGGCTTATTCCAGGTATTTCTGTCCGGAAAAACCTCGAGATAAGGAGCCAGGTTGATATAAGAGGTATTGATACTAAACGATCCTTTTTCCCATTTTTGCGTATTTCCGACTCCAACACCCACAGTCATTGCTGCGATATCCGTTTTCTCCTGGTCAGGCTCATCAATAGTATTTAACAGCAAAACGCCGGACAATGCTTGTCCGTACTCAGCGGAGTAGCCCCCCTGTAGAAAAACTAATTCCTTTAAATAAGAAAGGAGAGAAGCGTCCTCGGGTTGGGATATTATTTGCCGTAGGTGTAAATGGAGTAAATACGCGAATTCCGTCAATGAAAATTTGTGTTTCTTCGGGATCTCCACCACGAACAAATAAACGCCCGTCTTCTGCAACCGTAGAAGTTCCGGGTAAGGTTTGTAAAGCACCTACAAAATCGCCAAGTGCACTTGCCGTTGTGACTACATCTAAGGGTTTTAATGCCGTTACTTTTGCATTATCTCCGGCTTCAAAAGTTCCGGCATTGATAATAACAGCATCCAATGTATTTACATCTTCTCTGAGTTTAATGACTAGTTTGTTAAAAGTGTTAATGTCTGCGATAAGTATAAATTCTTCATAGGAAATAAAAGAGACCACTAAGGTTTGTTCACCTTTTTCTTCTGAAGTAAATGAAAACGCTCCCTTTTCATCGGTAGAAGAACCGTCGTAAGTACCCTCCAAGTACACATTAGCACCGAAGACGGGTTTGCCTTTATGATCGATTACTTTTCCCGAAACGGTGGTTTGTGTATAAAAATTCGTAACATAGAACAGGGTTATAAAGAATATAAGTTTTTTCATTTTAGTATATTTAGCAGTGCAAATATGAGACAGGAAAACAGTTTCATATCAAAAAGAATAACCAGATTGTAAAAAAATGACGATGAATTGTTTGAATCTTCTAATCTTTCAATTCACTAAATAGCAACACTAATTTTATAAATAGAGACCTTTGCAAAATTGATTTGGTGAAAAAGTTCGACGCCCGAAGGAAATTTTAAACCGGAATAACCTATTGGTTTTGAGGATTTAAAATTTTCGAGAAAGAAGAAATTTTTAGCTCTGGTGAAGGCTTTTTTGAGTTGCATAGCAACACTACGGAAGCAAAAAGTCGGTAAAACAAAAGGTCATCAAAAAACCATTATTTTGATGACCTTCTTTCTATTAATACTAAAAATTTAGATTATTTTACTTCTTCAAAATCTACATCCTCTACATTATCTCTTTCGGTAGAAGAATTTTCCTGAGGCTGACCCTGGGCTCCTCCTTCCGGATTTCCGCTTGCTTCTTGTTGTGCTTTATACATTTCTTCAGAAGCAGTTTTCCATGCCTCGTTTATTTTTTCCATAGCAGCATCAATTTGGTTAAGGTCTTTAGATTCATGTGCTTTTTTCAATTCTTCCAGAGCAGCTTCAATAGGTTCTTTTTTGTCATCGGATAATTTATCTCCAAACTCTTTTAATTGCTTTTCCGTTTGAAAGATCATTGCATCTGCACCATTGATTTTATCTGCAGTTTCTTTGGCAGCTTTATCAGCATCTGCATTGGCTTCTGCTTCTGCTTTCATTTTTTCGATTTCTTCCTCTGACAAACCTGAGGAAGCTTCAATTCTGATCTCCTGCGATTTGTTAGTAGCTTTATCTAACGCAGATACCTTAATAATTCCATTTGCATCAATATCAAAAGTTACTTCAATTTGAGGAACTCCTCTTCCTGCCGGAGGGATCCCATCCAGATGGAAACGGCCAATCGTTTTATTATCCGCAGCCATAGCTCTTTCTCCTTGCAATACATGAATTTCCACTGAAGGCTGATTGTCTACTGCCGTAGAGAATATCTGCGATTTTTTCGTTGGAATGGTAGTATTCGCCTCAATTAATTTGGTAAATACATTTCCCATCGTTTCAATACCTAATGACAAAGGCGTAACATCTAATAAAAGAACATCTTTTACATCTCCGGTCAATACACCTCCTTGGATGGCAGCCCCTAAGGAAACCACTTCATCCGGATTTACCCCTTTGCTAGGTGCTTTTCCAAAGAATTTTTCTACCGCTTCCTGAATAGCTGGAATACGTGTTGAACCTCCTACCAGAATAATTTCATCAATATCAGAGGTAGACAAATCGGCACTTTTTAAAGCTGTTTTACAAGGCTCAATGGTTCTTTTTACCAAATCGTCAGTTAGTTGTTCAAACTTTGCCCTGCTTAATGTTCTTACCAGATGTTTTGGCCCGCTTGCAGTAGCGGTTATATAAGGTAAGTTAATTTCCGTAGAAGTAGTACTTGACAACTCTATTTTTGCTTTTTCGGCAGCTTCTTTTAAGCGTTGTAAGGCCATGGGATCCTTTCTTAAATCCATATTTTCATCCGCCTTAAACTCTTCTGCTAACCAGTTGATAATTTTTTCATCTACATCATCACCTCCCAAATGTGTATCTCCGTCCGTAGCCAATACTTCAAAAACACCATCTCCGAGTTCTAAGATAGAAACATCATGTGTACCTCCTCCAAAGTCAAATACTACGATTTTCTTATCGCTGTCCGATTTATCCAAACCGTATGCTAATGCTGCTGCCGTAGGCTCATTAATAATTCTGCTT
Source organism: Flavobacteriaceae bacterium (assembly GCA_014075215.1). Lineage (NCBI taxonomy): Bacteria > Pseudomonadati > Bacteroidota > Flavobacteriia > Flavobacteriales > Flavobacteriaceae > Flavobacteriaceae bacterium. The sequence goes on from CP046177.1 coordinate 4,134,887, forward strand.
ACTTTCAGACCTGCAATTTCACCGGCTTCTTTAGTAGCTTGTCTTTGCGCGTCATTAAAGTATGCAGGAACCGTTACTACAGCTTCTGCTACATCCTGCCCTAAGTAATCTTCGGCAGTTTTTTTCATTTTCTGCAATACCATCGCAGAAATTTCCTGAGGTGTATACAAACGCCCGTCAATGTCTACACGAGGTGTATCATTATCACCTTTTACTACACTATACGGTACTCTGCCTATTTCTTTAGAGGATTCTGAAAATTTATTTCCCATAAAGCGTTTGATAGAATACACGGTTTTGGTAGGGTTTGTCACTGCTTGTCTTTTTGCAGGATCTCCTACCTTACGCTCTCCGCCTTCAACAAAGGCTATAATAGATGGCGTAGTTCTTTTTCCTTCTGAGTTAGGGATTACAACAGGTTCATTACCTTCCATCACAGAAACACATGAATTGGTGGTCCCTAAGTCGATTCCTATAATTTTACTCATAATTATTATTTATTTCTTAAATTAAATTTTTCATGTCCTAATGCTTACCTAATAGTCAATTTGTATGCCATCTGATTTTTTGATACCGAATGTCAGTTGAATTACTTTTAAAAGCCAATTTAATGACACAATGACATAATATTTGTTTTTTTATACGCTGTATTGTCATATATTTACCATTTTTTATGAAACTGACCATATGAATAAGTTTGAAGAAAAAGTAGCATTTTATGAATCCATAATGGATGAACTGAAGATTTCTTATGACCATGAATTGTTTACGAAAATTGTAAAAGGCTTAGGCCCATCCGTATTTAAGAGAGATGCAGAATGTGTTTCCAGTTCGGATGAGAAAGAAATACGAACCGTAAAACAAAATTTTTTAATTGGCAAACTCGGGTTGGAAGATTCTGAAAACCTTGACCGGATAATCCGGAAAGCTGCATTGAGAATGGGAAAAACCAATAGACATAAGTACCGAGCCATTATTTATTACCTGTTAGTAAAAGAATTAGGCCGGGAATCGAGATATTATATTGAGTCTAAAAATTAATTTCACAAAAATTAAATTTAACCGGTTGATATTGAGGAGATAAAAATTCGTAATGGTGAATTTAGAATTTATATAATTTGAGTTTATGTCCCAATTTATCAGTGTTTTTGATATGTTGAAAATAGGTATAGGGCCTTCAAGTTCTCATACCTTAGGTCCTTGGCGTGCTACTCAGGAATGGATCCGAACCCTGCTTGAAACCCATATTTTTTTCAAAACGAATCGGTTAAAAATTGATATATACGGATCATTATCATTAACAGGTAAAGGCCATGCTACTGATATTGCGATTCAGCTAGGTTTAAGTGGAGAAGATCCGGAAACCATAGATGTTAATGAAATAGAAACCATTATTAAAGATATCTCGACTTTTAAGAAACTAAAGTTTAACGGGTTAAAAGAAATTGAATTTTCGAACGATAATTTGGTTTTTAATCGGAATTTTTTACCATTTCACGCTAACGGAATTGTATTTACCGCTTATGAGAACGACAAAGTACTGTCCAAAGAAACCTATTATTCTATTGGCGGAGGATTTGTAATCCGGGAAAAAGATGGAGCCTCTGAAAACATAAAAAAGAACAAACAAAACTTTCCATATCCGATCAATAGAGCAACTCAATTAGAGGTGTATGGTAAGAATAGTGGTAAGAAAGTTTCGGAAATGGTCTATGAGAATGAATTGGTTTTAAGATCAACACAGAAAATTGATTTGGAATTACGAAAAATCTGGCATACCATGTTAGAGTGTATGTATACAGGTTGTCATACACAGGGAGTTTTACCAGGAGGTCTAAATGTAAAACGTCGTGCTTTTGATACTCATCGGAAACTAATTAAAGATGCAGTTTATGAGAATCCGTTCGAATGGATTACTGCTATTAGGAATACAGAGGTAAAATTCAGAGAGATCTTAAAATGGGTGAGTTGTTTTGCATTAGCTGTAAATGAAGTAAATGCTTCTTTAGGTAGAGTTGTTACAGCACCTACAAATGGCAGTGCAGGAGTTATTCCGGCAGTGTTGATGTACTATTTGGTGATAGAAAATCATACCGCAAATTTTGAGTATATCAAAAAATTTTTATTGGTTGCGGGCGAGATAGGAAGTATTTTTAAAAAGAATGCTACGATTTCTGCAGCTATGGGAGGTTGTCAGGCAGAAATAGGGGTCTCATCAGCGATGGCTGCGAGTGCATTAACAGAACTTTTGGGCGGAACAATTTCTCAGGTTTTGGTTGCTGCCGAGATAGCGATGGAGCATCACTTGGGATTGACCTGTGATCCGATAGGAGGTTTGGTACAAGTTCCTTGTATAGAGCGTAATGCTATAGGTGCTATTAAAGCAATTCACGCAGCAGAATTGGCTTTGGAAACAAATCCGCAAAATTCTCTGGTATCACTGGATTCTGTGGTTGACACCATGTGGAAAACGGCTAAAGACATGAACAAAAATTATAAAGAAACTTCTGAAGGAGGGCTGGACGTTACTGTTGGTTTGGCGGATTGCTAGATCGGTATCCAGGATATATCATAATGGTTAAGAGGTTTTTTGATATTTCTATAAATTTAAAATCTTCATTTCCGATAGAAAACATGTGATTCCCTATCACATTAAAGTCGTTTTTCAGGTAAAATTCAATAACTCTTTTATTGGTATGCAAAACGGATAACCAAATCTGTTTACTTCCTTTTACTTTGGTCTTGTTAAGTAATTTGCCTTGTAACTGCCGCCCTACTTTTTTAGATAAAAATTCCTTAAGAATATATATTTTCTGTAGTTGTTAAACATTCTTGTTTTTTACGAATTTAGAAGGAGGCTTTAATTTGGCATACCCTAAGGGAGCCACCTATGAAAACAAGCCAAAAAGTATTGTTTTCTTTTTTAATGGAGTTTGTAATTTTTTTACAGAAAATGTTTTATCAAAATAGTTTAACAAGTCTTTCCGTTGCCTAAATAAATGCCCAAAGTTTGATCAAAAGTAATTCTTGCCAATAATGCAATGATAGTAGCATCACCTATATTGGCTTCTCTAATAAGTATTATCTTATAAATACGAGTTCTGTTTCTGTAGACATAGGTTCGCTAAATCCATACCCTTCCGTATTAAACCCTTTGAGTTCATCTAAAGTGTTCACATTATGATCTACAATATAGCGTACCATTAAACCACGTGCCTTTTTTGCAAAGGTCATGATAGTCTTGTACTGGCTATTTTTAAGATCTTTAAAAACAGGCGTAATCATAGGAACTTTCAACGCTTTTGCAGGTACTGCTTTAAAATATTCCGAGCTGGCTAAATTGATTAATAGAACACCGTCCTGCATTTCATCATTCAATGCTTTTGCAAGTGTATCATCCCAAAATTTATACAGGTTGTTTCGCCTCCCTACTTTAAGTGATGTTCCCATCTCGAGGCGATATAGCTGAATCAGGTCCAAAGGTTTTAACAAACCGTACAATCCGGATAAAATCCGCAAACGCTCTTGTAATAAAGGTAGTTTTTCATCCGATAACGAATTGATATCCAGTCCACGATACACTTCACCCGTAAAAGCATAAACTGCCTGCCTGGCATTATCTAATGTGAAAGGAGGCTGCCAGTTCTGGTTTCTGTTGTAATTCAAATCGGCAAGTGCGGGAGAAATTCCCATAAGTTCGCTTAATTTCTTCCTGGAAATTGTACGAAGTTTCTTATTTAGTTTTTTAGACTGCTCCAAAAATACAAGCTGGGTATGTAAAGAGATGGGTACTTTACTTTCAAAATCCAAGGATTTGGCCGGTGAAATAATGATTTTCATATCTTCATGTGAATTATACTGTAAAAATATGAATACTGTACCTACTTTCAAAGGAATAAATCGGATGTTCTTTTTTTTTCTACCCCTGACATAAGATGTCAAAAGAGCAAATAATTTTGCTGCAAGTTTAATTTTAAAAAATAATCAACAATGAAAAATGCAATTAACTGGTTTGAAATCTCTGTTACAGATTATGAAAGAGCAAAGAAGTTCTACAACCAAATTTTGGGAGTAGAAATAACAGATTATCACATGCCTGAAAAAAACATGAAATATGGAGTATTTCCTTATGATGAAGAAAACGGAGGTGTTGGCGGAGCTATTATGCAAATGGACGGCTGCAACCCGTCAATGGACGGCTCAACGGTTTACTTAAACGGAGGTGATGATCTAAACAATGTGCTTTCAAAAGTAACATCGGCAGGCGGAACTGTTATCATGCCTAAAACAAACGTTAATGAACATGGGTTTATTGCTCAGTTTGCGGATACGGAAGGTAATAGAATAGCACTGCATTCTATGAGTTAACATTCGTTATTATAATGGCGAATTCTTTTAATCCGGATTAAAAGGGTTCGCTATATTTGTTTTATGTCTCAGTTATCCAGGCTTATATCCATACTAACCTTATTAAGGTCAAAACGAATCTTAACCGCTACCGAACTGGCTAAAAGATATCAGGTAAGTGTAAGAACCATATATAGAGATATAAGAAAACTGGAAGAAGCCGGAGTTCCCGTGATTTCAATTGAAGGCAGAGGGTATAGCCTGATGGACGGATATTCGGTTGCTCCTGTTCAATTTACGGAAAAACAAGCTAATGCACTAATAACTGCTCAACATTTGGTAAATCAGACTAAGGATGTCTCATTTGTGGAAGATTTTAATGAAGCATTGATCAAAATCAAATCCGTTTTTAGAAGCTCTGTTCAGGAGAAAAGCGAATTGCTACATGATAAAATTTTAGTGCTGGACAATTATTTCTACGATTTTGAGACCATTGATAGCAATGCACTTTCTGAAATTCAATTGGCAATTACCAATTTTCATTATATGGAAATCAATTATGAGAAAGTAGATGGTTCCGAGACATCATTCAGGAAAATTGAACCCTGCGCCATGTATTCCATTCAAAACAAATGGATTTTAATTGCCTGGTGTCATTTGAGAAATGATTACAGGGCATTTCGAATTGACAAAATTCAACATTTCAAAATCTTACACGAAATATTTAAAGACAGAAAATTTGACTTACAGAATTATTTTACAGATTGCTATTACAAGGAAAAATAAATTCTAAGTTAGCTAAGAGACAAACTTTTTCGTAGTTTCTGAGGTCTAAAATTTTATATATCTTAGGAAGCAAATCACAAACTGTTGGATAGCGAAGCCGGGCTATTAAAAAGACTTCAAAATAATAAGCACAAAGACCGTGCTTTTTCAGAACTCCTTGATCGCTATCAAGAGAGGCTCTACTGGTATGTCCGAAAAATGGTATATACACATGATAATGCCAATGACGTCATACAAAATACATTTATCAGAGTATATAAGGGTATCGGCAACTTTGAAGGAAAAAGCACAATATTAACATGGATATTCAGGATAGCATACAATGAATCGTTACGGTTTTTGGAAAAAGAAAAAAAACGGATGTTTCCATCTATTGAAGAGGTGTCCGTATATCATTTGAAAACACTAAAGCAATCCGAGTATTTTGACGGAGATAAACTTCATGGAAAGTTGCTGCACATTATAGAAGGGTTATCCGAAAAACAACGAAGAGTTTTTCAGATGAAATATTTTGATGATTTGAGTTTTAGAGAGATTTCCGATATTTTAAATAGTAATGAGAGTACATTGAAGTCTGTCTATTATGCAACTGTGAAAATAATTGAAGAAAAAATTTTAACGGAAACAAACTAATTTAAACTAATCGGGTCTAATTAATACAATATGAGTAGAGAACATTTTTTAAGAACAAGAAAAGGGACTGTTTCAGATCACCATAAAGCATATCTGGGAATGGATGTTCCGGAAGGTTATTTTGTTAAATCAAAACAGTCGATTTTAGATTTGATCAAAGCAGAAAAGAAAGAAACTAAGGTATTTTATCTGAGGAGATTATTTCAGATGGCAGCTTCTGTTACTTTATTAGTGGTTTTAACCATTTGGCTTCAATTTGTCAATAAGCCCCATACGGAAACCTCGGAAATTACTTTTGATAGCATTTTGATAACGTCTTTGTTTGTGGAAGACGATAGCGTGGATGCTTTTGCCGAAGGTATTTTGGTAAGCGAAGTTCTTGTAGAAGCTGAAAAATCCGAACAGGATCTGGAAAATATTTTTATAAACTCTTTGTTTGTAGAAGATTCATTAATAGATAGTTATGCAAAAGAAAGCTTACTTAATCACATTGTTTTATAACCCATTTCAAACTATTTGAAACTTTTGGGTTCTAAGAAAGAAGAAACGATTATTAATAACTAAAGAAATCAATTATGAAATCTATCCATGTAGAGAACAAATTTTTAAAAAGAGGTATTATTTTTTTGATGCTTACTGCACTTTTAGCGGTATCAATTTTATTCACTTCTTGTTCAAATTCCGAAGAAGTTATTCAGAGCGATGCAGATCTAATAGCTGCCATTGAAAATGCTACAAATCGTATTTCGATAACAGTTGAAGACTTACCTGCAACCGCTCAAAACGATTTGGGTGAAGGTTTTTCCAATGATGTTATATACAGTGCAAGCTCGGCAGCTAACCTGGGTTATGAAGTAAAGCTGGTAACTGCCGAAGGTTCCTGGGCTTCAGAGTTCAATCGCGCGTATTACGATACAACCGGCAGACAGTTAGAAGATAGGAGAAGACCAAGGCACGGACGTAGAAGAAGTTGTTTTCACGTAGTGTTTCCTTTCTCGGTAGTAATGCCTGATGGAACAACTATTACTTTGGAAAGCAGATCCGATAAATCATTGATCAGAGCTTGGTATGAAACCAACCCTGATGCAAATGAAAAACCTGATTTGGTGTTTCCAATAGAAATTGAATATCAAGACGGTACGTTTGCTATGATCAGTAATCAAACCGAATTGGAAACCGCTAGGGGTGAGTGTAGCACAACACGTTGTTTTGATTTGGTATACCCGTTTAGTGTAACGATGCCGGACAGTACGGTGATTACATTAAACACCGAAGGCGATAGATCCTTAATCAGAGCTTGGTATGAGACGAATCCCGGAGTTCACGAAAAACCCGAATTGGTTTTTCCGGTAGAAATTGTTTACCAAGACGGAACCACACAAACCATCAATAGTGAAGATGAATTAAGGGTAGCAAAAGAAAACTGTAGTTAAATAGGCCGTTTTAGTATCTTTGGAGAATTAAAAGAAACCGTTTGAAATTTCTACCCCAATTAAAAGTGATTAATGAAAAATATTGATAGAAAGAGCCTTGAAAGTGCCTACCGTTTATTTGAATCCGGAGATATTCATAAAATTGAGGTAGGCACAATCAAGGGATTGCAGCAAATTCATAAATATCTATTCAACGGATTATATGATTTTGCAGACCAAATACGGACTCAAAATATTTCAAAAGGAAACTTCCGGTTTGCAAATGCTCTCTATTTAAATGAGGCTTTGGCAAAAATTGAACAAATGCCCGAAAGTACCTATGAGGAAATTATTGTTAAGTATGTGGAAATGAACAATCGCACACTCTTTTATAGAAGGCAATGGAAGGACGATGCGTATATGGCTGGATATGATATTAAAGAAGAGGATGAAAAAAGTCGTTAATTGGCAGTATGTTGATAAAACCCTCTATCTGCAAGCTATTGGAGAGAAGTCCTGTAAATACTTTGGAGATTAGAGTGCTTTTTCGGACAACTTGACCGAAGAGGTTGATAATCGTGAAGTGATTTTTAAAGGAATTGAACAGTCCTGTTATTATGAGAGTTATGAAAAAGATGATGATTAATGTGCGGTTTTAAAACTAGAATATCATGAGAGCATCTAACGTAGTAACATTATTTTTCTTACTCTTTTTAGGGTTGGCAAATGTTCAAACAGTTTTTGCACAGTCTAAAGATTACAATCTGATTATAAAGGAGTTGACAAAGGAGCAAAAAGAATTATTACGGAGAGAGAAAGAACTGATTAAGAGCAATCGTGAAGCATTGAAGAAATTGCTGACCAAAGGACAATTGCAAATTTTAGTAGATAAAAACCTGAGTAAAGTAGAAAAAAGAAACAGGTTGATGAACTCTTTTACGAAACAGCAACGTACTTTGGTAAAAAGACAGGAAGACAGGTTGCGTACAGCAAGAGAAAGATTTAGAAGAACGTTAACTGACAGTCAGAGAAAAATATTAAAAAACCGAATAGAAAGATCTAGAAGGAATAGAAAAAAATCACGTGGTAATTAAAATGATGAGTTAAGATTTGAATATATGAATTGCCGTAAATTCAGAGTAGAATCGAATGTAATCAAGTTGCTGTTTTTTACCATAGCAACTTCTTTTATTTCTTACAGCCAGGAGACAACGAATGATGAAGAAATTGATAGTTTATTGGATGAGCTTTTTTTTAATGATGAGCAGTTAGTTGATGATCTTTTAAATTCAATCCATCAATACGATTTTTTATATACGAATACCACGTTCAATTCCAATACTTTTTTTGCCGGCAGAGATTCCGGTATTGATCAAAAAAACCTTATTCCGCAGATTTCCTATTATAGTTCCTCCGGATTTAATGCTTCCGTCAGTTCGGTATACTATGAGCAACAAAACCCGAATTGGGATTTTGTAAGTCTCTCGGGAGGGTATGGAAATACCATTGGAAAAACGCGCAAATTTCACTATAACATCAGTTACTCCCGATTTTTTTACAGCGATGGTTTTGATGCATTTAACAACTCAATAGATGCAACTATTGGCGTGAGAAATACCAATAGAATACTGGGAATGGTCATCGTAGGGTCGTACCTGTTCGGAACCCGTCAATCAATTCAAATTTCTTCGAGAATATACGGGAATCTCACATTGAGCAAACAAACAAACCATGCATTTAAATTTCGCCCTCAAATACATTTTCTATTTGCGGAGCAAGCCATTACATTTATGGTTCCGCCACGAATAGGAGTCCCTCCTATATTGGTAACTACAGAAGCATTCGGATTATTGAATACCCAAATTTACCTCCCTGTTTCTTTCACTACAAGTTCTTGGGATATTGAATTAGGATGGAACTTAAATCTGCCGAGGCCAATAGAAAATGAAGGAAACTTAAATATGACAAATTTCTTTTCTCTGACTGTTGGTTATTTAATCAATTTAAGAAAATAAGATTTTTAAATACGAAGTGATTTAAACTTTTCAAATAAATAGTTAACCCTTAAAAATAGGCTATTTGTTGATTAGGTTTTATTATTAGTGTCCGATTTTTCTCTAACAAATTTTTGCACAGGTAACCAAAGGTATTAAGAACAAGCCAAAGAATTTCTTGTTTGAGTTTTCTCATTAATTTTTTGAAGTTGAACCCAGCGGCGGCCATCATAAAGTTGATACTATCTCCCATCTGACCTTTTAGGAAGTTGTTTGCTACCCTATGGTCTTGTTTAAGATGGGATATTGTAGGTTCTATAGTAGTTCTTTTGTATTAATAAATTATGATTTTTTCAAAGGGATTTATTTTTTCTTTTGACTACACGCTGTACGATTATAAAAACAAAGCATTAAATCAAAGAAATAGATTTGATATAGCTAGCTTCACATTTTCATACCGAAAGGAAAATAGTGCATGGACGTATAAAGTTTTCTCAAACAATCTTTTCAATACCGGTTTTAAAAGGAATAGCTCTTTTTCTGAATATTTAATATCAGATACAAAAACTTTCATATTACTTAGAGTCCTAATGTTAGGAATTAGCTATAATTTGTAATTATCCAAGACAATAATTTTTCTTTTTATATATAAGAGCGAATATAAATAAGGTACATCAGGGTACTGTTAATCCTTGCATAGGATAATTATTCTTTAAAATGTTCTGCATACATACGCCATTTCTCCAAACAGGTTTTCATATCTTCGGGAATTTCAGAATCAAATTGTAAGAATTTTCCGGTAATAGGATGTGTAAATCCCAGTGTTTTTGCATGCAATGCCTGTCTGGGCAACACGTGAAAACAGTTTTCTACAAATTGTTTGTATTTGGTAAATGTAGTTCCTTTTAATATTTGATCTCCACCATAACGCTCGTCGTTGAAAAGCGGATGCCCGATATGTTTAAAATGAGCGCGGATTTGATGTGTTCTTCCGGTTTCCAATTTGCACTCAATGAACGTTACATAAGTCAACCGCTCTATAACTTTAAAATGTGTAACGGCGGGTTTTCCATACTCGCCGTCAGGAAATACATCCATTTGTAGCCGATTCTTAGGATTACGTCCGATATGGCCTTTAATGGTACCTTTATCTTCTTTAATATTACCCCAAACTAAGGTATAGTATAAACGCTCGGTAGTCCTGTAAAAAAACTGTTTAGCTAAATGTGCCATAGCAGCATCTGTTTTGGCAACTACTAACAGACCACTTGTGTCTTTATCAAGGCGATGTACCAAACCCGGGTAATGATTGCCGTTAACAGGTAAATTTTCTATATGATTCATAAGACCATTTACCAAGGTTCCCGAATAATTTCCGTGACCGGGATGTACCACCATTCCTGGCGGCTTATTTACAACAATTAGAGATGCATCTTCAAAAACAATATCCAGAGGGATATCTTCCGCGACCAGTAAATTCTCATGAGGGGGATAGAAAAAAACCACACGGACAATATCATTGGGTTTTACTTTATAATTGGATTTTACGGAAACTTCATTTACCAGAATATTACCGGCTTTTGCAGCGAGTTGAATTTTATTTCGGGTGGCATTTTCTATAAAATTTATTAAAAATTTATCAACTCGCAATGGTGCTTGTCCTTCACGAGCTGTAAAGCAATAATGTTCGTATGCTTTTTCGTTGTCTAATTTCTCTTCATTCACTTTAAAATAGTGCTATCTTTTTCCGTCGCCTAAAACTAAATCTATAGTTGAGTTTTTAGGTAATTTTACTCCCGGATTTAATTTTTGACCATTATACCTTAGGCCACGAACTACATCTTTTCCAATATCATGAACAAAATAAAATTCCCCTATGTTGAAACCAATAGATTGTAGCTGTGTCATTGCCTGTCTTTTGGTACGTCCGTTTAGATCGGGAATCATAATATCTCTGTATTTGGAAGGATTTATGACCAAATAAATTTTACGTTTTTCTTTTACAAAATCACCTGCTTCGGGCAATTGTTCCATAACAGATTTAGCAGGATAATTCGGATTATATCTGCTGGAGTCCTGAATGATATAGCCCAGATTCAATCCTCTTAAAGTTACCTGCACTTCTGCTAAAGAAGACCTGTTTAAATCCGGAACTTCTATTTTTTGATCGTGATTTGTCGTATAATTCAACCATCGTTGTAGCATAAAAATAAATAATATAAAGCACCCGATAGCAATGCCTATTTGTATAAAAAAAGATTTACTTTTTAAAAATACAGTCAAATTCATATCATAGGTATATATAGAGACCTTTGCAAAATAGTGATATATTCCGTATTGAAATTGATTTGACTTCAAATTTCTTCCTTCTCGAAAATTTTAAACCCTCAAAACCAATATGCTCTTTTATTCTTGTATTTTTGATTTGAAAAATATTTAAATTGAACTGATTTAAACTTTTTGGGTTTTTCTTTTTTTGAATTTTTTAAGCGCTATCACAAAGAAAGCGAGATAGTTAAATCCTTTTCAGGTTTCTATAGTTGTATCAAATCTGTTTAGTAGTGATCGGAAGCTATCCGTCCAAGCATTAGTTCGTTCTACTGCATAACGTTGATTGTACAAATCTTGATCAAAATATTCCCCTCTATCTTCTGTATTTCCATTACGTTTGTTAAAACAGACATTAGCTTGAATTTCCTTTTTGCCACAGGAATCTCTAAAGTTTTTTGAATCAAAGCCTGCATCTGCATTTAAAAATAATCCTTCAACAGGAATTTCTGCTTGTTCCGGAGTAGCTGTAACTACCTCAAACTGAACCTCAATATCATGCAGGTCATTATGATTACCAGATATCGGCTCACTCATTGCTAATGGTAGACCCTGTCTATCAGTTAAATAAAGAGCATTAGTGGTCTTACGCTTTTTCCTCCCTTGATATTCAACCTGATCACCACCTCTTATCGCTGGTGTATGACTCCCGTCTAAGTCCACACTTGAAAGGTCTGACTCCTTCTTGTGGCTCTTAAGGAAAGTAATCCAACTTTGCTTTAAAATACCGGACAAACACCACTTCCTGTAATGGTAGTGTACAGTATTCCAAGTCAAGGATTCCCCTTCAAACAATGTTTTGACGGGTAACTGATTCCATTGAACACCTGTCTTTAGCTTGTAGAGAATTGCATTGACAATCTCAACTAATGGAACAGTAGGTGGAAAACCTCGTTTTGTTTTTGGAATAAGTGGAACTATTTCCATTTCTATTGTATCTTTATCTAGTACTGTGTACATAAGGGGTTGTTTTTAAATTATTTACGCTTTGCAACGCAAATATCAACAACCCTGTTTTATTGCTAAAAAAAGCTTAAATCACTTCAATAAAAAATGGATAGTGTCCTAAATTAGCGCTTTTACAAAATGTTTAAAAATAAGAAATGAAAAGAATAGTATTGCTTCTATCACTTTTAATTTGTGCATGTAGTACAAAAGAAACTGAAAAGATGCCTATTGGTGTATATTTCAAAAAAACAGCTTATGAAGTGTAGCACTTAGTGTCGGTATAAGGTATGCCCATGAGCAAGTAGGTATATACTACTATAAAGTACGGTCTTACCTTGCCCCTATTTGTTTTTTTGATTTGCATGGTTAAAATTCTGCGGCAGTAGTTCGGTTAGTTTAGATACCTTATAGTCCTGTATGACTTTGAGTACATAATATAACCACTGGTAGAGTTCTACCTTGTGTTTTTTACAAGTAGCAAAGAATGAATAGATCATTGCAGCATTTTGAGCGGCCTTGTGCGACCCTACAAAGAAGTAGTTCTTTCTACCTTGCGCAATCAATTATTCCATATAGCTATATTTAAAAAAATATGTGTACCTTAGGACTTTATTTTTTAACCAAAACTTATTTTTATGAAAAAAATTACACTGTTATTTATAGTACTGGTCTTTACTTTTTCGGCCAGAGCACAATTTCCGGAAGGTTTTGAAACTTCGGTACCTCCTGCCGGATGGACTTCTTTTGTCGGAGGAAACGGATTAGGAACAACTTATGATTGTACAGAATCTGCTGCTGCTGCTTCGGGCTCTAAAGCTGCTTTTGTGCGATATGAAAATGTTTCCGGAGGAAATGCCCAGGATTGGTTGGTTACACCGCAATTTACACCTACTGCTGCTGCAAATATTTTGACTTTTAAGCAGCGACAAACTTTTTCGGCAAGTTTTGGAACAACATATACCATACGAGTCTCTACGACCTCTCAAACTACACATGCGGATTTTACAATAGTAGATACACAAGCCGAATCGGATTTTGGAACGGCTTATAGTACACGCAATGTAAATTTGTCGGCTTATAATGGAATGCCCATTTATGTTGCTTTTGTCATGGAACAAGATAATGGAGATAGTTGGTATATTGATGATGTAAACCTAATTCCTGATGCTAATGCGCCAAATTGTGCTACGGGTCCTACACCGGCTGACGGAGCTACAGGTGTTACTGTTTCTTCCGACAGAGTTCTTACTATTTCCTGGACTGCACCTGCAACGGGAGATGCGGCAACAGAATACGAAATTTTCTGGGGTACTACCTCAGGAAGTTTATCTTCTTTAGGGGTCTTTTCAGCAACTACGGTGAACATCACGAATATTGCATATTCAACAACCTATTATTGGATGGTTGTTCCTCAAAATGTAGGAGGAAGCGCTACAGGTTGTCCCGAATGGAGCTTTACCACAGAAGCTGCACCGCCACCACCGTCAAACTACGATTGTTCCAATGCTACATCGGTGACTGTCAATGCAGATTTGATGTGCGGAAGTGTGGTAAGTGGTACACTGGTAGAAGCGACAGCATCCGGTGTTAGTGATAATGGAGCAGGAACACCTAATGATGATGTTTGGTATTCGTTTACTGCTACTAATGCTATTCACCGAATTGAACTGCAAAATGTAGCAGGTAATACAACAGATTTGGTTCATGAAGTACTGGAAGGAACCTGTGGTTCTCTTACAAGCTTAAACATCAGTGATCCTGACACAAGTACTGTAGCCGGACTTACTGTGGGAAACTCATATTACTTAAGATTATTCAGCTATGGAACAACTACTAATAGAAATACTACATTTGATGTTTGTATAGGGACTATACCTGCAGCACCAGCAAACGATACATTTGCAGGTGCAATACCCATTACACCCTCTGCAGCCGGAACGGGTTGTGCTACACCTACATTTACTTTGAATTTTTCTACAGATGGAACTACTGATAGTGGAATGGACGGGACATGTAATACAACTAGTACGGGATTAGATCAGTTTTTTACATGGACAGCTACTACGAATGGATTATTATGGAACGATGCTTCGCCGGGAAACCCCGGAATAATCGTCAGAGAGGCGTCATCCGGAAATGAAATTTCTTGTTCCGAAACTTTTGCTTCTAATGATGCTGTATTATCCGGTTGGAACGTCGGTGATAATTTGGTTATTCAAATCTATGATTTTACAACATCGATTTCTGATGTGGCATTTTGTTTGGAAGAGTATACATTACCGTCACCACCTGCAAATGACGATTGTTCCAATGCTGTATCAATAACTGTTAATGCAGATTTGGTATGCGGAAATACTATAAGCAATGGTACCATAGCAGGAGCAACAGCATCCAGCGATAGTGACAATGGAACAGGAACACCTAATGATGATGTTTGGTATTCGTTTACTGCTACTAATGCTATTCACCGAATTGAACTGCAAAATGTAGCAGGTAATACAACAGATTTGGTTCATGAAGTACTGGAAGGAACCTGTGGTTCTCTTACAAGCTTAAACATCAGTGATCCTGACACAAGTACTGTAGCCGGGCTTACGATAGGAAATACATACTACTTAAGAGTATTTAGTTTTGGTTCTACTGGTGGTAGAAATACTACATTTGATATCTGTATAGGAACACATCCTCCTCCTCCAAGTAACGATAGTTGTGATAATGCTACTGTCGTTAATGCCTTTCCATATAATGATACCGGAGATGGAACAAATGCTACTAATAATAATGGTTTTATATCTGTTTGTTCGCTTGGGATGAATGACGGGGTTTGGTATACTTTTACAACTGGTAATGCCGGAACTGTTGATATAGCCATAACTGGTGTAACCGGGTGGGATCCTGAGTTAGCCATTTATTCCGGGAGCTGCGGAACATTTACTTGTGTAAGTAGTGCTGATGTCGGAGGATCCGGAAGTGGAGAAACACTTTCAGGTGTTACTGTAGCAGCCGGAACCCAATATTGGATAAATGTAGGACAATTCAGTAATTCTGCTGATGGAGCAGAAGGTCCTTTTACTATAAGTATAACTACCAGTGATACTACAACACTAAGCTTAGAAGATAATAAGATAGAAGGGTTCACATTATTCCCAACAATAGTAAAACAAGATTTAAATTTCAATGCATTGGAAAATGTAGAAGAATTATCCGTATATAATCTGTTAGGCCAACAAGTGTTTTCCAGCAGACCAAATGCAACCAATGCTTCTGTTGATTTATCAACACTAAAAGCAGGAATGTACTTGGTGAAAGTAAACGTTGGAAACGCTCAGGGAACATACAAGATTGTTAAAGAATAATCATTTTTAAATAATTATAAAAACGCAAGCTGAAAAGTTTGCGTTTTTTTATTTTAGCTATTGAACTCATTTGCATATTTATGATTTAGAATGGATATCGTTTCAATATTTAATGAAAAATGATCATTTTCTTAGCGTTAGTGCAGGCTTTAAACCCGGAACTTTCCAACTTTAAACGGAAATGATATACTCAATGATAATTCCTGTTTATAATCGCCCGCAAGAAATGGACGAGCTTATGAGTAGTATTGCTAATCAGGATTATAAAGGTTTTGCTGAGGTTGTTATTGTGGAAGATGGCTCTACTTTAAAAAGTGATTGCGTGATTGAAAAATACAAGAGGCAGCTCACTATAAAGTATTATGAAAAAGAAAATTCAGGCCCGGGAGCTTCCAGAAATTATGGAATGGCACGTGCCAAGGGAGATTATTTCATTATTTTGGATTCGGATGTCATCCTCCCAAAACACTACTTAACAAAAGTAAACGAGCAATTGAAGAAGTATTATACGGACGGTTTTGGTGGGCCTGACGCGGCACATTCAAACTTTACTCCTTTGCAAAAAGCCATCAATTATTCCATGACATCATTTCTTACAACGGGTGGAATTCGGGGGAAGAGAAAAGGTATTGGGAGATTTCAACCGAGAAGTTTTAATATGGGAATCTCCCGAAAAGCGTTTAAGGTTACAAATGGTTTTTCAGATGTAAGAGTAGGGGAGGATATAGATTTTACCTTCCGGTTGTGGGAAGCAGGTTTTGAAACACAATTGATACAAGAAGCTTTTGTGTATCATAAAAGACGAAATACCATTAAAAACTTCTTCAAACAGACGTATGCTTTTGGAATGGCCCGTGCAAAACTAAACAATCGCTACCCTAAAGAAGCAAAATGGATATATTGGCTCCCTGCTTTATTTATCATCGGGATCGATATAAGTATGCTGTTTTTCTTATTGGGTTATTGGCAGTTTATCACTTTTTACGGATTTTATTTTATCGCAATTTTTTTAACTGCAACGGTAGAAAACAAAAACCTCAAAGTTGGGTTTTTAAGTATGATTACTTCTCTTATCCAATTTCTTGGTTATAGCTTAGGGTTTTTAGTATCCCAAATTTTTACTAAAAACAATACCAAAAAGAATCGTATTCGATCAAAACATTCCTCGGATAAATAGTACCGACATTAGACGGGTCTTATAAAGCTTTTGATAAAAACAGAAAATACGGTTGAAATTTAGGAGAGACTATACTTCTAACAATCCATTTGTTTTTTGAACTCCTTCGGCAGATTCTTTCAAATGCATTTTTTCAGCATCATTGAGAGGAATGTGAACAATACTTTCAATGCCGTTTTTTCCTAAGATAACAGGAACTCCAATACATAAATCATTTAACCCGTATTCTCCTTCCAGTAGTGCAGAGCAAGGAAATATTTTTTGTTGATTACATGCAATTGCCTGAACTAGTCCGGATACGGCAGCACCGGGCGCATACCACGCAGAAGTCCCTAATAACTTTGTTAAAGTTGCCCCGCCTACCTTTGTATCTTCTTTTACCTGTAGTAATCTTTCATTAGAAATAAATTCCGAAACAGGAACCGAATTTCTGGTAGCTAATCGTATTAGAGGTACCATTCCTTTATCGGAATGCCCTCCTATAACCATACCGTCTATATCAGAAATGGGGGCTCCTAAAGCTTCGGCCAATCTATATTTAAAACGGGCCGAATCTAAAGCACCACCCATCCCAATGATTCTGTTTTTAGGTAAATTAGTAGTT
Source organism: Flavobacteriaceae bacterium (assembly GCA_014075215.1). Taxonomy (NCBI): domain Bacteria; kingdom Pseudomonadati; phylum Bacteroidota; class Flavobacteriia; order Flavobacteriales; family Flavobacteriaceae; species Flavobacteriaceae bacterium. The sequence goes on from CP046177.1 coordinate 4,152,472, forward strand.
TTGTGAACCAAATAAGTCATCGTGTCCATAGGGTTGGAAACCACAATAATGATAGTGTCAGAAGAATGTTCAATCAGATTTGAAGCAACTGTCTTTACAATTCCCGCATTAATTCCAATGAGTTCCTCGCGAGTCATTCCCGGTTTACGAGGAATTCCTGACGTGATTACACAGATATCAGAATTTACTGTTTTTATATAATCATTTGTGCTTCCGGTAATTCTTGTGTCAAAACCGTTTAAAGAAGCTGTTTGCATTAAATCCATGGCTTTGCCTTCGGCATACCCCTCTTTGATATCTAACAGAACCACTTCGGAAGCAAAATTCTTAATAGCAATATATTCGGCACAACTGGCACCTACTGCACCCGCTCCAACTACAGTAATTTTCATATGTATAAATTTTAGGTTTGTTTTCCGGAAATACGAAAGTAGGATAAAATATCGAGAAATTGATAACTACATATTAAAAGAAATCTTAAAATTACCCTAACAGGTTTTTTTAGCCTGTCTATTATCTAAAACCGAATGCAATTCCCAAACCAACGGTATTGTATTCTTGCAAGGTATAATCAGCAAATAACTTGAAAAAGCCTAAGCTTATTCTTGCCCCGATAGTAGATCTAAAACCGGAAACATTAAAATATTGATTTATCGGATCTACAATAGATCTTGTAAGAGTCCCTCCGTTGTATTCCAAATCATATGTTCCTAACATTTTGAATGTGGAATTCCCTCCGCTATAACCAAAACCTCCATAAAAATTGATAATTGGAAAATTTAAAGAAGCAATTGCTTGTGCGGTAAATGAGTGTAGTTCCAAATTGGTAGATTGGTTTGACCCGCTTACAGTACTATTCTGAATTTGATAATCAACATTCATATTAGTATAGGCAGCCAGAAGCGAGACATGCAAAGGAGTTTTGGTAACAGGGCCAAACCAACTAGTGATCTCTTTTTTCAAACCCAACCCGATTAGATTTCCTTTTACATCATCCGTACCAACTTTTGGTACTAAACGAACCATAGCCTCAAATTTTGCCGGTAACCCTAAATTAAATTGAACTTGCGGAACAGGAACCGCATTTAAAGGTAAGTCATCTTTTACCCCTCCGGGCATAGTAAATGTGGCGGTAGCCGGTGCACCATTAATAGTAGTGGTTACGTTTATCTGAGGGCGTAAATCATTAGGGCCGGCAACAGTAGCCGCAGAAGTGGAAGTTGATGTTACGGAGGATGTTAATCCGAGATCAGCAAAATTAAATAGCTCATCCTTATTGGGGACAACAGAAGCATTTACACCTATTGAAATATCAAATCCAAGAATTTTATGAACTTTTGCCGTATGATACCAACCATTGTTCATGCCATAAATGAACCCTTTCATTGCAGGGTTTATATAAGCTTTTGAAAGTCTATTAGCATCTTCTACAGTTGCTTGAAGGATTGCTTCTAATCCGCTTTGAGCTTTTGTAATAGTTACCAGCCCAAAAACACTTATTAAAATGAAAACGTATTTTTTCATATATGTAAAATTTGATTCATAAATTTATTTGATTGTCCGATATTACACTTAATTGTGTTTTTCAAATGAAATATTAAAGAGTTTTAATTTTACACCCTCTTTGATATTCAATAAATTAAACAATTCAAAGATTCAAGGATTTAAAAATTCTAATGATTCCTTTTATATTATTTTATCTTTTTCAAAAAAATAACTTGAAACTTTGAACTTTAAACTATATTAGATATGTAAACAAGTATTCAATTATTTAAGTATAACTAAAGAAATTAATTGTATTATTAAATACTATAAACATCAAAATCTTAAAATTATTATTCACATTAAATATATAAAAAAGTATGTTCTTAATTGAAGATTTATCAGTTTAGGTTCTATTAGGCATCTATATTAGCGTACTTTGCGTTTTTCTCAATAAATTCTCTCCGTGGAGGGACTTCATCGCCCATTAGCATAGAAAAAACTCTGTCGGCTTCTGTCAAACTGTCGATAGTTACCTGACGTAGCGTTCTAAACTCAGGATTCATAGTAGTATCCCATAACTGTTCTGCATTCATTTCTCCCAAGCCTTTGTATCGTTGAATGCTAACTCCGCCACCCATTTTTTGAGCAATTAAATCACGCTGATTATCATCCCATGCATATTCTCTCTTTTGACCTTTTTTAACTAAATAAAGAGGTGGTGTGGCAATAAAAACATACCCCTGCTCTATCATTTCCTTCATATACCTAAAGAAAAATGTCAAAATCAATGTTGCAATATGAGAGCCATCGACATCAGCATCACACATAATGACCACTTTATGATATCGCACTTTGGTCAAATTCAATGCCCTTGGGTCTTCTTCCGTACCAATAGAAACGCCCAATGCCGTAAACATATTTTTAATTTCTTCATTTTCAAAAACCTTATGTTGCATGGCTTTCTCCACATTTAAGATTTTTCCTCTTAAAGGTAAAATAGCCTGAAAATTTCGATCTCTGCCTTGCTTTGCTGTTCCCCCTGCCGAATCTCCCTCCACTAGAAATATTTCACAAGCAGCAGGATCCGTTTCAGAGCAATCCGATAATTTACCTGGCAGGCCGCCAATACTCATCACTGTTTTGCGCTGTACCATTTCACGGGCTTTACGTGCTGCATGACGTGCCTGGGCAGCCAGGATTACTTTTTGTACAATAGTTTTAGCATCATTCGGATTCTCTTCCAAGTAATCTGTTAGCATTTCGGATACAGCTTGTGATACAGCAGCAGTAACTTCTCTATTTCCTAATTTGGTTTTGGTTTGTCCCTCAAATTGTGGTTCGGAAACTTTAACAGAAACAATGGCTGTTAATCCTTCCCGAAAATCATCACCGGCAATCTCAAATTTAACATTTTTAAGTAATCCGGAAGTATCGGCATATTTCTTCAAAGTACCGGTCAAACCACGTCTGAAACCGGATAAATGAGTTCCTCCTTCATGTGTATTGATATTATTTACATAAGAATGTAAATTTTCTGCATAAGAGGTATTATATACCAAAGCTACCTCTACGGGAATCCCGTTTTTCTCTCCTTCCATAGAAATTACTCTGGTGGTTAGCTGTTCCCGGGTACCATCCAAATACCTGATAAACTCAGGTAAACCTTCATCACTGTAAAACGTTTCTCGGGTATAATTCCCCTCATCGTCTTTATTTCTTTTATCAGTTAATGTAATAGTGATCCCCTTATTTAAGAAAGACAATTCTCTTAAACGTGTAGCAAGTGTTTCATAATTATACTCTATCGTTTGGGTAAAAATAGACCTGTCTGGTAAAAAAGTGACGATAGTTCCGGTAAAATCTGTTTCCCCGATAGTTTTAACAGGATATAAAGTTTTTCCTTTTTTATATTCTTGCTGCCAAATTTTACCTTCCTTATGAACGGTAGCTGTTAAATGATCAGATAAGGCATTTACACAAGAAACACCAACACCATGAAGACCTCCGGAAACTTTATAAGAATCTTTATCAAATTTACCCCCTGCGCCAATTTTAGTCATGACTACTTCCAATGCCGATACACCTTCTTTTTTATGGATGCCGACAGGTATCCCACGGCCATTATCTTTAGTAGTAATGGAGTTATCTTCATTAATAATGACATCTATGGTATCACAATGCCCCGCCAGTGCTTCATCAATAGAATTATCTACCACTTCATACACTAAATGATGTAAACCTCTGACACCTACATCTCCGATATACATAGACGGACGCATTCTAACATGCTCCATCCCTTCTAATGCCTGGATACTGTCAGCAGAATAATGGTGTTGTTTTTGTTCTTCGGCCATATATTATTTTATAAAATTCACAAAAAAAATCATCATTGGAAAATGATGAAATCAACTTTTACGAAGTTACAAAAAAAAACAATTTTTTGAAAAGAAAAAACGAAACACATCCCTATAATTATTAACATTTGTTGATTACTGAAAAGAGTTTTGGAGTTGCTCAAAAAAGGGTCTTAAAAATGATATATTAATTGACTGAACTTTGCATGTATTATATAAATTATAAATTTTTATATCTTCAATATCAACTGATTAAAGTTAATTTTTGTGAAATTGATTTTTAGACTCAATGAACTCATTTAAACTTTATATAATCATCAAATCAAAATGTACATAAAGGTAAAATATTTAGTATTAGCATATTTTGATTAAAAAGATGTTGAATTTTAAATAATCAAAGATTAAAGTTATAATCTTTTTATTATATTTCCGTTTTAATAGTTGTTAAAGAGGGCTAAATGATTTATACAATTATGTAGAAATTATGTTTAAAAATAGTAATATAATATGTGTAACCCCAAAAAGCAACGTTGTAACAAATTTTTAAAAAATAGTTTATATAGTTTACTCCTTTTTTTAGTTACTTCACAAGCTTTTTCACAAAGTATAAGTATTTTAACGGCAATTGTAAGGTCTTGTGCCGGAGAAATTTCTGTTAGTGTTAGTGGAGGTTTGGCCCCTTATTCTTATGCGTGGTACCAGGAAGATCCGGCAGATTCGGGAACTTATGTCCTAATTACGGGGGAGACAACACAGCAGATTACCGGATATCCACCGGGGAATTATCGTATAGTTGTTACGGATTCAACCACACCTACACCCGAAACCATTACCGGCGAGTATACAATATCACCGGGCTTTCCATTATTAGGAGTGGCTAATTTTTCTGGATTAGCTTGTGTTGAAGACCCTAATTCGGGAGTGATTATGGTAAATTTTAATAATGGAATTGCTCCTTTTAATTGGAGTTTGTCAAACACCGGAGGAGGTGTGGTACGGACAGGCACGGAAAATGATTTTTTCCTTACAGTAGAAGGACTCACTGCAGGTGATTATATATTAAACTGGTCAGATGATAATGCGTGTATGGGTACCGAAGCGATAAATGTAGCTGTGCCTGGTGTTCGAGACTTGACAGTTAACAGTACTGCAGGTGCGTCTTGTTTTGGTGCTTCCGACGGTGCAGCTAACGTATCAGTTAATGGAGGTTGGGGAGCTGATTATTTTATTCTTTTAGTGAGCGTTGATGCAAATGGTAATGAATCCCAAGTATTTAATTGGACAAATATTGGCACTGCTCAAAATTACGATATAACCAATTTATCGGCCGGTACGTATCGGGTTTATCATCAGGATCGTTTGTTTGGACCGCCTTTTTCTACAAGTTATATGTTTAATCCCATAATTTATGCTGCCTGCAACAAGTTTGAAGATTTTGTCATTACGGAGCCTAATGAAATAATAGGCATGGTTACCGGAGAACTTTTACAATGTTTTGGAGATACTGACGGGAATATTACAGGTACCATCACCGGGGGAATGGCTCCTTATACAATACAAATGGATGGTACTACAAACTCAATGAATGTAGCTACTGATGGAGGACCTTTTGATTTTTCCGGCCTAAGTAGTGGAGCTTATACATTTACAATTACAGATGCAAGCGGGTGTACAGCAAATACACAAGCATCAATTACTGAGCCGAACCATATCATTACTAATTTTGTAATAAGTCAGGGTGCTTCATGTAATGCCGGAAATGATGGCAGTATTACCATCTCCGTTACCGGAGGGACTCCAAATTATACTTTTACAGTAAATGGAAATCTAGTAAGCCCGACAAATACCAGTGGTAATAATTATACCTTAGGGAACTTAACTGCAGGTCCACATACGATTGTAGTTTCAGATCAAAATAATTGTATTGCAAATCAGGTTATTAATCAAACTATCACTGAACCTCAGGCAATAAATGTTGCTATTTCAGGAGAAACACTCGTCTGTTTTGGAGATTCCGATGGAAATATTACCGGAACAATCAGCGGAGGAATGGCACCATATACCATTCAGTTAGATGAAACAGGAGCTTCAATTAATGTACCTTCCGACGGCGGATCATTCGATTTTACAGGATTGATTTCAGGTACTTATAATTTTACAATTACCGATGCAAATAATTGTTCAATCGGGGCAATGGCATCGATATTAGAAAATGATTTGATAGCAAATGAGATTATAACAGATGTAACTTGTGCTGCGGGCGCCGATGGGTCAATTATGTTAAACCCTATGGGTATACCAGGCCCTTACACATACTCCTGGACTGCTTCCGGCGGTGGAACAATCCCGGTCGGACAAGAGAACAATCAAAACATTACAGGTTTGTCAGGTGGAGATTACACGATAACTATTGTAGATGGGAATAATTGTTCTTTTGTAAGAACGTTTACGATTATGGAGACAACCGTAATGACCCTTACGAATGTACTCTCTGATTACAACGGTTTTCAGATATCCGGTTTTGGTTTGAGTGATGGTAGCATAGCTGTTACGATGACAGGAGGTGTAATGCCTTACACTTATGCATGGACAGCTTCTAATGGCGGAGTGATTCCGGTGGGTCAGGAGAATCAGGAAGACCAGACAGGTTTGGTAGCCGGAGATTATCAGTTGACTGTTACCGATGCAAATGGTTGTGGGATTATAGGACAATGGACTCTAACCCAACCTCCGGAGTTGTTGATATCCGAGGTATTGGCATCCCATCAGAATGTATTGTGTTTTGGAGATACTACGGGAGTTATAGAGGTATCGATAGATCAGGGTTCGGTACCGAATTATACAATTACACTGACAGACAGTGGTACGGGAAGTGTTGTTCAACAGGCGATGAATCAGACAGGGCCCCGGTATACATTTAGCACCTTTGCATCTGGTACCTATAATGCTACGGTTTTAGACGCCAATGGTATCAGCAAGGTTATTAACAATATATTAATCAGTCAACCTGCGAATGGTTTGATGATTAGCAATGCGACGATTTCCGACTTTAATGGTTCTAGTATCAGTTGTAATGGTTTTAATGATGGCAGTATTGACCTTACGGCCATGGGTGGTACTCCCGGGTATACCTATTCGTGGGCCGGTCCCGGAGGTTATACTGCAACGACAGAAGATATCGGTTCATTAGCACCGGGTATGTATACGGTAACGGTTACGGACACCACAGGGGTTTGTGTTATTACAGAGAGTTATACCATTACAGAACCTACAGCTTTGGGTATCACTTCGGTTTTATCAGATTATAATGGTTTTCAGATATCCGGTTTTGGTTTGAGTGATGGTAGCATAGCTGTTACGATGACAGGAGGTGTAATGCCTTATAGCTATGCTTGGGTTGCATCCAACGGCGGAGTGATTCCGGTGGGTCAGGAGAATCAGGAAGACCAGACAGGTTTGGTAGCCGGAGATTATCAGTTGACTGTTACCGATGCAAATGGTTGTGGGATTATAGGACAATGGACTCTAACCCAACCTCCGGAGTTGTTGATATCCGAGGTATTGGCATCCCATCAGAATGTATTGTGTTTTGGAGATACTACGGGAGTTATAGAGGTATCGATAGATCAGGGTTCGGTACCGAATTATACAATTACACTGACAGACAGTGGTACGGGAAGTGTTGTTCAACAGGCGATGAATCAGACAGGGCCCCGGTATACATTTAGCACCTTTGCATCTGGTACCTATAATGCTACGGTTTTAGACGCCAATGGTATCAGCAAGGTTATTAACAATATATTAATCAGTCAACCTGCGAATGGTTTGATGATTAGCAATGCGACGATTTCCGACTTTAATGGTTCTAGTATCAGTTGTAATGGTTTTAATGATGGCAGTATTGACCTTACGGCCATGGGTGGTACTCCCGGGTATACCTATTCGTGGGCCGGTCCCGGAGGTTATACTGCAACGACAGAAAATATCGGTTCATTAGCACCGGGTATGTATACGGTAACGGTTACGGACACCACAGGGGTTTGTGTTATTACAGAGAGTTATACCATTACAGAACCTACAGCTTTGGGTATCACTTCGGTTTTATCAGATTACAATGGTTTTCAGATATCCGGTTTTGGTTTGAGTGATGGTAGCATAGCTGTTACGATGACAGGAGGTGTAATGCCTTATAGCTATGCTTGGGTTGCATCCAACGGCGGAGTGATTCCGGTGGGTCAGGAGAATCAGGAAGACCAGACAGGTTTGGTAGCCGGAGATTATCAGTTGACTGTTACCGATGCAAATGGTTGTGGGATTATAGGACAATGGACTCTAACCCAACCTCCGGAGTTGTTGATATCCGAGGTATTGGCATCCCATCAGAATGTATTGTGTTTTGGAGATACTACGGGAGTTATAGAGGTATCGATAGATCAGGGTTCGGTACCGAATTATACAATTACACTGACAGACAGTGGTACGGGAAGTGTTGTTCAACAGGCGATGAATCAGACAGGGCCCAGATATATATTTACTAATTTACCGGCCGGTACTTACAATGTAGCGGTAACGGATGCTAACAGTATTGCAAAAATGATTCATGGAATTACGATTAGTTTCCAGTCTCCGGAGATTATTGCAAACTATACCACGACAGATTTATCGTGTTACAACGATAATACGGGAAGTATTGTTATGAATGTAACAGGAGGAATAGCCCCACTTACGTATACTTGGAATGACTTGGCACAGGGCCCGTAAGAAATAATTTAGCAGCAGGCGTTTATACGGTAACGATTACAGATAATGTAGGGTGTCAACAAGTACGGCAGATAGAGATTTTTAACGGTGCTTTATTTGATATTAATCCTACGGTAAATGATATTACATGCTTTGGCGAAAATGATGGATATATTCAATTAAATCTTAGTGGAGGAGCACCTCCTGTCACGGTTACATGGTCAGACGGTAGTACGGATGGTGTGGTTCGAAATAATCTACCGGCAGGAACTTACGGAGTAACGCTCAATGATGCGCAAGGATGTTCCATTACAAGACAATTTGTAATTACAGAACCTACACAACTGGTCTTAGATGGTATTATCACAAACGCTACCGATTGTAATGATCCTAATAGCGGAGCTATTGATCTTCTGGTAAGTGGAGGAACGACACCTTATACGTTTGTTTGGAGCAACGGAGCTACGACAGAAGATCTGCAAAATATAGGACCCAATAATTATCTGGTTATAGTAACAGATGCCAGAGGTTGTATGATACAGCAATCATTTAGTGTAGTACGTCCGGATCCTATTACTGCCACGATAGTTAATTCGGTAAGTGCAGATTGTACTACCCGAACTGTTATACAACGGAATATAGTAAATACTTCGGGCGGTGCTCCGCCTCTCACGATTAGTTGGAGTGCCGGAACTGTAAGTGGAGCCAACGGAGAAATTATGGAGACTTCACAAAACGGAACCTATTTTGCCGATATTACAGATTCTTTTGGATGTACGGAACGCGTTTCCGTAGATGTAAACCTGCCGGTTATAAGTGTTCCGAATTTTGAATTTTCTTCTTTGGGGTTAACTAATTACGGAGAGTTTTCTATTGAAGATCCTATTACCTTTACAAATTTGTCTACCGGTAATGCGGTTACTTATTTTTGGAGTTTTGGAGACGGTGCAACATCAGCAGAAGAGCATCCGATGCACACCTATGCACAACCAGGAATTTATGATGTGCAGTTAACTGTTGAGTATCCTTATAGTTGTAGGTATACTCATACCATTACCATTACAGTTACCGAAGGTTATAATCTGGTGATTCCTACAGCATTCACACCGAATGGGGATAATATAAACGATGTCATGAAACCGGTTTTTAGAGGTATGAATGAGGTGGAAATGAGGGTTTACAACACATGGGGAAGCCTTGTATATTCTGAGAAAGGCCCCAATCTTACAGGATGGGACGGTACTATTAATGGTAACAAAGCAGAAAATGGAAATTATGTCATCGTGGTAAAAGCTACCGTATTTTATGGACGGATAATTGAACGAAACGGACCGATAGCACTTATTAAGTAGAAAAGAATGAAAAGAAAGATAATTACTTTTATAGCAGTAATGCTAGCCAGTTTGTTACATCCACAGGATCCTATTTTTACACAATCTTTTATGATCCCTGAAAGTTTAAATACAGGTTTTACCGGCTCACAAGAAACAACCAGGTTTGGAGCCGCATACAGGGTACAATGGCCAGGACTAGATTTTGGCATCAATACACAGTTTATATATGGTGACGGCTGGATAGAATCCATCAGATCAGGTATTGGACTAAGTATTATCAGGCATCAGGAATCAAATACAGGATATAATTTTACACAGATAAACTACAATCATTCTTTGGTTTTTCAGTTGAATTCTTTTTGGTATTTCAGGCCTAGTATTTCTGTTGGAGTAGGAATAAAAAGTTTTGGTTTTCAGAACTTACTTTTAGAAGACCAGATTAATATTTTTACCGGAGTTATCAATACCTCAACCATTGATCCTGCTTTACTGAATGAAAGAATAACATTTGTAGATTTCAGTACCTCTGTCTTGTTTAATAATGAGGATTCGTGGTTTGGTATTACCCTAAGACATTTGACAAAACCGGATATATCTTTTACATTTCAGGGAAATAATGCTCCGTTAAATATCTTTTTTTCAGCACATGCCGCATATAATCTCTCCAGAGATCTTATTCCTGTTGATAGAATTTTTGGAGGAGAAAGTAAATTGTACGGACTGTTTAATTATATGAAGCAAGGTCCGTTTAGTAGAATAGATCTGGGCGCTCAACTCGTATATGAAAACCTGTCTTTTGGAATGATAGCTGTTGCCAGTCCTGAAAGAGATACTACTCTTGACGATAGTTTAATTACTTCTGTAAATTTCCTTGTAGGATTGAAATGGGAGAAATGGAAGTTTAGTTATTCGCAAGATTTTACAACGAATGAAATAAGACAAACAGGAGGAATTTATGAAATAGTGGCCACCTATGACTTTGGAGATACCAGAAGACGTACGGCATGCCCTAAGATTTTCTGATTTGTTACCCCTGTCGATATTCAATGGATGTAAAATATTTAAATATTATTGATTATACTTAATTATGCCACTAATCCAGAAATTTGTATCTTATGATAAAGGTTAAGGTTATGAATTTACTGTATCCCTATGAGCAAGTAGGTATATGAAATTACCAAATAGGGTTATAATTTGATCCTATTTGTTTTTTTGATTTGCATGGTTAAAATTCTGCGGCAGTAGTTCGGTTAGTTTATATACCTTAAGTCCTGTATGACTTTGAGTACATAATATAACCACTGGTAGGGTTCTACCTTGTGTTTTTTACAAGTAGCAAAGAATGAATAGATCATTGCAGCACAGCTGCATACCATAATGAATTACACACCATCAGCAAGACCTGTTGGGTCAACAATACCAATAACATCTAATGTTAAATGACCAATATCAGTTGTTCCTTCTGCTATATCACCCAAACCTGAAGCCAATTTTGATTGTATCTCCATTCTTGCTTTTTCAGAATCAAAGCTAGGTTGGGGAGTACTCATTTTAAGTTGCAGGTTTTCATTATAAGCTTCTTGTACTTTTCTGGGTCCTCCGGTAAACTGATTTTGAATCCTTACAATCCCTTGAGCTAATGCAGATATTATTTCGTTATGGAATAATTCTTTTCCTTCAAGTTCTCCGCCTAATCCCAACTTATTTTCAGCAAAAGCATAAGGAGAATTATATGCATAATTTTGAGCAACTGGATCAATACTAATAAATCTATCTATTGCCGGATCACTAAAACGATATTTCCATTCATGCCAATTTAACCCTAATTCGTCATGCCATTCTTGACTTTGATAGGTTTTCTTTTTCTGTGCAATACTGTTACCATTAGGGCTGACTATATTATTATACCCACGATGACGTAATCTAAATGGCATGTAATGATTCTCTTGGATAATTTCATTTTGCGAGATATCCCCGATTCATCCGTATCCGTATAGCTTAAGCGGACATTGCCTAAGTGGTCTTTTATCTGACATACATATTCAAATGCATTTACGCATTTTTTTCTCCGGTTGCCTTTTTTTTAGACGGTATCTCTCCTAAGAAGAAAAAATTTTGATATGTGTGCTCGGTTGCTGTCATAGCCGGTATTAATATATAAAAAATTTCTGACGGGTGATTGGTTAATTGGTTGATTTGTTATTGGTAATTGGTAGTGAGTATTAAGTATTGAGAGGTGGCGGGGAACTTCCGTTTTAAAAAGATGAGGATTTATAGTGGAGCCGAAGCTAGGGAGGGCCCGGCTTTTTTTTGACAAAAAGGAACGCCCGAAGGGACCCTTTTTGGGCAAACAAAAGCGGCGCACAGAGGGGCGTAGCAAACACCTTTGATTCTGCTCGTATAGATTGTTTAAAGTTCTAAGTTTTAGGTTTTGAGTTTTTCTAAATCATTGATTATAAGCCTTATACTATCAATTTTTCTTATAGTGCTATCAATAAAATTTATGGTAGGTGGAGAGTTATTAAACAGATATAAAAGAACTTTAAATTTAAATCATTCGATAACGAATTCTACTTTTGGTAACTGTGATGAACATTCCAAAAAGTTACTCGCCTTTTTGCTCAATTAAATTGACTAAAATCTGTGTGATTTCAAATCGCTCTACGTACCGATATCGTAGAAAGAGCACACTAATAGATTTTACTCCATGAGCAAAAACCCATTCTCCAAAATCTTTGTCTTCTGTCAAAATAATACGAGGAGGGTTCTGTGAAACTTCTATGATTTCCCGATCACTAATTCCTCTGTTATTTTCATAGATTGAGTATATTTCAATATTTTTTTCTCGTAAAGCACCAATAATGGTTGAAGGAATATTTTCGTCTGCCAGGATCATGTTTTAGCTAACCAATTCTTCTTTGTCAGAAAGCCTTGCAAAAGCATAGTCAAGAGCAGCATAAATGGCTTCAATATCTAATCCATGTTGTTCTGCCAATTTCGCAATAGTAGCACTTTCGGAGAGTTTTTTCAAAACAAATTCCACAGAGATCCGAGTACCTTTTATCACAAGTTTTCCCAATAGAGTTTCAGGATTGGATACAATATGATATTGGTATTTTGCCATAGGCCAAAGGTAATATTTTATTTTACACAGGATATATCAAAAATCAATCCAATATAAAAGTTTCTATTTTCAGGGATTGCAAATTTGTTCTGTATTCCAGGTCAATAAATTCTTTTACATCTTCAAAGTCTGCACTGACAGCCTCAAAAGCAGTTTGTGGTTCATATACTGAGGATTGATAATCCAGTAATTTGTAAGTATGCTTGCTTTTTACTAACTTGTACTTCCAGTCGTTGAGGTTTGTATCCAAAATAGTTTTGTCGAATTAACCATTAAGATATTAAAAATCAATGATTTATACAAGTTTATTGTGTTGAAATTCAACTATTTAAACTTGTTTTTTTTATGTAATTCTCAACCCTTGATTCGCATGAGTACTTATAAAATAAACTACTATTTTAAATATCTGACAGCCATTTATACATTCAAACCTCAATTTGAACTCAACCTATATACAAGCTATTACAATTTCTCAATTAATATAGCGGTTTAGTTGACTTGTTAACACAATTTTAGTTTCTCTGTTATATTGTCTAATTTTAATATACTAATACAGGGTTCCCGTCACTGCATATGACCCCACCCCGGGATAGGGAGGCAATCCACAATCACTAACTATTCCCCACTTTCTATAATATTCTCGTTGCGCTATTATGAGTTCTTCTAGCTGTTCAAGAAAAATATCGATATCAATACTTGTCGAATAAGCTATATATCCGATAGGCCCCCCACAAGGTTTAACACCTACACCTGTAAAAGTCCATTCCGAAGCATCTGTACATGTTACGCTTGATGCTAAATCTTGGATTTTGTTATGTAACTCAATTAAATATTGCTGATCTTGTTCTTGAGTTGATTCATTATTATCACTGCAAGAAAAGTACATTCCGATTAGGAAAAAGATTCCGATACATTTTAACTTTCTCATGATTTTATGTTAAGATGTTCAACTGTCGACTTGGTTTTGTAAAATTATACATAAATATAACGAAACTGCTTTTCTATAAGATACAGAAAAAACAAAAAGGTTGCGTCAAATAATTATATTTTTGTATTTATATGCAACATGAAATTTTTGATATCCGCACACCTAAAGAGTTTACAGATTGCGCATTTCGTATTTTTAGATATCAGTTTGAGTATAATTCGGTATATCGCTCTTTTTGTGATTTATTATGTATACATCCGTCAGATATAAAAGAAATTGCTGACATTCCGTTTTTACCAATTCAATTTTTCAAATCACATGCTGTCGTTTCTTCTCAGGATACTATTCAAGAAATTTTTACGAGCTCCGGAACTACCGGAAATAATCTTAGCAAACACTTAGTAACGGATATTTCCTGGTATAAAAAAAGCTTCTTAAAGGGATTTGAATATTTCTATGGAGGTATTCAAGACTATACTATTTTGGCTTTATTGCCTAATTATTTGGAACGCGACGGATCATCTTTGATTTATATGGTAAATGAGTTGATTTTAAAAACAAAAAACGAAAAGAGCGGGTTTTATTTAAATAATACGGATGATTTGATTCGAAATTTGACAGCACTGGATGAAAGCGGGCAAAAAATAATACTTATCGGGGTCTCTTTTGCGTTACTTGATTTGGTAGAAAAAGAGCAATTTAATTTAAAAAATACAGTCGTCATGGAAACAGGAGGAATGAAAGGCAGACGAAGGGAAATGACACGTATCGAATTGCACTCCATATTACAAAAAGGGTTTGGAATCTCTGAAATCCATTCGGAATATGGTATGACAGAATTGTTGAGCCAGGGATATTCCAAAGGGAAAGGGCTTTTTGAATGCCCTCCCTGGATGCACATTTTGATTAGAGATACCGAAGATGCTTTGACGCTTCAAAAAACGAGTCAGACGGGAGGGGTTAATATTATTGATTTGGCAAATTACAATTCGTGTTCTTTTATTGCCTCTCAGGATTTGGGAAAAATACATGATAAAGGGCAATTTGAGATTATGGGGCGTTTTGATCATTCGGATATCAGAGGATGTAATTTATTAGTTCTGTAAAATGTAATTAACAAGCTCATGAATCGACTACGTACAAAAACTAATAAAAATGAGATTATTTTTCACCGTTGCTTTTTTTACAATTTCGGGTATTTTATTTTCACAACAAATAGATTATAATACTAAAAAAGGCTATCTCGCAATAGGTTATGATGTCGTTTCTTATTTTGTTGACAATAAGCCTGTAAAAGGGAATAAGAAGTTTCAAGCGATTCACGATGGGGTAAAGTTTAAATTTTCTTCTGAAAAGAATTTAGCACTTTTCAAAGCTAATCCAGGCAAATATATTCCTCAATATGGAGGATATTGTGCTTATGCCATGGGAGCTAAAGCGACAAAAGTATCTATTGATCCGGAAACTTATGAGATCAGAGATAACAAATTATATCTGTTCTATAATTCCTGGGGAAGAAATACATTAAAAATATGGACAAAGACAGGGCCGGAAAAGCTAAAAGAACAAGCGGATAAAAACTGGGCGGAGATCAATAAATAAAAGTACCGGCATTTTCTTATCCCAGATCAAAGCCTATATCTTTTCGGTAATTCATTTTTTCAAATGAAACTTTATCTATACCGGCATACGATTTGGCTAATGCTTCTTGCATGGTATCTCCAAGCGAGGTAATTGCCAATACTCTGCCTCCGTTGGTTTGTACTCTATTTTCTTTCCAAGTTGTTCCGGCATGGTATACAATAGCATCCGTAATTGCATTTAAACCGGAAATCTCTTTCCCTTTTTCATATGCTTCCGGATATCCACCCGAAACCAACATCACTGTAGTTGCTACCTGTGCAGTTACTTCATATGATTTTTCGTATAATGTTTGATTTGCTACCCCGTCCAACAAATCATATAAATCGGAAGTAATTCTGGGCAATACCACTTCTGCTTCCGGATCTCCCATTCGTACGTTATATTCGACAACAAAAGGGTTTTCGCTTACATTCATCAGGCCTATAAAAATAAATCCTCTATAATCGATACCTTCTTTTTGCAAGCCATCGATTGTCGGTTTTATGATTTGTTTTTCTATTTTATTTAAAAAATCCTGATCTGCGAAAGGAACCGGAGAGATCGCTCCCATTCCTCCGGTGTTTAATCCCGTATCTCCTTCTCCTATCCTTTTATAATCTTTTGCCGAGGGAAGTATTTTATAGTGTATCCCATCTGTGAGTACAAATACGGATAATTCAATTCCGTCTAAAAATTCTTCAATAACTACTGCTGAGGAGGCTTCCCCAAATTTTTGTTTGGAAAGCATTTCTTCCAGTTCTGATTTTGCTTCTTCCGGAGAATGTAATATCAATACTCCTTTTCCTGCTGCCAAACCATCTGCTTTTAACACGTATGGTGGATTTAATCTTTCTAAAAATTGTTTTCCTTCTTGTAAATTTTCTGAGGTAAATGACTGATATCCGGCTGTAGGGATATGATATTTCTGCATAAATTGTTTGGAAAAGTTTTTGCTCCCTTCTAGTAAAGCCCCGTCTTTTTTAGGGCCAATTACGGCGATGTTTTTTAATTCGTCATCAGCCAGAAAATAATCATGGATTCCTTTTACCAAAGGGACTTCCGGTCCTACAACTACCATATGTACATCATTTGCCAAGACTATTTTCTTAATAGCTGCAAAATCTGTGGGGCTAACATTTATATTCACCCCCAATTCTTGTGTTCCGGCATTTCCCGGAGCAATAAATAATTGATTTATTTGGCTGCTTTGAGATAATTTTAAGGCAAATGCATGTTCTCTGCCACCGGAACCTAAAATAAGAATATTCATTAGTTATTGTATTTGGTTTGCAAATATACACTGCTAGATTATTTTTATACCGGTTATTATTTGAAATTACTGTAAGAGACCTTTGCAAAATAGGGATATATTCCGTATTTGGATTGATTTGGCTTCAAATTTCTTCCTTCTCGAAAATTTTAAATCCTCAAAACCAACAGGTTATTCCGGTTGAAAATGTTCTTCGGGCGTCGAACTTTTTTGTCAAATCAATTCTGCAAAGGTCTCTGTAAAAGAAAATGATGATTTTTTTCTTTATTGGAATTAGAAAAATAAAGCATAGCCTTAATTACGGTTTCTTTTTATAGTGGACAAAAAAGGGGAAAGAGCATTTTATTACGCTAATTTCAAGTGATAACTGGTATTATAGTTCAGTATCCCCATTTATTAAAATACCTGATAGCAGAAATAGTATGCCTAAGGAGTAAGCCGATATTTTTGTATGAGCTTTTTCTCAGAACATGTTTGATTTCTTCCTTTGGATAGTACATTTTTTTCTTCCCGATTTGATCGATTCTCTTACAGATATCTACATCTTCCATATACAAAAAGTAACGTTCATCAAAACCTCCCAATTTTACTAAATCTTCCGTTTTGTACAGATGAAAACAGCCGGTCAAATACTCAACAAAAAAAGGCACACTTATATCTATGTCCTTGTATTCTCCTCTATTTATTTTTCCTGAAAAGAAAGGTCGTAAAAAAGGTATTCTTCGTGCTACTAATTCTCCTATCGTTGGAAATCTTCTACATGAGTTTTGAAACGAACCATCCGGGAAAAGTACTCTGGGGGCTATCATTGCCAAATCCGGATATGATGTTAACGTTTGTATTAGTTCTTTAAATATAGTGGGTTGAAAAACGACATCGGGATTTAATATTAAATGGAAATAAGACGCTTTTTCTATTCTACTGATTGCTTTATTATGTCCGGCTCCGAATCCAATATTTTTGTATATCGGAATATATTCTGTAAATGGCTTGCTTTCATACTCTTTATAACTACCATCTTCTGTATTGTCAACCAGATATAGTTTTTTAGTATATTCTGTAATACTTAGAAAAGAATCAATAGTGGTATTTAAAATCTCCGTATCTTCATTAAAAAGGACAATAGAAGCAGTAATGTCAATTTTGCTTTTCATCTGCTAATATGCCTTTTCTTCACCTTTAAAAAGGTTAAAAATGGTCTTAAGTACAATTTTAACATCCAGAAAAAAAGACCAGTTTTCTATATAAAAAATATCTAATCGAATTCGGTTTTTGATATCTGATTTCTTTTTTATCTCTCCTCTATACCCGCTTACTTGTGCCAAACCGGTAATTCCCGGTTTCATAATATGTCTCTTCAAATAATCTTCTACTTGTCTCTGATACTCTTTTGAAAGGCTTTCCAAATGTGGCCTTGGGCCCACTATACTCATATCACCTAATAGCACATTGAAAAACTGAGGCAACTCATCCATACTCGTTTTTCTTAAAAATGCTCCTATCTTAGTGACTCTTGCATCGCTCTTTGTTGCGTGTACTTTATCGGACAGTTCATTTATTTTCATAGATCTGAATTTATAACATACAAAATGTTGCCCGTTTAGGCCTTCTCTATATTGTTTGAAAATAAATGACCCTTTTGATTCTAACTTTATCAATATCCATAGTACAGGTATTAGCCAGGAGAGAATACCTATACAAATACACAATGAAAACAAGATATCAAATACCCTTTTGATATAAAAATTTTCGGCAAACTCAAAAGGTAATTTTTTTACATTAAGTACCATTAATGTGTCATCATAAAATTCAATTTCTTGGTTTCTACTATAAAATGCGTCAAGGCTTGGCAGTAGTTTTAATACGATGCTTTTTTCACTTGCAAATCTTTTGAGTTCATTTATTTTTTCTTCATTTATTTCTGATAAGCAGCAATATATTTCGTCTATTTCATTTCGGTTTATAAATTTAATGTATTCTTTTTTAGTCCCCAGATAATCAGGATTTTTGTACACTCTATCGGCAAAGAATCCTAAAAATTTATATCCGAAGTTGGCCTTACTTTTAAAAATTTTAATGATTTTTTTTGCAGAATCGTCATATCCTATAACGATAGTTGTTTTGTAGTTTTTTCCGTGTGAACGGTATTTATTTAATAGAAAATATCCTAGAAACTTAAAAAAAGTTACCCCAATTACGATAGCAACCAGAATTAATAACTGGTTATTAATAATGACACCTTCTCTAAAAATTCCAAAATAAGCGAAATAGCCAAGAATAAAAATAAGAAATTGACTGACTAATAATGTGATGATTCTTAGCGCATTTGTAAATCTATATACTTTATAAAATCCTGAAAAATAAGATGTTATCAACCAAAATAAGGAGATATAAGAAAGAAAATAAAAGTTAAAAAATTCTTTATCGGAAATATAATAGATTACAAAGTTAATCACTAATATGTCTATGAATACCTGTAAAGGTCTTATTAAGGGAGAGTATCTTTTTTTCAATTATTCGGTTTTAACAGTTGATCTATTTTTGACTTAAAATACAATAAAAACTGACCTTCAGCAAATTTTTTTGCATGAGTTTGAATCCATGATGTATCAAATTGATGCGTTATAGTTTCAAAATAATCAATAGCATTTTGCAAAGATTTGTTTGTTTGCTTATCAAAGAAAACGCCTGAAGATTGTGCTATATTCTCTCTATTTTCTATAACTGTTTCCAGAGCTCCTCCTTTTTTATATGCAATTACCGGAACTCCATGAGCCATTACTTCGAGAGGGATCATTCCAAAATCTTCTTCTCCCGGAAAGAGCAATGCCACAGAGCTATAAATAATCTGTCTTAATTCTTTCCAGTTTACTTCACCCATAAAGGTAATATTTTCCCTGGCTTTTTTCATTAATTTTTCTTTTTCCGAACCTTCTCCCACAACCATTAGTTTTTTTCCATTTTCATTAAAAGTGTCTATAAGCAAATCAATCTTTTTATAGGGCGTAATAGCTCCAAAACTCAAATAAAATTCTTTTTTATGATGTAGTGGTTTATGATCCTGAAAAAGAGTTTCTGAGATAGGCGGATATACTACTTTCGATTTTCTATTGTAATATCTGGCAATCCTTTTTGATACATTTTTTGAGTTACTAATATATATATCTACATGATCAACGGTTTTTTTATCCCATAAACGGAGTCTTTCCAAAAGAAAACTCATAAATGGTCTTATGATAGGGTTAACTGAGTCCAGATAGACTTGTTTGTGGCTCCAACAATAGCGCATAGGGGAATGAACATAGCAAAGATGAGGAACTTTATATGTATTTTTAATTCCCTTTGCAGGGCCGGATTCGGAAGATATAATCAGGTCATATTTTTGCTTTAATTTTAGTGATTTTATCCCTAGCGGATATAACGGAAATATTTTTTGATAGTGTTTTCTTAAAAAACGGGTATTTAGAATAGATGTATATACTTTCTGTTTACTTAGATAGTTTCCGTAGCTATCTTTATCATAAAATAACGTATAAATATCCGCATCAGGATATAGCTTTAAAATAGATTCGATCACTTTTTCTCCTCCTCTTCTTGTTATAAACCAGTAATGAATAATTGCTACTTTCATCTAATTTTTTACCATCTTTCTTGCTAGTAAATAAACTTTGAAAAAAATCATTGCCAATAGATAAACAAGCAATGTTATAAATATTTGAGCTCTTAAAAAATTAAAAACCAACAACATAATATTACAAAGAATAAACATAACCACAACAGGCTTTAAATACGGATTACTTATCTCTTCTGAAAAAACAGCTTTTTGAATCACCCCAAATAAAAACATGATTCCTAATGAGAGCCATTTAAAATCGACATAAAGCCCTCCAAAAAAAGTGATGTATGTTTCTCTCTTTGTCGGGTTTTTTAATGTGTTCAGAGGAATATTTGAAACTCCCAACTTATTAAACATCTTAACGATAATATATAAATTATACAATCCATATTTTGCCGTATGTGTGGGCTTTTGCCGGATGACATGATCAAATTCAAAAACCCCGTGTGTAATATATTGCCCTACATGGCAATAAAACAATAGCCCGTCTTTAATTCTATTATCAGTATCAGATGACAAATAATTTTTCGTTTTATCATTTAAAGGGAGTAAATCATTGTAAGGAGCTTTTATCACCCTTTTGTAATATTTCACAGATTTTTCACTAATTCTTTCTTTAAGAATATACTGAGAACCAAAAATTAAAAACACAGCTATTGAAATAAGTAAGAGTACTCTTTTAATATCTATTTTAAATCTTTTGTTTTGGACAATAATAGAAATTCCTAAAATAAGAACCGGTTCCAGAATTAACCTTCTGGATCCTCTTAAAAAGCCTTCAGTAACAGGTATTAAAAATAGGAGTAAGCAAATAAGCAATAATTTTTTATTATTTTTTTCAGAAAGTTTATAAAATATATAAGGCACGAAATATAAAAACCTAAAAACGGAGAAAAGTCCAATTAAAAGAGAAAAATTTTCCTCCTTAGCAGCATTAATTTTATTTTGTCCTATAGAGTTATAAAATGACAATTCTCTCAAATGGAACAAATCAAAAAACCTAAAAAAAAATGACATTATAACAATGATTATGATAAAATAAAGAAAAATGTTAATATTCTCTTTTTTCAACGCTCTTTTAAAAAGTGATTTTTTTTTCCTTTTTTTATAAAAGAAATATCCGGAAACGAATACTAAATAGTTAAGAGTAATGAATATTAAGACTTGATTAGATAAAGGTCTAATTATTTTAACCGGAGTGGTTAACAAAAAGAAAAACCATAGCATAATTCCTAAAACTATTGATGTTAAAAAGAGATTCTTTTTAGATTCTTCTAACAAATTGTGTATATTAAAAAAACTATATAATCTCTTTTGTTTCATCCTGCGCTAAATAAATAGAGTAATTCAAAACAAAAGCAAACAAAATCACTCCCCACTGCCTACTTAAGATACTTTCGGTTAGGCTAAAAGAACCTATAATTAACCAACAAAAAAGAACAAAATGAGCTTTCTTTTTAACTAATTTTTTCAACAAAAGAAATAGCATCACAAATAACAATAATACTATTAAAAGGCCATGATGTAGTATTAATTGTAAATATTGGTTATGAGCATTAAACCATATAACTTCTTCAAAACCAAATGATTTATAGGAATCATTTAACTTTCTTTGGGTATCTCCAACACCGTAACCAATCCATGGTGATTTCTTAATTAGATAAATACTTCCTTTCCATATTTTTTCCCGAAAAGAGATTCCTGAAAAGGGGTTTTCACTGATTTCCATATCAGTTATTTCGTAATACGTATACAAGATTCTATCTCTTGCAAACTTATTGGAAAAACCAATGATAGTTAATAATAAAACTGTCGAAAAAATTACTATAAATGCCTTTCTTCTGTTAATTACATGGTTGAGTTTATAATAAATAAATGGTGGTAAAACTAATATAGACAGTGCAATTGCCATCCTGGAACTTAACAGAATAAGGGATAAAAAAAGTACAGGCACAAAAATCATCAATACTTTGCTCTTTCTGTTTTCCAAAAACTCTAATACAACTATATAAATGCTAATGAGAACATACATGGAAAAATAAATATGATGTGGGATATATTTTAAAAAGAGTGCAACACCTCTTCCGTAATCATATCTGGCATCTAATACCACAATATCATATAAAAAACGAATCAACCCGTAAATCAAAACTGTTATTATACCATAAAACAACCATTTAAATAATCTAAATTTCTCCAGTTTTATATTCGATTGCGCATATGAAAAAATGAAAGGGAAGATTATAAAAGAAAGGTATAAAATGAGTTTTTCTTCTGCCTCTTTATTATTAACACTTAAAAAAAATGAGAGGAGTTGTGCCGCAAAAAACAAGATGGATATTCCATAAAACCTAATATTCTTCAATGTTCTAACTTTCAAAATCTTATATGTAAAATAAGCTGAAGTTATTATTAAAATTATGGAGTTTAACTTCATTGAGACAGGAAGGGTAAATAATACAAGCCCAATACATATTTCATCTAAGTTTATTTTTCTATTTCCTATCATTTTTTCTTAAAAAAGTAATTTTTAAAACGGCTCTTTTATTCTTTGTTCTAATTGTAAGTGCACATATAAACATAAATATAACTGTAATGAAAAAGAATAAAAACATAGAACTTCCATTTTCATAAAAAGGAAGTACTAATATTTTAAACATCCAAAATACCATAATATAATAAATGAAATTGTCTCCAGAATATTTCTTGATAAAAAGGTGAATCAAATATACTAATATTCCAAATAAAATTGGCAGTAAGACAATTCCCACAAGTCCAAAATTTATATACGCTTCACCAATATATGTCGAACGCATTCCTCCAAATTCATCCGGATTTTGATTAGAAATTATTGAGGTATACCTCATATAATTATAGTTCGCTTTTAGTGCATTAATTTTTGTCGGGATAAAACTAAAAAATCCAGCTATATATGTTTTCCCATACAGAAAACCATAATCATTATTATTAAAGAAAAAAAGGACTCTTGTTAATTCTCTTACGGAAACAAAAAAAGAAGTCGATAAAGTCATCAACGTATGTTCTAATGATAATTCACCTCTGAAAATCTCCGAAAAATTTCTAGACAAACCTATAACAATTACTGACGTTGAACCTAAAAACACTAGCTTCAATAAATGTCTTTTATAAATCAAATACGCTATAAGTGATATAAAAATAGGATAATATATCTGCCCTCTTTTAGCAGTAAAAAACAATGTTATGAAAATAAAACCGAGTTTTAAAAACTTTTTATTAATCAATAATTTGAAAAAAGATATCCTTTTATAAGAGCTTAAGAAGTAGTTTATTTGTAGAAACAGTATTGTTGAAAATGCATTGATAGATAAGGTATAAAAAGGCCTATAAGGTATAAAGTCTTCTAGTCTGTCCTGAAAGTATTTGGAAATAAATGTTTTGTCTTGGAATACGGGAATATAAATATCAATGAAAACAATATAAAGCGGTATTGACAATAAAATAATTATGATCCAAGATATATCTGCTACAAAAAGTTTCTTGAATCCATTGTCCGCAGATTTCTTTAACCTGTATTCTTTAAAAAAAAACTGAAGTAAGAAAAACGTAACTAGTAAAATATAAAATCCTATTCTTAAGTATTTTATACTAAGATTGATATAACTTAAATCTTCAAATCTAATCCATTGAGCACTATAGCGAATCGAATTTTCCCCTACATAAATTCCAATCATTATATAAAAGAGGGTTATAGTGCATAGGTTGATAATCTTTTTAGAAACCAACAGGTTGCTAAATATTATATATGCTATAAATGCGAATAACATTAATTTCTTTTAATTCTATTTATCTTTTACCGATAATTTTTTTTATACAGTTAGAAAATTCTGTGATATTTTCAGGTGCCATCACTTTTTCTTTCGTATCTAATTTCGCTACGTTAAATTCAAAAGGGTACGATTTTTTCTTTAAACAGTCTATATAAAATGTTAATCTTTCATTGTAATTTTCAAAATATTTTTCAACATGAAAACTCTTCTTCATTATAAGTTGGATTGTTTTTCTTATTTCTTCATAGGATCTTACTTTAAAGGTTAATCCCGAATCATTATAAAAAACATTTCCAAGTAATATTGCCGGTTTTTTCAACATCAAAGATTCTAGCCCGACAGTACTAGATAAATTAATTGTTCCTTGAGATTTTTTTATCAATTCAAACACATTCTCCTTATAAGAAATGAGTTTAATATTAGGGTGCTTTTTCAATTCCTTGTAAAACTTTCTGGAATGCTGACCTAATGCACTCTTATGTTCCTTCACATAGAGAAATATATTTGGAGGCAATAATTTAGAAACATTAATTATTGTGTTTTTTTGATTAACGTCGAATGGAGATAGTATTAAAGTACTTGCCTCAGGCTGCATATGAAGTGGAAAAATAAAATACGAGTCTTTGTAATTTATCTTATCAAAGATTTTGTTGTGGAAGAAATTTATATTCTTTGCTTTTATAATTTTTTTGAACCTAAAGTTACTCAATAGAAAAGGGTTTCGAGTAAACAAATCATATTTATGCCTATTTGAAAAATAATACCTTTTAAATCTGATGAAAAACTCTTTAAGAAAAATGAATTTAAGACTCGAGGAATTTATTGCATTCCCCATATAATTGGGTTGTTTTGGTCTATCAACAAATTTACTGATAGATTCATACATGTGCTCTGTTATTTCTTTTTGCTGAAAATCTTTATAGCATTCCAAGACCTCATCAAAAGTATTAACCACATCAAAAGATACTGCAGTACGATTTTCTATACGGATGCCATAAAAGGAAACATGCTTTACACCTAACCTCTTCGCAACTTGAAATGATACTAAATTGTATGTATATGCTATCCCTGTAGTAAAATAATAATTTACTCCTCTAGAAAATAAATCTTCAAAAAATAAATATGTGTATACTAGCATTTTCTTCTGATAAGCTCTTGGTTTTTCAATCAAATAACGATCACAAGCATACATATTGAAGTTGTCGTACGTTTTTGATATCCTTAATATCTCTGAAGTGATATCTATTTTTTTTGCATCTAATTCATCAAAAAAGTGAAGTCGATTAACACAAGCCAAAGCTTGCGATTCTTTTAACCACCTATTACCTTCCACAACCCCAATAATTTCTTCTTTTTGTTCAAGGGTTCTCTTTTTCAGAAGTTTTACTCCTTTAATAAACAATGGAGCTTCATCATTAATTAAATCAAATACTATCATTTTCTGTACTAATCTTTTGTAAACTAAAAAAAAACTTTGCCATAAATATCACAATAAATGAAAAAAGAGTAGCAATTGAGGCTCCATAAATTTCATACTTAGGGATCAATATTAAATTCAGTATAATATTGCAGGACATACTTGTAATTGCTATTTTTAATAATAAATAATCTCTTTTTTTCGCGTATAAATCATAATGAAACACATTTGACATTACAAGGAAAAAAACACCAATTAACAATATGTTGTATGTGCTAATATAATTTATAAATGATGGTTTCTCTAAAAACTCAAAAACAAAGGGGGCTAGAAAATAACTCCCTAATACCAAAACAATTGTAATTGCCAATAAGTTTTTAAAAAAATTATTCTTTAAGTTTTTATAGATGTTTTTATCAGAAAAAAATTTAATCATTTTAGGGTATGTTACCATAATGATTCCACTAAATGTAAAAACATCAATTGCATTAATAAATTGCGAATAAGTGGTATAAACACCTACGAGATTCTTTCCATGATAAAAATCTATCATAAATCTATCGGAAAACTGAATTACTAAAAAAGATAAAGAACTCATAAAAAATATACTTGAACTTTTTATTCCTTTCAAAATCCATGATATGTTGGGTTTATAAAACTTTATATTCTTAATTTTCAATAATCTCTTTATGTATATCAATCCTATTAGCAAAGAAAACCATGAAAATAAAGACCAAATGAGAATGTATCTGAAAATATTTATTTCATTGTTTAAGAAGAAAAAATCGAACAATATATACCATATCCATAAACCTGATTTTACGAAGAAAAAAAAGTTTCCAACTAATGATTTTTCTAATGTAGTTAAAAGCCTAAATAGTTCTTGACCTAAATGTTCAGAAATCAATAAAATTATAAAAAGTACAAGGTATTTTATTTCTATAAAATTAAATCCAAAAATGATTGCTAATGAGAGTGGCATTAACAATAAATAAAGTGATAAATGAAAATATAGTTGATCTCTTATCTTGGGGATAAAATTATTTTTAATCTGTATTATCTCTCTCATATTGAAAACATAAAAATCGAATCCTAAAAAATAAATTAAAAAAGCAATGGCAGTAATTAACATACCGTATACTCCTAAATTTGTTTCATCTATAGAATACCTTCCTAAAAAAAAAACAAAAATAAACTTCGAAATTAATGTAAGTCCTCTAAAGCTAATATTTCCAAAACTAACTTTATTCATCAAATTCAAAATTTTTAATAAAACCCAATTTTAAAGGTGTTCCTCTTTTTATATCATCATCAAAAATTTTTCCTAAAATTTCATTATAAAACTTAGGATGCAAACCATAACCTGGTCGTATAGAACGAATATTTTTTTCTGTTATCTTATCTCCTTTTTTCACATCTTCCACTACAAATAAGGATCGCGAAAACTTCCTGTTATTTATTACTTTTTCAGATAATTCATACGAGACTTTTCCTAACATTTTCTCGGTATTTCTAACTGCATTTACCATCTCTGCAAACTCTTTTTCATCAAGAGAAAAATCAGCGTCAGGACCTCCAATAGATTTATCTAAAATAAAATGCTTCTCGATAATTTTTGCTCCCAAAGTTACAGCAACAGACGGAGCTAATGAACCATAAGTATGGTCTGAAAACCCTACTTCTACATTAAATCTCTCTTTTATATCTGGGATTGTTTTCAAATTTGCTAATTCTAATGGAGATGGGTAAGAAGAGGTACATTTTAACAATGCTATATTATGATTTCCAACTTCACGACATGTATTCACAGCCAATTGCACATCTTTTTCATCAGCAATTCCTGTTGAAATAATAATAGGCTTCATTTTGGAGGCAGCATATTTTATTAAAGGAATATCTTGAATTTCAAAAGATGCTATCTTATATGCTGGGACTTCCATTTTTTCTAAAAAATCAACTGCCCGAATGTCAAAAGGAGAAGAAAAACAAATTAACCTTTCTTCTTTAGCTACTTCAAAAAGTTGTTGATGCCATTCCCAAGGAGTATAAGCTTCTCCGTATAATTCATATAAGGTTTTACCATCCCATAAAGTTCCTTTATTGATTTGAAAATATTCATTATCACAATCAATAGTCATAGTATCCGGTGTATATGTCTGGAGCTTTATTGCATCGGCTCCCACTCTTTTAGCAGCTCTTATTGTTTCTACAGCTACTTCCAAACTCCCATTGTGATTTGCTGATAGTTCTGCGATAATAAAAGAGGGTGAATTTCCACCTATATGTTTATTTCCTATTTTCATAAATCTGTATTCTAATTAATATTCCTAACCAAGCAGAATGCTTCTGCATAGTTTTTACCAACTACGATTCCCCACCTTTTTGCTAATGTTCTTAAAGCTTCTGGAGATCTTGGATGTGGAAAAATTCTTTTTTCAAACTCATAACTTTCCATACCTTTGATTTTTGCTTTCAAATTTTCTTCAGACACCTCAATAAAAAGGTTTGGAATAAAATGACGTGGATCTATTGATGCTCTCCATTCTGTGCTAGAGGGAGTTTCAAAAGTAATAATCGTGGTCACTTTTTCTCGCTTCATAGGTCGAATGGCAGTAATAACCGCTTCAAATGTTCTCTGATGATCTATATTCAAATCTCCTCCATGATGTGTGAAAATTACTTCAGGGTTAAATTCGTGTTTTTCTTTTTCTACAATTTTAATAATTTCAAGTAAATCAATAGCATCAAACCTATTATCTGGAAAGTCATGAATTCTTACAGAATGATACCCAATAGATTTTCTAGCATTTTCAATATTATTTCTATGACTTTCCAATTCTTTTTCCCAAAGATCGATATCTCTTTGATCGGATCGAGAAGTAATTCCTTCTCCTAAAATAACAACTCTGATTGTACAGTCAAATTCTGTAATTAAACGATTCATACTTGCTCCCAAACCCAATAATTCATCATCTGGATGAGCTGCTACAACTAATATTTTTTTATTTCTTAATGATTCTAACATCGGCTAAAATTATTTTATCTGATTCTATTGAAGCTCCGCTAAACTCAAGTTTTAAGTATTCTGTTTCCAGAAATGCTTTCGGATACCCTTTTGCATCTAACATTCTTATATAATTATATATTACTTCAGGTTGGTCTAAGTTTCCAATATCTCCTTGTTCTGGTTTTCTTCTTTTAAAAAAAGTAGGAATTCCTTCTTGATTTTTTGGTTCAGGGTTTTCTATTATTATTTCTTTAATCATTTCCGCAATCACATCATTAGCTCTTAAAAAAATCTCTTCTGCTGTTCCTAATAAATTTAACTCTTTTTTTAAATATATTGGCCCTTCATCAATTCCTTTTGTAACTCTTAACGCAGATATTTTTGTTTCTTTGTGCCCTCTTATAATTAAATTCTGTAATGGACTTCCGCCTCTACCATAAGGCAAATCAGTCATGTGAAAAACAATACATTCAAAATTTGAAAAAATTTTTTCTGGAATAATATAAGACCAATGAGGGATAAAGATTTTTTTTGGTTCTACCTTTTTTAAAAATTCATACGTAAATTCTCCGCGAGTTTTAATTAATATCCAATTGCTATCCGGAAAAATATTTTCACAATACTCTTTGAGTGTTTTATTCCATTTTTTTTCTGATAAAATTACAAAATTATTCATTCTCTTTGAAGATTTTAAGTATATACTTTACATCGTTCTTATAAAAAAATGCAGGGTATCTCTCGTTATCACAAATTCTTAATAAATTAAATTGTTTATCAATACTTGAGCGAATATCTAATTCGCTATCTTTTGCTGTTCTTCTCTTATAAAAACTTTCTTCTCCGAATTGTTCTCTACCTGTTATACTTGGATATTTTTTTATGAATTCAAGTATTAATTTATTTGTAATAATTCCTTGTTGATGTTTTATTTCAGTCAACAATTCGTCTCCTTTTAAAATGATAAAATCTTGTAGATATATTTTCCCCGAATCTACTTTATCAGTAGCTTCAAAAAGCGTTACAGGAATCTTTGATTTCCCTTCCAGAACTTGCCAAGTAACTGGAGACCATCCTTTACCTTTTGGTAAATTACTTTCATGAACTACTAAATTATATGTATTCAATTTTAACTTTTTGAAAACCTTCTCACATGCTAACAAACACAAAACATCTCCTTCTTTCACTTTTTCGTGATCATCAACAAGAAGAACACGGTAACTTGGATAGCGCAGTTTTAAATCTTCTTTTAGTTTATGAACATAGGGGATTATCCATGATTTTGGGTTGTCTGTTAATAATTGGATTTTCATTTCATAATGCTTTGATTAAAGACAAAAATCGTTCTTTTTGTTGACCATCAAAAAGGGCATATTGATTTTTTATCTGCTCTTCATATTTTTCTTTAGGGTACTGAAATATTTCATTAATTTTTTTTGTAAAATCATTTACGGAGTAGTTTTTAAGGTTACCCCCTTCAAATATCACATTTTTTTCTACAAACCCTTTATAAATCAATTCTTGATTGTCTACAAAATACCCTGAAAGAATTGGCATTTTCACACTACATAATTCATAACAAATAGTGCTAGAAGGAACAATTCCAAAATTACTTTTTTTCATGATATGCAATAATTCTAATTCGTTCAAATTAGAATGCAAAGTAAGTATATTTTTATTGTTTTTCACTAGATCATATATCGCATTGTGTTTATATGATGCCCCTAGAATTATGTGGATTTTTTTAACATTTGAAAACGTTAATAAAGCTTGTGTTGATTTATATGTTAAATCAAAAAAATCTGCCCCACCAAAACAAATAAATACAGAGTCAATTTTTTTAATTTGTTTTTTCTCTTGAGCTACTTTTAAAAACTCTGGTCTTAAAATTGCATAAGACAAACCTAAAGCTAATTGTGTGTATTCTTGTTTACAAAAATGACTCGGTTTTACATAAGGTGAATGATTTACAACACAGTCTGCATATAGCGTTTCAATAGCTAAATCATCAATGTAAATTAATTGAAATCCTAGCTCTTTTATTCGTTTTTGATAGGCCGATGTGTATTCATAACCATCAGCAATTATAATTAGTTTTGGATCTTTGTAACATTCAGACAGCCACTTAGGTTCATCTAAAATTGCTAATTCCTTGGGTATTATCTTTATATTATAAGAATCGGGTATTATTTCTGTTGCAGATGTTTCTCTTGTTACAAAGTCATAATTATAGTACTCTTTATATATTTCTACAAGTGCAAACAATCTATATAAATGACCTAGCCCAATCTTTTCATTTCCATCAGCTCTAAATAATATTTTCGTCTTCATCAATTTTTATTTTATACTTCAACTCTGCTAATTTCCAATCTGTTTCATTATCAATGTCTTGTGCTTCTAGCTCACTAATTTCTATATAGCTAGTATTTGATGTCCAAAGTTTTTTCTCTTCTAAAAATTTACTAATATGAAAACTGTAAAATTGCCCAGCGTCATGAAATGATGGTATTAAATCTTGTGATCGTTTAGACATATTTTCACTATTTATCATTGCGATTCTATGTTCTTTATCAATTCGCATAGCTCTCTGAATTGGAAAACTATATCTTAATATCGGGAAAACACAATCGAATTTTCCAGAAATTAATTTTTCTATAGATTGTTTAATTAGTTCTTGAGTAATAAATGGGGAAGTTGGATAAATACATGAGCAATAAGTAAATTCCTTTCCTAATTCTTTGTATTTCTTTATAACTTCTACCAACACATCTGCTGTAGTTGCAAAATCATTAGAATTGTCGTCACTTCTTAAAAAGGGAATTTTAGCACCATATGCCATTGCTATTTTCGCAATTTCCTCATTATCCGTAGAGACCATTACTTCGTCAAATAAATTACTTTGTATGGCTGTCTCTATC
This sequence comes from Flavobacteriaceae bacterium, assembly GCA_014075215.1. Classification (NCBI taxonomy): domain Bacteria; kingdom Pseudomonadati; phylum Bacteroidota; class Flavobacteriia; order Flavobacteriales; family Flavobacteriaceae; species Flavobacteriaceae bacterium. Next base: position 4,184,094 of record CP046177.1, read on the forward strand.
GAATACGCTATGATAGGTTTTCCTAAAAAGGGTCTGATGTTTTTTCTCGGTATTCTTTTACTCCCCCCTCTTGCTGGTATGATAGCTAACATCTTACTCACAAACAAAAGATACTACTTTTTCTATAATAAAGTCTTGTTCTTCATCAGTTAATGTTGGAAACATTGGTAAACTTAGACAATGTGCATAATAATTTTCTGCGTTGGTCAAATTAGTATTATCATACCCCATTTCCTTGTAATACGGTAAGGTATAAATTGGAATGTAATGAACCTGAGCATAAATTTGATGTTCTCGTAAGTAATCGTACAGTCCTTTTCTATTTGCTATTTCTATAACAAATAGATGGTGTGCATTGTACATTCCAGAAGGTAGACTCTGAAATTTTACGATGTTATGAAATGCTTTTTTATACTTTTCTGCAATTTGATTTCTTCTAGTAACGCCTGTGTCATTTTTTGCTAATTGTGTTATTCCTAATGCCGATTGTATGTCTGTTAATCTATAATTAAATCCCAGTTCCTGCATTTCATAATACCATCCTCCGTGATTTTGAGACATATTTTTTTTAGTGATTCCATGAGTTCTAAGCAAGCTTAATTTTTCATATATTTTTTTAGAATTGGTCGTTATTATGCCTCCTTCTCCGCAGGCAATATGTTTAACAGGATGAAAAGAGAAGACACTTACATCTGCCAAATTTCCGTTTCCGCATTTTTGACGGACTCCTTTTGAATCTGTAAAATAACCTCCCGGGGCATGACAGGCATCTTCTACCATCCAAAGATCATGAGCATCTGCCAATGCTCTAAATGCTTCCAAATTCACTGGTAGCCCGGCAAAATCAACAGGTATGATTCCTGTAAAAAAGCCTTTCGGTTTGCTTTCAATTAATTGCTTTGTACTTTCTAATGACAGCAAATACGTGTCTTTATCTATATCTGCAAACCAAACCTTTGCACCTACATATCTGGCGCAATTTGCAGAAGCAGCAAAGGTGATAGGAGTGGTAATGATCCGTTCTCCCTTTTTTAATCCTAATGCCATTACTGCCAGATGGAGACCGGCAGTTGCATTAGTTACGGCAACGGCGTATGTTGCTCCTACATATGCTGCAAACTTTTGTTCAAACTCTTGTATTTTGGGTCCCTGAGTCAAAAAGTCTGCAGTGAGTGTTTCCACTACCGCATCGATATCATCTTGATCTATATATTGCCTGCCATATGGTATGGGTTTCATGATAAAGAAAAGTTAGCATCAACGTGTTTTTTTATAAGTTCTCTTAGGCTTTCCAAGGTTTCCCAGTACTTATTTTCTCCGGAGTTATAACTAAATCCTTCCGGTACTTTTTTTGCATTAAATGCAGTAATGAATTCTTGCATGTCAAAATTAGGTTTTATGGGGATAATGGCATAATACTTTCCCAAGTCATATGTGTTTAAGGAATCTGAAGAGGTAATCATTTCTTCATGTAACTTTTCTCCTGGCCTGACACCAACAATTTTTTGTTCGCACTCTGGAGCTATGGCTGTTGCTACGTCAGTAATTTTATACGACGGTATCTTGGGCACAAATATCTCGCCTCCAAAAGCATTTTCTAAAGCATTGAAAACCATCTCACAACCATCTTCCAGGCTGATATTGAAGCGTGTCATTTTTTTATCGGTAATAGGCAAAAAACCTTCTTTTTTCTTTTTTAAAAAAAAGGGCATTACAGAACCGTTAGAACCCATTACATTTCCATATCGTACCACAGAAAATTTAACATCTCTTTTTCCTTTAATATTATTGGCGGCAACAAATAATTTATCTGAAGCTAATTTAGTAGCACCATATAAATTTATGGGTGCTGCAGCTTTATCTGTAGATAATGCTACCACATTTTTAACTCCGGTATTAAAACAAGCTTCTATAAGATTTTCTGCTCCTAAAATATTAGTTTTTACACATTCAATGGGGTTATATTCTGCAATATGCACATGTTTCATAGCTGCTGCATGAATTACGATATCTACGCCTTCCAGCGCACGAATCAACCTTTTTGCATCTCTTACATCTCCAATAAAATAGCGTATGCTGCTATATTTTTCTTCAGGAAACTCCATAGACATTTGATAGTGTTTTTGTTCGTCTCTGGAAAATATAATAAGACGTTTTACATCGGGGTACCTTTCAAAAATCAATTTTGTAAACATCTTTCCGAAGGATCCTGTCCCTCCCGTTATCAAAATTGATTTTTTATTCAGGTTTAGCATATTTCATTTTTTTACGCAAGTTGTCTAAATTTTTTAGTTCTTTGTCTTTTGACGATAGTATTATTTCGTGTGGTTGCAACATCCAATCTATGTTTAACTCCGCATCGTTATATATAATTCCGCTTTCCGCTACTTTGTTGTAATAATTATCACATTTATAAGCAAAAATAGTCTCATTTTCCAAAACAGAAAAGCCATGTGCAAAGCCTCTTGGCACAAATAATTGCTTATTATTTTTTTCTGATAATTCTATTGAAAAAGGCTGCCCAAAAGTAGCCGATCCGAGTCGAATATCTACCACTACATCTAATACACTTCCTTTAATAACTCTTACCAGTTTGGCTTGTGCATATTTTCCTGTTTGAATATGCAACCCTCTCAAAACACCTCTTTGTGAACAGGACTGATTATCTTGAACAAACGTTATTTTTAACCCTGTTAATTTTTCAAATTTTTGTTGATTGTAACTTTCGAAAAAATAACCTCTGTCATCGCCAAAAATATCGGGTTCTATAATAAAACATCCTTTTAAATGTGTTTCGGTAATATTCATGATACATCTAACAGGTTTTTTCCATACCCGCTTTTTAATAGTGTCTTTGCCAATTTTTTTAGTTGTTCTTTTGAGATAAATCCACTTCTGTAAGCTGCTGCTTCAATAGATCCTATTTTAAGCCCTTGTCTTTCTTCTATTACCTGTACAAACTGGGAGGCTTGCATTAAGGAGTGAAAAGCTCCCGTGTCCAGCCATGCTGTGCCTCTGTCTAAAATACATACTTTTAATTTTCCCCTACTTAAATAATCTCTGTTAATATCGGTGATTTCTAACTCTCCTCTGTCACTGGGTTTTACATTTTTTGCTATTTCCACAACAGTGTTATCGTAAAAGTAAATCCCGGGAACGGCGTAATTTGATTTGGGTTTTTCCGGTTTTTCTTCTATAGATATCGCATCTCCTTTTTCATCAAATTCAACAACTCCGTATCTTTCCGGATCCTGAACATGATAAGCATAGATAATGCCTCCTTCAGGGTTATTATTTGCCCTCAATAATCCGGACAATCCTGTCCCATAGAAAATATTATCTCCTAGAATCAACGCAACTTTATCGTTTCCTATAAATTTTTCTCCAATAATAAAAGCTTCGGCCAAACCGTTTGGATGTTCTTGTGAAGCATATTCAAATGTACATCCAACCTGACTCCCATTATTTAGTAATTTTTTAAAAAGAGGTAGGTCCTGAGGTGTGGATATTATTAATATTTCACGAATTCCGGAAGCTATCAGAGTAGCTATAGGATAGTATATCATCGGCTTATCATATACAGGCATCAATTGCTTACTCACTGCTAATGTAAGCGGGTGTAATCTTGTGCCCGAACCGCCTGCTAAAACTATTCCTTTCATTAATACTTATATTTATTTAAATACCATTTGATGGTTTTTAGTATTCCCGATTCAAAATTTTCGTCAGCTCTCCACCCCAGGTTGTTTTCAATTTTAGATGCATCTATTGCATATCGGAAATCGTGACCCGGCCTATCCTCAACAAAGCGTATTTGAGTTTTATACGATGACTTTTTAGGTTTTATCTGATCTAATAACTCACAAATAGTATGAGCTATATATAGATTGCTTCGCTCGTTCCTTCCACCAATAGCATACGTTTCTCCTATACGGCCATTTTTATATACCAATTCAATTCCCTTGCAATGATCTAAAACATATAACCAATCTCTGATGTTTTGTCCATCCCCGTAAATGGGAATGGTTTCTCCGGAAATTGCTTTTCTGATAATAGTTGGAATTAGCTTTTCATCATGTTGCTTTGGCCCGTAATTATTTGAACAATGCGTAGTTACCACATTCATTCCATAAGTATGAAAATAGCTCCTTACTAAAAAATCCGAAGATGCTTTGGAAGCACTATAAGGGCTGTTTGGTGCATAAGGTGTTCTTTCCGTAAAAAAACCTTTTTCTCCCAAGGTTCCGTATACTTCATCCGTTGAAATATGGTGAAACCTGACATCTTTATACTCTTTTTTAGATACATTTGGAGCTTCCATCCAATATTTTTTTGCCACGTCCAGTAAATTAAACGTTCCGAACACATTGGTTTTTACAAATAAATCCGGATGATCTATAGAATTGTCTACATGTGATTCGGCAGCAAAATGAATGACTCCTGTAAAACGATATTCTGAAAACAGCTTCTCTATAAGGTTTCTATCACAAATATCTCCTTCTATACATGAATATTGCGGGTGGTGTTCAATATCTTTCAAATTCCTTAAATCTCCTGCGTATGTCAATACATCAATATTTACAATTTTAGTGTTCGGATTACTTTTCAGATAATAAGGTATAAAATTTGCACCGATAAATCCCGCTCCTCCCGTAACTAAAATGGTATCCATTATAATTATTTTTTATAATTATTCAAAAAGATATTTACCTCTTTTAATAATAAGACAAGTAATGTTACCAAAACTCCAAATACAAAAAAGACAAATGTTTTTGAGTTTTTTAACCCACCTACTTTTGTTCCTATAACCTGGAAACTGGAAATAACGTTTATTATTTCCTTTTTATTTGTTTTGTTTATAGCAATTTGAGATAATCTGGAATTTATTTCCCTACTAGTCCTAAAAAGCTCTAGCTCTTTATCTTTGTTATTTCTATTTCCCATATCTATAGAAGTACCCGTTGTAGGTTTCTTCGCTTCTTCCAAAAGAACTTTTGTATATACTTTTCTCAGCGTATCTGCTTCTTTGATATTTTTTTGTAACAAAGCATAACTCCTGTCCAAATTTAAGTTTTCCGTTTCTTTTACTCTTTTAAAATAGTCATGATCTTTTATTGAAGATAAGATAATATCATCAAGTTTTGCAAAAATTTTATTGTTTGTAGATTTTACTTTTATCTCATAAACTATGTAATCATAGCTCGTAAAAGATTTTTTGAAATCTTCTAACTCATAATTTTTTATTGCCAGAGTATCAACCGAAAGAGTTAATTTATCATAGGCATTAATAATGTCATTTTCGTTTTCAACAGGTTCTATTGAAAATAACCTTAATGAGATGGCTTCTTCTTCACTAATTTTAAATATTTCCTTTAATAAATTAAATTCTTCCTGATAAATTAAATTATTATAAAGTTCAATATTAGCATAAAGTTGTCTGACACTATTGAAATTCGGTTTCACAAGCATTTTGGAATCATATATATCATCATCATTATATTCTAAAATAAATCCTACAATGCCAAAAACGATACCAACGGCAATCATTTTAACTACGTGCTTTCTTAAAAATAACAACAGTATTATACATGTATTAAATACTGCTATAAAAATATTTGCTATAAAATTAAAAACTTTGGAAACCCCCTTACCAATGATTGTAAATAATGACCCTAAATCCACTTCTTCTTCGGTTTTGCTCTGTTTTGCTGACATATTAAATCTGATTAATTTTATTCTATATAACTCTAAAAAATTTGTTCTAGTATTTTTTGCGTAATGGCATAAGTGGGTTTTACTCCTGACATTCCTAATCCTCCCGAAGCTAAGGTTGCTCCTGTTTTTAACGGGTTATCCGATGCATAATAAGCATACCGAACCTTTACATCCTTGGAAATATTTCCTCTTATTTTAGAAGCAGACTGAATCGCTTTTTGGTAATGCGCTCCTTCCATCTCCAAACCGATAACGTTCCATGTAGAGTTGTGAAAGAATTTTAAAATGTCTTTATTTTGGAGAGATGTCCCTAAAACCGTTACCATAGCTCCGTCAAAAGATTGTACTCCAAAACCCTCCAGATCTTCTTTTGTCAACTCATTTTTAAACGGATAATTATCTGCTGTTCCTTCAAAAATATGTGCGGACGGAATCATAATATCTCCCTTACCTCCATCTAAAATTCCCGCTTTTCCCATAATAGAGATGGACTGTACATCTAAGTGAATTGTATCCGTTTCTGTTTTATATGGTTTTAACAACTCATCCATAGTTTCATAAGCTTGCTCTCCAAAAGCGTAGTCCGTCACAATAATTACCGGGTGCTGCCCTGAAGCGTTTACCTTATGGTATCCGGAGTTTTCAAAATCAATTTTACCGGTATCAATAATTTGAACGTTGATATTTGTTCCGGATGTGTCCCTTACATAAATTAACCCGTTTTTTAAAGCATATTTTTTTATCTCTTTTCGTAACTCTTTACTTTCTCCGGTACTTAACAATTCATATAATGAAAAATCTTTGTTCTTTTTTGCTTCATTAGGCAACGCTTTCCGCGCGTATATAGAATTTAATACACTGTGCATGTTTGCACTAATGATATGTATAGGCCTCTCTAATAAGTCATTCCCTAAGAGTGTTTTTTTGATGTTGTTTGCCCATATTTCTCCGTAAATATGATGTCCTATTTGTTCATTTAAGACCGAGCTAAATATTACAACTCGTTTTTTAGCATCACAAATTTCATTGATTGCCAATTTTCCCAACCAATAAATAAGCTGAAAAAACCTATTGTGGTTTTCTTCAGACAAAAAAGCTTTATAAACTTGTAATACTTCATTATAAGTTCTTCCTAAAACACTTGCTAAATGTACAAGAGTAACCTCTCTTTCCTTATCGTTTAATTGTTTATGGTATAAAACAACTTTTTCCAAATGCTCCCATTCTCGTATGCATTTTCCTTCTTCATCTAACAATACTTTATCTTTTATTTTGTGCGACTCGATAAATAAAAAAGTAATATGAGTTAGGATATCATAAATTTCAGATCTCCCTCTGGTAATTTCAATGTTCATTTGATCTTTATCTATACGATAACAATTTCGTCTTCTTTTAGGTGGAATAATGGTTTTAAAATGGGAGTTGGCATACCCTTCATCTGCAGTTAGATTTATAAACTGACATTCCTCTATACCTTCCGGCAATCTTTCAACTACATATATCAGTCCGTTTAATTCAACTCTGTCTTCTGCTATAGATCCATATATTTCCGGTTGTAAGAGTAGTAGTGATTTTCTCAGGGTTTCTCCCGAAACACCCATGGGTTTATAAAAACCTCTGCTAAACAGATGACGCATAGAAATATATAATTTTTCTATGGCATTCGTAGATTCCTGAGCTCTGGTTCTATCTTTATATTTATTCTGAAACATCCTTATTTTAGAGCAAAGATATTAATTTAGTCTTGAGTTACTTCTTTAACAAAATATAAGTGTATCTGTTTGTGTCTTTCAAGAGTTTTACTGCATCTAAAATGACCTTATCGTTTCTTAGTTTATTCTTATAAACACCTTCTTTGTAATAGTACCCGGAAATGATAGTTTCTTTTAAAAGTTCTTTTATAACATCTTTATTTTTTGATATTTGATTGACTTTATCTATTGTTAACTTTTTCAGAATACTGTTATATTCCTGACGTATGAATTTCGAATCTAAAACAGCATCATTTGCTTTTTTAAAAAGACGTTCTTGCCTGGTTATAAAAGTAGTATCGGTTGTCAAATAGTTTTGAAACTTTTTAAAATCAGCATCGGAAAAGTTAAACTTTTCAACTTCGACAATTTCTTTATTTTCATTAAAATAAGCTATTGCATAGTTAAATATTACTCTGGATTTAATTAATTCTTCGGCCTGACTTGTTTGTTCAGGTATTTTGATCTCGACATCCGGTAAAATCCCTCCTCCGCCAAAAACAGTTCTTCCGTTTTTTGTTGTAAATGTATGAACCCCGGCTTCTGAAAATTTAGGTACATGCCCATTTTCATACCTATTGGCATAATCCAACTCTTGAATACACCTTCCACTTGGAGTATAATACTTGGAAATCGTTACTTTTAATTGTGCCCCATAACTGAGGGGTCTATAACGCTGCACCAATCCTTTCCCAAAAGATCGCACTCCCATAATGACCGCTCTGTCATAATCTTGCAGTGCTCCGCTAACTATTTCCGAGGCAGATGCCGAACTACCGTTAATTAAGGCAATCACCGGTATATCCAAATCTAATGGAGTATTCGCTGCCCTGTATGTATTGCTCCATTTTTTAACCTTTGCTTTTGTAGATACAATCGTGCTTCCTTTCGGCAAAAAGAAATTGGAGATATGAATTGCTTCCAAAAGAGACCCTCCCGGGTTTCCTCTTAAATCGAAAACCAATTTTTTCATTCCGCGTTCCTTCAGCTTTCTAAAAGCTTTTTTTACTTCCACAGATGCTTTATTACTAAATTGTGTAAGCACTATATAACCCGTTTCTTCATCGATCAAATCATAAAAAGGTACCGGATTTATTGTAATTTTTTCCCGGGTCAATTTTATATCGAAACTCGTTCCGTTTCTTAAGACGGTTACTTCAACAGTACTATTTGGTGCTCCTTTTAAGAGTTCTGACATTTGATCGCTCTTCATATCTTCCAGATATTGTCCGTCAACTTTAATAATCATATCTCCTGCTTTCAAGTGGTTCTTATCTGCCGAATATCCTTTGTAAATTTCCGTTATAATAATTCCTTTTTTATCATAGTATGTAGAAATTCCTACACCTGCATATGCTCCTTCTCTCCTGATTTTTGCTTCTTCTACATCCTGTTCGTTGTAATAATTTGTATATGGGTCCAAATCTTGCAATGTATATTTTATTGCTTTCGTTGTTAATTCGGCAGGATTGATCTCATTTACATAATACATATTTAACTCTTTAAACAATGTATTGTATATTTCTATTTGTTTTGCTACTTCAAAAAAATCAGATTTAAAGGAAAATGAAATAAAAATGAATACTGTTAAAATAAAAAATCCCGAATATCTCTTAATCCTGCCTTTCATAATTCACTGTTTTAGTTCTTTCAAAAATAACTTCAATAAGCTGCTCATACTTTTTTGAATATCTGCATATATTGGTTTTTTCTTACCAATAAAGGTAATCATAAAAGTAGCATTGGTAACATCATAAACCGTATATTTTTCATGTCTGTACGCTTCTTTTATAAGTCGTCTTATCCTGTTTCTATCTACTGCTTTTTTAAATTGCTTTTTAGAAACGGAAAAACCTACCTGAACAGGAAAACCTGATGTGTGCTCAGTTTGTAAATATGCCAATCTAAGCGGAAATATTTTTAAGCTCCTTCCTTCTTCAAAGAGTTGAGTTATCAACTTTTTGCTTTTTAAACGTTCGTATTTCCCCAGCGTAAATTTCATGCTCACAAACTTACAGAAAAGTAGTGTTTTTTAATGGTTTTAAATTGTTATTTTCTTCTGTAAAAAACTAAATTTTGTATTTTTTAATCAAAATTTAGTTTCACTTCAGTAACCACTTCGTTAGTCCATAAATTTTTTTCATTTGTTTTTGTGAACTTTCAAATGAAAAAATTCATGTACTTTTGAGAACACATAATCACTGTATGTATCATGAAACCAGATATATTTCAAGCACCGGATTATTATCAAATAGATGATTTGCTAAATGATGAGCATAAATTAGTACGAGAAGCTTCCAGGGAGTGGGTAAAAAGAGAGGTTTCTCCCATCATAGAAGCGTATGCTCAAAAAGCAGCGTTTCCGGATCATATCATAAAGGGTTTAGCGAATATAGGTGCTTTTGGCCCTTATATTCCGCCGGGTTACGGAGGGGCCGGACTAGATCAAATTTCGTATGGCTTGATCATGCAAGAAATAGAACGAGGTGATTCCGGTGTTCGTTCCACTGCTTCCGTACAGTCCTCACTGGTAATGTACCCTATCTGGAAATATGGTAATGAGAAGCAAAGACAAAAATACTTACCGAAATTAGCTACCGGAGAATGGATGGGTTGTTTTGGACTGACCGAACCGGATTACGGATCCAATCCGGGGGGAATGGTAACTAATTTTAAAGATAAAGGAGATTATTTTTTACTAAACGGCTCAAAACTTTGGATTTCCAATGCTCCTTTTGCTCAAATAGCTGTGGTTTGGGCAAAAAATGAAGAAGGAAAAATTCACGGATTAATTGTTGAAAGAGGAGTGGAAGGGTTTTCTACTCCTGAAACACATAATAAATGGTCTTTAAGAGCTTCTGCTACCGGAGAGCTGATTTTTGATAATGTAAAAGTTCCCAAAGAAAATATATTGCCCAATAAATCCGGTTTAGGTGCTCCTTTAGGTTGTCTGGACTCTGCCAGATATGGAATCGCCTGGGGAGCCATTGGTGCTGCTATGGATTGTTATGATACTGCTCTGCGCTATAGTAAAGAACGCATTCAATTTGGAAAACCCATTGGTCAATTTCAATTACAACAAAAGAAATTAGCGGAAATGATTACGGAAATTACAAAAGCACAGTTACTGGCATGGAGATTAGGAACGCTTCGCAATGAAGATAAGGCCACTTCTGCCCAGATTTCTATGGCAAAACGCAATAATGTGGAAATGGCACTGAATGTGGCAAGAGAAGCTCGTCAAATATTAGGAGGTATGGGAATTACAGGAGAATATGCTATTATGCGCCATATGATGAATCTGGAAAGTGTGATAACCTATGAAGGGACACACGATATACATCTGTTAATTACCGGTTTAGATATCACAGGGTTAAATGGTTTTAAATAACTTTTATATACCAGAGACCTTTGCAAAATAGTGATATATTCCGTATTGAAATTGATTTGGCTTCAAATTTCTTCCTTCTCGAAAATTTTAAATCCTCAAAACCAACAAGTTACTCCGGTTCAAAATTTTCTTCGAGCGTCGAACTTTTTTGCCAAATCAATTTTACAAAGGTCTCTACCATTTTATTCGTAACAGAATTATATATCTTTAAACCAAATATTTTTTTTGATTTGCAAAAACAATTATAACGCCCGTACTTTTTCCAGTGTTTCTCAAATTCCCGATATTGTCTGGCAACAATTGGCTTGTGATACCAATCTATATTTTCATAAAGAGTATTTACAGTCTTTGGAAAACAACAATACACAAATTGATTTTTCTTATATTGTTTTAGTAAATAAACAACAAAAAGCAATCGCTTTTGCTACCCTTCAAATTATTGGTTTTGATGTAAATTCCATTAAAAATGATTTGGAGAAACTTTTACGAAAAGTGACTGCTATAGCCAGAAAAATAAGACTATTACCTAAAGAAAAGCCTCTTAAATTTTTAGTTTGCGGCAATATTTTTGTGAGTGGTGAACATGGTATTTTTATTAAAGACGGAGTTGATAAAAACAATACCATTAAACAATTGGGAAAGGCTATCCAGAGTTTTGCTTCGGAACACAAAGATAAAGAAATTGCTATTTTCATTTTAAAGGATTTCATCAAAAATTCGCTATTTATTACAAATGAGTTATTAGATTATAATTATTACAGTATCAATGTTGAGCCCAACATGAAACTGGAAATCAATAAAAGCTGGAACACCTTTGACGATTACCTGGCTGCATTAAAAACCAAATTTAGAGTAAAAGCCAAAAAAGCGTTACATAAAAGTGACACATTACATATTATAGATATTACGACAAAAAATATTGACCGTTTATTACCTAAAATGACTCACCTCTACGAAAAAGTGGTTTCCAAAGCGGATTTTAATTTTGGTGATTTTAATCTGGCAACCTATAAGAATTTAATTGAAAAATTAGGTGATTGCTATATTTTAAAAGCCTACTATTTAGAAGATACCATGATAGGTTTTATGTCCGGGCTAATCAACGGTACATCTTTAGATGCTCATTTTGTGGGTATTGATTATCAATATAATAGAGAATATGCCGTATATCAAAGAATGCTGTATGAATATATAATGATTGCTATTGATAAAAAATTAAAGACGTTGAACTTTGCCAGAACTGCCAGTGAAATTAAAAGTTCTGTCGGAGCAATCCCGGAAGATCTAACCGTATATATTCGTCATAAAAAATCAATTACAAATAAACTTCTAAGGTTATTTTTGACAAATCTGCAACCTACAAAATTCAACCAAAAATTTCCATTTAAAAATATTGTAATCCCCAATGAAAACAATTCATGATCTTATAGCAATTCTTACTTTAGAAGATGCAGGCAATAATTTGTATAGCGGAGTGAGTAAAACTATCGGAGGTCCGAATGTATTTGGCGGGCAAGTTTTGGCTCAGGCATTACATGCAGCTTATAAGACCATTTCAAACGGCAGGATTGTACACTCTTTGCACTCCTATTTTTTAGAGTCGGGAAACCTCTTAAAACCCATTACTTATCGGGTAGAGGAAATGAGAAACGGAAAAAGTTTTTCTACGAGAAGAGTTACCGCCATACAAGAAACAAATACGCTGTTTATTATGGCAGCTTCTTTCCATAAAAAAGAAGTGGGTTATGAGCACCAGATGTCCATCAAACAAGATATTAAACAACCTGAAGAATTATTAAGTTGGAGTGAAATACTAGACAAATTCGGGCCGAAGCTGCCTCATAAAATGAATGCTTTTTTAAAAGTGGAAAGACCTGTAGAATTTAAGCCCGTTGAAATGATTAATCCTGCAAGCCCTAAAAATTTACTGGCTGTAGAAGATGTCTGGTTCAAGTTAAAAGGAGATGCCGGCACATTAGATTTACCCTTAAAACAACAGGTTTTAACATATATTTCCGATTATAATATTCTAACGGCGGCTCTAAAACCGAATGCCGGTAAGGCTAATTTTGGCAACACTCAAATAACAAGTTTAGACCATTCTATGTGGTTTTTTAGAGACTTTACTTTTGATGACTGGATGCTTTTTTCAATAGTATCTCCTAATGCATATGGTTCCAGAGGCCTGGCTATCGGAAACATATTTACGAGAACAGGCGAATTAGTAGGTGCCGTAGCTCAGGAAGGGCTCATTAGAAATATTCGGAGATAACGGACATACCTAAATAAGGTTGTTTTTTTAGATTTTTAAAAGATACATATTTATTTTTTATATTTGGCAGAGTTATCCAAATAAGAATTGTTTTAAGTACTATAAAATTACAATCCCTAAAATATTTATTGAACAGGTAAGTTTTCATGATAAAGAGAAAATGAGAAATTGCTGGGCATATTTTGTTTCAAACGGATGGAATAAAGAGCGGCATCTGTGTACCATTTCTGTTACGGTAATTTCTATTGTTTTAATATTGACAGGGATTTCCAATAGAATTGAAAATCATTTTACAGTGAAAAATAACAATTTAATAGCTTCAACTTTACTAGTACTAGCAAGCCTGTTTGGAGAAATCGTTATATGGGTTAAAAGAACAAAACTTCGCTATAAAATAAGATATATTGAAGAATTAGATGCAAAATTTGAGCTTCAGGAAATAAAACCGATTCCAAAAAATAAAAGAACTGTTAAACTATAATCTTATTTACATTTTAGTACCAATGAAATATGTGAACATGATTATTTCTTGTTGAACTCATCTTGACTTCTTATTTTTGCATAAATAATAAAGCTTCATGACACTTTTATTTTTTTATGCACTTATTTCGATATTCTTTTCTTTTTTATGTTCCATTCTGGAAGCTGTTCTATTAAGTGTAACACCCACATTTATCAATGTGAAAATTTCGGAAGGTAAGGCATATGCACACACGTTGGAAAAAATCAAAGAAGATATTGACCAACCTTTAATTGCTATTCTGACACTCAATACCATAGCACATACTGTTGGTGCGGTTTTAGTAGGGGTTCAAGCAGAAAAATTGCCCTATAAGTTTGAAATTTTAGGTATGAATATAGTGGGAATCGTTTCGGCTATCATGACAATCTTAATCTTAATAGTTTCCGAAATCATTCCAAAAACCATTGGCGCAACACATTGGGAAAAGCTAGCACGCCTCACAACTGCTTTTTTGTCTGTATTGATTTTCTTTTTTAAATGGATAGGTATTCTTTTTATACTACAATTGATCACCAAACTCTTTGGAAAAAACAAGTACGGCTCTGTACTAAGCAGAGAAGATTTTACGGCTATGGCAGATATCGCACAACAAGAGGGTATTTTTCAGGAATCCGAAAGCAAAGTGATCAAAAATTTAATCAATTTCAAGAAAGTTCAGGTAAAAGATATTATGACTCCCAGAACTATTTTAACATCTGCTGATGAAGAACAGACCATTCAATCTTTTTTTGATGCACACCCTTCATTACGCTTTTCCAGGATTCCGGTTTATAAGAAAAACCCGGACAGTATTATAGGGTATTTCTTAAAAGATCAACTATTAGAAGCCATTATTAAAGGAAATGGAGAACAGCCGTTAAAGAACATCAAACGCCCGATATTAATTACCAAACGCAATTTACCTATTCCTAATTTATTTGAACAATTAATAGATCAACGCGAGCACATTGCTTTGGTAGTAGATGAATACGGTTCCGTAAGTGGCCTGGTTACACAGGAAGATGTAATAGAAACACTGTTGGGCCTGGAAATCATGGATGAGAGCGACACAGTAGCAGACCTACAGTTATTGGCTCGTAAAAGTTGGCAACTTCGTGCTAAACGTTTAGGCATTATTGATAATATTGAAGAATAAAACACGCTAAGTAAAATATTGAAAAATAGCATAACTTTTCATTAAAACCTTGAATTAAATATGAAAAAAACTATTGACCATAGCCTAAAAAAAACACTTTCTTATCCGGAATACAGAAATTTAGTTAAAAAATTGATAGCTGACGGTAAATCAACGGGGCCTTATCAATCGGAAAGCCTTTTAAATTACAGCATACTAAATGACAAAAGAATGGATCGTTTAGATAAAACCATTAAATTAACAGTAAAAACCGTTTCAGATGTCAGAAAAATTAAAATGCCTCAAACCTGGTTGGTGTTGACTGAAAGCTGGTGCGGTGATGCAGCACAGACCTTGCCTGTAATTCATAAAATAACTGCATTAAATCCCAATATAGAATTGAAGATTGTACTTCGTGATGAGAATGAAGCATTGATGAATCAATTTTTAACAAACGGAACAAAATCAATTCCGAAATTAATTGCTA
Source organism: Flavobacteriaceae bacterium (assembly GCA_014075215.1). Taxonomy (NCBI): domain Bacteria; kingdom Pseudomonadati; phylum Bacteroidota; class Flavobacteriia; order Flavobacteriales; family Flavobacteriaceae; species Flavobacteriaceae bacterium. The sequence continues at coordinate 4,199,347 of CP046177.1, forward strand.
TAAATAAAGAAAAAGAAGTTCTAAGCTCCTGGGGTCCAAGGCCTAGTATTGCTACTAAAATGGTAAATGACTATAAATCCAAACACGGCCGGTTAGATGCCGATTTTAAAAAGAGCTTACAAATCTGGTACAACAAAAACAAAGGGATAAATACTCAAGAAGATATGTTATCACTATTAAACCCGGAACTTCATAACGAAGGTTGAAATCGTGATAAATTATATCGAATCTAAAAATTAAACTAAGCTGTTGATCTAGAGAAAGTAAAAATTCGTAATTGTGTATTTTATATGCTTATGTTGTGTCAGGTCTGGTTAATTTCCAACGATTATGAGTCCATAGCCACATTTCGGGTGATGTAAATATGGATTCTTCCAGTTTTTTAGAGTAGGATGCAATAAGTTCCGAGCTTTCAATTTCTTTTGGGTTCCTGGCAATTAGCGAAAATCTTAATTCATATTTTCCTCTTTTGAATTTTTTAAAAGTTGAAAATATAACTACATAATTTAATTTCTTTGCAATTCTATCCGGTCCTACTAAAAATGCCGTATCCTGATGTAAAAACTTGACCCAGTGTTTTGAGGTTTTTACACCCGGGCTTTGGTCGCCAATTATACAGTTAAACGTAAACTTATTATCTTTTTCCAAATTGACGAGCCCTCTATATGCATTGCTCGATTCCATACAAATAATGCCATATCTACTTCTTATAATTTGCATTAAATGATTGAAATAGTTACTGGATAATTTTTGATAGAACGCCGTACATTGATGAGGAAGAAATAATGGTAAAAAACCAAACCATTCCCAATTTCCGAAATGTGCAGTATATATTATGATATTCTTTTCTTGTTGATAGTATTCTTCAACCATTTCAATATCCTTGACTTTAAATCGCTTGAAAATTTCTCCTTTGCTAATAGTCAGGCATTTTATTGTTTCAAAAAAAACATCACAGAAATGTCTGTAGAATTTTTTTTCTATTCTTACCCTTTCAACCTTTGTTTTATCCGGAAACGAGCGTTCCATATTTGAGTTGACAACTTTTCTTCTGTATTTGACCAAATAGTATATAAAAAAGAATGTGAAATCCGAGACTATATATAAAAATCGTAAAGGGAAAATAGATAATAAATAAAAGGGCAAAAATTTTAAATACTTCATCATTTCTAATTAAACTTAAAATTCACTCTTGACGGCTATTTTTTAGTCACAGAACTCATTTTTAAAGCGTAAATATATGTAACAAACATTGATTATTGTGAATTTTCTTTTAGAACTCATTTAAAAGAATCTAAAATAACGGGGTTTTGATTTTGATCTTTTATGGATACAATAAAAACTCTAATTTCCTCAGTACAGATTACATTTTTACACTTTAAATTAGGATCATCTTCCTTATTGCTATTACACGCTATTTGAGTGATGGTCAAAAGTAACGATAGGGTTACTACAAATAATGGTCTGGGCGATTTGATCATGGTTTTTAGTTTTTTATTCTAAGATGTGAAAAAAACAGAATGGTTGCGTCAAAATTGCATACAATTTGTTTATAATACCCAAAAGAATAATAAAATGATCTAAAGACTGTGTGAGGAAAATTTCAAAGTTCGAGTTAAAAACACAGGTGTAGCCTGAGTTACACTGAGTATCTTTAAAATTGATTTTGAATCAAAAAGACTTTGAACGCTATTAAGTGTAACAGAGCCTATATGGCATGCATCCTAAATAGTTTTGCCGCAATTACGAGATTTTTTTCACAGAATTAACTTTAGAAAAAGAAGAGTCTCTACTATTACAGCAACAGCTAGAAAATTAGCAGTAATTATTTGGAATATGGTCGTCAAAGGTGTCCAATACGAAAACCCAGAAGGTTATCTTTATCTAGATCAAAAAAGAAAATTAGGATTAGTCAAAAGAATTAGAAACCAAATTCATAAATTTGGTCTAACTCATGAAGATTTAAATTTAAACACAACTAATTGTAATACAGAAACTTAATTTTACGTTAGTCAGAATTATAAATCTAATACCATTTCTGATTTAAAAATACTCAATGAAAAAAGAGGCAGCTATCACTGCCTCTTCACCTCTGATAAAATTTCCTTTTCACAGAATTTAATGCCAAAGTACAATGCTTTTAATATCAAACCAATAGCTAAAAGCTATAATTTATAGCTTTTAAGAATATTCTGCTGTTTTTAGCTCTTTTTTTAGTAAGGTTTTGCTTTAAACGTTGTTTATTTTTGTATGTTTGAATCGCTACTAAATAAAAAATTGAAGATGGAAGAAGAAATTCTACAACTGATTTACATACGAATAAGAAAATTTCGCCACGAAAAAGGATATACACAACAAAATATTGCTGACCTTTTAAAAATTAGTCAAAATGCTTATTGCAAAATTGAAAATGGTCATACCAGATTACTTGTAAGTACACTGATATCATTAGCCGGGATTTTTGAGGTACGTTTATGCAACTTTTTCAATGATGCTAAATAAATAACTTTTAATTTTCTATTTTATGAGGGTCACCTTACCTTTGTACTGTTCTCTATAAAGGGGTGCTTTTTAGTGGTAACTACAAAGTTTAACCAAGTGTTCACTTTTGAGCTTGCAACTAATAAGGCTGAGATCATACCCATAGAACCTGGGCGGGTAATGTTGCCAAGGAAATTAAGTATTCAAAAACAGTAATAATTGCCTCTTTTTATTCATTTTATTTTATAAGTGGAATGTATATTATTTTTTAAAAAAGCGAAGATATTAGTACCTTTTTTAAGCTTGTTTGCAATAAGTGTTTTGCACGCACAAACGTTTAAGTTGTCAGGGAAAGTAGTAGATCAAAACCAAGAACCACTGGCAGACGCAGCTATTTTCATAAAAGAAATTAACAAAGGGACTTCCACAAATTTGCAAGGAGCGTTCACATTCAATTTAGAACAGGGGAATTATCTTATCAGCATTTCTTTTGTCGGGTTTATAACAAAAGAACAAAAGATAACCCTCGCAAAAGATCAAACCATTGTAATTGAACTATCTCCTAACTCAATTACGCTGGATGAAGTTTTGGTTTCCGCTATTCGGGCAAACTCTGAAATTCCGGTTACCTATTCTAACCTGAGCAAAAAAGAAATTGCAAAGCGTAATTTAGGGCAGGACATTCCTGTACTTTTAAATTACCTCCCTTCGGTTGTTTCTTCTTCTGACGCCGGGGCCGGCATAGGGTATACCTATTTAAATGTTAGAGGTTCTAACGGTGAACGCATTAATGTAACGATCAATGGGATTCCATATAACGATGCGGAAAGTCATGGTACTTTCTGGGTGAATCTGGGAGATTTTGCATCGTCTACGGAAAACTTACAACTCCAAAGAGGTGTGGGTACTTCTACCAATGGTTCCGGTGCTTTTGGAGCCAGCCTAAATATATTGACCGATGCTGTTTCGGAAAAATCCTATGGGGAAATTTCAAATTCTTTTGGATCTTTTGGTACCGGAAAACATACCGCAAAATGGAGTACCGGAAAATTAAATGAGCATTTCGAAATATCAGGACGCTTATCTAATATCTATTCCGATGGATATGTAGACAGGGCTTTTGCCGATTTAAAATCCTACTTTTTACAAGGTGCTTATTCTGATGATAATACCTTGGTGAAAACCATTGTCTTTGGAGGAAAAGAAAGAACTTACCAAGCCTGGTTTGGACTGACTGCACAACAACTGGAAGACAACAGAAGACAAAACCCATATACCTATGAAAATGAAGTAGATGATTATAAACAAGATCATTATCAGCTTCACTGGAATGAAAAATGGAATGATCGCTGGTCTACCAATTTAGGGTTGAACTATACTCAGGGGGCCGGTTTTTTTGAACAATTCAAAGATGAAGAAAGTATTGCTGGTTATAACGGAATTGTAGTAGCTACCAATGGAAACGGGGGAACAGATTTGATTGTAAGGCGTTGGTTGGATAATACCTTCTATGTAGCAAATTTCAATACTGATTATAAAAATGAACACCTCAACGTTATCACTGGAATATCCTATATTAAATATACAGGAGATCATTTTGGCGAAGTCATTTGGGCGCAGCAATTTGCACCAAATGCAAACATTAGAGATCGTTATTATTTTAGCGATTCTAAAAAAACTGATTTTAACGTATTTACGAAAGCCACATACAAATTCAATGAAAACTTTTCAGGATATATAGACCTGCAAGGTCGTTTTATAAATTATAAAACACAAGGAATTACTTCTGATATTGATGCTATTAATGTAGACGCAACGTTTGATTTTTTTAATCCGAAAATGGGTTTTATTTATCAACTAAAAGAAAACAGCAGTTTGTATCTTTCTTTTGCAAGAGCAAATAGGGAGCCTAACAGAAACGATTTTGAAGGAGGAGTAACGACCCATGAAACCTTAGACGATATTGAGTTTGGATGGCGATTAAAGAAAAAGTATGTAAAACTGCATACGAATCTTTATTTTATGAATTATACAAACCAACTGGTATTAACCGGAGCATTAGATGATGTTGGAGCTCCCGTAAGAGCCACCAGTGGAAAGAGCTATCGCTTAGGTCTGGAAGTTGATGCGGAAATTTCATTATCTGATCAATTTAGTATCAGACCTAATCTGGCACTAAGCCAAAACAGGAATCGCAATTTTAAAGCACCCATTAACGGTATAGTAGAAAACCTCGGGAATACACCCTTATCATTTTCTCCCAATATCATTTTAGGAAACATCATTACATATCAACCGAAGGAAAGTTTCCAAATTTCATTATTATCAAAATATGTGGGAAAACAATTTATGAGTAATTTAAACAGTCGTATTTCTGAAAATGATGTTTTAAAAAGTTTTTTTACAAGTGATTTGAATTTTGTGTACCAAATAGAAACAAAAACTATTTTTGATTCTATTACTATCTCCGGTTTAATCAACAATATATTTAATGCAAAATATGTAGACAGAGGATATTATTTTACGTTTGATTTTACGGGAGCTAACGGAAGCACAATTACCGGTGACGGAGCAGGGTATTATCCGCAGGCAACTATCAACTTTTTGTTGGGGTTAACATTAAAATTTTAAGTTTAAGAGGCCTTTGCAAAATAGTGATATATTCCGTATTGAAATTGATTTGGCTTCAAATTTCTTCCTTCTCGAAAATTTTAAACCCTCAAAACCAACAGGTTACTCCGGTTCAAAATTTTCTTCGGGCGTTGAACTTTTTTGCCAAATCAATTTTTGTTCAAAGGTCTCTTTAATACAGTTTCAAGTTAGAACGTAAGTATTAAGATTTAGTATTGAGTGTTTATAATAGATTTTATTTATGTGCTATAAATAAAATTTATCGTTCTATAAAGCTTTTAGATATCCGGCTGCTAGCTATCTTAGCGGCTAAATAGCCTAATACAATAATAGTAGCAGCTACTATCACAAAATTATTGACTCTTAGTTCTACCGGGTATGGAATATGTTCGGCAATTATGAACAGTCCGCATCTTTGTTGTATAAAAACCAATAGTACCCCTAAGAAAAGCCCGATAAATGTTCCTGTGAGTGTTAATAAAGAACCTTGAAAAACGAATATTTTTTGAATATCTTTTAAAGAGGCTCCCATATAAAACAGGGTCTTTAAATTCTTTTGTTTGTCTATAATCATCATTATAATTACACCCACCACATTGAATAAGGCGATAATAACAATCAAAGTAAATATTAAATAAGAAACAAAGTTTTCGGTATTTATTACCTTATAAAACAAAGCATTGAGTTGTGCTTTGGTTTCGACTTTAAAACTATTTCCTATTTGTTTTTGAAAGTCGGCAGCAAAACTATCCGCATTTTTAGGGTCGGTTAATTTAATTTCTATAGCAGCAATTTGATTGTCTTTGTATTTTAACAATTGTTGTGCTAACGGTAAGTTTACAAAAACATATTTATTTTCAAATTCTTCTGTTCCGGAATAAATACCGGTAACTTGAGCTGTTATTTTATTAAAAGAATTTGACGGATGTATGATCTTATTCCCCGGCTTCGGAACATAAATTTCCAGGGGTTCTGTAAAATTCATCACTCCCAGAGAAAGTTTAAACGAAATTCCGTTTCCCAAAACGGCAGTTTTTACATATTTTGGATCCAGCCATGAGCCCACTACGATTGCAGAATCTATCTTAGTTACGTGGTTGTAATGCTCATCAACTCCCTTTATATAAGCAATATAAGGCTTCTCATTATACGTCAAAAAAACACGCTGTTCAATTACTTTGGAAAAAACAGCAATTTTCGTATTTCCTGTCAATTTATTTTGAAGACTGTCAGTAAATAAAAATGTTTTTCCTTTAACTGCTGAGATTTTAATATCCGGATCAGAAATAGCTAATAACGAGTAACTAAATGTTCTTAGCCCGGAAAAACCGGATAAAATAATAAACAGTGCCAGAGCTCCTATAATCACTCCAAAAGAAGCAATGAGTGTAATAATGTTAATGGCATTATTGCTGTTTTTGGTAAATAAATATCTCTTTGCTATGTAATATGAAAAATTCAATTTTCCGATTTGATATCCATAGTACTAGTACTGCAACTTAAAAATTATCTTCTAAAAGTTCTCTTTTTTTTTCCGTCCGAGTATTATTTCCGGGGTTTTAATAGGGTTGTCCACATCTCCTCGTAGCGATTTATCTATATGCTCTATATAATCTAACGAATCATCACCAAAAAATAATAATTCAGGCATTCTCCTCAATTGATTTCTGGTTCTTTGTGCTATTTCCTGCCTTATCAGAGAAGCATTAGATTGTATTGCCTTCATGATATCCTCTCTCTTGCCGGAAGGAAAAACACTTATATATACTTTAGCTATCCCTAAATCCGGAGTAACAGAAACTTTGGACACAGAGATAATAACCCCCCGCATGCCATCTTGAGCATCTTTTTGAAGTACATCTGCCAGGTCTTTTTGTAATACTGCGGCAATTTTTTTTTGCCTGTTTGTTTCTTCCATCGAGGTAAATGTACTTATAATTTCACAAAAGATTAGCTATTTTTGTCGATAAGAAAGTAACACATGAATCAAATTGAGCACATAGGCATTGCCGTAAAAGATTTAGGTAATGCCAATAAATTATTTGCCTCCCTTTTTGGCAAATCTCACTATAAAATTGAGGAAGTAGCCTCCGAAGGTGTAAAAACCTCTTTTTTCCAGATGGGCCCTAATAAAATAGAATTATTGGAAGCTACAAATCCGGCAAGCCCAATTGCAAAATTTATTGAAAAAAAAGGAGAAGGAATTCATCATATAGCTTTTGCCGTAAATGATATCGTTTCTGAAATTGCCCGTCTAAAAACAGCAGGCTTTACTGTTCTTAATGAAACACCAAAAACAGGAGCCGATAACAAATGGGTGGCTTTTCTACATCCCAAAAACACGAATAGTATTTTGGTTGAGTTATGCCAGGAAATAGAGGGTACTCATCCTGCAGGTTAATTATAGAGAATTGCTCGTATTTAATAAATAATACCAGGATCGATGCTAAAGTGGTTTAAAAATTGTCTAAGAAAAAATATCCTCATCAGGGCAAACGCATTAAACTTTTATGAATATATCAGTAAAACTAATTTTTCATTAAAGAATTGACATTTAATAATGGATTTTATTCGTAATTTTTTAAACTTACCTTTAATGATTATTCATTTTTTTGAAAATAATTACAGGTTAACTTGGAATTAAAAAATCATAAAGTATTGATTAAAAACATGTTAACTTTAATGCGTTTACCCTGATATCCTCATATATTTATTTGGATATAAAGAATGATTTGCATATTTTTAGCTTGCACTTGAAATAAGGAGAGCTATAGTTTAAAAAATAATCTTATAACCCCCATTCCTCTCAGTAGGCCGATTTCATTGCACCATTTTTAGCACTGTCTTTTTTTAGCATAAAGCAAAAAGCATAAACGGGCAGTACATCATTTGTTCTGACGGTAGGAAATAAAGGCATTCCAAAAAAATGCCTGTAAAAAGAAATATCCGGTAGCTGTAGCCAGACGGACACAGCAAAACGGTGCGTATTAACTAATTTAAACAATTTTAAACCATGAAAATGAAAAAAACTTCATTCATCAAAATCGGGGTCTTACTCTTTAGCCTATCTTTGTTCTTATGGAACTGTATACGAGAAGATTTTATGAATCCTCAAAACACTGTTACCTCTAACAAGCTCAAGTATTCCTTAACGAAAATAACTTACCGGGAACTACTTGCAGACAAGGAAATAAAACCCTCTTTACCTCTGATTGAAAGACGATTTTCTAACCACTCGCTACAAAGCATCCATAGCAGAAGTGCTACTGAAGTGGCAGAAGGTCTCACCATCTTTACCGATGAGATTAACAGAATTGTCATAGACGATGTCATCACCTGGACATTCCGGACACAAAACCCTGTTTTGGAAACTTCTGACTTTGAAAACTTTCTGGTAAAAAAACACAACGGTGTGTTTACCTATTTTTTAGTTTCCTACGAGTTCACTGACCTTACCGATTCCGAAACATTGTATGAGAAAGCCACTTCCTATGTGATTTCCGAAGAATACCTAAGCCTGGAAGGCCTCAACCTGTCTTCCAGAGATGCTTTTGATTGGGTTTTTCCGAATGACGGTGGTGGTACGGGTAGCGGTCCTTGTGACGGTATTTTGGTATATGACCACTGTAATTTGGGAGGCAATGCGGACGGACACTGGCCGGTTTTGCAAAACGATGGGGTTACTTATTGTAATGGTAGTCCGCTGTTGTATATAGATTTTTCACATTGTGAGAACTACGGTGTTCCGGACAGTCCTGTGGGAGACCCGGTGGGAGGAGATGACGGTTCCAATGGAGATCAGCTTATTGGAGGTGGCGGAGGAAACTCCGGTGGTGATGGAGATACGACACTTACGGCTCCTGTGGGTATCATGCACAGTGAAACGCCATGTGATCCCAGACCGGAAGGAGATTTGAATGGAGATTGTATGTTGGATTATTATGAGGCTTGTTTAGTTAATGGCTACAGTAATAGTATTTGTAATTGTGTTTCCGGAGGAGAAAATTTAGCTAATTGTATTATTGTAGATGAGTTAAATACACTAACAGTTACTAATCCATTTGCATTACTTGAAATTGATTGTGACCAAATACAGTATTGGCAAACACTTGCTCAACATTCAGCCCCACAAAGTGTTTTAGATGAAATAGAGAATTTACCAAATTCTTGGGCAAATGATTTTGAGATACAATCTCTTGAAGATGCAAATGGTACTGTCGTCAACTTAGATTATTTCAGTGTAAATATAACTTCTTTGCCAAATAACCCTTCTACAAATCAACAATTTACTGCTGATGAGTTCTTTGACCCGTCCTGAAATATGTATACAAAAAACAACAAGTATATGTATAAAAATGATGGATATGTAAGACGTTATAGTGAGAGTTTTAAACTCAAAGTATTAGCAGAACTTACCAAAGGAAACCATTCCAAAAGACAAATTGCCTTAACTTACGGCATACAATCTAGTACGATAAACGTATGGATTAAAAAATATGACCGTAAAGATTTAATGAACACCCGTGTAACCGTGCAAACAGACGACGAATTATCCCGTATTAAAGCCCTTCAAAAAGAGCTAAAACAACTCAAAGATCTTCTTATTAAAAAGGATCTAGATAAACTTGTGAATGATAGTTATCTTGAAGTAGCTGCTGAAAATCTTGGCTATAAAAATGTTGAAGAATTAAAAAAAAACTTAAACATAAAGCCTTAATGAAAATAGCACCGATTAATAGAAAAAAAAGAAGGTACGCCATCGCTACTATTTGTAATGCTTTCGAGTTAAAAAGAGATGCTTATTACAAATATCAAAAAAGGTTTGTTCTTAAAAAACAAATAGAACAAAATGTAATAATGCTTGTTAAAAAAAGCAGGAAAACATTACCCAGAGAAGGTACTAGAAAGCTAATGAAATCCTTACATAATGATTTTAGGAAACAGAATATAAATATAGGTAGAGACCAGTTATTTAGAATCTTAAAAGAAAATAATTTGTTAATTAGAAGGAAAAAATATTCTTCTAAAACAACCAACTCTTACCATCGTTTTTATAAATATAAAAATATCATAAAAGACCTGATCATTAATAGACCTAACCAAGTTTGGGCTTCGGATATTACCTATATAAGAACTATAAATGGATTTTGTTATTTAGCACTTATTACTGATATGTATTCAAGAAAAATAGTAGGCTATGATATTAGTGATAGTTTAGAACTTAAAGGCTGTGTTAGAGCTTTAAATAAAGCTATTTATCAAACTAAAAATACCGAAGAAATCATACATCATTCTGATAGAGGAATACAATATTGTAGCAATGTTTATACTCAAATTTTGAAAAGAAAAAAGATACAAATCAGTATGACCCAAGAAAATCATTGCTACGAAAACGCAATGGCCGAAAGAGTTAACGGAATTTTAAAAGATGAATTCTTCCTCGACCAAACATTTACAAATATCAATCACGCCAAAAAAGCAACAAAAAATGCAATCAAATTATATAATAATAAAAGATTACATTTATCTTTAGATTATAAAACACCTAATTACGTGCACAAAAATGTAGCATAAATTTTAATAATTAACTGTAGCCCTATTTTAGGACGAGACACTTAGATTATATGAGAAGAAATTTTAACAGTTTTGTAGAGGGATCTGATACTACTTTTGAGCCTTATTGTGAAATAGCATCAATGTGCCAAACTGAAACTACTCTTTGGAATTCGAATAATCCATTGGGAAGTATCATTTATATAGATATTCCCGGAGATGATGGTGTTGTTGTTTGTACGGAGTATACAAATAGTTATTGGTACTTTATGACTATGAACGCTCCTTATGCAGGTAATCACCCTGTAAGTGGTACACGTCAATTTGGCTATGAACAAAATGCTAATGGTTCATTTAACTTTTTTGTTCGAGGTGTCGACAGAATTGATTCAGGTGTAATGGAGCTTTTAGCATCATCTCAAATTTTTGGAGGTGCGGATTCTTTATGGGCTTTCTTCCAAGCTAAAACGAGTCAATTTGTCAATAATAATGGAGGTTCTTCAACTATTGTAACACCTGTAAAGAACAGACCAGATTGGGATAAAGTAGAAGAAGTATTGAGTGGAGAAAGACCAATTAGTGATTTAGGATGCAATTAATTATTAAATAATGAAAAAAATAATTTTCACGCTATTAATTATATCACTAATTACTTTTTTTATAAAAAGTATTTTAGACATAGCATTACGATGGTTTTTAGTTTTAGGAGAAGTTAGGGAAAGTTTATATGGTATTTTTAGCCCATTAGGTTATATAAAGCTAAGCTTTATATTTCATTTTTGGGCTTACTTCCTAATATCAATTTTGTTATATTTTGTTATATCATCATTTAAGAAGCTTAAAATTTTGGCGTTGTATATTTTGTCTTTCTTTATAGTTATTTTGATTTGTCTTAACGATCATAATTATCAATTTCCGATGAAGCAATACCATTTTCCTTCAAAACAAGTTTTTAATTATATACTTGTAAAAGAAATTATTGTTTATTTAGTATCACTATTTATAATGATTTATATGCTAAAAAAGACAATTAAAAAATGATCTTAAATCTACTATATATCGAGAAAAAAACAGATTAAATGCTGATGAACAAGCAGAAGGAGGCATTAAATAATGAACAACAAAATAATGATAATGCTGTTTCAAATAAAACATGTAATTAAAAAGGTCTCCCTATTAAGTTTTGTATTTCTGATTCTAAGTTGTAGGGAATCAAAAGGAGATGATGTTATTTCAATTAACAAAAGAGCTAACTTTACAACGAAAGCAATATCTCGTTACTATAAATTTCGTTTTTTTAATGAAAGTCCTGTCAGAATTACTAAAGGATATGACAAAAAAACAGCAAATTATCTGGGCCTCAACAGAGGAGCAAGAAAAATTGGATATTCGTTTTTCCAATAGATTTAAAGTACTTGATAGCTTATTAGCAAAGAAAGATATAGCATCATTATTAGAACAAATCCGTAATTTAAGTGATTGGCAAGAAAAAGACTTGAATAAAATACATGACTTCAAAATATCTTTTAATTCCAATTCAAACAGAATATCAAAACCTATTTATACACTGAATAAGAAATATGCAATTATTTGTTACGACTTTTCTTATACGGATAAGAATATTATTATTTATAAAAAAGTAAATAATAACTGGGTTTATGTAAGCATTATTAAAAATATATTATAACTGTAATAATCAATGGGCATTTTAAATCTCTGACTTGTTGTCTGATTCCTGTAGTAGCTTGAATATCATTTAATTTCAAACAGATTTTAAAAGAAGTAACTTTAGAACTTTCTAACTTTTCCACTATTCTATTTTTCGATGCTAATTTGTATCTTGCAAGCGTTAACCCGGTTTTATGTCTTCTAAATTTGATTCTTATCAAAAACGCAGATTACGATCTTCTTATTTTTCTGTTGTTGTAAGCATTGCTTTGGTGCTGTTTATGGTAGGTATTTTGAGTTTGGTATTGTTAAAATCTACAAAAGTTGCGAATCTTTTTAAAGAACAGGTAGCAATAACGCTCTTTTTAAAAAAGGGTCTCACAAAAAATAATATTGAAAACCTGAAAGCATCTTTGGAAAAAGAAAAATTTACCAGAAAAATTGTGTATATAACGAAAGAAGAAGCTGCCAAAACATATCGTAAAGAGATAGGGGAGGATTTCTTAATATTTTTAGGCGAAAATCCTCTAAAAGACGGAATAGACGTATATGTAAAAGCCGAATTTGTAACTCCTTCAAAAATGCTTGAATTAGAAAAAAAATTCAAAGAAAATGCCTTTGTTTCCGAGGTTTCCTACGACAAGCCTTTAATACGATTACTTACCAAAAATATACAAAAGATCAGTTTTTGGTTATTGGTCATAAGTAGTTTTTTTGGATTGATTTCTATTATTCTGATTAACAGCTCTATACGCTTGTCTATCTATTCAAAAAGATTTAATATCAAAACCATGCAAATGGTAGGTGCCACAAAAAATTTTATTCGAAAACCTTTTATTTGGAACAGTATAAAATTAGGCTTCTTAGGTGCTATCCTTGCATTAGCGGGAATCTCTTTTATCATTTATTATTTGGATAAAGAAATTCCGGGGTTAGCATTAACAGAAGATTATATAACATTGAGTTATTTGGCCGGAGGTGTATTGATCATGTCGTTTTTAATTAGTTGGATCAGTACATTTTTTGCTACACAACGTTTTTTAAACTTACAAACAAACGAATTATATTATTGAAAATATGAATACAAAAAATAATAAACCGGAATTTTTATTCGGAAAAAAGAATTACCAATTTATGTTTATAGGCATTGCTATAATTGCGCTTGGGTTTATTTTGATGGCCGGTGGCGGAAGCGATGATCCTGAAATCTTTAACGAAGCTATTTATAGTTGGAGACGTATCCGTTTAGCTCCTACATTGGTTATCATAGGATTGGGTGTGGAAATTTATGCTATCATGCTAAAACTCAAAAAATAAATGGATATTTTGGGGGCTGTTATTCTGGCAATTATTGAAGGAATTACAGAATATTTGCCTATTTCTTCTACAGGACATATGATCATTGCCTCTTCGTTTATGAAAATTGCCGGTGATGATTTTACAAAACTATTCACCATCGTCATTCAGTTAGGTGCTATTTTATCTGTAGTTGTTTTATACTGGAAACGCTTTTTTCAAAGCGTTGATTTCTATTTAAAACTAATGGTTGCATTTGTACCTGCTATTATTTTAGGCCTTTATTAAATAACATTATTGATGATCTTCTGGAAAGCCCCATAACAGTTGCCATATCACTAATTATAGGCGGATTTATCTTATTAAAAGTAGATGATTGGTTTAAAAAAAATGAAGAATTTGACAAAGCAAACCAAACAGCACATACGGAAATTAATTACATGACTGCTTTAAAAATTGGTTTTTTTCAGTGCTTGGCAATGATTCCCGGAACATCAAGAAGTGGAGCAAGTATCGTAGGAGGAATGACTCAAAAAATAAATAGAAAAACCGCAGCGGAATTTTCTTTTTTTCTGGCAGTACCCACCTTGTTGGGCGCAACCTTGAAAAAAGGATATGATTATTATAATGCCGGTTTTGAACTAACTGACCAACAAATCAATTACCTGATTATTGGAAATATCATTGCTTTCGTAGTAGCGTTGATTGCCATCAAATCGTTTATTGATTATCTAAGTAGAAAAGGATTTAAAATCTTTGGATATTATCGTATACTACTAGGTATCTTTCTTCTGATAACTCACTTTTTTGTTTATAAATTGACCATCTAAATTGCATGACTGCAGAAGATTATAAAGAGGGGCAGGTTTTACTTATCAACAAACCATTATACCAAACTTCATTTCAGGTGGTAAATAAAATTCGTTGGCACATTAAACAACGTTTTAATATTCGTAAAATAAAGGTAGGGCATGCCGGGACTTTAGACCCGCTGGTTACCGGATTATTAATTATTTGTACCGGAAAACAGACTAAAAATATTAGCAAGTATCAAAGTGAGGTAAAAGAATACATCGGTACTATTACCTTAGGAGGAACCACTCCCAGTTTTGATCTGGAAACGGAAGTTGATCAAAAGTACCCCATAGACCATATTCATAGCGATTTCATATATGAGACCGCTCAAAAATTCATAGGCCGTATTCAACAAAAACCTCCTATCTTTTCAGCTGTAAAAAAAGACGGAAAACGATTATATGAATTGGCAAGAGAAGGCAAAACTGTAGATATCGAACCCAGGAAAGTTACGATTTCCGAGTTTGAAATTACTACCATTGAGCTCCCGAAGATACAATTTAGAGTCGTTTGCAGTAAAGGAACTTACATTCGTTCTTTAGCAAATGATTTTGGCAAAGCACTACAATCCGGAGGACATTTATCTGAACTACAAAGAACAAAAATTGGAGATTTTTCAGTTACATCTGCTATTTCTTTGGACGGTTTTATTAAAAATTTAAACGAATTTAAAGCGTAAGTTTTATATTTACCTGAAAACAAGCATAATAGACTTTAATTTACATAAGAAAAAAATGAAAAAAACATATACACTGGCACTAATACTGATGTCATTTTTCGGATGCTTTTCACCCGAAGGTAACAACGAAGTAGCGAATTTGGAAATTCGAATTTCTAATATAAGTCGATTCAATTATGAAAATATAAAGGTAAATGCATCAGGAGAGACAGTATATTTTGGAAATCTTAACTCAAATTCAAAATCCGAATATAAAACGTTCGATGTTGCTTACAGATACGTTTTTGTTGAGTTTCAAATCGATGGAGAAACGTTTACTCTTCAGCCCATTGATTATGTCGGAGAAACACCCTTGGGAAACGGAAAGTATAGCTACGAAATAGATATTGACCCGAACAGTCAATTTCAAAAGGTGATGCTGAAATTAAAACACGAAAACCTTTGCAGAATTAAAAAGGCACTGGTATTTTAACTTTATTTTCCTTAAAAAATAAAGTTTGAAAGTTGAAAAGTCAGAAAGTGTTAAAACTTATTATTTAAGTGAACTTTTAACTTCTTGGGGCTTTTCAACTTTCAAACTGTACTAAATCCTTTACTTAGAAATAATCACCTTCTTAATTCCTGCTTTATTTCCTTGTTTTATTTTTAACAAATAGATGCCGTTGGAAATAGCATTTACATCTATTTTCTTAGAAAAGAATCCGGTTGTAATTGTATTATCCTTACTGGCATAAATAAGTCTTCCTTGTAAATCATATAATTGGAGAACCATCGCATCATTTAAAGATGTGTCAACACTTACATTAATTTCTCCTGTTGATGGATTTGGAAAAACCGAAATACTTCCTAAGTCAAAACTATCAAGACTGGCAGTTGCTGAAATACTCACCGTTTGGTTTGGCAACCATCCATTGGTTCCATTTAAAATATCTACTTTAAACTCATCATTAAATACGCTTGTTTGTGAGTTTGTAAAAGCCATTCTTCCCAGATTAATATCTTCCTGTGTAAATGTATCGCTAACAATTATCGGTATTCCGTTTTTGGTTATACTTCCCAAAGCCGGTGCTACCACTAAAGTATATACTTGTTGAGCAGCAGTTTCTGACGCAGTAGTAGCTTCCATATGAGTAGCCATTATCGTTTCACTTGCATTTGCAACTGCAGTCAAAACATTGGAGGTAAATGCAGGAGGGCTGCTGTTAGGTTCTTTTGTACAAATAGTAATACTTGCTGCAGCAATATTTCCTCCATCATCGGCAACAAGGTCTCTCATGGCTATAAACCAGGTTCCCATAGCATTTTTTCCTCTTTCGGCACTTAGCTTTTCTGCCGGTGCAATGGTACCCGTTATTGCCGGTGCCAAGGGACTGCATGAAAGTACTGATCCGTCATCGTCAAAAGTAGCGTCTATATTATCCGTACCGTCACATGGGTTATTTAAAAAATAAATATTATTAGACCCTAACGCATTTGGTTCTTGTATGAATACCCTTAAGTTAGACACATTTGTATGATTAATGGTAACAGAAGCTGTTAGTTTATCAATTACTATATTGTCTGTTACTGCAATAGGAACTGAGGCTATTTCATTTGCTTCCAGGCCGCCCACAAACCCGGATGAAAAATCGGTTGCTGTATACGTGTAAGAACAGTTTGCTATTCCTGTTTGAAAACTCCTTATTTCTGAAAAAGAAGAATTAGTCCCGCAAGTGTTCTCAGGTTTTACTCTCCAGTAATAGACGGTGTCTTCAGAAAGCCCCGTTGCAATAAAGTCTGTATCCGTTTCATTTCCGGAAGCTATGATAGTAGAAAATGACGGGGTATCCGATACCTGTACCAGATATGATTGTGCATTGATATTGTTTTGCCATGTTAAGGGCGTCTGACTCATAGAAACCTCTCGTTCCCCATCCGCCGGAGTGCTTAATACAACAGGGTGGTTTGTAAAATCATCTTTAAAAATTCTTACTTGTACCGTTTCTCTTTTTGATATGTTTCCATTATTTCCTACAATATCCACACTATATGTTCCCGGGTCTAATCCATCCAAATTTTCAAAAGTTACCGTAAAATTACCATCTGCACTTAAGCTTGTCGTTGAAAAGTTAGCTGTCATGCCCGTAGGTAAATTTTCTGCTGTAAAATTGGTAGTGGTGGGTATTGACTGCCTGTAATTAAAATTAAAAAGTGCATTGCCGGAGGTACATGTATCAACAGCAGAAGTTGTTGTAGCTATTGTAAAATCTGAAGAAATCCCTGTAACAATCAGCGAAAACCTTTGACTTCCGTTTGTCAATGTACCTTTATGAGTTACTGTAATCGTATAATCTCCGGAACCAACTCCTACATCTACTCTTTCATAAGGATCAACTATATTGTCTCCTTTATCATTTGTGTTTACACTTGTTAACCTCCAAGGCATAAAGGTCCCTGTCGTATTTGATACTCTGATATCCAAATCATTTACCAGTACCGGTGTTCCGTCATTTGCAACTCCGCTAACAGCTGTTCCGGGAACATCTGTCCAGCTGATAGAAGCTATCAAAGGATTGACTCCGTCTGCCTTGACCGTTAAGGTATGGGTTTCTCCCTGAGAAAGTTCTAATTCTCTAATTTCTGAAAGCAGTCCTCTATCTGTAATGGTTTCCGCGGCTTTTTTAGCATTTAATAAGCCCCAGCCCCAAGTAGCATCTGGTCCAGGTACTGTGAAGCTTCCGTCATCTGCCGTATGGAGTGCCAGTCCTTTCAAAGTGGCTGCTCTCATAAACACTCCTTGCGTGTTATTATAGTGTTGTTGCAATAACAACAAAGAACCACATACATTTGGAGAAGACATGGAGGTTCCCGATATTCTTGCATATGCATTGTCAGCAGATTCAAAAGTAGAATGTAAACTTGTACCATTTCCGGTAATATCCGGTTTTATTCTTAAATCATCCGTTGGTCCTTCAGAGCTACCGCCGTTTATAGATACAAAATTTAATGTTCCATCGCCATTAATAGTGGCATCCTGAGCATTTGCCACTACCAGATTGTTTTTAGATGTAGACCATCCTGTTAGTTTATCAAATGACGCATTTCCTGCTAATGGAACTGCATTAGAGGTATTATCATTTCCACTATTTCCTGCAGATGTAACATTTAAGTAATACGGTGCATTGTATAGGATCTCATCAAGGTTTCTGGAATTGCTTATATAGGCACCTGCTATCCAATCCGAAACATCTTCCAAGGCAAAACCATAGGAATGATTGGAAAGCAGCATTCCGTTTGCTGCAGCATCTGTTATCTCACTTTCATCATTGTTCCAATCATGTCCAATTCCCTTTGCCTGAGGAGTCATTCCCTTAGCTTCAGCATCTACTCCGGAAGCTATAATGATTCCTGTTACATGCGCCCCATGAAAACTCAATGTACTTGTCCCATCTCCAATAGAATACCTGTTATCCCCTCCTGCTCCGTCATATTCCTGATGTGTACTTCTTGCCAATCCTCCGTCCCAGATATAGGCAGTCATTCCCTGCCCTTCCAGGTTTAAACCTAAGCCTCCGTTGTTGTGTAACCAGTTTGTCCTTGTAGATAATGCCGCATCAGAGTTATCCGTTTTATAATACATTGGAAAGCCATCCTCCGAAACTTTCATAAGTTCATAAAGGGTTCCGTTACTGTTGGTATACTTGATGCGCCAACCTTTTCGGATGGCCATTGCTATGGCTTTTTCTTTTTCTCTTAAGAAATTAGATTTGAATGTTTCCGATAAACTTGATAACTTATTTAGGTTATAATTTTTTTTTATTTCTTCTATTTGTAACCTTGTTTGTGAAAAACTAGAAAAAGAGGATACTAAAAAAAAGCATACAATTAATTTTTTGAAAGATTTTTGTGTCATTGCATTTAGAATTTCTCACGAATATAAGGATTTTTATTGTCTTCGTTTAGAATTATGGATCAATCCGAAAACTTGTGGGATTTTAAAGATATTATTGAAAACATTTAAGTTGAGTCAATCGCAAAAGCATCATTCAATAGAGTTTAAAAACTTAATAAACAGTTATTTAATGGATATTCATTTAAAAAAAATCTGAAATGGTAAAATTTTTATTCAAGTCTTCCTCACAACTTTTTTGCTTGATCCGGAATTATTCTTTTTAAATCAATTTTACAACGTTTTCATATCTGACTAATTTAGTTTATTTGTGAGTTTCGAAAATTCTTTTTTTGCTTCTTTCCCACCATAGAGTACATGATAAACTGCATTAATGATAGGTGTGTTTACTCCGTTTTGCTCATTTATGTTATACGCGCTTTTTGTAGCATAATAGCCTTCTGCTACCATGCTCATTTCGAGCATTGCAGATTTCACTGTATATCCTTTGCCTATCATATTTCCAAACATCCTGTTCCTACTGAAAGTAGAATATCCCGTTACCAACAGATCTCCCAAATATGCCGAATTATTGATGTTTCTTTTCATTTTATGGACCTTCCTGATAAAGCGCTTCATTTCTCTAATGGCATTACTCATCAAAACCGATTGAAAATTATCTCCGTAACCCAGCCCATGAGATATCCCTGCTGCAATTGCATAAATATTTTTTAACATTGCCGCATATTCCGTTCCTATAATATCGTCTGAAATTTTAGTTTTTATATACCTCCCTTTTAAACAATGACTTACTGCTTTTGCTTTTGCTTCGTCTTTACAGGCAATTGTTAAATAAGAAAGTCTTTCCATGGCAACTTCTTCTGCATGACATGGCCCTGTAATGACGCCAATATCTTCATAGGGAATTGCATATTGCTTAAAAAAATGTTCTCCAACGATATATCCTGTTTCGGGCATAATTCCTTTAATTGCAGAAAAAATAATTTTTCCTTTTAAAGGAGTGGTTAATTTATCGAGTTCTTCTTTTAAAAATGCAGATGGAATTGCAAAAATTAAGATTGTATAATCGTTAACGGTCTTATTAATATCATAGGATAAATCCAGTTGCTGTGGATGTAATTCTACAGAACTCAAATAATTAGGGTTGTGTTTGTTTCTTTTAATGTGCTCAACTGCATATGCACTTCTCATATACCAACCTGTTGTTTCCAAATTTTCCGATAACATTTTTACAATTGCTGTTCCCCAGCTTCCACCTCCTAAAACCGCAACCTTTTTGCTTTTATCCATTGCTTTATCCGATTGATTGTCTCAAAAGTAATAAAACTATCATCCATTGCCCAAAGGCTATCCCTAATTATTATATATCTTCTGTAAAAACTAAATTTTGATTAAAAAACACAAAATTTAGTTTCACTTCAGTAACCACTTCGGTTAGTCCATAAATTTTTTTCATTTGTTTTTTGTAAATTTTCAAATGAAAAAATTCATGTACTTTTGTCTTTTATCTCTTTATTTTTGGGTATAATTAATCGGTTTTTAAAAGATACGCTTATCTACGGTATTGCTGCAGTATTGCCAAGAGCAGTCAATGTTTTTTTGGTAAAACTGCATACTTCTTCTCTGGGAGTTGATAAATATGCGATCAATACCGATTATTATGTATATGCTGCTTATTTAAATGCCTTATTAACATACGGAATGGAAACTGCTTTTTTTCGTTTTTTTTCCGGAGAAAAAAAGAAAGGAAAAGTGATCTCCACTTCTTTTATAACCCTTCTTGTTACAAGTTTGATGTTTTTGACTACAGGTTTGTTTTTTAGCGAAACATTGGCTATATATTTTGGGTTTAAAGATCCTGTTTTTCTAAAATTATTAATTTGGACCATTACTTTGGATACCTTGGTGGTAATCCCCTATGCTTACTTAAGGGTTACCCATGAACCAAAAAGATTTACCTTATTTAAGGTAATTAACATTGCTGTTTTTGCAATATTAAACGTGTTCTTTTTATGGGCAATACCCTATGGTATACAAAACAATATTTCTTTTCCGGAGTTCTTAATTGACTATTACCATTCGCATCCTAAAGTTTTATATATTTTTGTTTCGGGCACCATTGCAAGTGCTGTTACTTTTTTGTGTTTATTGCCTGTTATTTTTAAATTTAAATTTGGTTTTGACATACTGCTTTTAAAAAAAATGCTATCATACGGCTTGCCTGTTATGGTGGGCAGTTTGGCATTTGTTACCAATGAAAACCTCGATAAGCTTTTATTGGGAAATATGCTGGGCGATGCAACAATGGGAGCCTATGCCGCCTGTTATAAATTGGGGGTTTTTATGACACTGTATATCATGGCTTTTCGCCTGGGTGCAGAGCCTTTCTTTTTTAATACCGCCGCTAAAAAAAATGCCAAAGAAACTTATAGTAAAATACTTATCTGGTTTAGTCTTATTGGGGCTTTCTGTATGCTGGTTATTGTTGTTTTTATTGATTTTTTTGCACATATTCTCCTTGGAAAACCGGAATATTTTGCAGCACTGCAAATAGTCCCCATTATATTATTGGCAAACTTATTTTTAGGGATTTATAACAATCTGTCCATTTGGTATAAGCTGACGAATAAAACGGTGTTTGGAATGTTTTTTTCTGTTTTAGGAGCTGTCATAACTATTGGTTTCAATATGATGATGATCCCTAAAATAGGATTTATGGCTTCTGCCTGGGCAACACTTATAACATACGGAACCATGATGGTGCTTTCTTATTGCTTTGGCAGAAAACATTATCCTGTAAATTACCAGCTAAAAAAAATGGGCTTTTATATGGCTATTACTATTATTTTTTGTACCGTTTCATTTTTGTATTTTAGAGAAAATTATGTAGTTTCAATAGCTGCCGTTCTGTTATTTCTCCTCATGGTATTTACTTTTGAGAAAAAAGAGATTTTAAACACTATACGTCATAAATAATGACTTTTTAAAACAATTCTTATAGAGTTTAAAGTTTGAAAGTCTCAAGTTATCTTGAGGAGTTCGTTCACCTCTTTAAAATCCGGAGAAAAATAAAAATGATGAGGCCTTTGCAGCATTGATTTGATAAAAAAGTTCAACAACCGAAGAAAATTTTCGAGAAGGAAGAAATTTGAAATCAAATCAATTCAAATACAAAATATATCCCTATTTTGCAAAGACCTCATAATATATAGTATGAATGTACAAATAATCAATACGTCAAAACATCCGATTCCTACATATGAAACGAGGCAGTCTGCAGGAATGGATTTACGTGCCAATATTGACGAACCCATTACACTAAAACCCTTAGAAAGAACCATTGTTAAAACAGGTTTGTTTATCGCACTACCTATTGGTTTTGAAGCCCAGGTTCGTCCACGAAGCGGACTTGCTGCAAAAAGAGGAATTACGGTACTGAACAGCCCCGGAACTATAGATGCGGACTACAGAGGTGAAATAGGCGTTATTTTAGTGAACCTTTCCAAAGAAGATTTTAGTATTCGGGACGGAGAGCGTATTGCGCAATTAGTCATTGCAAAACACGAACATGTTATCTGGAATGAAGTTGCCGTTCTCAATGACACGGAACGCGATATGGGCGGTTTTGGAAGTACCGGAATTTGACCTTGCTTCAATGGCTGTTTTTTACTTTTTGAGCTCCCGATTTGAAATACCTTTTCCGTTTTTAAATGATATTATTTCTATAAATTTGCGTTTTATATTATATAATATGAACTATTGCTTTACTCAAAAAATAAAGTCGATTTTCCGAGTACCTATAGTTAGTCAAACATACTTTCCAACTTTAAACTTTCTAACTTTAAAACTATATCAAACATGCCTGAGGGGAAAAAACCACTCAATTTTATTGAGCAAATCATAGAAGAAGATCTAGCAAAAGGTTTACCGAGAAAGAAACTGCGTTTTAGATTTCCCCCGGAACCAAACGGGTATTTGCATATCGGGCATACCAAAGCTATTGGAATCAGTTTTGGGTTAGGTGAAAAATACAATGCTCCCGTAAACCTTCGTTTTGATGATACAAATCCTGCAAAAGAGGAGCAAGAATATGTAGATGCTATTAAAAAAGACATTTCTTGGTTAGGGTACCAATGGGCCAATGAGTTGTACTCTTCGGATTATTTTCAGCAATTGTATGACTGGACTGTCCTGATGATTAAAAAAGAGAAAGCCTATGTAGACAGCCAATCTTCGGAAGTAATGGCTCATCAAAAGGGAACTCCTACTCAGCCGGGAATCAATAGTCCGTTTAGAAATCGATCCGTAGCAGAAAATCTGGCCTTATTTCAAAAGATGAAAGCCGGTGAGTTTCGGGAAGGAACACATGTGTTACGTGCAAAAGCAGATATGGCCAGCCCAAATATGTTGATGCGTGACCCTATCATGTATCGAATTCTTTTTAAAAGTCACCACAGAACCGGTGATGATTGGTGTATCTATCCAATGTACGACTGGACACATGGAGAAAGCGATTATATAGAACAAATTTCTCATTCGCTATGTTCATTAGAGTTTAAACCTCACCGAGAGTTGTATAATTGGTTTCGCGATCTTGTATATGATTTTAGTAAAAATAAATACCCTTTAGCTCCCAAACAACGCGAATTTTCCCGTTTGAATCTGAGTTATACGATTATGAGTAAACGTAAATTAATGCGTTTGGTACATGAAAATGTAGTGTCCGGATGGGATGATCCGAGAATGCCAACCATTTCCGGATTAAGGAGGCGAGGTTATACATCCGCTTCTATCAGAAGTTTTATAGAAACTGTTGGGGTTTCTAAAAGAGAGAACCTGATTGACGTTGCTCTGTTGGAATTTAAAATTCGCGAAGATCTAAATAAAATTGCTAACAGAGTGATGGCTGTTTTAAATCCGGTAAAGGTAGTCATTACCAATTATTCCGAAGGAAAAGAAGAAGTGTTAATTGCAGAAAACAATCCGGAGGATAACAATTCAGGATACAGAGAAATTCCTTTTTCAAGAGAAATTTATATCGAGAAAGAAGATTTTAGGGAAGAAGCCAATAAAAAGTTCTTTCGTTTGAAGTTAGGAAAAGAAGTCCGTCTAAAAAATGCTTATATCATTAAAGCAGAAAGCTGTACCAAAGATGCCGAAGGAAACATTACAGAAATTCAATGTACATATGATCCTTTGAGTAAATCCGGTAGCGGAACTGAAGAAAGTGCTCGTAAAGTAAAAGGCACTTTGCATTGGGTTTCTATAAAACATGCTATAAAAGCAGAAGTAAGAGTCTATGATCGTTTGTTTTCCGATAAAGCACCTGACAGCTATAAAGATAAAGATTTTATGGAGTTTTTAAATCCAAATTCTTTAAAAATCATACAAGCTTTTGCAGAGTCCGGTATACAATCAGCTACTGTTGGGGAAAAATTTCAATTCCAGCGTTTAGGTTATTTTACCGTAGATAATGATACTACTTCTGACACTTTGGTTTTTAATAAAACCGTAGGGTTAAGAGATAGCTGGAGTAAAAAGCAATAAATATGCATTAAAGACTATATTATATGTCTACGGAAAATAGAAAAAACACTACTCTAGTAGGAAAATCTAAAGAGTAGTATTTTTATATGTGAAAAAATAATAGTTAATTTTTAATACAACGTACTGCAGTGCCACAGACCCGAAAAGTATTCGTTGTACTGTGCAGCTAAATGAGTTTTTCGTTTACTCCGGGAAGCCAGTTAAAATTGTTTGAATGATTCAGATACCTTGCAGCAAGCTGTGGGGAGGTTCATTAAATCATAAAACAAAATAGGGTACTTACCAAGAAAGATATTTAATAACCCTTTACCAAATAAATTATTTGGTAAAGGGTTATTATTGTGTGTCGTGCATGGTAATGCACTAGGTGGTGAAAGTCCACTGTGGGGGTCTGTAATCGCCAACCACTGGTTTAAGGCAAGGGTGTCCGTCGTGAGGTGGAATCTGAAGGAAGCCAACAACAAATTTCTGCTCCGAGGTAGACGAACCTTATCAGGCATAACCGGTGGGATGAGATTGCAATACAAATCAAAGTCCAAAGATTACACGGACATCGGGCTGTAAATAAGTTGGAGGCATGGAAAGAAAGTATATTATCTTACCAAGGGAGGTCTCATGGACATGCGGAGGTTTTTTTTCGGAAGCATGGAGTAAAGCTAGTCATGAGAAGTCAGCCGCCGCCATAGTACCTAGGGGCGACTAGTATAATAATTATAAAGTTAATTAACTTAAATTATTTATTTTTGTCTCATGTCAAGAAAAGCAGTACCAATTGCAGGGCAAACGCATTAAACTTTTTAAAAACCCTATTGATATGTAATGTTCTTAATTCATTGATATTCAGTTAGTTATTAGTTGTTTATGTTATTGATTGTTTGTATATTATACTGATAATCAATAATTTAATAGTTTTGAAAACAACAAACAAACTAAAGACCATATTCGGTCAAATTCCTGATTTTAGACACACCCACAAGCAACTTTACGATTTAGAGAGCATCCTTCTTATCGGGATAATTTCAGTTATTTGTGGTGCAAATTCATGGAATGAAAAGGAAGACTATGCCTATTCAAAAGAAGATTTTTTACGCTCTTTTTTAGATCTACCCAATGGCATACCTTCTCACGACACTTTTAATCGTGTATTCTCTAATAATGAAATTACTGCAATTCCAGAATTACTAAAAGTGTTATCATTAAAGATACTATTGTAACTATTGATGCTATGGGATGTCAGACAGATATAGCTACTGCCATTGTTGAAAAACAAGCGGACTATATTTTAGCTGTAAAACAAAATCAAGCACAATTATATCAAAATATTGAAGATGAATTTAGATTTGGTGAAAATATAGCAACCTCTATAAGTGAAGAACTAAACCATGGAAGGATAGAAACCCGAAAATGCAGTGTTATGACAAACTTTCAATGTATTCCACCGGATAATAAATGGGATAGTCTTACTGCTATGGTTAAAATAGAAAGCAAGCGTGAATTTAAAAACTCTGATAAACCAATAGAAACAGCTACACGCTATTATATATCTAGCACAAAGGCTAAGCCTAAAGATTTTCAAAAAGCCATACGTTCACATTGGGGTATTGAAAATAAACTGCATTGGACCTTAGATGTTGCATTCGAAGAAGATGCTTCTAGAAAAAGAAAAGATAATGCTGCGCAAAACTTTTCTATTCTAAACAAAATTGCGCTTAATCTTCTTAAAAATGAAAAAGCATCTAAGGTTGGTGTCAAAAGTAGAAGATTAAAGGCTGGATGGGATAATCATTACCTCATTAAAGTGCTAAATCTTATGAAAGTTTAATGCGTTTGCCCTGTTTCAAAGGGTGTATGACAAATTTCACTCAAGCTACTTTTTTAATACATAAATCTCTGACTTGATACCATTTACCACTTTTGTAGGAGACTCTTAGTTGAGCTATTTGCTGTAATCCATTTTTGTCCAGGTTGTCCCGATAACTTGAGTCTCTTTTGTAGGACATCTTTATGTGGAATGTCTACATTTAACAGGACAAAAAAATATAGCCCATAATAATTATATTTGAATTATGGCAAGAAAGTATAGTAATGAATTTAAAGTAATGATTGAAGAGTTATTGCAATCAGGGCAAAGTGTAAGTTCTGTAAGCAAGGAATATAGCTTGAATGGTAGTATGATAAGAAAATGGCGAAAGTTCTATGAACATTCAGTAGATTTCAGAGAAAAATTAGTATTAACTGAAGATCAAAAACATATTAAATTACTGGAGAGGGAACTTCGTAATATAAAGTTAGAACGCGATATTTTAAAAAAGGCGGTAAGCATCTTCTCCGCGAGCGACAGGTAAGATATCATTTTATTTTATCTCATAAAGAGGTTTTTCCTGTTGGGAAGATGTGTAATTGTATGCAAGTAAGTAAAAGTGCTTTTTACAATTGGTTAAAGACAAGACATGTAAACAAAGAAAAAAGTAGTTTGACCTATTTAAAACATAAGATTTTAGAGATTTTTAATGACAGTAATCAGGTTTATGATAGTAAACGTATTCAAAAATCATTAGAGAGAGAAAATATCAACTATAGTCGTTCTTACATATCATTTTTAATGAACAAAATGGGTATTAAAAGTGTATTGCGTAAAAAATATATAGTTACCACAGATTCTAATCATTCTTATAAAACTGAAGATAATATTTTAGATAGAAAATTCTATAGTGCTCAATTAGGAGAAAAGCGGGTATCTGATATTACTTATATAAGAATAGCTAAACAATGGTATTATTTAACTATCATACTTGATTTAGCAGATAGGCAAATTCTTGCTTGGACTTTGAGTGATGATATCACTACAGAAAATACTATTTATAAAACTTGGTTATTGGCAAGAAAAAGAAAACCGATCTCTAAAAATCATATTTTTCACTCGGACAGAGGCGTGCAGTATGCTTCTAATGTAATGAAAATGATATTTACTAAAAATAACAAAATCACTCAATCTATGAGTAGAAAAGCTAACTGTTGGGATAATGCTGTAGCAGAATCTTTTTTTAAAACATTAAAATATGAAGGTGTTTATAGATATAAATTCAGTTCATTTTTACAAGCGAATTTTGTAATTAAACGATATATAGAATGGTACAATACAAAAAGATTACATTCCGCTTTAGATTATAGAACACCTTTAATAAGGACATATTCTAAAATTCTATTTGGTTCTAAGTAACATAAGTAAAGAACGGAGACTGATACTCGGTATAGCTCTGAAAAGCTAGTAGCTCTGAAAGTTCACTCCGTTCTTCTGTATTTAAAGTTATCAACTAAATACAAGTTATTAACAAAGAAAAAAAGAAGCAAAAAAAGAAAACTCACCATCATTAATTTAAGTAAATATTTATATCTGCTAATCTAAAGGTAGCTTTCGGGCTACTTTGATGATGATTAACCGTCTTTGAGTTCTCTGCTGATCAATTGAGCGTCTATTCTATCACTCTTGGTGTACTTCTCTTTTCCTTTACGATGGATATCAGCAGGGTCGACTACCAAAGGTTTCCAACCATAACTCACAAAACATCGATGGGAATAATACCCACAGCAACCCGCTTCATAGGCAGTAGTAACCTCATAGTGGAGAAAATGTTTGGAAACATAATCTCGTAAAACTTCAGGGTTTGGTGGTTGAGAAAAAGACTTACCTGAAAATAAATCTGTTGAGCAATGAACTTTCCAACTTCGTTTGTGTATGTCAATTCCAATATATAACTTAGGCGTGGCAGTAATTTGAGTAATCATATCTTTAGTTTTTTGTTTACCTTAAAGATACTTGACTTACTGCTTTTTCATAGATGCTATAAGTAATAGCGATTTAAGTGATAAAACGAAAGTGTAAACATAAAACAAAGGTCAGTACTAAACTGAATTAGTAAGTAGAAATACGCTACTACTCATTCACAGACCGTTAGCAAGCATAAAAAGACAAGAACTAAAATTTAAATGAAATCAGAAAACACTATAGATAGTTCAAATAATGTTGAATTGATACTTGAGTGTGCAAAAGAAATTGTTGCAGTAGCGATAGAATATATTGGAGAAACCGAATATGAAGATATCGGTGCAGAACTAAATGTTGCCATTGGCAAAGCCCAAAATTTTATAAAACGGACTGAATGGTATTGCGGACTGACAAAAGAAAATCAACTAAAATCTTTGAAATATTTTGAGGAAAATATGAAAACAGTTTTGGATGAAAATCTTGATTCTGAATAACGGAAATTAAATATATATGATTTTATGAATCAAGAATTGATAATTGTAGGCTTAATGGCACTTCTGTTAGGAGCTGTAATCACGTATTTATTTATTAAGTATTCAACCATTCCAAGAGACAAATTTGATACACTGAAGGATAATTTTGCTTCAACCAAAAATAAGTTGGATACAAAAAATGCTCTTGAAAATGAATTGAGGAATTCATTAAAGGAACTTACGACCGAATTAAGCACAGAACGAGAAAAAAACCAAAATCAAGAACGAAATATTGCTGAATTAAATGCAACAACGAAAAATTTGCTGGAAAAAGTCAACGAGGAAAAAGAGACCAACAAGAGTCAACAGCAGAATATAGAACAAAGTAACCGAAAGATTTTGGAGCTTAATACAGAACTATCAAAAGTTAAGACTATAAAAACAAGTTTAGAAAAAAAAATTAACGACCAATCAAAAGAGTTTGAGGAAGCAAGAAAGAAATCGTTGACCGAATTTGAAAATATTGCTAATAAACTATTTGATGAAAAAACAAGTAAGTTCTCAAAACAAAGTAAAGAAAACATAGAACAATTATTGACCCCTTTAAAGGAAAACCTAAAGGATTTTAAAAAGAAAGTTGAGGAAACTTATGACAAGGAATCTAAAGAACGTTTTTCGTTGGAGGGCAAAATCAAAGAATTGGTAAATCTGAATCAGCAAATAAGTAAAGATGCAACAAACCTAACGAATGCACTCAAAGGGCAATCTAAAACCCAAGGTGATTGGGGTGAAATGATTTTAGAGAGTATTTTGGAATATTCTGGTCTTATAAAAAATAGACAATACTTTTTACAAGAATCTTTCAAAGACGAAGAAGGTAAACTAAAACAGCCTGATGTTACTATAAAATATCCAGATAATAGATATGTTATAATCGATTCTAAAGTTTCATTAAAAGCATATGAGCAATTTGCTAATTGTGAAAATATTGACGAACAAAAAATTCATTTAAACAATCATATTAAGTCAATCAAAAATCATATCGATAATTTAAGTTCAAAAGAATACGAACAATTGGACAAGGCTCTTGATTTTGTATTTCTTTTTATTCCGATTGAACCAGCGTTTTTAACCGCATTACAGTACGATAATCAACTATGGAATTATGCCTACTCTAAAAGAATAGTTTTGATGAGTCCAACAAACCTTATTGCAACTCTCAGAGTAATTGCAGATGTGTGGAGTAAAGAGATTCAAAATAGCAACGCAAGAGAAATATCAAAAAGAGGAGAAAAATTATTCGATAAGTTTGTTGGCTTTGTATCTGATATGGAGGGAATTGAAAAACACTTGGAAAAGGCAACTGAGAAATATGATGAGGCAATAAAAAAACTCTCTACAGGTAGAGGAAATTTAATTGGACAAGCTGAAAACTTGAAAAAACTTGGAGTTAATTCTAAAAAACAATTGCCCGAAAAGTTTATTCTTGATAATATAGAAGTAAAGGAAACGGATGAAAATGATGACGAATAAATACGCTTGCTAACACGATGTATAAGTAATAGCGGTTTAAGTGATAAAACAAAAATAAAGATTTGTACAAATTGAATGAAGAAGTGGAGTAACTACTCATAGCTGGGAACATTGCCAAACATAAAAATAGCTAAAAGTTGGGTGTACCGATTAAACTTATAAAATATATTTTGCAAATTTGCAGGATATACAGAATACCTAAAATATTTCTATGCCTTCTATTTCTACAAAAGGAGCTTTAATGCCGGAATCTCCCATAAGAAAATTAGTTCCTTATGCCGAAAATGCAAAAAAAAGAGGGGTAAAAGTTTATCATCTTAATATTGGGCAACCGGATATAAAAACTCCAAAAGTAGCTTTAGACGCTGTAAAGCACAATACCATTGAAGTGTTGTCCTATGCCAAGTCTGAAGGTTCTGAAATATATAGGACCAAGTTGGCTTCTTATTATCAACAAAACAACATACAGGTACTTGCCGACGATATCGTTGCAACTACGGGAGGGTCCGAAGCATTATTATTTACGATAGGCAGTATTACCGATCCGGGAGATGAAATTATCGTTCCGGAGCCTTTTTATGCAAACTATAACGGGTTTTCAATAGCTTCCGGAGCAACTGTTGTTCCTATTACTTCCGGGATCGAAGACAATTTTGCATTGCCCGAAATAGAAGCTTTTGAAAAGCTGATCTCTAAAAAAACAAAAGCTATTTTGATATGTAATCCCGGAAATCCAACCGGATATTTATACAGTAAAGAAGAAATTGAAAAATTAAAACAAATTGTATTAAAACACGATCTTTTTTTAATTGCCGACGAGGTGTACCGGGAGTTTACTTATGACAGGCACAGACATCATTCCATAATGAGTGAAAAAGGGTTAGAAAAGCATGCCATTATGATTGATTCTGTCTCCAAGCGTTACAGTATGTGCGGT
This sequence comes from Flavobacteriaceae bacterium, assembly GCA_014075215.1. Taxonomy (NCBI): domain Bacteria; kingdom Pseudomonadati; phylum Bacteroidota; class Flavobacteriia; order Flavobacteriales; family Flavobacteriaceae; species Flavobacteriaceae bacterium. The sequence continues at coordinate 4,230,655 of CP046177.1, forward strand.
GCAAGAATTGGTTGTATTGCATCCAAAAACAGGGATATTATACATACGGTCATAAAATTTGCACAAGCCCGCTTGAGCCCGCCAACCTATGCTTTATTGGCTTCCGAAGCTGCCCTTAATACGCCACAAAGTTATTTCGATACTGTTATTAAAGAATATACCGGAAGAAGAAATACATTGATTGCCGAATTGCAAAAAATTGAAGGAGTAAAGGTAGCGAATCCAAAAGGTGCTTTTTATTGCGTAGCGGAGCTCCCGGTGAATGACGCTGATGATTTTGCACAGTGGGTTTTAGAAAAATTCAGCCATAAAAATGAAACCTTAATGGTAGCCCCTGCCAGTGGTTTCTACGCTACTCCAAACATGGGAAAAAATCAGGTGCGGATTGCCTATGTATTAAATAAAAAGGATTTGATCAGATGTGTTGAAATTCTTAAAATAGCTCTAGAAAAGTATGCTAACTAATTGACTATTCAAAAAAACATATCGTTAAAAAATTACAATACATTTGGTATTGATGTGCTTGCAAAACGCTTTATTTCCGTAAGGTCATACTCCGAATTAAAACAGCTGTTGAAAACCGAAAAAAAATTCTTTCTCATCAGCGGGGGTAGTAATATATTACTTACATCTGACATTGAATCATTGGTTGTCCATATTGACATGAAAGGAATTTTCTTAGATCAGGAAACAGCTAATGAAGTGTACCTGACAGTAAATGCCGGAGAAAACTGGCATGCGTTTGTACTTTGGTGTATTGATCATGGGTATGGAAGTCTGGAGAACTTATCATTCATCCCGGGGAATGTAGGCACTTGCCCTATTCAGAATATTGGAGCTTACGGTGTGGAGGTAAAAGATGTAATCACTAAAGTAACCGGTATAGAAATTACAAATAGTAAAAAAATTGAATTTTCAAATAGCGATTGTGTCTTTACTTACAGAGATTCGATTTTTAAGAATCGTGCCAGGGGGAAGTATATTATTACTTCCGTAAGTTTTAAATTGACTAAGAATCATCATGTTTTAAATACATCTTACGGATCCATTACCTCTTTTTTAGAGGATAAATCTATTTTTAATCCCACTATCAGAGATGTTTCCAATGCTGTGATTGCCATACGACAATCTAAGCTCCCTGATCCGAATAAAATAGGAAATGGTGGTAGTTTTTTTAAAAACCCTGTTATTTCAAAAGAACATTTCGATACGCTCCGGCAACAATATCCTACAATTCCCGGCTATATGGTTTCAGAGTCAACGGTTAAAGTTCCTGCCGGGTGGTTAATTGAAAAAGCGGGCTTTAAAGGTTATCGCTCCGGCGATGCAGGGGTATATGAGAAACAAGCATTGGTAGTGGTAAATTACGGAAATGCCAACGGTAAGGAAATTCTGGGTCTGGCAAAAAAGATTCAAGTTGATGTTCTCGAAAGGTTTGATATCAATCTGGATATGGAGGTGAATGTTATTTGATATAGTTTCAGGTTTAAAAGTTTCAAGCTGTACGTTCCTGATAGAGATTGATCGCTTTAAAAAGTGGTTAATCAATGAAAACAAATATAAAGATTAGCGGTAGACATTGAGAGTTTAGTAATTAGATATAGCAAATTATAAGTATCTTTACCGCTACAATACTAAATTATGAAACTCATCTTATTATCCGTAGGATTATTAGCTTTGGGAGTGGCGGGAATTGCCATTAAAATTTGGATTAAAAAAGAGGGTAAGTTTGCGGGTACCTGTGCAAGTCAAAACCCAATGATCAACTCGAATGGAGAAGCTTGTGGGTTTTGCGGTAAAACTCTGGATCAATTTGATAGTTGTACTAAATCTTAGTGTTATTTGTAGTCTCTTAATTTAAATGTCGATGTGGAAAAATAAATTGAGCTTGGCTAAAAAAATAATATTCTTCAGTTCTATTTTCATTTTGGCAAGTTGTTTACCAATTGAAACTAAAGATGCTGAAAAAGCATATAAATATTGGTCAGGAGGCAGACCTCCGAAAGAAATTGAATTAATAAAAGGAGCATATTATCAATCACCTCATTTCTCACTCAAGTATGAATTATTTCTAAAATTCAGAGCGGACAAAAAATGGTTTCATGAGTTTGTTAAATATAATAAACTCGAAATTGACACCGTTGGAAATGATTGGGCAAAATGGACCAAGCTTCCCGGATGGTTTAAAATTGATGAGAATTATCTGATTTATACTAAAGACCAAACTAATGAATTTGAGCGTTCGAGATATTGAACTCATTTAAACTTTTTCAATTTATTACCTTTAGCAACTATTTTTTCAAAATCTCATCATTGAAAATAACCAAAGAATTATTACGTCAACATGTTCAAAAAGCAAAAGAAGGGCATCAGATATCTTTTAATTTTTTATTGGATGTATTCTGGCCTGATGTATATAACTACCAGTTAAAAAGGACTCAAAATGATAATGATGCAGAAGATATTACCATCCAAGCATTTTCGAGAGCTTTTGACAGAATTGATATGTATAATGAAAAATATACCTTTAAAACCTGGTTACTTACGATTTCTAAGAATATACATATAGATTTGGTTAGAAAGAAAAAAACATCTATTCAAACCGATAATTCCAACGAAAAAGATACGGAAGTACATCAAATTATCGATGATAATCCAACGCCTGAAGACACCATTATTACCCAACAGAATTTGGCAAAATTACTACTAGATGTCAAGCAATTAAAACCAAAATATCAAGAGGTTATTCAATTGCGTTATTTTCAGGAGTTAAGTTATAAAGAAATATCAAAGCAAATTGGAGAGCCTATGAGTAATGTAAAAGTGAAATTATTACGCGCTAGAAAATTATTGGCCGAAATTATAAAGAGGTCGTAATTATGTTTCAAGTTGGAAAGTTAAGCTAAAAAAATACCAAGCCGGTTAAACGTTATTCCGAATAGCCATTTTTAAGTGTATAAACCGCTAATCCTACCCGGGTCTTCAATTCGAGTTTTTCAAACAGGCTGTCTCTGTAATTTTCTATAGTTCTGGGGTGCTGGTTATAGCATTGTAAAAAACAACAGCTAACACTTCCAATCACTCCAGTCAAAACAGTAATGTAGCAAATCCAAATCTTTTAGGGTATGTAAAAATTAAAGCCCATACGGATTATCAACCATTAGCTGCTTAATCATGATGAAGGTTGTTTTTAAGTATTTATAAAACAACCTTCATTTAACCTTTTGAAACCTTTGCAAAATAGTGATATATTCTGTATTGAAATTGATTTGGCTTCAAATTTCTTCCTTCTCGAAAATTTTAAATCCTCAAAATCAACAGGTTATTCCGGTTGAAAATTTTCTTCGGGTGTCGAGCTTTTTTGCCAAATCAATTTTGCAAAGGTCTCTTTTTAATATTTAAAATGATGAATCAAATTACATTTACGGATTTTTTAAAATCTTTAATCACCGAAACCATTGTTGCAGTATCAGAAACACAATATCAGCAAGAAAACAAAATCATTGAGTTAAAAGAAGATCTTTTAGCCACAGATGAGCAATTGATACGTAAGTACCACTTAATTGAGGAAGCAAAAAAAGATTTGGAAGCATCGGGTGAAACAGAAAAACCAGAAGATATTATTAAAATAAAAATTAATTCCTTAAGACAGGTGCTATCCACATATTTTGAAAATGGTTATGTTAAACCTATCATAGACGAAGGAAAAATTTCTGCAAAATTCATATACAATATGAATGCTAATACTGTTGAAAAAAGCAGCGAACTTCATACAAAAAAACAGGCAAGTCAATTTCTAAAAAAATCTCAAAAAAAATGGATATCGCTGATATCAGGTCCATTCAAAAACTCAAATTTAACCCTTCGAAAGTTTTTAAATATGATGATCAAAAGATGAATACCATTTCAAAAGGTATGACCATACAAAACATTGATCCGGTAAAAGATAAAGATGTAATCAATACAAATCAAAACTTAGTAAACTCGGTAAAGTTAAAATTTCGAACAGTAATCGTAAATCAAGATGCATCTTGAGGTTTTATATATAATTGCTATTCAAATAGATCAATTTATTAGATCATTGCCAAAAAGTAATTTTCAAATAGTAAAAATTACATTAAATATAGCCATTCCCATTATCGAAGATTTTAAAGAAATAACGATTTCCGAAAATATAAAATTAGTAAAGAACAACAATAATAGTCTTTCTCCGGTCTTACTGTTTTAAACTCAAGAGACCTTTGCCAAAATAATTCGCTATTTTTAGTGCTAATATTGATATTCTTCATTCATGTAAATGGATTAAACAGCGGATGAAATAATGAAAAAGACAGGGTGAGTTCACTATATTAGTAGCAATGAATGCTCTTAAAAAATGAAAAAAACCATTCTAAACTCATTAGGCCCTGGACTTCTCTTTGCCGGAGCAGCCATCGGGGTTTCTCATTTGGTACAATCTACGAAAGCCGTTGCTGACTTCGGTTTTGGCTTACTTTGGGCGTTGTTATTAGTCCATATTTTTAAATATCCGTTTTTTCAATTCGGCCCGAGATATACTGCCGCTACAGGAGAAACGTTGTTAGACGGTTATAAAAAACTCGGCAAAAGCATATTGATTGCCTATTATATCTTAAGCTTTGCTACCATGTTTACTATCCAGGCTGCCGTAACAATAGTAACGGCAGGGCTGGCAATAAATCTTTTCGGGTTTACAGATAATATAGTCACCTGGGCTGCTATCCTCATTATTGTTAGTTTTTTTATTTTGGTGATAGGCAAATACAGATTGCTGGATAATTTAATGAAATACATTATTTTCATTTTGACGATCAGTACCGTCATTGCAGTCATTGTAGCCCTCCTAAATACACAACAAACATTTGACTATGTACAAATACTCCCCAAAGGATCCGCAGGAATTACTTTTTTAATTGCCTTTTTGGGTTGGATGCCTGCTCCTTTGGATATCTCTATCTGGCATTCTATTTGGTCTGTGGAAAAAGAAAAAACAACGTTTCAAAAAATCAAAGCAAAGCAGGTAATTTTTGATTTTAATGTAGGATATATCGGTACTCTTTTCTTAGGGGTTTGTTTTGTTTTATTAGGATGTTTGGTGATGTTTCACTCTGGAGAGACCTTTTCAAATTCAGGGGGTGCTTTTGCCAATCAACTCATCAGCTTATATACTAGAAATCTGGGCGATTTCTCATATATTTTCATTGCCACGGCAGCATTTACAACCATGTTTAGTACGGCTATTACTACTTTAGATGCTTCTCCAAGAGTTATGGCAAAAACAACCGATTTGTTAATTGAGAAAAAAACGATTTTCAATTATTGGTTTTGGATTTTACTGTTGGGGTTAGGCACATTTCTTATTCTAAAATACTTTATCAGTAACATGGGGGCGTTGGTAAAAATTGCCACTGTTTTATCTTTCTTAACTGCTCCTTTCTATGCCATTTTAAATTATATTTTGATCACTGGGAAATATACCCCAAAAAAATATCACCCTAATATGTATTTGAGAATCTTAAGTTGGATCGGAATTGCATTTTTAATAGGTTTTAGTATTTGGTTTTTGATAAATACTTACTGAATCATCCCGACTTTTTCTATTTTCGAAAAATAGACTGAAAATCGCTTATATTCCGTTACTTTTCTTTGTAAATTTGCATTTCGATTTAAATTTTTTATGACACAAAGTACTGCTATACTTCCCGAAAGAAAGAAAAAACCGGAATGGCTCCGTGTAAAACTCCCTGTTGGAAAGAAATATACGGAGCTTAGAGGCTTGGTTGATAAGTATAAATTACATACCATTTGTACAAGCGGAAGCTGCCCGAATATAGGTGAATGTTGGGGTGAAGGTACAGCAACTTTTATGATCCTGGGGAATATCTGTACACGCTCCTGCGGTTTTTGTGGTGTAAAGACCGGCAGGCCGGAAAAAGTTGAATGGGATGAGCCGGAAAAAGTGGCTCGTTCTATCAAAATTATGGGTATTAAACATGCGGTAATTACCTCTGTAGATCGAGATGACTTAAAAGATGGAGGCTCTATTATTTGGGCTGAAACGGTGAATGCAATCCGCAGAGCGAATCCCGCAACAACCTTAGAAACACTTATTCCTGATTTCCAGGGAAAAGAAAAATTGATTGATAGAATCATTGAGGTACATCCGGAGGTGGTTTCTCATAATATGGAGACCGTAAGAAGGTTGACTCGCGAGGTTCGTATTCAGGCAAAATACGATCGTAGTTTGGGAGTTCTAAAATACCTTAAAGAAAACGGCATGAGAACCAAATCCGGAATTATGCTGGGCTTGGGAGAAACTGAAGAAGAAGTCATTCAAACCATGAAAGATCTTCGTAATGTAGGTTTGGACGTAATTACTATAGGTCAATATTTGCAGCCCAGTAAAAAACACCTCCCTGTAAAAGAATTTATTACTCCGGAACAATTTAAAAAATACGAAAACCTGGGTATGGAAATGGGCTTTATGTATATAGAAAGCGGAGCTCTGGTACGCTCTTCGTATAAGGCACATAAGCACGCACATTAAAAAACTCAAATTGAATGTCCGTTATGGCACCTAATGTTTTTTTGATTAAATAATTAGATATTCAATTAATTAAAGAATTGAAAGTTTGAAAGTGTAAAAGCCTATATTTAAACTTTGAGAGCTTGAATATCAGCTTTTTGTTCTATGATAAGTTTTTATCTATAGTACCATAAGAAAAATTTATTATAAAATACTCATCACCTTAAGAGCATCCTTAAATTGAAATTTTCTAACTTTAAACTATACCAGACATCCAAAATTCAAATATTACTATTTTGAAAAAATTAACTTTTAATGTTAATATTTTGAAAAAAATATGTTTTTTTAACATAAAATCTAAATAAAATTTATTTTGGCATATTACTTGTACAATACACTATAGCAATAAATTGTTTCGTTGTGTAAATTATTTGAATTAGTTAGTTGACAGGGAAGCTGTCTAAAAGGCAGCTTCTTTTTCAAATTGATTTTATATCACCTTATACCATTTCTCACTTAAATTTACTCACTAAAAATTGCCCTTTTTCGCTTATGCTTTAAAATAAAACGAAACCGTAGCACTGCCTTTAGATACAACTTTGAGTGATGAACTTAGGATATTTGCTTTAGATTCTACTACAATTGGATCAATCCGAAAACTTGCGGAATTTTAAAGATATTATTGAAAACATTTAAGTTGAGTCAATCGCAAAAGCATCATTCAATAGAGTTTAAAAACTTAATAAACAGTTATTTAATGGATATCCATTTAAAAAAAATCTGAAATGATAAAATTTTTATTCAAGTCTTTCCCACAACTTTTTTGCTTGACCCCTACAATTTCAACAAGTCTAACTTTATGTAATTGGGCTCAAGGCAAATATTCTAAAGGAGCCGTAAAAGCACATACGGTATTGAACCTAAAAGGAAGTATTCCCGAGTTTATATTCATCACAGATGGAAAATACCATGATGTAAATGCTCTTGATGAAATAACCTTTGAAGCTTTTGCTTTCTATGTAATGGATAAAGCTTATATAGACTTCAAAAGACCATATCGTATGAAAAAAGCTGATGTGTTTTTTGTAGTAAGAGCCAAAAAGAACTTAATGTCCAGAGTTGTGATCTCAAATAAGGTTGATAAATCAACTGGTTTAAGGTGTGATCAGCATATCAAATTAACAGGAGTAAAATCAAGAAAACATTATCCTGATAAAATTAGACGTATCAAATATTATGATAAACAGAAAGAGAATACTCTAGTTTTTTTAACCAACAACTTTAAGTTAGAGGCATTAGAAATTGCAGAAGTTTATAGATGTAGGTGGCAGATAGAAGTATTCTTTAAGTGGATAAAACAAAACTACAGTTCAAAACACTCTGGGGATATTCTGAAAATGCAGTCAAAACACATCTATGGATTGCCATTTATGTATACCTAGCAGTTGCCTATCTGAAAAAGCAACTCAAAAATGAACTATTAATCTATGAAATAATGCAAATTTTAGGAATTTCAGTTTTCGATAAAACACCTGTAAATCAAATACTTACAAAATTCAAAAATAAAAACGATGTCAAAGAACAGTATAACTTATTTAATATCAACGATTTATAAATGCAACAGTACTAATCAGAAATGGTATTATTTAGAATTGCTCAATAAACAGCCTTCATTTTTAAGTCAGCATTGAACTAAGGGGTAAGTAATCCTAATCGTTGATGTTATCATAAAAAATACGGAAATAGTAAATGAGTTCAATAAAAATAGTAGTACCTTTCAAGCTTTAAACAAATTCATTATATAGAAATTTTAAAGAATACTATATGGCGCTAACACCCTCAAACAGTATGGAAAAAGGAGTACCGGCTCCTAATTTTGAATTAATAGATACTATTTCTGATAAAGTGGTTTCATTATCAGATATAAAGGGTAAAAAGGGAACTGTGATTATGTTTATATGTAATCATTGCCCGTTCGTACTTCATATAAATGAAGCATTGGTACGTTTGGCTAATGACTATCAATCCAGAGGAATTGGTTTTGTTGCCATCAGTAGCAATGATGTAGTGAATTATCCGCAAGACGGACCTGATAAAATGAAATTGCATGCAATGAATGTCGGATATTCTTTTCCTTATTTATATGATGAAACCCAGGAGGCTGCCAAGGCATACGATGCTGCCTGCACTCCTGATCTATATGCTTTTGACAGCAATCTGACATCCGTATACCATGGACAGTTAGACCATTCCAGGCCAGGAAATGGCATTCCCGTAACAGGAAAAGATATGAGAGCAGTTCTGGATTGTTTATTGAGTAATATCCTCTATACAGGCGATGAGAAACCAAGTATGGGTTGCAATATCAAATGGAAATAATAATACAGCTTGAAAAAGCTTCTAGTTGGGAATTTGCTAAACCTTTTTAAAACACCGGGAAAACGATCTTGTTTTTTGAGGATAATATTAAACTGTATAAAATAGGAGTAGTTGCTTAAAAGATTTCAAAACTAATTAGTACTTTTGTAAAGTAATATACAGAGACCTTTGCAAAATTGATTTGACAAAAAAGTTCGACGCCCGAAGAAAATTTTCAACCGGAATAACCCATTGGTTTTGAGGATTTAAAATTTTCGAGAAGGAAGAAATTTGAAGCCAAATCAATTTCAATACGGAATATATCACTATTTTGCAAAGGTCTCATACAATCACAATATAAATGAAGAATATTCTATTAACATTAACAATATTATTGCCTTTTCAATGGGGGCAATCACAAACCTTAAAAGGACAATTAAAGTATCATGCGGGGCAACAAATAATGCTTACCGGATTCAATTATTATAAAACTTTTGAGTTGACAAAAACGATTGCAGATAGTTTAGGTAATTTTACCCTTACCTATCCTAAAGGTTATAGAGGTATGGCAGTGTTAAAAACGCAAAACAACAGTAGTTTGATAGTAGTATTGACAGAGCCTGATATTACCATAAAAGGGACAGACCTAAAAGAAGTGGATAGCTTGCATTATATAAATGGCGTACGAAACCAACAGTACGCAAATACGGCAAAAGCATACATACAGCAACAGCAGGTATACAAAGCATGGCGTTATTTACAGCCAAAATACAAAAATGAAGAATTTTTAAAACCTCATAAAGAAGTTTCCGAACTGATAAATAAAGAAATAAAGCGTATAGAAGCAGCGGATGACAATATTATAAAAACACTTCCTAAAAACAGCTATTTAAGATGGTTTGTGCCCATGCGAAAACTGGTAAACGATATGCCTGCAACTGCATATAGCTATACCGAACGATTGACTAAAAATATAGAGCAGTTTAGAAATATAGATTTTAACCACCCCAATTTTAAGACCAGTGGTTTATTTAAAGAACTGATAGAAGGGCATTATTTGTTGCTGGAAAATATGGGGCAATCTTTGGACAGTATTTATACTCAAATGAATATAAGTACTGATTATATTATTCATAATTTAAAAGCAGATAACGGAAGTTTATTAAATACGATTTCGGAAAAGCTGTATAAATATTTTGAAAAACGCAGCTTGTTTAAGGCAGCTGCTCATTTGTCTAATCAAATGTTGGAGAAAAACCCACATGTACTGAAAGACAGTATAGCAAAGACGATGCAAAAATATCGCAATTTAAAAGCGGGTAACATAGCACCTGATATCCGATTAAATGCAACTAAAAAACTCAGCGATTACAAACAACCTGTTTTATTGGTATTTGGAGCTAGTTGGTGCCCAAGTTGTAAAGACGGAATTAAAGAGCTTTTAAAATATTATGAACCCTGGAAAACCAAAAAAAATGTAGAAGTAGTATATATAAGTATAGATACGGATAAAGAAGAATACGAAAAAGCATATCAAAACGTACCATGGCATATGTACTGCAATTATAAAGGCCGGGACACGCAGGCAGCTAAAGATTACTTTGTAAATGCTACACCTACTTATTTATTGTTAGACAAAGATCGTAAGATACTGGTACACCCAAATAGTTTAGGGCATGCGGATGCCTGGGTAAATTATAAACTGTAAAGAATATTATTGTTTAAATATTCTAATTTAATTTTTTACATCTAAAGCATCACGTAAAGCATTTCCAATTAGCATAAGTGCCATTACTAAACTCATAATGGCAATTCCGGGAATAATGGCCAAATATGGTTTCCCCAGAACAATATAATTGTAATGATTTTTAATCATCGCTCCCCACGAAGGAGTAGGAGGCTGTGCACCTATTCCGAGAAAACTCAATCCGCTTTCTATTAAAATAGCAGCAGCAAAATTAGCTGACGAAATAACAATGATAGGAGCAATGATATTCGGAAGTATGTGCTGGCGTATAATTCTGAGATTGGAAAACCCCAAAGCATTGGCAACCTCAACGTATTGTTGTTGCTTAACACTTATTACCTGGCCTCTCACCACTCTTGCTACTTCCACCCACATAGTTAATCCTACGGCAATAAACACCTGCCAATAACCTTTTCCCAGAGCCAACGTAATGGCAATGACTAATAAGAGTGTTGGAACAGACCAGGTAACAGTAATAAACCACATAATAAAAGCATCTGTTTTTCCGCCAAAATAGCCCGCTATAGCTCCGACAGGAATCCCAATACACAGCGAAATAAACACCGCTATAAAACCTATAAAAAAAGAAATACGAGCCCCGATAATCAGCCTGCTTAGAACATCTCTTCCGTATTTATCCGTACCGAAATGAAAAGTTTTGGTTTTGATATATTTCTTAGAGTTATGATGAATATCACTCAGTGCTATTTTCTTGGGAAGTACACTATTGTACACCGTATACTCCATATAATTATCAATTATTTTATACGAAGCGATAGGAATCTCAATACCCGTATGTTGTTTTCCGTTTTTTAATATGGAAAGCCATGACTGTTCGATTTTCTTATCCGGAGGCATGGTAAGTATAGTTACTGAAAATCCAGGTTTTTTAGAATGGATTTCCAAGTGCATCTGATTTGCATTACTACTATTGTCAGGAGCTAAAGTATAACCAAACAATGCTACAAAACCTAAAAACAGTACAAACATCAGGCATGCACAACCTATTTTGTTTTGCTTAAATTTTTGAAATGCTAATTGAGAAAGTGATTGCCCGGACATTTTTACAAAAATAAAAAAACCTAATAAGTTATAACTTATTAGGTTTTTATGGAAATGACATGTTTTTGAACTAAATATATGACAAAAATTGATTTTTAAAACCTGTTAAATCTAAATTTTATATCGAACTCGTTTAGACTTCTTTGGTTTAACCCGGATTTTTAACATATCCTTAACAATTTCTCTATTTAAAAAAATCGACGAAATCTACTTTTTGTTGCATATTTTTAAAAGGTTTTAAGATTTCTGTTACACTATCTTCAAACAAACTAAAAAAACCTTGCTGATTTCGTAAAAATAAGTTCCCCTCTTGCAAGGTATATTTATATTGTCTACTTTTGACATTGCTAATATAATAGACGAAGATTGCTATGACCCCATAGTTTTTTCAGAGTTAAGATGAAGACCCCTTGGAGTAGTGTGCTTTTTTCGGCTGTTTACAGGTATCTGTTCAAATGGTAGCCTGTTGTTGGCATTAGATAACTAAAAATAGTATAAACCCTAAAAAGCTACACTATATGAAAAAAAGCGAAAAAGTACTGATCAGGCGTACTTTTAGTAACGCTCGGCCGTACTCGAGTCTCAAAAAAAACAAATAGGTTTGTTTTGTTATTTTATAAAACCGCAATATATGACAACAGCAAACCAACAACACAGAAGTATCATTTAAAACAAATCAATATGAAAAAATTATTTTTAAGCACCCTTACGACGCTATTGACGCTCTGCGTTCAAAGTCAGGATTTACCCAGGATTGTACCTCCCTCGCCGGAGGCTTCGGCGTTAGCCAATTTTATCGAAGTTCCGGTATCCCATTATACAGGGCTTCCTAATATTTCGGTACCTATTTACACGATAAAAGAAGGAAGTATGGAAATCCCCATACAATTATCTTACCATGCAAGAGGCGTACAGGTCTCGGAAGTAGCTCCACGTACAGGTACGGGTTGGTCGTTACAATATGGCGGAAGTATTTCCAGGCAAATGCGGGGAAAAAGCGATGAAAGTATAAAAGGTTATTTGGCAAGAGGTCATTATTTTGTGAATTATCCTCAAGATTTGCAGACAAGACAAGCAGTTCATAATTCTGACAATGAACTTACAGTCGATTTTTATCCTGACCAATTTACTTTTAATGCAGGCGGAGTGAGTGGTAAGTTTGTACTGGATTATACAGACGGCCAACCTTTGATACAGAGTTTTGGGGATATCACCATTGGTTACACCAGAGAAAATGGCTGGTCAGGTAAAATAGATGCCTTTGTAATGACAGATGCTAATGGAAACAAGTACTATTTTGGGGTATCAAAAAACGGACTACGCAAAGCCCGGGATTATCAACATTCTACAGGATACACGATAGATTATTGGGGAAACCAGGTGCTAGATCCGCCAGCGGATGACTCGGACGAATTTTACAGTGCCTGGAAATTAATGGATATAGAGACAGTCACAGGGGATATTATCAGCTTTTTTTATGAAAATCAAGGAGGAGTATATTGGGGAAAATCCGGAGATTTTCATATAAATCCGAACCCAGAAGGATCTACCACAGGTATTGTCGGGATGGGTGATTTGGAACAGATACGCACTAAAATTTCAAGAATACAAAATTATGAATACCAAATTAGTCGTATTGAATTTAATAATGGCAGAGATAAAATAGAATTTATAAGCGAGGCAACAGGAAGAGAAGATTTCGTAGGTCATGCTTTGGATAAAATAGAGATATACCAAGATGATCAACTGGTAAAAGGTTACGATTTAGCCTATGAGTATACAGAAAGCACGGACACGACTAATATGTTACCTGGTTTGTCTTACCTTGCCATGTACTTTAAAAGACTATTCTTAAAAGAAATTTCGGAATACGGAAGTGATAATTCGTACTTGCCACCATACCGGTTCACCTATGACGAAGAGGTATTACCCAGTGTGCTATCTTCCCGACAAGATTATTGGGGCTATTACAATGGTGCGAAAAACAATGGGCCTTTCACAAGAATATTCCATTATGGTTTATATATACCTGACAGACGTGTAGATACTCTAAAGTCAGAAGCAGGTATTTTAAAAGAAATAAAGTATCCAACCGGCGGTAAAGCAAAATTTACTTACGAGCATAATAGGGGGAGATCTGTACCGTGGTCAGACTTAGTTAAGCTTCCTGCTATAAATCCAAGAAGTAGTGATCCTAATTTCCAAGGACTTGGTTTTTTACATGCTGATGCCTATGACGGGGACAGGTACATCGGAGATACGTTTACAGTGAATCCTGACCCTAATGGTATTCTGGCAAGTTTTAGTGTAACGCTGCCTATTGACTATTTGGGTACCGACCAAAACGTAGCTTGTGCCGATCCACTAGAGGATTGTATGTTTATCATGAAACTGGAAGGGCTTAATGGTGCTCCAACCTATTATCTGTATGCCGGAGACACAGATTTTTATATACAACCGGGTGAATACCGCCTGGTATTTGATCCGGTTCGGGATATCGAATGGGAAACAGATCCCGGTAATTGGGATTTTAATCAAGGGGGAGAGCTTAATCCTTTTCCTTACATTTTTAATATTCAGGTATCCTGGCAACAGCAATCGGATTTACCCTTATTATTTGGGCCCGGAAAACGTATCAAAAAAATTGAACACATGGATGTCAACGGAGTGTTAAGTGTTAAGGAATACGAGTATGTTTATCCAACAGATGACTTCTCTCAAGAACCAACTAATCCAAGTGGGAGTATTAAAGGGTTGCCTGCTTTTTTAAATAAGCCTATTGAAGGTTATGACGGTGATTTCTACGGGTTTACTACCCCTTATACTTCTTATTACGATTCCGGCAGTGCATTTAGTAGTTTTCAATCCAATTATATTGGATATTCCGGTGTCGTAGAATATCAGGGGACTAAGAATAATAATATAGGTAAAACAGAGTATGGTTTTACTAACTTCAATGATTCGGGAGGAGATTATTTTGAATTTCCTTATCATCCGCCTACGGATAATGAGTGGCTCAGAGGCAAACCAGTTGGAGTTTATTATTACAAAAACGATGGCAACAGGACTGACGGAAGCATTGAGTACAAGTTAGTAAAACAAGTTCATAACAAATATCGATATGGCGATAGGCTGTATACACCTGATTTTGTGATTCCGTTTGGAAGTATTGGCGGGCTTCAATTTTCAGATGACATTCCCCAAGATGAGCAATTTATTTTTATGCCTAGAGGAGAAGAATTTGAATGGAGTACCAATTCTGACTGGAATTACCAAAAAACCAGAACTAGTTTTAGGTTACCTTTATTCATGCTTAAAAGGTACGCACAAGGGAATTCGGCTAATAACAACCCCAATTACCATAACGCCTATCGAATGTACGATTTAACAGGAGGAACGCTACATTTGGACAGCACCACCGAAAGGATATACAACGATACGGGGATAGTAGAAAACACCACTACCTATCGCTACGACTACGACAAGCATTACCAGCAAAAAGGCAGTAGTATGACCGATAGTAGAGGTGATGTAGTGGAAACTACGAATTACTACCCTTCGGATGTTTTAGGCTATTCGGATCTGGGTTATGACGATCTGACACGTTCCCAGGTCAATGCGATCGTTAAGATGAGAGCACCCGATGTAAACAATCCGGATAGAACCCACCAGTTAGCTACCCCTGTTCAGGTAGAGACCAGAAAGAACGGTTCTGTGGTATCGGTAGTACGTACCAATTATAATATAGAAGACACAGGCCTGGTACTTCCGCAAAGTGTGGCCACTCTAAAAGGAATTTATGATGCGGATACCAATCCCTTGGAAGATAGAATTATATATCATAAATATGATTCAAAAGGCAATCCGGTAGAAGTCAGCAAGAAAGACGGTGGCAGAATTTATTACGTATGGGGCTATGATAAAACATATCCTATTGCCAAGATAAAGGGTATCCATGCGCTGCTCCCGACGGACTTATCGGCGAAGTTTGTTTTACCTGGGAGCAACAAAATGCTATCAGTAGTGCAATACACTCCTCTATGAGAGATGTATCCGCTTCAACCGAGTCCGATTTAAGAGCTGATTTAGCACTCTTACGCGATAGCTTTAGTGGTACGGCAGCCCAAATCACCACCTTTACTTATGACCCGCTTATTGGGGTTACGAGCATCACCGACCCCAGAGGAAGAACCCTTTATTACCATTACGACTCTTTTAACAGATTACAATATGTAAAAGACCACGATGGTAATGTACTGAGTGAACATTCATATAACTATAAAAACCAAACAAGATGAAAAAGACCATCATTCATATCATAGCAGCATGTATGATGTTGCCTTTGGTTCTGAGCAGCCAAACCCAAAGTGAGAACTACGTGGTAAGCAAAACCTATAAAGTTGCCTTACAAGAGAATGAGCTGAGCACCCAAAACCCGGACAGTGTCAGCACGGCGATTACCTACTTCGACGGTCTGGGCAGAGCCAAACAATCGGTTTTGGTGGGCGCAGGAAAAACCGGCTCATTGGAAGCTAACAATGCCATTCCTTATGATTGGAGTGCAGGAGTTCCGACCAATTCGGGTTTTTATAATCCCTTTGGAGCAGGAGTCAATGTGATTACAAATGGTACCACACCATTTGGACATACGGACCTGTTGTGGGAGGGTAGCAACAATGCCTCTAATTATTACGACGGAGGGTGGGATACAAACCCTATTGTGATTGATAATACTTCAGCGTATCGATATACGGTTTGGATGAAAAAAACAGGTAATCTGGAAGACGGGGGAGTGTATTCTTTGGCCAGAAATGTCCATACATTAAATGGAAGTTTTAAAAATTACGGAAACTTTTTTGGAGGAGATCTTCCCGCATTAGACATCTGGTATTTAGTGGTCGGATATGTACATCCTTCGGGTTATGCTATGCAGGAGAGGATTTGGGTATCTCAGGGGTTTATGACATAAACGGAGTCAAAGTTTTGGACGGAGAAGAATTTACCTGGCGGAATGATCAGTCAGATGTTCGTTTTGGGAGCTGTCAATTTCTGGCCTCTGATCCCGCTTCCAAGCTTTATCTGTGGAGCCCTGTAGTACAAAAAATAGATGGAAGCGAAGATGCGTTGGATGTGATAGCTCAAACAACTACGGTATTGGTTGATACAGGAGTGGTCAACCAAGATATGGTAACTCATTATGAGTACGATGTATTCGGACGCCAATCCAAAGAGTATCTTCCTTATCCCTCAAACAGTTCCGACGGTGTTTTTGACCCTATTGCCAAAGAAGGTACACAACAGTATTATCAAAACAGCTATGCTGATGACTTTCCCGATATTACCACTCCTATAAACATCAATGCCTATTCGGAGAAAGTATTGGAAAACTCCCCCTTGGGAAGAATCTACGAACAAACTGCACCGGGAAGTGCCTGGAAAAAAGGAGATAACCTCATTTCCGGTAAAGGCTATTCGGACGGACATACCATTAAATTTGAATACCATACCAATACCGCCACAGAGGTAAAAGATTACAGCGTATCACTAAGCTTTTCAAACAATACCTATACGCCCACACTAACGGCAAACGGGAATTATTACAGCCAGGGAACACTGACCAAAACCATTACCAAAGATGAGAACTGGACTCCTGCAAAGGGTTTGAACCATACCACCGAAGAGTTTAAAGACAAGAGCGGGCAGGTACTCTTAAAAAGAACCTATATCAGTGTAGACCTCAATGACGACGGAGATACTACAGACAGCGGAGAATCGGCCGTAGCACACGATACCTATTATATCTATGACGATTACGGAAATCTGACCTATGTGCTCCCTCCCAAAATAGAAGGCACTACTTCCGGTATCAGTGATATTCTAAGCAAATTGGATGAGTTGGGATATCAGTATACCTATGACCACAGGAATCGCCTGGTAGCAAAAAAGATACCCGGTAAGGGATGGGAATATATCATCTATGATGCACTGGACAGGCCGGTACTCACTCAAGATGCACTGCAAAGAGCACAAAAAAAGTGGCTTTTTACCAAGTATGATATACATAGCAGAGTAGCCTATACGGGAGTCTATACTCATAGTAATACGATCACCCGAATAAACATGCAACATTTGTTTGATACGGAAAATCAGGCAGGAAGCACACTTGCAGCAGCGAGGTTATACGAGACCAGAATTGCCAATACTGCCACCACAGACCCTTTGCAGATAGACTATACCAATGAAAACTTCCCTAAGTCAAACACAGAAGTATTTACCGTAAACTACTACGATTCCTATGACTTTGACAGAGCAGGCGGCCTGTTACCTACTGCCGTAGGCACTGTATACGGAAAAACGCTGACAACTAACATAAAAGGTCTGAGTGGTGGTAGCAAAACCAAAGTACTCCGTACCAGTCAGTGGATCACTACGGTAAACTATTACGATGAGAAGGCCCGGCCGATTTATGTATATACAAACAATGAGTATCTGCAAGCCATCGATATAGCAGAGACAAAACTGGATTTTACAGGTAAGGTATTAGAGACCACTACCACCCATAAGAAAACCGGTAAGGCAGATGTGGTGGTAAAAGACTATTTTGAATATGACCACCAAGACAGGCTGCTCTCTCAAAATCAAAAAGTAAATGACCAAATTACAGAGCGAATGGTAAGCAACCGTTATGATGAGCTGGGACAACTCAAAAGCAAGCTGGTAGGCAATGCCGCCAAATCGGGCTATAAAGATATAACCAGTGGAATCAGTATTTCAGGAGATATCATCACCAAGACCGGTAGCAACGGTTGGAATGAAGGATTGGCTACCTTAGGAAGTATTGAAGGGGATGGGTATATAGAGTTCAAAACAGCATCTACAAACAAATGGTATATGGTAGGGTTATCTTCCGACAATTCCAGTCCTTCTTACAATACAATAGATTTTGCAGCATATCCTGCAGGTACTCATATTCATATTTATGAATCAGGATCTTGGAAAAAGAATTGTGGACCTTTTGTTGCCGGAGATGTCATTAGAGTAGAACGCAAAGCAAATAAAATTTATTACAAAAAGAATAATGAAGTAATTTATATCTCATCTAAGACACCTGTTGGAAACCTATTGGGAGATATTTCAATGCACTCAGATGGAACAAGAATCCAAGACTTGCACATCGTAGACAACGACAAAGGGTTGCAAGAGGTAGATTACCGATATAATGTAAGGGGGTGGTTAAAAAATATCAATCAGGATACAAAAGATGACCGGGATTTGTTTAACTTTACCTTACGATACAACGACCCTGTGAACGCAACAGCCCTATACAATGGAAATATCAGTCAGACTATTTGGAGTACTGACAATACCGATACCAGCGAGAAAATGTACAGCTATTCTTATGATGCGTTAAATAGAATCACAGGGGCAACAGGCTCAACTTCATCAAATTATGATTTAAAAGGAGTAAATTATGACAAGAATGGAAATATTTTAGGTCTTGAAAGATATGGACACGTAAATGAAGAAGCAACAGAGTTTGGGGTGATGGACGATTTACATTATCGTTATGATACAGGGAATAAATTACTAGGAGTATTGGATAAATCTGAAATTACACAAGGCTTTAAAGATGGAAATACTTCAACTGTAGATTACACCTATGATACCAATGGAAATATGATTGCAGATAAGAATAAAGGCATTATACATATAGATTACAATCACTTGAATTTACCAACTTTAGTACAATTAGAAACAGGTAAAATTTTGTATACTTATGATGCAAGTGGAGTAAAGTTAAGAAAAGTAGTTGATGATGGTTATGCTAGTAGTTTTACAACAACAGACTATGCAGGGAATCATATTTATGAAAATGATAAACTACAGTTCTTTAATCAGCCGGAGGGGTATGTAAAAAACGAGGATGGCAAGTTCGGATATGTGTATCAATACAAAGACCACTTAGGCAATGTACGATTATCCTATGCAGATACCGATGAATCAGGGGATATATCGCAGGAGGAAATTATAGAGGAAAATGCGTATTACCCCTTTGGGCTTAAACAAAAAGGGTATAATAATGTAGTTAGTTCTAATGGGAATAGTACCGCACAGAAGTGGAAATATCAAGGACAAGAATTAACAGAAGACTTAGGATATAATATGTATGAATATACTTTTAGACATTATGACCCAACAATTGGAAGATTTTTTGCTATTGATCCTTTAGCTGCAGATTATGTGTATAATTCAACTTATGCATTCCAAGAAAATAAACTTGGTCTTGGTACCGAACTTGAGGGGCTTGAATTAAGAAAACATGAGTGGTTAGATAAAGAGGGGCAGAATCACGTTGATTATACAGCTAATATAAAAGTCGTTAATAATTCAAGTGCCTCACAAAAGGACATAATAAGTTATGCCACTGATGTAGCAAGTGCAATTACAGATAAATTTTCTGGTACTGATGCAGATGGTAATATTACAAGTATGAATGTAAAATTGGAGTTTGTTGATGAAATTAGTTCATCTGATTTTGCGATTGAATTTACAGATAAAGTAACAGAAAAAAGCCCTATAACTGGTAAAGACAGAGTAGCTGCTGCTGATGGAAAGACAGATGAAATTGGCAATACAGAAACAAATAGAATGCAACTTTTAATTCCAGGTAGAGCAGCGCCAGGACCATACGAGGCAGTATTAAAAGAAGATATAGGGACAAATGGAGCTCACGAATTTGGGCACGCAGCTGGGTTAAATCATCAATCTTCAAAAAATAATAGAGTATCTAGGAATAATAACATTCCTTTGGAGCAAAACAATTTAATGAGAACTAATGGTAGAGCGAAACAAGTTGTTAATAAAAAGCAAAAAAGCGTGATTTATAATAATACCAAGAGCCAACCTAGAGGAAGATTTTATAAACCAAAAAAGAATTGAAAATGAAATTATCAATAAAAATTATTTTTTTTGTTTTCATTTGCTTTGTTCTTAGCTGTAAAAAGACAATAAAAAAGAATAATTTAATAAGAGACAAATATAAAGTTATTATTGGTAGTAAAGAGGATACAATTTACAAATCGAATAGCGATATATTACATATCGTTTTCGAAACGGAATTTGATAAAGATTTATTAAATGTAAATTTTAATGGAGAAAGTATAGAGTATTTTTTAACTACTGACGGAAGTACAGGTTATGCTGATTATATTGATTTAGGTAAGCTATCAAGTTTTAAAAAGATTGAGTTTAGGATTAACAAAGGGAAATCGATAAAAATTGATAATGTGAAAACTAATTTAATTAAAGTTATTTATCTCAAAGATAGTATTGTAGAAATTAGTTTTAGTAATAATCCTAAAGCCTACAAATAACAATATTAATCAAACCAAAATAAAAACCACCTTTAACGAGGTGGTTTTTTGTTTAAGAAGCGTATGCCTTTTTAGTTCTGTAATCTCTAATAAGCGCATGGCACACACTATTAAAACCACGACAAAAAGGTTCCAACATTGGAACTTTCCAATAATGACAAGGGTTTTAAGGAAATGACATAAGTTGAAAATTTATAAAGACATAGGAATATTTAATAGTGGATATTTCTATGTTCTTTCATGACTATAAAGTGAATTTTATATAATCGTAACCAGAGTTATCTAGGAAATGAGTTTATTTGAAGTATTTTAAGAATTACACCCTATAGGAATTACACAAGCATTAAATTCTTGATTGGTTCGTACTCTATTTTTTCTAGCATCCTGTATTTTTTCTCTGAAGAAATGTTTGTTGGGAATTTTGCCAAGGATGACTTCCATAGGAGCTAATCCATATAATTCTGTGGGAAATCTATGGTAATTATAATATTCAACAAAACGTTCTAAATCTTTAAGATGTGATTTTTCATTAAGAGAATATTTTCCATGTAGAAATTCAGTTTTATAAATACTGTGTGTACTCTCAGACATAGAATTCGAAAAAGGAAAGTCTTTGGTTTGTGCTGTTATTTTGGTAACTACTGGAGGTGCTTTTATGCTATCTATCCACGTTAAGAATTCTCCTTTATTCTCACTTCCACCATCAGATAAAATATTAATGGGTTTTACAGCATTGTATAAACCGTACTTTTCAAAAGTCTCTTGAAAAAGTTTTTTAATAAACTCGCTTCCAGCTTTTCCATTAGTAGATGCTTTGTGTAATATCGCTTTAGAAAAATTGTCTTTTACAAAAGCTACTTTTTGTATTCCGTCTTCTACTGTATTCACGTTAGTAATATCCACATGTAACCATTCAAAAATTCTATTGGCTTTCAATCCTTTTTTTCTTTCAGACTTAAAACGCTTTGGTTTTATATACCCTAAAGCAGATGCATATTTATTAAAGGTAGATTTTCCACAAAACACCAAACCATTTCTAAGCGCATGATAATACAAAGTAACTTTTGTTTTTCCGTAGTTAGCAGAATCAGTTACTAGATTTTCAATCGTAGAAACCTCTTTCCCCGTATTCTATGATAAAAACAAGTAAAAGTTGAGATATTATTTTTACTAATTTATGCAGCAAATTTAAAAGTATCTACATAGGGTGTTTGTCGTTTGACAACGGCAAACACTCTTGCTATTAATTTGTTTCTAATAATGTTAACGGTACTCATTTTACTTTTGCCTTGTTTTATTCTTTTATGATAGTATAATTTCATTTCTGGGTTATGTTGTATAGCAGAAATAGCGCACATATTAATAATTGCTTTCAATTTTTTATTAGCCAAATGAGAGACTTTTGTACGTCCTTTAATACTAGTTCCAGATTGGTAAGGAAAAGGAGCAACACCACAATAAGAGGCAAACTTTCTCCAGTTTTCAAATTTTGAAAAATTGTCAGTAAACACAATCATCATTATAGCAGTTTGCATTCCTATACCTTTAACACTAGTAACAAGGTTATAGGTTTCTTTTAACATTATATTTTGGTCAATAATAGCTTGCATTTGAGTATTAATCTTGTGTATTTGTTTGGTTAGTTCTGCAATCATTTTTTGTTGAACGTCAAAGATTATTTTATACTCTTTTGCTTTATAAATTCTTTTTTGTTCTTTCAAAGTAACTTTAAAACCAGCTCTTTGTTTGTTAAGTTTTGTCCTTAAAGATAAGAGACTTTTTAGTTGTAATATACTTCTTTTAGGTAGCTTACTGGGTTTAAGTTCTTCTTTTAATCGATACCCATGAGCAATGCGTTTGGCATCAATTTGGTCATCCTTTCCACGAGCAATACCAATAGATCTTTTAATTTCTAAACCAGAAGCTATGAAAAAAGATAATTTTTGTTCAGTTAAAGACACAGATAATAAATGAGAGTACATTCCTGTATGTTCAAATACAAACATGGTTTCTTCTTTAGAGAAAGACGAATTTTTAAAACTCCACTTTAGCATTAATTTAAATCCAGATTTACTGTTCTCAAACTGTTGAACAATTTGTTTAGAATAGATACAAACATCAATTAATAATTTACTGACATCGATTCCGATAATTTCATTTGTTTTCATAATTTTGTAATTAGATATTAATAATAGTTACTTAAACTAAGACCTTTAATAAGGGCAGAAACTGAAATTCTATATGGTTCTAAGTAACTTTTAAAAAGAACGGAGACTAATCGGGGGATGGCTCTAAAAAGCTAGCTGGCCGCTAAAGTTCACTCCGTTCTTTTGTGTTTTTGGTTATCAACAAAATAAGAGTTATTAACAAAGAAAAAAAGAAGCAAAAAAAGAAATTTCATCATAACTATTATGTTTTTATTTTAAGTAATTATTTCTATTTGCTAATCTAAAGGCTCCCGCTAGTTTGTAACTAGTGGCGTCAAAGATGATAACAACAAAAAGCTATGCTGCAAAGCGTAGCTTTTTGTATTTTAGCAATGCTATGAGTAGAAATTATAAATTTTATAATAAGAGTGGTTTATATTTTGTGAGTTTTGCAACAATCAATTGGATAGATGTTTTTACACGACAAGTCTATTTTGATGTATTAGCAGACAGTATAAATTATTGTAGAAAGGAAAAAGGAATGGAGTTGTATTGTTATTGTTTTATGCCAAGTCATGTACATTTTATTTTTCGTTCATCAAATAGCGAACCTTCAGAATTATTAAGAGATTTTAAACGACATACTTCAAAGAAAACTATAGAAGCTATAGAAAACAATCCACAAGAAAGTAGAAAAGAATGGTTATTATGGATGTTTAAAAGAGCAGGAAAGAAACAGGGAAATATCTCTAAATATCAGTTTTGGCAACATCATAATAAACCTGTAGAGTTATGGAGTGAAAAAGTTATCAAACAGAAAATAGATTATATACATAACAATCCTGTAGAGAGTGGTTTTGTAACAAATTCTATTGATTGGAAATACTCAAGTGCTAGGAATTATGCAGATGATACTACTATTTTAGAAATAGATAGTACAGGATTTTTTGAATA
The DNA here is from genome assembly GCA_014075215.1 of Flavobacteriaceae bacterium. Taxonomy (NCBI): domain Bacteria; kingdom Pseudomonadati; phylum Bacteroidota; class Flavobacteriia; order Flavobacteriales; family Flavobacteriaceae; species Flavobacteriaceae bacterium. The sequence goes on from CP046177.1 coordinate 4,254,841, forward strand.
GGCTTTCACTCTTTGGGTTTTCTAATAAAAAAAGGTTGTTCAAGATTCCAATTGTAGAAAGTAACCAAATAGTCTAAAACCATTTTATATTCAGGAGTTTGTTCAAAATCAAAAAAGAAACCTTGGTCAGCCTCTGTGGTATTGTCATAATGCGCTGCTAAGAGACGTATATTTTCTTCAAATTTATAAGGGCAATTTTGGTCATTAGGTAATGTTAAGCTTTCATTTGTTTGTTTGCCAAAATGCTTAAAAAAATCGTGCTCATCTTTAATGTGAAACTTCATAGCTAAAAATTAGTATTTATAATAGCACTAATTTACAAAATAGCTTTTAAAAAGATTAGTTGAAGTTCACAAATTTTACAATAAGTTGTTTTAGTAGTTCTTTGTCTTTTAAAGCAAGTTTCTGAGACTTTTGTATTAAAAGAGTTAGTTCAGTATCCTTTTCTTTATCAAGTCCACATAAGGCATCTAAAGAGACTTCTAGTTTTTTAGCAATCGCCAATACTACATCTAGTTTTGGTACCACTTCACCACGTTCATACCGTGCAATATTTCCATGACCTATCCTTAAATGGTTAGCCAATTGTTTTTGAGTAAGCTCTTTTTTAGTTCTATAATGCTTTAGGTTTTGGATAAAATCAGATAAAATTAAGTTCATAAAAGGTGTTTTAAAAAAAGATTCGTGCAATTTTTCTGTAAAAATAAGGGATTAAGAGCAAGTATCCAAATATGGATATTGTTTTATTACTCATTTGTGGATACCTTAGATTTTTCAATGCACTTTAAAAGTATCCATATATGAATATTTTAGACACAAGTAACACCAACAACTACAAGTACACTACAAAACATTTAGAACTCCATATTTTAGGTGGAATTAGAACCAACAAATTAGAAAGTCTACGAGTAACAATAAGCATACAGAAACCCAAACAGCATAACGTTTTAAGGCAAAGTATAGACTTGTATAATGATAATCAAGTAGAGAAATTAGTACGAAAATCAGCAGAAAGATTAGAAATAGGAACAAGTATCGTAAGAAAAGTATTACAAGAACTCACACACGAATTACAGAATTATAGATTTTTATTATTAGACAAACAAGCAGAAGCCTATAAACCCTACACAAAAGAGTTAACAGCTAAAGAAATTGCAGAATCAGAAGAATTTTTAAGACAGGGAAACTTGCTAGAGAGAACCAACAAATACATCAGTGAATCTGGAGTTATTGGCGAAGACGTTAATAGATTGCTGATGTATTTAATTTTTACGTCAAGAAAAACCAACAATCCTTTGCACTGTATTTCTTTGGGAAGTTCTGGAACAGGTAAAACACACCTGCAATCTTCTATAGCAGCTTTAATGCCAGAAGAAGATATTATAGAAGTAACTACTTTATCTGCAAATGCTTTGTACTATTTTGCTAAAACAGAGCTCTCTCATCGAATTATTATGATAGAAGATTTAGACGGCGTACAAAAAGTATTGTATACCATTAGAGAATTTGCTAGTAAGAAATGGATTAAAAAACGCGTGGTTCATAAAGATAAAAACGGAGAGAGTAAAACCATTCCCTTAGAAGTACAAGGCCCTGTTTGTTTTGCAGGCGCTACCACCCAAGAGACTATTTACGAAGACAATGCCAATCGTTCTTTTTTATTATACATAGATGAAAGCCAAAAACAAGACAAACGTATTATGGATTATCAGCGATTAGTCATTGCAGGAAAAGTAGATGAAAGCCTACAGCATACAGCCAAAAGCTTATTGCAGAATATACAGAGAGTTTTAAAACCCATCAAAGTGATTAATCCGTATGCAGAATATTTAGAGCTTCCGCAATCCGTTTTTAAACCAAGAAGAACCAATGCTCATTATTTACGATTTATAAGTGCCATCACATTTTACAAACAATACCAACGCGAACACAAAGTAAATAAAGAAACTGGAGAAGAATACATAGAAACAGAAATAGAAGACATTAAAGAAGCAAATGAATTAATTATAGAAGTATTATTAAGAAAGTCAGATACATTAACAGGAGCTTGTAGAAATCACTTAGAGAATCTAAAAACATACTTAAAGGAAGAGAATACAACCACGTTTACAAGTTCTGAAATTAGAAGAAAATTAAGACTCAAAGAAAGTACATTAAGAAACTATACTAAACAACTCTTATTAGAAGGTTATATAAGATACGTAAAAGCAGAAAAAGGGAAAATGTATCATTATGAAATTGTTGATATAGACGAATATACAAACCTTAAAGCGCAGATAAATAAAGCGTTACAAGACTGTATAGATAGAATAAAAGGTAAAGAATAATACTTGTCTGTACGACACGCACCCTCGCAAGTTCGCAACCACTTCGCAAGTAGCATTTTTGCGAAGTTATTTAATTAACAATCAGTTTATTAAATAAGGTTCGCAACAAAGCTTCAAAAAACACATACCGAGTAAAAAATAAAAAACGATAAGAATGAAAAAATTAATACTACAAAACGAACCTTATAAAATCTTTGTGAAGAACTTTAAAGAATGGTTAGACATCTTAGGTTATGCAGAAAGTACAGTGTATAGTTTACCCTTACATCTTCAGGAGTTTTTTTATTATTTAGAGCAAAGTAGTATTAAAAGTATCAATGATATTAGTACAAAGACAGTCAAAGAATATTATAGTTATTTACAAGAAAGGCCCAATCAAACAAGAAATGGAAGTTTAAGTAAAAGTTACTTAAACAAACACCAACAAGCTCTTAAGAAATTTAGAGAATATTTAAAACAACACAACTACAAAGACTTCAATATACATTTAAAAACAGAAGAGAATCCAACAGAAGAACGAATCAATATACTTACACAATTAGAAATTAAAGAACTCTTTAAAGCAACAGAGTATAGTCATAATTATGAGCATTATAGATTAAGAGATAAAGCCATCTTAGTAATCTTTTACAGTTGTGGATTACGCAGGACGGAGGCCGTCAGCCTAGATATAAAAGATATATTCTTTGATAAAGAGCGCATACACGTTAGAAAAGGAAAGAATTACAAGGAACGGGTAATACCCGTCAATAGATACAATTTACAAATCCTAGAAGACTATGTCTTTGAATCACGACCACAATTTACTCGCACTGAGCGAAGTCGAAGTGAAGAAGCACTATTTATTAGTAAACAAGGCAAGAGAATGGGCGGAATGAGTTTATCAAACCGATTGCAGAAAATTATACAAGCAAGTAATAACAAGGAGATTGTAGAAAAAAAAATTACACTACATACATTAAGGCATAGCATTGCAACACACTTATTACAACAACAAGTAAAGTTAGAGTCTATCAAAACCTTTTTAGGCCACAGTAGCTTGGAATCTACACAACTGTACACTCATTTATTAAAAACAATAGAAGATGATAGGGTATAAAGAATATTTAAAGAAAGAGAATTATAGAACAACAACAATAGATAGTTATACAAACGAGGTAAAGAAATTTAATTCTTGGTGCAAGAGAAATCATACAACTCCAGAGCAAATAGATTACAAAACTTGTATGAAATATATTAAACACTTACAAAGAAAGAATACTAATAAAAAGACGGTAAATCATAAACTTGGAATCATAAAGAGCTATCTAAACTATTTAATAGCTGTCGCCTTGCGGCCAGATAACCCGATAGAAACTACCACCATTAAAGGCATCAAAAGAACAGTCAATTACAACATCTTAGAATCTGATGAATTGGAAGATTTATATTATAGTTATCAAAGCGACAATGTCGCAGATAAGTACCACAGACTGTGTGCAAAGAGGAATAAAGTAATCGTTGGTTTACTAGTCTATCAAGGATTAAATACAACAGAACTCATACAATTAGAACTCGAAGATTTACAACTTTATAAAGGCAAAGTTTATATAAAAAGTGGAGCAAGAAGTAACTCAAGAACATTAGAATTAAAACCCTGGCAAGTCATAGAATTTTTAGAATATATAAAAGAAGTTAGAGAAGAAATTATAGATAGAAAACAACTACAAACTGATAGAATCTTTATTCCAAGTAACAAACGCTTGGGAAATACAATCCAGTTTATTTTAAAGAAGTTAAAAAAGATAAATCATAAAGTAAATAGTTCCAATCAAATAAGAGCAAGTGTAATTACAAACTGGTTAAAACAATATAATTTAAGAGAAGTTCAAGTGATGGCAGGGCATCGTTATATATCTTCTACAGAACGTTATGTACAAAACGATTTAGAATCTTTACATGAAATTGTAAATAACTTCCATCCAATACAATAAAATCTTAAATTTGTGTAAAATGAAAGTCATGAACATTGAAACCACAAAGCTAGAATTGATGCAGATGTTATTACAAACTCAAAAGGAGAGTGTTTTAGCAAAAATCAAGAGTATTTTTGAACAAGAATCGAGTACTTTTTATTCCACTAAAATATCTGATTTACAACAAAGGGCAGAAGAATCTTTAAAATCCATAGAAAGTGGAGAAACAAGACCGATCGAGGAATTTAAAAATCAACTGGACAATTGGAAGAACAATCAAGCTATTTAGTAGAGATTACATCAAAGGCAGAACAGTACTACTGGAGCTTATTGGTTCACTTATATGAAAATCACTCTATTGAAAGTGCCAATAAGAAATCTGATGAGATTATAGCGTTAGCAATGTCTTTAAATGTTAATCCTCAAAGAGGAAGTTTAGAAGAAGATTTAGCCCATTTTAACAAAGAATTTAGATCGCTGATTTATCGTATTACCAAACGCAAAACAGTCAAGATTATTTACTTGATTGACGAATTAACAAACAAGGTGTATGTAACTGACTTTTTTGCAACACTGATGAACCCCGATAGAAAGAAGAAAAGAAGTTAATTTAAAGGGTTGTAAGGTGTTCGCTACGCCCCTCTGTGCAGCACTTTTTTTTGGCCAAAAAAAAATACATCGGCTTACAGCCGTTTTTGTCCAAAAAAAAGCTGCTGCCTCCCTGCTTCTGCTCCGCTCACTCGCAGCTCCTCTGTATTTTTGCTGACGGCTCCTATGGGTCGCCTACAAAAATCCACCGCTGCTTATCGGGCGCAGCCGCTGGTGCCAAAGCCTACTGCGCATTTTTTTTTAATCGATTTATTATTTTTATAATAAGGAGAAAAAAAATGCTTGTGGCGCGTCCACGCTGCTCACTTAATCGTTCGCAGACAATGTGTCCACGTCGGCTTTGGCGCTGCGCTTTCGCTGCGCTGGTTTTGCGTACAACGCAGAACACTCAATCGGCGTTGGCCTCTACAAACAGTGCGGTACCAATCAAAAAAGGAAAATACATAGTAGGCTATCATCCTACAAAAAGTTTACCGTTTTTTTAGTTAAATCCTAAAATGAGTTTACAGTTTTTAAAATCAGTACGGAAATCATTTTAGATATCAGAAGCTAAAGAACTTACAACAAACTATGTAGTTCCCCTGCTGAACGCGCTATCGCTTGTCTCATTTTAAAAAGCTGACGATTTATCTCCCTGGCTTCGGCCCCACTATAAATCCTCATCTTTTTAAAACGGAAGTTCCCCCCAATACTCAGTACTCAATACTCACTACCAATTACCGATAACAAATCCACCAATGAACCAACAGGTATCCGGAATTTTTTTATATATTAGCATCAGCTATGACAGCAACCGAAATAACATATCAAAATTTTTTCTTCTCAGGGGAGATACCGTGCCAGAAAAAGGCAACCGGAGAAAAAAAATGCGTAAGCGCACTACAGTTCTTTAATCAGCCGGAAGGGTATGTAAAAAACGAGGATGGCAAGTTCGGATATGTGTATCAATACAAAGACCACTTAGGTAATGTACGACTATCATACACAGATACCGATGATTCGGGGGATATATCTCAAGATGAGATTGTAGAGGAGAGCTCGTATTATCCATTCGGATTACGCCATCGTGGATATAATAATGTGGTAAGCTCTAATGGTAATTCTGTAGCAAATAAATATGGTTTTGGCGGAAAAGAATTGAATGAAGAGCTTGGATTGGAATGGCATGATTTTGGTGCTAGAAATTATGATGCTTCTTTAGGGCGTTGGATGAACTTAGACCCTCTTGCAGAAGGAATGAGAAGGTTTAGTCCTTATAATTACGCTTGGGACAATCCAATTATTTTCACAGATCCTGATGGGATGTGGGGTAAATATTATGCAGAAGACGGTACTTATTTGGGTGATGATGGAATTGATGATAATAAAGTATACCAAACAACAGTAACGGCATATGAAAATCATGTTGATGGAGAGGCTGTAATGAAATTCGGCGGTTCAGATTTTGAAAGCCTAAAAAGTGATACGGATACACATTTTCTTGGAAAAACAAATGAATTTGGATTAATTCAATTAACAGGAATGGGGAATGAAAATATAGCTAATTATGGAAGTGAAGATAAATATTCATACACCGATAAGAAAGGTAATACAGTAGCAAAAGGTAAACATGGAGACGATTGGGTAACCCCAGAAGTAGGTGCTGCTTTTAATGCTGCGGTTAACGAATTGAATGAAGATTCTAGTACTAGTATTACAGTAAAAGTTAATGATGGAAGTGCCTTTAACCCAGCTAAAAATCTAGGACATTCCACTCATTTTACTGGAGAGTCAATTGATATGCCATTTTTGAAGACAAATGGAACTCATAGTAACAATATTTCTAACTTATCAAAAGCAGATAAAAGCCTTAATGGTAAGTTTGTAAAGATTCTTAAAGGAAAAGGTTTTACGAAAAATTATTCTGATAAGGGATCAATCCCAAACACAAAACATTCAAAAGGTCATAAAGATCATTTACACGTAGGGCAATGATTAAAATAGATGAAAGATGAAAAATAAAATTAGCATTATATTTTTAATAATAGCAGTTTCTTGTTTTGCAAAAGATAAAGGTAAAGGTTTACTATATATTATCAAGAATGAAAAGAAAGTAGAAATAAAGATATACGAAAGAAGTAATTCAAATAGTAAAATGTTAGCTGTATTTACTTATGAAAACAAAGGAAATGGAGAAATTGTATATGAAATAAATTCTGAAAGGTTAGTAGAAGAAAATCTTATAGAGTTTGAATATGAAGAACAAGGAATCCCATTGTGTAGAAAATATAAAAATTGGTTAAAAGTTATTTATGGATTTGAGAAAAATGGGAAAAAGTTAGTCGGCTGGATTAAATATGAAAAACAAAAGATAAATTATTTTTTTTGGTCTGAGCATCTAAAATCAAAGTTATTATTCTTTGAATCTTCCGACAAGATTAATCTATATGATGCAATTAATGGCAATGAAGTATCATTTAAATTAGAACCATCTCCTTATTTAAAATATGATTATATTATGAAGCCACTAGAAACGAAAGGGAAGTGGATGAAAGTAGAATTAACTACGCCTAATGATAATTGTGACATTCCTAATCATAAAAGAAAAGGAGTTTTTTGGATAAGATATTTAGATGATAAGTTTAGCCCTAAAGTATGGTATTTTACAAGAGGGTGTTGAAAAGATAGTTTCCTAAATTAACACTTAAGAAAATAATTTTAATTAAATATTGAAAATAAGTAAACCTGCTGCTGCAGGTCAGGTAAATAACAAAAGATACCGTTCTGTAAAATCTGAGCGGTATTTTTTATTTTTGAGTTATGGATAATTTAGAAAACCTAATAACCACAGGCATGGCACACACTATTAAAACCACGACAAAAAGGTTCCAACATTGGAACTTTCCAATAATGACAAGGGTTTTAAGGAAATGACATAAGTTGAAAATTTATAAAGACATAGGAATATTTAATAGTGGATATTTCTATGTTCTTTCATGACTATAAAGTGAATTTTATATAATCGTAACCAGAGTTATCTAGGAAATGAGTTTATTTGAAGTATTTTAAGAATTACACCCTATAGGAATTACACAAGCATTAAATTCTTGATTGGTTCGTACCCCTGTATTCTATGATAAAAACAAGTAAAAGTTGAGATATTATTTTTACTAATTTATGCAGCAAATTTAAAAGTATCTACATAGGGTGTTTGTCGTTTGACAACGGCAAACACTCTTGCTATTAATTTGTTTCTAATAATGTTAACGGTACTCATTTTACTTTTGCCTTGTTTTATTCTTTTATGATAGTATAATTTCATTTCTGGGTTATGTTGTATAGCAGAAATAGCGCACATATTAATAATTGCTTTCAATTTTTTATTAGCCAAATGAGAGACTTTTGTACGTCCTTTAATACTAGTTCCAGATTGGTAAGGAAAAGGAGCAACACCACAATAAGAGGCAAACTTTCTCCAGTTTTCAAATTTTGAAAAATTGTCAGTAAACACAATCATCATTATAGCAGTTTGCATTCCTATACCTTTAACACTAGTAACAAGTTTATAGGTTTCTTTTAACATTATATTTTGGTCAATAATAGCTTGCATTTGAGTATTAATCTTGTGTATTTGTTTGGTTAGTTCTGCAATCATTTTTTGTTGAACGTCAAAGATTATTTTATACTCTTTTGCTTTATAAATTCTTTTTTGTTCTTTCAAAGTAACTTTAAAACCAGCTCTTTGTTTGTTAAGTTTTGTCCTTAAAGATAAGAGACTTTTTAGTTGTAATATACTTCTTTTAGGTAGCTTACTGGGTTTAAGTTCTTCTTTTAATCGATACCCATATAGAGCAATGCGTTTGGCATCAATTTGGTCATCCTTTCCACGAGCAATACCAATAGATCTTTTAATTTCTAAACCAGAAGCTATGAAAAAAGATAATTTTTGTTCAGTTAAAGACACAGATAATAAATGAGAGTACATTCCTGTATGTTCAAATACAAACATGGTTTCTTCTTTAGAGAAAGACGAATTTTTAAAACTCCACTTTAGCATTAATTTAAATCCAGATTTACTGTTCTCAAACTGTTGAACAATTTGTTTAGAATAGATACAAACATCAATTAATAATTTACTGACATCGATTCCGATAATTTCATTTGTTTTCATAATTTTGTAATTAGATATTAATAATAGTTACTTAAACTAAGACCTTTAATAAGGGCAGAAACTGAAATTCTATATGGTTCTAAGTAACTTTTAAAAAGAACGGAGACTAATACGGGGGATGGCTCTAAAAAGCTAGCTGGCCGCTAAAGTTCACTCCGTTCTTTTGTGTTTTTGGTTATCAACAAAATAAGAGTTATTAACAAAGAAAAAAAGAAGCAAAAAAAGAAATTTCATCATAACTATTATGTTTTTATTTTAAGTAATTATTTCTATTTGCTAATCTAAAGGCTCGTCCTAGTATGTCACGCAACCGCTACCGCTAGCATTTGCTAGTGGCGTTTGTGAGTAAAACAACGAAAAAAACTATTTTAAGAAATTAAGATATTTTTTTCGTTGTTTTTAGCAAATTACAGTTTACAAAAACGCTTGCAATACCTGTTCTAAAGCGGTTATTTTATTTTGGTTTTAAAACCTGCTCCGTTCACACCCCAAAATTTACCGAAAACAAAAAAGTTATTAACATTCCTTTTTTTCTTCTCTACCCCTTTATACGCCTATCTTTCTTCCGTTTTTTCTTTGTTTTTGTTTTCCGCCCCATTCCGCCCTCATTTCAGGGGTTTTTGTGGGGGCGAAAAACACAGAAAAACGAAACCAAAAACAGCTCAAAACCAAAGCAAAAAAGAGAAGAAAAAGTACAAAAAAGAACAGAAACAAAACCCTAAATCTGAGAGCCGAAAAACGGCTAAAAAAGAGCAAAAAACAGGCTTAAAATTGCTTTTAAAAATCAAATACTAAATTGACAAAAAAGTGAACAAATAAGAACCGCCTAAAACTTGTATTGAGTTTGCCAAAATATCAAAAATAGTTTGTTTAAAAACTAAAAAAATGGGTTGAAAACCCAAAAAAAAAGCCCCACCGCCTTTGGCGGAAAAAAAGCCCAAAAAAATACTCCGATTTTCGGAGCATAAAAATCAATTTTGCTAATAAATTGACAAAAATCAGCTTATAAAATGGGTTGCAGAACCACAACCAACCAACACCGACAAAATGGCGTAATTGTTAATAACTCAAAGTCAAAAAACAGTCAATATTTAGAGAGAAATGAGAAGTAAAACGCCTAAAACCAAAAAATAATTCAGCCTTAAAATAAGAACAAAAATTTAGGTCATAAAATCTTAAATTAGGCGCAAGATTTGTCAAAATAATTGCGGAAAATCGCAAAAAAAACCTGTGTCGGCTCACTAAAAAAGTTCAAAAATTGCCCTGCAAAGCAGTGTAAAAGAAGAAGAAAAAACAAAAAAAATGTTTGTGGTTGATTACCACAAAAAGCCCCACCGCAAAGCGGTAAAAAAAGCCCAAAAAAACAGTTTGTCTTTGGCGTGATGAAGCCGAATAATCGGCTCAAAAAAATAACAAATAAATGACTGTTTCAGTCAAAAAAAAGCCCTTTTGCCTTACGGCAATAAAAAAATGAAATTTAAGATAAAAAACGTTTTAAAAGACCAAAAACGAAACGAAAAAAAGCCCAAGAAAAACCACCACCAAAAAAACCTAAAAACCCAAACGAAAAACACAAAAAAGCCCCACAAAAACCCCTGAAATGAGGACGGAATGGGGCGGAAAACAAAAACAAAGAAAAAACGGAAGAAAGATAGGCGTATAAAGGGGTAGAGAAGAAAAAAAGGAATGTTAATAACTTTTTTGTTTTCGGTAAATTTTGGGGTGTGAACGGAGCAGGTTTTAAAACCAAAATAAAATAACCGCTTTAGAACAGGTATTGCAAGCGTTTTTGTAAACTGTAATTTGCTAAAAACAACGAAAAAAATATCTTAATTTCTTAAACTCCTTTTTTTCGTTGTTTTACTCACAAACGCCACTAGCAAATGCTAGCGGTAGCGGTTGCGTGACATACTAGGACGAGCCTTTAGATTAGCAAATAGAAATAATTACTTAAAATAAAAACATAATAGTTATGATGAAATTTCTTTTTTTGCTTCTTTTTTTCTTTGTTAATAACTCTTATTTTGTTGATAACCAAAAACACAAAAGAACGGAGTGAACTTTAGCGGCCAGCTAGCTTTTTAGAGCCATCCCCCGTATTAGTCTCCGTTCTTTTTAAAAGTTACTTAGAACCATATAGAATTTCAGTTTCTGCCCTTATTAAAGGTCTTAGTTTAAGTAACTATTATTAATATCTAATTACAAAATTATGAAAACAAATGAAATTATCGGAATCGATGTCAGTAAATTATTAATTGATGTTTGTATCTATTCTAAACAAATTGTTCAACAGTTTGAGAACAGTAAATCTGGATTTAAATTAATGCTAAAGTGGAGTTTTAAAAATTCGTCTTTCTCTAAAGAAGAAACCATGTTTGTATTTGAACATACAGGAATGTACTCTCATTTATTATCTGTGTCTTTAACTGAACAAAAATTATCTTTTTTCATAGCTTCTGGTTTAGAAATTAAAAGATCTATTGGTATTGCTCGTGGAAAGGATGACCAAATTGATGCCAAACGCATTGCTCTATATGGGTATCGATTAAAAGAAGAACTTAAACCCAGTAAGCTACCTAAAAGAAGTATATTACAACTAAAAAGTCTCTTATCTTTAAGGACAAAACTTAACAAACAAAGAGCTGGTTTTAAAGTTACTTTGAAAGAACAAAAAAGAATTTATAAAGCAAAAGAGTATAAAATAATCTTTGACGTTCAACAAAAAATGATTGCAGAACTAACCAAACAAATACACAAGATTAATACTCAAATGCAAGCTATTATTGACCAAAATATAATGTTAAAAGAAACCTATAAACTTGTTACTAGTGTTAAAGGTATAGGAATGCAAACTGCTATAATGATGATTGTGTTTACTGACAATTTTTCAAAATTTGAAAACTGGAGAAAGTTTGCCTCTTATTGTGGTGTTGCTCCTTTTCCTTACCAATCTGGAACTAGTATTAAAGGACGTACAAAAGTCTCTCATTTGGCTAATAAAAAATTGAAAGCAATTATTAATATGTGCGCTATTTCTGCTATACAACATAACCCAGAAATGAAATTATACTATCATAAAAGAATAAAACAAGGCAAAAGTAAAATGAGTACCGTTAACATTATTAGAAACAAATTAATAGCAAGAGTGTTTGCCGTTGTCAAACGACAAACACCCTATGTAGATACTTTTAAATTTGCTGCATAAATTAGTAAAAATAATATCTCAACTTTTACTTGTTTTTATCATAGAATACAGGGGTTTCTTTTGTAACTCTTCAATTTCAGATTTATCTATCGTATTACCTTCTAAGCCTAAAGTTTTTAAATTCTTCATTTTATATAACGATTTTGGTAGACTAGATAAATAACATTCATTTAGATTCAATATTTCTATATACTCATTGTTTAAGTTATCTAAATTAAGACTAGTGTTATTCGATAAATCAAGGACTTTAAGGTTGTTTAGTTTGTTAATATCACTTGTTAAATATTTGATGTTATTCATTACTAAATATAGCTCCTTAAGCTTCGATAGATTCTTAATTCCATCGGGCAACTTATCTATATTTAAACAACCTTCATTGCGTGTATCACATTGTGAACCTGTAAAAGATAATATTTCTAAATTCGATAAGTCATACACCTCTAAAGGAAAAGATTTGTATCTGTTTTCATTTTTTACTTTAAGAATAACAACTTCTTTCTTTTTTTCTAATGCAGTGCCTAAGTCATTCAGTTCTAACTTTTCTTGACTTTTACAAGAGTTCGTAAATAAAACTGTAATAATAGATAATACAAGTATAGAATAATAGTTCACTGTTTTAATTTTTAATTGTTCCATTTGTATTATAAATATTATTTGTTGCTGTACCAACATTCACCTTACCGTTTGATTGTAGAGTTTTAGTATCAATATTAAGCTTAGTAACGTCAGAGGCTAAAACTTTTCTTCTATAAGGACTCATAGTTTTACTTCCAGCTGGCTGACCTCCGTAACCATATTTATCAGAAACAGGTGTTCCTCTTGGTGACATTATACCAGGAACTCCTTTATCAATACTAACGTCGTGTCTACCACCATCTGCTTCTCCCTTTTCAAACCATCCAAGTCCGTGTCCAAATTCGTGTGCATCTGTCGAACCATTTTTCATTTCAGATGCTATGAATAATCCACTATTACCCGGTGTATCAAAAAATGAAGATTTAAAACTTAAATCAGTACCGTCTGTCACTCTAACAAAATTATTTTCAGCATTATTTCCATTGTCTTCTGCGAGTTTAGTAGCTTCTTTTTCTGTTACGTGTTCTCCACTAATAGAAAACTTAACAGAATAACTTTTACCATCTATATCTATTGTTCCGCCTGCGTCGTTCCACATTTTTTGGATATTTGATGCTGTAGAGCTTGCAAATTTATCGCTTGATTGGTCTCCATAAAAATATATTTTAGCAGAGACTTCTACATATTCATTACCATCTTCATCTTTTTTAATGGCTGCAATTCCAGACCTACCATCAGGGTCAATAAAGTTAAGAGGGTTATTGTTTACATAATTGTAAGGTGTGTTATTATAATAATGTTCAGCAAGTGGGTCAACATTCATCCACCTACCTAAAGCAGCATCATAATTTCGAGCACCATAATCTAACCAATTTAAACCTAATTCGTTTTGCTCCTCTTTACCATTGTATGTGTATGGATGTTCAGTACCATTCACAACATTATTGTACCCTTTGTGCTGTAACCCAAAGAGGAAATAACTACGTGCTTTTAAAACACTTTTTTTTGAGGTTAGTACTTTTTTAGAACTAATTAATTTTGGTTCAGTACTTTGATGATATGTTAATTTTAAACAGCCCAAATTTTTTAAAACCTTTTTGTAAAAAGAATTGTTTCAAAACTACAAAAAAAATATCGTAAGAGAAAAAAAAGGAAACGACCAAAAAAACCGCTTTAAAAAGACCAAAAACAAACTAAAAAAACATCTGAAAAAAGCCCCACCGCAAAGCGGTAAAAAAACCCAATCGCCTTTGGCGGAAAAGCCACAAAAAAACACGCCGTTAGGCGTGTTAAAAGCAATATATAAGCAAAGTGAAGCTAATGATTAAATTCTTCGTTTAAACGGTAGGTTTTCATTCCCCAGTGGTCTGTTCCTATGCAAATCACAGCTTTGTATTGTATCAGCCGATGCAGTACCTTATTGATTAGTTTTTTGCTATGTACGGTATCATAAGCAACCTGCTCGGAAGTAAAATAATCTTGGTCGTAAAAATCCAGTAACTCGCCGTAAAGTTCCCAAATGATTTGACGGTTCTTAAAATCGTTAAAAGTATCTTGGCACAGTGTTTTCATTTTACATCGGTTTTTACTATTTGATAGCGATAATGAACTCCTATTTTACGGCAACGTTTTATTTTGTGTTCGCCTTTAAATTGGTTTAAAAACTGGTTTACAGTACTGCGGTCTATGATTGTTTTGGCAAAAAGTTCTTTCGTTTCAAAAGGTTCAGTAGGAAAATATTTGAGTATTAATATCCATACCTGCTCCTTTTGGTTTATGCGTTTCTTTTTGGGTCTAGCATCCTGTAATTTAAAGAGTTTAAAAGCGGTTAAAAAATCTTCATCATCGGTTTGTAAAACATCGTTTATCAGTTCAGCTCGGTTGGTACTTCGTATCAAAGCAAAGGTTTTAACCCAATCTAAAAACAACAAAGCGTGTTTTTTGTGATAGGTGCTAAAAATTGCGTTTACGTAGTCCGTATTGTGAAACACTACTTTGGTGTTTTCCAGTTCCTCAAACAAAAGCGGAACGGTCTGTAAAAAATCATTTTCTACTACTTTACGCAATTTAAAAACGGCTTTTTCTGTGATTTTTGTAAAATCAAAATTAGCTTCACGTATGCGTGTGTGCGTGTGAGGATTTTGGTTTTGCTGTCCTCCTACTGTTAATCCCTTGTAATTACTAGGTTTTTCAGTAGGAAATGGGCTTTTGGCTAACTGACCGACCGAAAGTGAAAAAGGGAGGGCATTTTGCGGAGTTTCTAGCTTTACATTTTTCATAAAAAAAGGGTTTTAAAAGATTAAAATTAGGCACTAAATAAGGCAAAAAAGCAAAGCGAAAAAGAAAGAGATATGCACAGAAAAAAAAAGACGACAAGCCCTATTCCGTCCTCATTTCAGGGGTTTTTGTGGGGGATTTTTTGTGTTTTTCGTTTGGGTTTTTAGGTTTTTTTGTTGGTGGTTTTTCTTTGACTTTTTTTCGTTTCGTTTTTGGTCTTTTTAAAGCGTTTTTTACGTTAAATTTCATTTTTTTAATGCCCATAGGCAAAAGGACTTTTTTTGACTGGAATAGTCATTTATTTACCAATTTTTAAGCCGATTATTCGGCTTCATCACGCCAAAGTCGAACTCTTTTTTTTGGCTTTTTGTGGTGAGCCACCACAGGCATTTTTTTTGGGTTTTTTTCTTTTCTTTTTTTGCTCTGTTTTGCAGGACAATTTTTGGACTTTTTTAGTGAGCCGACACAGGGAGTTTTTGACAATTATTTGTTTAAATTTTTAAACCTCATTTTTTTTACTCTGCTTTTGTGATTTGACTGCTCTTTTAATTTTGGGCGTTTATTTGCTCTACTTCTTCTAAATATTGACTGTCTTTAGGCTTTTACTTACTAGCAATTACACCATTTTATTGATGCTGATTGCTTGTGGTTCTGCGACTCGTTTTGTAAATTTATTTTTGCCGATTTATTGGCTAAATTGACTTTTATACTCCGAAAATAGGAGTATTTTTTTTTGCTTTTTTTTACCGCTTTGCGGTGGGGCTTTTTTCTTTTTTTTGCTCTGCTTCGCAGTGCAATTTTTTGAACTTTTTTTAGGGTTTTTAACCCAATTTATTTTCGTTTTTAAACGAACTATTTTTGATATTTCGGAAAACTCAATACAAGTTTTAGGCAGTTCTTATTTGTTCACTTTTTTGTCAATTTAGTATTTGATTTTTAAAAGCAATTTTAAGCCTGTTTTTTGCTCTTTTTTAGCCGTTTTTCGGCTCTCAGATTTAGGGCTTTGTTTCTGTTCTTTTTTGTGTGCTTTTTCCTCTCTTTTTTGCTTTGGTTTTGGGCTGTTTTTGGTTTCGTTTTTCTATGTTTTTCGCCCCCACAAAAACCCCTGAAATGAGGACGGAATAGGGCTTGTCGTCTTTTTTTTTCTGTGCATATCTCTTTCTTTTTCGCTTTGCTTTTTTGCCTTATTTAGTGCCTAATTTTAATCTTTTAAAACCCTTTTTTTATGAAAAATGTAAAGCTAGAAACTCCGCAAAATGCCCTCCCTTTTTCACTTTCGGTCGGTCAGTTAGCCAAAAGCCCATTTCCTACTGAAAAACCTAGTAATTACAAGGGATTAACAGTAGGAGGACAGCAAAACCAAAATCCTCACACGCACACACGCATACGTGAAGCTAATTTTGATTTTACAAAAATCACAGAAAAAGCCGTTTTTAAATTGCGTAAAGTAGTAGAAAATGATTTTTTACAGACCGTTCCGCTTTTGTTTGAGGAACTGGAAAACACCAAAGTAGTGTTTCACAATACGGACTACGTAAACGCAATTTTTAGCACCTATCACAAAAAACACGCTTTGTTGTTTTTAGATTGGGTTAAAACCTTTGCTTTGATACGAAGTACCAACCGAGCTGAACTGATAAACGATGTTTTACAAACCGATGATGAAGATTTTTTAACCGCTTTTAAACTCTTTAAA
Organism: Flavobacteriaceae bacterium; assembly: GCA_014075215.1. NCBI lineage: Bacteria > Pseudomonadati > Bacteroidota > Flavobacteriia > Flavobacteriales > Flavobacteriaceae > Flavobacteriaceae bacterium. The sequence goes on from CP046177.1 coordinate 4,271,636, forward strand.
TTACAGGATGCTAGACCCAAAAAGAAACGCATAAACCAAAAGGAGCAGGTATGGATATTAATACTCAAATATTTTCCTACTGAACCTTTTGAAACGAAAGAACTTTTTGCCAAAACAATCATAGACCGCAGTACTGTAAACCAGTTTTTAAACCAATTTAAAGGCGAACACAAAATAAAACGTTGCCGTAAAATAGGAGTTCATTATCGCTATCAAATAGTAAAAACCGATGTAAAATGAAAACACTGTGCCAAGATACTTTTAACGATTTTAAGAACCGTCAAATCATTTGGGAACTTTACGGCGAGTTACTGGATTTTTACGACCAAGATTATTTTACTTCCGAGCAGGTTGCTTATGATACCGTACATAGCAAAAAACTAATCAATAAGGTACTGCATCGGCTGATACAATACAAAGCTGTGATTTGCATAGGAACAGACCACTGGGGAATGAAAACCTACCGTTTAAACGAAGAATTTAATCATTAGCTTCACTTTGCTTATATATTGCTTTTAACACGCCTAACGGCGTGTTTTTTTGTGGCTTTTCCGCCAAAGGCGATTGGGTTTTTTTACCGCTTTGCGGTGGGGCTTTTTTCAGATGTTTTTTTAGTTTGTTTTTGGTCTTTTTAAAGCGGTTTTTTTGGTCGTTTCCTTTTTTTCTCTTACGATATTTTTTTTGTAGTTTTGAAACAATTCTTTTTACAAAAAGGTTTTAAAAAATTTGGGCTGTTTAAAATTAACATATCATCAAAGTACTGAACCAAAATTAATTAGTTCTAAAAAAGTACTAACCTCAAAAAAAAGTGTTTTAAAAGCACGTAGTTATTTCCTCTTTGGACTCAAACACAAAGGGTACAATAATGTTATAACTTCCACAAATCCAGCACAGAATTATAAATACAATCAGGGAACAAAAGGTAAAAATTTCCAAGGAAAAGAAGGGAAGTATTTTAAAGTAGAACGACAAGAAGAATTAGGTCTTAATGTTGATATGACCAAATTCAGAATGTATGATTATGCATTAGGTAGATTCACTAGTATCGACCCGTTAGCTGATGCCAATCCTCAAGAGAGTTGGACTCCTTATCAATACGCTTATAATAACCCTATTAGGTACAATGACCCTTATGGTGATTGTCCTTGGTGTGTTGGAGCTTTAGTAGGAGCTTTAGTCGATGTTGCTATTCAAGCTGTTGAGATTTCGCTTGATGATACTAAATCGGCAAAAGATTTTAGTTGGACATCTGTTGGAATATCTGCTGCTGCAGGAGCTACGGGTGTTGGATTGGCTAGCAAACTGAAAAAAGCAGGAACTATTACTAAATTGGCAATTGAAGCTACTACAGATGCTGCTGCTAGCGCAGGAACACAATTAGCGAAAGATGGGGAGGTTGATGTAGTAGATGTGGCAATTGATGTTGTTGGTGGACAAACTGCTGGAAAAATAGCAGGAGATTTTGCTGAAAGTAAATTCTTAAAATCAGGTAAAGGCAAAAAACTACAAGAGGGAGTAAACCAGCAAAAAAATGCTAAAAGAGGTAAATCAAATACTATTTCAAAATCAAAGGCAGATGTAAAAGGTGCTGAAAATAAATTAACTCGTGCAACAGCAGCTAGAGGTGTTGGTGCTTCTACAGCAGCTTCGGGTGCAGCTTCTACAGCAGTTAGTGAAACAAATAAAAAACTCGATGAGGAAAATAAAAAATGAATTGATTAATTGGATAAAGGATAAAAAGAATTTTCCTTATGTAATATTTTTAGTTATAGGGGTAGCGATGGCTTCTTATAAATATAGTTTTGTATCTGCTGTAATAGGTTTTTTCATAATTATTATATTTGGCTTAATCGTTGGTTTTGTAATTAATAGGTTGATAAAATGAAATCAAAAACCACTCTTCGGAGTGGTTTTTTTATGCTTTTTTAAGAAGCAATAAGATTGCCCCGTATTCTATGATAAAAACAAGTAAAAGTTGAGATATTATTTTTACTAATTTATGCAGCAAATTTAAAAGTATCTACATAGGGTGTTTGTCGTTTGACAACGGCAAACACTCTTGCTATTAATTTGTTTCTAATAATGTTAACGGTACTCATTTTACTTTTGCCTTGTTTTATTCTTTTATGATAGTATAATTTCATTTCTGGGTTATGTTGTATAGCAGAAATAGCGCACATATTAATAATTGCTTTCAATTTTTTATTAGCCAAATGAGAGACTTTTGTACGTCCTTTAATACTAGTTCCAGATTGGTAAGGAAAAGGAGCAACACCACAATAAGAGGCAAACTTTCTCCAGTTTTCAAATTTTGAAAAATTGTCAGTAAACACAATCATCATTATAGCAGTTTGCATTCCTATACCTTTAACACTAGTAACAAGTTTATAGGTTTCTTTTAACATTATATTTTGGTCAATAATAGCTTGCATTTGAGTATTAATCTTGTGTATTTGTTTGGTTAGTTCTGCAATCATTTTTTGTTGAACGTCAAAGATTATTTTATACTCTTTTGCTTTATAAATTCTTTTTTGTTCTTTCAAAGTAACTTTAAAACCAGCTCTTTGTTTGTTAAGTTTTGTCCTTAAAGATAAGAGACTTTTTAGTTGTAATATACTTCTTTTAGGTAGCTTACTGGGTTTAAGTTCTTCTTTTAATCGATACCCATATAGAGCAATGCGTTTGGCATCAATTTGGTCATCCTTTCCACGAGCAATACCAATAGATCTTTTAATTTCTAAACCAGAAGCTATGAAAAAAGATAATTTTTGTTCAGTTAAAGACACAGATAATAAATGAGAGTACATTCCTGTATGTTCAAATACAAACATGGTTTCTTCTTTAGAGAAAGACGAATTTTTAAAACTCCACTTTAGCATTAATTTAAATCCAGATTTACTGTTCTCAAACTGTTGAACAATTTGTTTAGAATAGATACAAACATCAATTAATAATTTACTGACATCGATTCCGATAATTTCATTTGTTTTCATAATTTTGTAATTAGATATTAATAATAGTTACTTAAACTAAGACCTTTAATAAGGGCAGAAACTGAAATTCTATATGGTTCTAAGTAACTTTTAAAAAGAACGGAGACTAATCGGGGGATGGCTCTAAAAAGCTAGCTGGCCGCTAAAGTTCACTCCGTTCTTTTGTGTTTTTGGTTATCAACAAAATAAGAGTTATTAACAAAGAAAAAAAGAAGCAAAAAAAGAAATTTCATCATAACTATTATGTTTTTATTTTAAGTAATTATTTCTATTTGCTAATCTAAAGGCTCGTCCTAGAATGTTACGCAACCGCTACCGCTAGCTTGTAGCTAGTGGCGTTTGTGAGTAAAACAGCGAAAAAAAGCTACTTTAGAGATTAGGGTCATTTTTTTATGCAAATTATTTTTGAATATCTTTTTAATTTTTTACTACTTTAGGATGTAAAATTAAAAACTTATTAACAACTCCCTTTTTCTTCTCTACCCTTTGTTACGCCTACCTTTTCGCCGTTTTTTCTTCCTTTTTATTTTTCGCCCTATTCCGTCCTCATTTCAGGGGTTTTTGTGGGGGATTTTTTGTGTTTTTCGTTTGGGTTTTTAGGTTTTTTTGTTGGTGGTTTTTCTTTGACTTTTTTTCGTTTCGTTTTTGGTCTTTTTAAAGCGTTTTTTACGTTAAATTTCATTTTTTTAATGCCCATAGGCAAAAGGACTTTTTTTGACTGGAATAGTCATTTATTTACCAATTTTTAAGCCGATTATTCGGCTTCATCACGCCAAAGTCGAACTCTTTTTTTTGGCTTTTTGTGGTGAGCCACCACAGGCATTTTTTTTGGGTTTTTTTCTTTTCTTTTTTTGCTCTGTTTTGCAGGACAATTTTTGGACTTTTTTAGTGAGCCGACACAGGGAGTTTTTGACAATTATTTGTTTAAATTTTTAAACCTCATTTTTTTTACTCTGCTTTTGTGATTTGACTGCTCTTTTAATTTTGGGCGTTTATTTGCTCTACTTCTTCTAAATATTGACTGTCTTTAGGCTTTTACTTACTAGCAATTACACCATTTTATTGATGCTGATTGCTTGTGGTTCTGCGACTCGTTTTGTAAATTTATTTTTGCCGATTTATTGGCTAAATTGACTTTTATACTCCGAAAATAGGAGTATTTTTTTTTTGCTTTTTTTTACCGCTTTGCGGTGGGGCTTTTTTCTTTTTTTTGCTCTGCTTCGCAGTGCAATTTTTTGAACTTTTTTTAGGGTTTTTAACCCAATTTATTTTCGTTTTTAAACGAACTATTTTTGATATTTCGGAAAACTCAATACAAGTTTTAGGCAGTTCTTATTTGTTCACTTTTTTGTCAATTTAGTATTTGATTTTTAAAAGCAATTTTAAGCCTGTTTTTTGCTCTTTTTTAGCCGTTTTTCGGCTCTCAGATTTAGGGCTTTGTTTCTGTTCTTTTTTGTGTGCTTTTTCCTCTCTTTTTTGCTTTGGTTTTGGGCTGTTTTTGGTTTCGTTTTTCTATGTTTTTCGCCCCCACAAAAACCCCTGAAATGAGGACGGAATAGGGCGAAAAATAAAAAGGAAGAAAAAACGGCGAAAAGGTAGGCGTAACAAAGGGTAGAGAAGAAAAAGGGAGTTGTTAATAAGTTTTTAATTTTACATCCTAAAGTAGTAAAAAATTAAAAAGATATTCAAAAATAATTTGCATAAAAAAATGACCCTAATCTCTAAAGTAGCTTTTTTTCGCTGTTTTACTCACAAACGCCACTAGCTACAAGCTAGCGGTAGCGGTTGCGTAACATTCTAGGACGAGCCTTTAGATTAGCAAATAGAAATAATTACTTAAAATAAAAACATAATAGTTATGATGAAATTTCTTTTTTTGCTTCTTTTTTTCTTTGTTAATAACTCTTATTTTGTTGATAACCAAAAACACAAAAGAACGGAGTGAACTTTAGCGGCCAGCTAGCTTTTTAGAGCCATCCCCCGTATTAGTCGCCGTTCTTTTTAAAAGTTACTTAGAACCATATAGAATTTCAGTTTCTGCCCTTATTAAAGGTCTTAGTTTAAGTAACTATTATTAATATCTAATTACAAAATTATGAAAACAAATGAAATTATCGGAATCGATGTCAGTAAATTATTAATTGATGTTTGTATCTATTCTAAACAAATTGTTCAACAGTTTGAGAACAGTAAATCTGGATTTAAATTAATGCTAAAGTGGAGTTTTAAAAATTCGTCTTTCTCTAAAGAAGAAACCATGTTTGTATTTGAACATACAGGAATGTACTCTCATTTATTATCTGTGTCTTTAACTGAACAAAAATTATCTTTTTTCATAGCTTCTGGTTTAGAAATTAAAAGATCTATTGGTATTGCTCGTGGAAAGGATGACCAAATTGATGCCAAACGCATTGCTCTATATGGGTATCGATTAAAAGAAGAACTTAAACCCAGTAAGCTACCTAAAAGAAGTATATTACAACTAAAAAGTCTCTTATCTTTAAGGACAAAACTTAACAAACAAAGAGCTGGTTTTAAAGTTACTTTGAAAGAACAAAAAAGAATTTATAAAGCAAAAGAGGATAAAATAATCTTTGACGTTCAACAAAAAATGATTGCAGAACTAACCAAACAAATACACAAGATTAATACTCAAATGCAAGCTATTATTGACCAAAATATAATGTTAAAAGAAACCTATAAACTTGTTACTAGTGTTAAAGGTATAGGAATGCAAACTGCTATAATGATGATTGTGTTTACTGACAATTTTTCAAAATTTGAAAACTGGAGAAAGTTTGCCTCTTATTGTGGTGTTGCTCCTTTTCCTTACCAATCTGGAACTAGTATTAAAGGACGTACAAAAGTCTCTCATTTGGCTAATAAAAAATTGAAAGCAATTATTAATATGTGCGCTATTTCTGCTATACAACATAACCCAGAAATGAAATTATACTATCATAAAAGAATAAAACAAGGCAAAAGTAAAATGAGTACCGTTAACATTATTAGAAACAAATTAATAGCAAGAGTGTTTGCCGTTGTCAAACGACAAACACCCTATGTAGATACTTTTAAATTTGCTGCATAAATTAGTAAAAATAATATCTCAACTTTTACTTGTTTTTATCATAGAATACGGGGCAATCTTATTGCTTCTTAAAAAAGCATAAAAAAACCACTCCGAAGAGTGGTTTTTGATTTCATTTTATCAACCTATTAATTACAAAACCAACGATTAAGCCAAATATAATAATTATGAAAAAACCTATTACAGCAGATACAAAACTATATTTATAAGAAGCCATCGCTACCCCTATAACTAAAAATATTACATAAGGAAAATTCTTTTTATCCTTTATCCAATTAATCAATTCATTTTTTATTTTCCTCATCGAGTTTTTTATTTGTTTCACTAACTGCTGTAGAAGCTGCACCCGAAGCTGCTGTAGAAGCACCAACACCTCTAGCTGCTGTTGCACGAGTTAATTTATTTTCAGCACCTTTTACATCTGCCTTTGATTTTGAAATAGTATTTGATTTACCTCTTTTAGCATTTTTTTGCTGGTTTACTCCCTCTTGTAGTTTTTTGCCTTTACCTGATTTTAAGAATTTACTTTCAGCAAAATCTCCTGCTATTTTTCCAGCAGTTTGTCCACCAACAACATCAATTGCCACATCTACTACATCAACCTCCCCATCTTTCGCTAATTGTGTTCCTGCGCTAGCAGCAGCATCTGTAGTAGCTTCAATTGCCAATTTAGTAATAGTTCCTGCTTTTTTCAGTTTGCTAGCCAATCCAACACCCGTAGCTCCTGCAGCAGCAGATATTCCAACAGATGTCCAACTAAAATCTTTTGCCGATTTAGTATCATCAAGCGAAATCTCAACAGCTTGAATAGCAACATCGACTAAAGCTCCTACTAAAGCTCCAACACACCAAGGACAATCACCATAAGGGTCATTGTACCTAATAGGGTTATTATAAGCGTATTGATAAGGAGTCCAACTCTCTTGAGGATTGGCATCAGCTAACGGGTCGATACTAGTGAATCTACCTAATGCATAATCATACATTCTGAATTTGGTCATATCAACATTAAGACCTAATTCTTCTTGTCGTTCTACTTTAAAATACTTCCCTTCTTTTCCTTGGAAATTTTTACCTTTTGTTCCCTGATTGTATTTATAATTCTGTGCTGGATTTGTGGAAGTTATAACATTATTGTATCCTTTATGACGCAGCCCAAAAGGATATAACTTTATGCGTTTTTTTTAATAAAAGCCCATTTTTTATCGCTTATACCTGACAAAAACAGATTTTTTTAAGAACGTCCTCACTTCATGACCATTGTAAATATATGATTTTATGATTAAATCCGCACTCCAAAAACCCAGTATTTTCGTTCCTCAAAACCCCTGTGTTTTTTCCGTTTCCTTTCCCTCGATATTTGTACATAATTGGCATTATAATACAAATTCAGGAGTTTACTATTTGATCGGTTCTTCGCTTGTAAGTTATAATGTAAATTATGTAAAATACTCCAGGCTCATAGCTACCTGAGCGCACAGTGGAACTAAGATTGATGATAATAGCTTTGATTTTTAAGTAAAAAAGTCGTATTTTAGCTACGACGTCTTAGAGGACTAAAATCGTTTGCTAAGTAAGAAGTTATCTTTTAATTAGGTAGCTTCTTTTTTTATGCTCTTTGTGAAGACTAGCGCCCTTCGGTTGCTTCATTTTAATACTTGTCGATTTTTCCCCTGGCTTTTTTCCACCTCTAAAAAATCGCCAATTATTAAAACGGTTTACCTCCGTTTTAAAAAGATGAGGATTTATAGAAAGGGTTATAGCAGGGAGATAAATCGTCAGCTTTTTAAAACCGACAAGCGATAGTGCGTTCAGCATCGGAACTACATCGTTTATGGTAAGTTCTTCTCTCTGTGATATCTCAAGTGTTTTCCGTACTGATTTTAAAAACTGTAAACTCATTTTAGGATTGATTCCGGGTTGTAAATCTATTTTAGGATTTAGCTAAAAAAACGGTCAACTCATTTCAGGATAATAGCCCACTATGTATTTCCCTTTTTTTGATTTAACCGTACTGTTTATAGAGGCCAACGCCGATTGAGTGTTCTGCGTTGTACGCAAAACCAGCGCAGCGAAAGCGCAGCGCCAAAGCCGACGTGGACACATTGTCTGCGAACGATTAAGTGAGCAGCGTGGACGCGCCACAAGCATTTTTTTTCTCCTTATTATAAAAATAATAAATCGATTAAAAAAAAATGCGCAGTAGGCTTTGGCACCAGCGGCTGCGCCCGATAAGCAGCGGTGGATTTTTGTAGGCGACCCATAGGAGCCGTCAGCAAAAATACAGAGGAGCTGCGAGTGAGCGGAGCAGAAGCAGGGAGGCAGCAGCTTTTTTTTGGACAAAAACGGCTGTAAGCCGATGTATTTTTTTTTGGCCAAAAAAAAGTGCTGCACAGAGGGGCGTAGCGAACACCTTATAACCGCCCTTAATTGGTTTTTTAGCAAGCGAGGACGAAGGACGAGCGAAGCTTTATTGTATGGGATGAAAGTTATTTACAACTTCGTGTAAAGATTCTAAATCATCCTGTAGATACCGTTCTGTAGAAGATATATAACGATGTCCTGCCATGACTTGCACTTGTCTTAGATTGTATTGTTTTAACCAATGGGTAATCACAGAAGCTCGTATTTGATTTGAACTATTTACTTTGTTGTTTGTCTTCTTTAACTTCTTTAAAATGTGATAGATTGTATTTCCTAATCGTTTGTTGTTTGGTATAAAAACTCTTTCGCTAACAATGTGTTTTTTATCAATGATTTCTTCTCGGACTTCTTTTATATATTCTAAAAATTGGATGACTTGCCACGATTTTAATTCTAAAGTTCTGCTGTTACTTTTTGCGCCACTTTTTATATAAATCTTTCCTTTGTAAAGTTGTAAATCTTCGATTTCTAAATGTATAAGTTCTGTTGTGTTTAATCCTTGATAAACCATCAATCCAACAATCATTTTATTTCTTTTTGCTGTTAATCTGTGGTAAGGATCGGTGATGTTTTCTGTTTGATATGAATAATACAAATCTTCTAATTCGTCGGCTTCTAATAAATTGTGATTCACTACTTTTTTAACTCCTTTGATTGTGGTTGTTTCTATAGGATTGTCTGTTCTATAACATTCACTTACTAAATAATTCAAGTAATTTTTTACAATGCCTAAGGCATGATTTACAGTTCTTTTATTGGTGTATTTTCTTTGTAAATGTTTTAGATATTTCATGCAGTTTTCATACTCAATAACTTCTGCAGATGTATCATTTTTCTTGCACCAAGTGATAAATTTATCAATCTGATTTGAGTAGCTTTTAATGGTTGTTGTACTGTAATTTTCTTTCTCTAAATATTCTTTATACTGTTTCATCTTTTATCATTTTTAATAAATGAACATAAATCTGTGTGGATTCTAAAGAACTGTGGCCTAAAAAGGTTTTGATGCTTTCTAGTTTTACTTCTTGTTGTAATAAATGGGTTGCAATGCTATGTCTTAATGTGTGAAGTGTAATTCTTTTTTCTACAATCTCTTTGTTATTACTTGCTTGTACAATCTTCTGTAACCGGTTCGCTAAACTCATTCCGCCCATTCTTTTGCCTTGCTTACTGACAAATAAGCTTTCGGTGTTCTTTGGGTTAAATAAATCTCTGGATTCATACATATAGTCTTCCAGTATTTCTGCATTCTTTCGATTGATGGGTACAAAACGTTCTTTATAATTCTTTCCTTTTCTTATTAGTATTCTTTCTTTATCAAAAAAAATATCGCTAATATCTAAATGAACAGCTTCATTTCGACGTAATCCACAACTGTAAAATATCACAAGAATTACTTTATCTCTTAACCGATAATGGTCGTACTGGTGGCTATACTTAGTAGCATTGAATAATGCCTTGATTTCTGATTGCGTTAATATATTTGTCTTTTCTTCTGTGGGGTTTCTCTCTGATTTTAGATGTATATTAATTCCTTTATGATTGTGATTTTGTAGATATTCTCTAAACTTCTTTAAGGCTTGTTGGTGTTTGTTTAGATAGCTTTTACTCAATCCTCCGCTTCTTCTTTCATTAACTCTTTGCTGTAAATAATTGTAATAATCTTTTACAGTTTGGGTTGTGATGTAACTAATATTTCTAATATGATTTTGTTCTAGGTAATAGAAAAATTCTTGTAGATGATTTGGCAAGTAATAGACTGTACTTTCTGCATAGCCTAAGATATCTAACCACTCTTTATAATTGGTAACAAATATTTTATAACTCTCATTGTATAGCTTTAATTTTTTCATGTGCTTGACCTTTTTTGAAGTTTGGTTGCGAAGTAGATATAACAAATTGTGTATGTAATACTTAACTTCGCCATTCTGTTGTGGCGAACCTATGGCGTAGTGGCGAGGTTTATCTGTTCGATACAGTTATTTAGTGACTTTGTTACCAGGTCTTTGAGTTCACTATATTCTTTCATGTCAACAATTTCAAAATGATATAACTGTCCTTTTTCACCTTGTACTTTCTTGATGTAATTCTCTAAGAGTAATTGTTTATGATAACGTCTTAATGTGGTTTCTTTTACTCGTAAGTTTCTACGGATTTCGGAACTTGTAAACTTGATTTGATTCTTCTCTTTAAGATACAATTTCAACTTCTCTAAATGATTTCTAACTGCTCCTGTAAGTGTATCTGATTTTCTAAGTAAAACATCAATAATTAATTCATTGGCTTCTTTGATATCTTCGATTTCTGTCTCGATATAAACTTCTCCAGTTTCCTTATTTACTTTTTGTTCTCTTTGATACTGATGATAAAATGTGATGGCATTTATAAATTGCAAATAGTGACTGTTTGTACGTCGAGGTTTAAACACTGACAATGGAAGAGATAAGTGTTCTGCATAGGGATTAATTACTTTGATGGGTTTTAATATTCTTTGTACGTTTTGTAAAACTTCTCTAGCTTTTATTTGTTCTGTCTCATCTATTTTTCCTGCAATAACCAGTCGTTGATAATCCATGATACGTTTGTCTTGTTCTGAGCTTTCATCTATATAGAGTAAAAAACTACGATTGGCATTGTCTTCATAAATACTTTCTTGTGTGGTAGCTCCTGCAATACAAACAGGTCCTTGTACTTCTAAGGGAATGGTTTTACTTACTCCGTTTTTATCTTTATGGACTACTCTTTTTTTTATCCACTTTTTACTGGCAAATTCTCGAATGGTGTATAATACTTTTTGTACGCCGTCTAAATCTTCTATCAAAATAATTCTATGAGAGAGTTCTGTTTTTGCAAAGTAGTATAAGGCATTGGCAGAGAGTGTAGTGACTTCGAGTATATCTTCTTGTGGTATGAGTTCTCCAACTTTAGATTGCAAATGTGTTTTTCCAACTCCGCTACTTCCCAAACTTATACAATGAAGTGGATTGTTTGTTTTACGAGAAGTAAATAATAAGTACATCAGAAGTCTATTTGTTTCTTCTCCAATCACGCCGCTTGTTCCAATGTACTTATTAGTTCTCTCTAGCAAATTCTCCCTTTCTAAAAAGGCAATGGCTTCTTTTTCTTCACTAGCAGTTAATTCTTTTATAAATGGTTTGTTTGATTCTGTTTCTTTTTGTAGTAGTAAAAAACGATAGTTCTCTAGCTCGTGCGTAAGTTCTTGTAAAACTTTGCGGACGACACTCGTCCCAATCTCTAAACGTTCTGCTATTCTTCTGACAAACTTTTCTACTTGGTTATCGTTGTATAAATCAATACTATGTCTTAGAATGCTATGGGCTGAGCTTGTCGAAGCGTTATTTGATTTCAGCTTTTGAACCGATAACGTTACTCGTAAACTTTCTAATTTATTAGTTCTTAATCCGCCTAGAATATGAATTTCTAAATGATTTGTCTTGTACTGATAATTATTTGGGTTTTCTGTATCTAAAATGTTCATATTTGGATACTCTTTTAAATTGTTTATAAATCTAAGGTATCCATAAATGAATAATAAATCAATATCCATATCTGGATACCACACTAAAACCCCTTATTTTTATACAGAAATACACACAAACTTTTTTTAAATTTCTTTTTTATGAACTCAAATCTTACTGATTTTATCCAAAATCTAAAGCATTATAGAACTCAAAAACAGCTCACTCAAAAGCAATTGGCTACTCATTTAAGGATAGGGCTAGGTAATATTGCACGTTATGAAAGAGGAGAAGTAGTACCAAAGCTTGATGTAGCGATTGCATTGGCTCAAAAATTAGAGGTAAGCCTAGACATTCTTTGCGGACTTTACAAGCAAAATGATACCGAACTCAATGAGCTTTTACAAAAAGCACAGAACTTACCCACAGAGGATAGAACCCTGCTAAAAGCCATTATTAAAAAGTTTGTATAAAAGAAAACCACAAACATTTTTACAATGTCTGTAGTTTTGTATAATTATTTCTTACTCTTACCCGCCACTAGAAAAATTCTAGCGGTAGCCAGTACGTGACATACTAGCACCATCCTGGGGTGTTAATAACTTTTTTTTGAAGACAAAGTTTTTAAGGTAAAAACCACCTCGCTAAAAGCAGTTTTGTTTACCTATCCTATGTTATCTGTTTTAATTATTTTTTCTCATAAATAAAAAGCCAATCTTGACCTCCATATTTTTCATTTTTAAATATAAATTTTGCTGAATCGTAAGGAAATTTTATATTTTTAATCCTCATAAAATCACCCATATTTATAGGCCATTTTATATAACTTATTACCTTGTTATTTTTTGTAAATACAAGTGCATAAAAGTATTCTTCTTGACTTATATAAGTTTTTTCTGGACTTTCCCAAATAAAGCCTAAATTATTATCAATACTTTCAATGGATGTATATGGCTTAAACATATACATAGCATCCCATTCAAAAGGCATTAATTTTGAGATGTCTATTTCTTTTTTATTACTGTCAACAATACTAGTAATTTTTTTTTCTATATTTTCAAAAGAATATTCAATTTTTTTTAACTCCTTATTTTTACAAGTAATCGCCAAAAACAAAATCAATAGATACAATACTATTTTACTAATATCTTTTTTCATCTTCTTCTCTTTTTTTGTTATAATCTTGAATGTTTTTTAAAACAGCTGCTTTTTGTTCTTTAGTAAGTTTTGTTTTAGTAACATTACCTTTTGAGTCTATTGATACCATTTCTCCGTCAGCCAATTTATCTAAAAGTTTGGTTGCTGTTTCTAAAATAGAAGCCTTTGGATTTTCTTTTCCAACTTCTCTACCAACTTTATTGTTATGCAAATCCATTTTTTTTCCTTTAGGATCTAGAGGTCTATCTTCTTCATGTGCATCTCCAAGTTCTTTAGTAAGTTTTTCTCCAACAGTTTGGGTATTTAGTGCGTTAAACAATGAGTGCCTGAAAGCATCTGCATTACCATCTCGTAAACCTTTTAACCCAGAATTTTCTGCAAATTTTTCCGCTATTCCTTTGCTATTACTTTTCTGTAATTTATACATTTGGTACAGGTTCTTCCGCGCTACGGATTTCTCTGTCTTTTGCATCTTTGCATCAGTCATTTTTTCGTCAAGTTCTTTTGCCACATAAGTAACCCCTTCTCTTACAAGCCAATCGTGAAGCCTTATTTCTTTTCCTTCAAACTCCGAACCAAGTCCTAATTTATTTTCTTGAAAAGCATAGGTTGAGTTATATACATAGACATTAGCTAAAGGGTCTATACTTAAAAATCTACCTATCGCAGCATCATAGAAACGATATTTGAACTCGTACATATTAAGTCCTAACTCTTCTGTTAACTCTTGTCCTTGGTATTTAAACCTCTGTGCGACACTATTCCCACTAGGATTGACGATATTATTATACCCTTTATGTTTGAGTCCAAAGGGATAATACGAGCTCTCCTCTATAATCTCGTCCTGCGAGATATCCCCCGATGCATCGGTATCTGTGTATGATAATCGTACATTGCCTAAGTGGTCTTTGTATTGATACACATAGCTAAATTGCTGATTTTCATATGTTACATAGCCCTCAGGTTGACTAAAGAACTGTAGTGCGCTTACGCATTTTTTTTCTCCGGTTGCCTTTTTTTGGCACGGTATCTCCCCTGAGAAGAAAAAATTTTGATATGTCTGCTCGCTTGCTGTCATAGCTGATGCTAATATATAAAAAAATTCCGGATACCTGTTGGTTCATTGGTGGATTTGTTATCGGTAATTGGTAGTGAGTATTGAGTACTGAGTATTAAGTATTGGGGGGAACTTCCGTTTTAAAAAGATGAGGATTTATAGTGGGGCCGAAGCCAGGGAGATAAATCGTCAGCTTTTTAAAATGAGACAAGCGATAGCGCGTTCAGCAGGGGAACTACATAGTTTGTTGTAAGTTCTTTAGCTTCTGATATCTAAACTGTTTTCCGTACTGATTTTAAAAACTGTAAACTCATTTTAGGATTGATTTTGAACTGTAAATCCATTTTAGGATTTAACTAAAAAAACGGTAAACTTTTTGTAGGATAATAGCCCACTATGTATTTTCCTTTTTTGATTGGTACCGCACTGTTTGTAGAGGCCAACGCCGATTGAGTGTTCTGCGTTGTACGCAAAACCAGCGCAGCGAAAGCGCAGCGCCAAAGCCGACGTGGACACGCCACAAGCATTTTTTTGTTCCTTGATTTAAAAAATAAAAAACTCCTTTTAAAAAAAAATGCGCAGTAGGCTTTGGCACCAGCGGCTGCGCCCGATAAGCAGCGGTGGATTTTTGTAGGCGACCCATGAGCCGTTAACAAAAATACAGAGGAGCTGCAGGTGAGCGGAGCAGAAGTAAGGAGGCAGCAGCTTTTTTTTGACCAAAAGGAACGCCCGCAGGGACCCTTTTTGGCCAAACAAAAGTGCTGCACAGAGGGGCGTAGCGAACACCTTTGATTCCGCTATAGTTTATTTCAGGTTCCAGGTTTTAAATTCAAGATTAAATGCTAAATCACTGACCAGAAGCCTTGTACTATCAATTTTTCTCATACCGCTATAGGTAAAATTTATGGAAGATTGGGAAGTCTACGTAAAGTTTTTGATTCAGTCAACAAGAATTAATCCTGATGTAATTTCTTGCTCTAAAAGTTGTTCTATTTTTGGGATAAATGCCACTAAAGAATCATATCGTGTATCTTTTGAATTTAAAACAATCAAACTCACATTATAATACTTTAAATTCTGTTGATGACTCATATTTTTATCTACACTTAACAAAACCCGTAAGCCCTTAGATTGCATTTTTTTGAGCAAGTCTCCATTTGTAATGCCACTCCACCCCATATCAGGAACCGTTAGAACTTCATGCAGTTCGCTAAAACGATATTTCAATTTTCTGGGAATATTCTCGTCAAGCAGCAGTTTCATCTCTTTCTATTTCTACCAGATAACAAGACAGCAATTCTAAAACTTTCTTTGCAAAAGATTTTTTTACCGTAGGGTAATTATCCAAAAATTCTTGTAAATTTTCACCACCTTGTAAATAATCAAATAAGATTTTAATAGGGACTCTGGTATTTTTAAATACAGGTGTTCCTCCTAAAATATCAGCAGAACTGGTAATATATTTATCTAAAGAAGCCTTTAATTCCATTTGTATCCTTTGACTTTGTAAAATTACAATTTTTATAACAGCAAAAATCAATCCAATTGAAAAGTTTCAGGTTTCAAGTTCCGGAACCTTGAATTTTGGACCTCTTTACGTTCTGTATTCCAGGTCTATAAATTCTTTTACATTTTCAAAGTCTGCACTGACGGCCTCAAAAGCAATTTCCGGTTCATAAACTGAGGATTGATAATCCAGTAATTTGTACGTATGCTTGCTACCTTGTTTGAGAGGAGTTTTTTCGGCTAGTTTTAGATGATATAGCAAAGGAAGTAATCGTTCTATATAACGAATCGATTTTCTAAGCACTCTGGCCGCCTGTAGTTTGGTAAAGGGACGGTCATGAAAAATGTATTTCAGCTCGGTATAGCTCTTTAGTAGTTTGTCATTAATGGTATACTGGCTTATCAGCTCAATGGTCGTCAGTACATCTGCATAGCTGCTCAGATAACTACCTCTGTCCCGGGTACGCTCTTTGTGATTGAGCAGTGTAATACTTCTCAGCAGCCGTTTAAAGAGCAACAGGTCCTCTATGGGTAATTCTTTGTAATAATCTTTCAGATACTGCTCATAGGGATTGATAGTGGTGTATTTGGGATAGAGCGTTTTTATTAAACTTTCTAACTGGTATAATATCGATTTATTTTTTGTCCCGGTATGTCTTTTTTTAGCATTCATGGATGATGAGTTTTAAGTGGTTGATTTTCTTTTAATTGACTTCGCGAAAACACTACTTGCGATCTACTTGCGGGGTTGCGGGTTGTATCTGTTCCAGACAGCTATTTAAAGATTTGTCTATCTGACTTTTAAGAGTGGTATATTCCCCCATGTCTATGATTTCAAAACAATAGCTTTTGGTTTTTGCATCTTTAATTCTTTTGATATATCCTTCTAAGAGTAATTGATTGTGATAACCTCTTAAGGTACTTTCTTTGATACGTAGGTTTCTTCTGATTTCGGCATTGGTAAAGCGGATTTGTTTTTTCTCTTGTAAGTACAACTTTAATTTTTCCAGGTGATTTCTTGCCGCTCCGCTAAGGGTATCTGATTTTCTAAGTAGCACTTCTGTTATTAATTTGTTTGCTTCTTGTATGTCTTGTGTTGTTGTTTCTATATAAACTTCTCCTGTGGCTTCATTTACTTTTTCCTCACGTTGATATTGATGATAGAATGTAATTGCCTCTATTAACTGTAAATAGTGAGAGTTGGTACGTCTGGGTTTGAAGACAGATTGAGGCAGCTCCAGATATTCGGCAAAAGGATTGATGACCTTTATGGGTTTGAGTACACGTTGTGTGTTTTGTAAGATTGCTACAGCCTGTAGCTGTGCTGCTTCATTGACCTTGCCGGCAGAGATAGTACGCTGATAGTCCATTATTTTTTTATCCTGTATTTCGGATTCATCGATGTACAAAAGAAAACTCCGATTGCTGTTATCTTCATAGACAGATTCTCTGGTAGTACAGCCGGCAACACTAACAGGGCCTTCTACGGTCAGATGAATGGTTTTAGTAGTTCCTTTGCTATCTTTATGCACTACCGTTTTGGTAATACGTTTTTTGGATTGTAATTCTCTAAGTGGATATAATACGGATTCTGCTCCGTCCAGGTCTTCTATTAAAATGAGTTTATGCCGGAGCTCCGTTCTGTTAAAATAATAAAAGGCGTTTGCTGATAATACGGTAATTTCTACCTTGTCTTCCTCTGGAATGAGCTATGCTACTTTACTCTGCAGATGTGTTTTTCCAACGCCTGAACTTCCCAGACTAATACAATGTAGTGGATTATTGGTTTTCCGGGAAGTAAACAAAAGGTACATCAGAAGGCGGTTTGTTTCTTCGCCTATCACACCTGACCTTCCGATGTACTCATTGGTGTTAGCTAACAGATTCTTCTTTTTCAAAAAGGCGGTGGCTTTCTGGGTAGCCTTAGCCGTTAAAGGTTTTATTTCCGGGCCGGCCTGTTTTTGTTTTTCACTTTCCAGTAAAATAAAACGATAATTCTCCAACTCATGAGTAAGCTCCTGCAGAGTTGGCCTCACTACAGAAGTCCCAATCTCCAAACGTTCGGCTATTCTTCTTACAAATTTCTCTACCTGGTTGTCATTATACAGATCGATACTATGCCTTAAAATATTGGTGGACTCTGTTTTTTGGATGCTTAGGGTTACCCGCAGGCTCTCCAACTTTCCCAGTTTTAGGCCTCCTAAAATTCGGATGTCTAAATGTTTGGTAATGGTAGTTGTTTGGATTTTCAATGTTTAATTTCATATTTGGTACATATTTGTATATAAATAACTTTTCATATCATTTTACAAATATATACACTTTTGTCATACAATATCAATACTCATTTTTGTATATATTATTATAAACCCTTATATTTACTGCGATTTTTATCTAAAATTTCTTTAAAATCATGGTTTTTTAGCCTTTTTTACTATGGATTTTCCCACACATTTTAAACAATTACGTAAACAAAGCGGACTCTCTCAGGCAGCACTGGCCAAAAAATGTGGCATTAAAGTAACCAACATCTCCCGATATGAGATGGGACGAGTAAAACCTAATTTTGATATTGCCATTAAAATGGCCAGGCATTTGGGAGTGTCTATGGATGTTTTCTATGGAGTAGCAAGTACAGAAGACACCCAACTGGTACAACTCGCTAAAAGAGCCTCTAAACTGCCTAAAAACAAACAACAGGTACTCAGACAGGTAATAGAAGCGTTTTTGTAAGTTTTAAAATAGCAAACACTAAGAATTTGTAACTTTCAAACTTTATAGCTTTTCACCTTCCAACTCCTTAATATTCTCTATATCCTGGAAGTTTGTATTACATTTAAAAAAATAGTTGGCCAGTGCCCGCCGGTTTGTATACAAACAACCATTATAGACAACAGCTCCTCCTTCTAAAACAATATACCGGGTAGGATATTTAAGACTAAGCTTGCGTAATTTCTTTAATGAGATTTTTTCTTTCATAACAATATGACCTTTTATGATAAGTAAGCCACAGCTAGATTACTAACTATGGCCTACTTTTTTTATTATTTGTTTTTAATTAATTATTCCTCTAAGTACTCGTTAAAAACGAGTGCTAGCCAGTACCTTTAGGTTATAAATCATTCTTTTTTAATTAACTCTAACGGGTTTACTGACATATCTTCACCTGACTTCTCAAAACTTGTATTAGACTCACCGTCAGGGCCAATGTCTAAATAATTGTAACCCATATATAGGATTGACTTAATATAAGTTTCATAATTCAGACCTCTTTCGTTAAAGGATTTCCATCTAGTAAGTTCTATCACACAAGTATTTTTTTCGCTTTTTTCCCAAGTACCACTATGAGATAGCTTAATATCACCTTCTGTATAATAATGCTCAAATGTTCCATCTTTATGAATGTCTAGCCAATTAAGAGCGTTCTCATTATTATAACAATAATATCTTCCTACAACATCTACCTCTTTATATTTACAAGGACGAAAATCTAAGCAGCTTTGCAGCATTAAAAATGCTGTTAATACTAAAAATAACTTCTTCATTGTCTATTGTTTTTCTATTTGGAAAGTAGCATTGATATACTGCTTTATAGTAGACAACGGCTTGTTTTTGTTTTCTGATGTTCGTTTGTAATTATCCACAGGCATATGGAGGAATAAAGAACGTCTGGAAGTTTCATTATATACCTGTATAATTAGGTTTTGGTCTTTAATACTAACTTTAGCAGTAGCACCTCCAATAAAAAATTGAGAATGGTTTGAGTCAGCATGTTTCTGTACCGATTCTTTCCACGAACTGGGATTCCATCCTCTGACATCTGAGCTAAATTCTAAATCTATTCGAATTGATTCAACATCAGGATAGTTATTAAAATCATAATTCTGTTCCTTTAATTCTGCAACCAATTCTGTTATTAATTCCTTTATAATCCTTCCACTTAAATAACTCGTAGCAAAAGGATGTTTTCCTACTTCAAAGAATCTGGTCTCCGGGCCTGTTCCTGTTGCAAATTCATGCAAAAGTATTCCAATTGTACCTAATTCATCATTCTCAAATATCTTTTGTTTTTGTTTCTCCGTCAAATTTGAAGCATCCTGACCGTCCAAATACAATTTAGCGGTTTCTTTTAATGCTTTTGTTGCTACCTTATCTAAAAAGTTTTGATCTCCACTTGAAGTTCTCTCCCCTAAAGGAATAAAATTACCCCACTTGTCATACTTATTATTTCCATTACTGTCAACTTCATTAGCATACCAAGGTCCTAGATTAGCATCTGCTCCAGAGGGATCTGCCCAAACTACTGGGTTGTTATCAAAAGCTTGATAAGGAGAATAATCATAATGCGTAACCGGATCAATAGCTGTCCACCTTGCAATAGTCGGGTCATATTGCCTAAGTTCCATTTCATACAAATTCATCCCCAGTGCTTCTTCATACTCAATTCCATTGTATTTAAATTTCTGAGCTACATGATTCCCATTAGCACTTACTGTGTCATTTACCCCACGAACCTTGAGCCCAAAGGGGTAGTACGCATTTTCTTCTATAATTTCATCCTGCGAGATATCCCCTGATTCATCGGTATCCGTATAGCTCAAGCGAACATTATTTAAGTGGTCAGAATACTGATACACGTACTCGAATTTTTGTGAAGATTGGTTATACTTTACATATCCCTCGGACGTGCTAAAAAACTGTAGTGCGCTTACGCATTTTTTTTCTCCGGTTGCCTTTTTTTGGCACGGTATCTCCCCTGAGAAGAAAAAATTTTGATATGTTATTTCGGTTGCTGTCATAGCTGATGCTAATATATAAAAAAATTCCGGATACCTGTTGGTTCATTGGTGGATTTGTTATCGGTAATTGGTAGTGAGTATTGAGTACTGAGTATTGGGGGGAACTTCCGTTTTAAAAAGATGAGGATTTATAGTGGGGCCGAAGCCAGGGAGATAAATCGTCAGCTTTTTAAAATGAGACAAGCGATAGCGCGTTCAGCAGGGGAACTACATAGTTTGTTGTAAGTTCTTTAGCTTCTGATATCTAAACTGTTTTCCGTACTGATTTTAAAAACTGTAAACTCATTTTAGGATTGATTCCGGGTTGTAAATCTATTTTAGGATTTAGCTAAAAAAACGGTCAACTCATTTCAGGATAATAGCCCACTATGTATTTCCCTTTTTTTGATTTAACCGTACTGTTTATAGAGGCCAACGCCGATTGAGTGTTCTGCGTTGTACGCAAAACCAGCGCAGCGAAAGCGCAGCGCCAAAGCCGACGTGGACACATTGTCTGCGAACGATTAAGTGAGCAGCGTGGACGCGCCACAAGCATTTTTTTTCTCCTTATTATAAAAATAATAAATCGATTAAAAAAAATGCGCAGTAGGCTTTGGCGTTCTGCTATTTTTCGTGCAAATTTCTCGACTTGATTGTCGTTGTATAAATCGATACTATGCCTTAGTATATTACTTGATTTTAACTTCTGCACACTCAATGTTACTCGTAAATTCTCTAACTTATTGGTTTTTATTCCGCCTAAAATGTGGATATTTAAGTGCTTGGTTTCGTATTGGTAATTGTTGCAGTTCGTGGTATCAAGTTTGTTCATAAAATATATTTAAAGACTTATTCGTAGCAAATGTAATGTTTTGGTCGTAATTAACCAAGACCTAATCATTTTGTTTAAGACCTTTAAATCTCTTACTTTTGTCAAAATCTACTTTTAATAGTAGTTTTAACTACGTAAGCGTATGACTATAGGTGAACATATTTTGATTTTAAGAAAGAAGCATAATCTTTCGCAAGCAGCTTTAGGTAAAAAAATAAATACTTCTGGTGATATTATTGGAAGGTATGAACGTGATATTATGATGCCCTCTATTGAAGTGATTATGAAGATTGCGGATGCTTTAAATGTCTCTATTGATTTTCTTGTAGGTAAAACAACTTTAGAACTCGACAACAACACGCTTAAAAGAATCGAAGAAGTATCAAAATTAAATAGCGAAGAAAAAGATAAAATATTTATGGTAGTAGATGCGCTTATTAGAGACTTTAAAGCTAAAAAAGCATATTCTTAAATCTATCGCATAAAAACTTGTGCTGAGCTTGCCGAAGTAAACTACTCTAATTACTTAAAGTAGCTTTCTATATTTTTTGTTTTCTTACCTGCCTGCGGAAGGCAGGCTCTTTACGGCACGGAATACAATTCCGCGCTAGCACTATTGTGGAAACATATCCGCGCGATCGGGAACGTATCTTGGAAGTTTCTAAATTTGAAGAAACAGACAAGGAACATATCTTTTCTGTTATTGATGCTTTTATCGCTAAACGTAAAATTCAATCTATTCTATAAAAAAAGCTATACTTATACAGCACAGCTTTTTCTTATTATTGTTCACGGTACTAGCAAATGCTAGCACTAGCGTGATATGCTAGCGCCATCAGAGACGTTTATTCCAAAATGACTAATTTTAATAATCATCAATTTCAATGAATTTACCTTTAGAAAACTTATAGTATTTTGTATAGTTTTTAATATGATAATTAATTTTTCCTATTTCAAATTGAAGGCTATCAGGAATTATTCTTTTTAAATTTTTTCGATTAATTAGTTTCTCACTATAATTATTTGGGTCAAAAATAACTACAGGAGAATTATCTATAAAAAAGTAACCCAATGGTTTTATCTCTTCAAATACCTGAACACTATCATTACTCTTTAGTGATTGAAGCAAATTGAAAGATGATAAATGTGGTAATAATTTTATAGCTATTAAAGTATCATTCTTTATCGTATCAAAATATATATGATATGAAGGATAAGGAATTTCTTTATTATATACTTTTCTATTAATATCCTTAATTGGATTAACCTTAATATATCTAACAATCTTTTCTTTAAGAGCATCATTTAAGGGTCTATTTCTCTCAATTTGACAACTATAAAACAGGACACTAACAATTAACAACAAAACGATTATTCTTTCCACAGTTTAAAATTTAAAGTTTTTTAATCCTCTAATAGGTTTCTTATCTGCTCTTATTTTCGTTGTAGTTCCACTATCTGGAAAATAAATTAAATAAGGTAAATTTTTACCATGTTTTCTAAGGTACTTAGCACCAATACTTAAATCACCATAAAGACTTTCTGTGCGATCTCTAGCCGTAGGTTGATTAGGGTGAGAATGTAAAAGACCTAAAAATGTTCCCTTTCCATTAAATCCAGGCGCATAATTATGTTTATGATATGTACCTAGCTGATAATTAACCTCTCCATTAACCGAAGATTTAACAACACTCCATTCTCTAACAGAGTTATCTGAAGCAAACTTAAATACATTAAAAACATCATCTTTGAGTTTTTCTCCAAAATTTGCTATTGTCTTAGTACTAAAGAGAAATTTACTGTCAAGTTTCTTGTTCTCTAAATTACTGTCAGCCAATTCAGATACAACACTAGTTCCATCTTCATTTTTACTTACAGTAACGGAATCTCCATCAGCTACTTGTCCATCTCCATTTGTGTCATTTTTTACGACTTCTCCATTATTATCTTTAACTAATTCTCCATCTTTACCTCTTGTAACTGAATATAAAGTATCAGTATCATCATTCGTTTCTTTTATCAACTCTATATTTCCATTTTGATCTAATCCATAATCATCTAATAGTCCTGTCGGATCAACTCTTAAAATTGGGTTGTTCTGAACAAAGTTGTAAGGAGTAAGCCAATTACGTTCTTCTGCCATTGGGTCAACAACCATAAATCGACCTATTGAGGCATCATAATGTCTAAAATCCATTTCGTAAGAATCGTAGCCAAGAGCTTCTTCTAATTCTACTCCCTCAAACTTAAACTTCTGCGCTGTAGAATTCCCATTGGAACTTATGGTGTTATTGTACCCTTATGTTTCAAGCCAAAGAGTAAATAACTACGTGCTTTTAAATCACTTTTCTTTGTGGTCAGTGTTTTTTTATTCCAAACTAATTTTGGTTCAGTACTTTGATAATATTTTAGTTTTAGACAGCCCAAATTTTTTAAAACCTTTTTGTAAAAAAAATTGTCTCAAAACTACAAAAAAATATCGTAAGAGAAAAAAAAGGAAACGACCAAAAAAACCGCTTTAAAAAGACCAAAAATAAACTAAAAAAACATCTGAAAAAAGCCCCACCGCAAAGCGGTAAAAAAGCAAAAGAAAGGCACAAAAAAAATACGCCGTTAGGTGTGAATAATTTAGGAACAAAAAAAGGGGAAAACCCCACCGCAAAGCGGTAAAAAACCTGTATTGAGCTTGTCGAAATAAGCCCAATCGCCTTTGGCGGAAAAGCCACAAAAAAAACACGCCGTTAGGCGTGTTAAAAGCAATATATAAGTGAATAGCTAATGATTAAACTCTTCGTTTAGGCGGTAGGTTTTCATTCCCCAGTGGTCTGTTCCTGTGCAAAGAACGGCTTTGTGTTGTATGAGGCGGTGCAGTACCTTATTGATTAGTTTTTTGCTATGTACGGTATCATAAGCAACCTGCTCGGAAGTAAAACAATCTTGGTCGTAAAAATCCAGCAAATCGCCGTAAAGTTCCCAAATGATTTGTTTGTTCTCAAAATCGTTAAAAGTATCTTGGTCTAGTATTTTCATCCGTCTTCGTTTGTGGTTTTGATGCCTCTTCGTTTTTTACTATTTGATAGCGATAATGAACTCCTATTTTGCGACAACGTTTTATTTTGTTTTCTGCCTTGAATTGGTTTAAAAACTGGTTTACAGTACTGCGGTCTATGATTGTTTTTGCAAAAAGTTCTTTCGTTTCAAAAGGTTCAGTAGGAAAATATTTAAGTATCAATATCCATACCTGCTCTTTTTGATTGATGCGTTGCTGTTTGGGCTGTTTATGTTGCAATTTAAAAAGTTTAAAAGTGGTTAAAAAATCTTCATCATCGGTTTGTAAAACATCGTTTATCAGTTCAGCTCGGTTGGTACTTCGTATCAAAGCAAAGGTTTTAACCCAATCTAAAAACAACAAAGCCTGTTGTTTATGATAGGTGTTAAAATAGCGGTTACATAACCTGTATTGTGAAATACAATCTTTGTCTGTTCCAGTTCATCAAACAAAAGCGGAACGGTCTGTAAAAAATCATTTTCTACTACTTTACGCAATTTAAAAACGGCTTTTTCTGTAATTTTTGTAAAATCAAAATTAGCTTCACGTATGCGTGTGTGCGTGTGAGGATTTTGGTTTGGTTGTCGTCCTACTGTCAATCCCTTTGTTTTAGGGAATTTAAGGGTTGGAATAGGGGTTTTGACTAACTGTCCTACTGAATTTAAAAAAGGAACTGCGTTTTGTGAGGTTTTTGCATTAAAATTTTCCATAAAAAAAGGCTTTAAAAAGATTAAAATAAAACGCTAAATAAGGCAAAATAAAAAGGTAAAAAAGCAAGAGATATACACAAAGGGCAAAAGAAGAAAAGCCCCATTACGTCCTCATTTCAGGGGTTTTTGTGGGGGCTTTTTTTTGTGTTTTAGGTTTAGTTTTTGGATTTGTTTTTTTGCTTTTGTTTTTAGGCTTTTTTCGGACGCTTTTTGTTCCAAATTTCATTTTTTTATGCCGTAGGCAAAAGGGCTTTTTTGATTGGAACAGTCATTTATTCATTTTTTGAGCCAATTATTCGGCTTCATCACGCCAAAGGCGAGCTGTTTTTTTGGACTTATTTCGACAAGCTCAATACAGGTTTTTTACCGCTTTGCGGTGGGGCTTTTTCTTTTTTTGCTCTGCTCCGCAGGGGCGTTTTTGGGCGGTTTTCAGTTGTAATTTTGCAAACCTTTTTACAAGTCAATTTTTGCCGATTTATGGACGATTTTTGTTTTATTTCTCGATTGTATCAGAGCAAAAACAAAGTGTTTTTTTGGGCTTTTTTACCGCTTTGCGGTGGGCTTTTCTTTTTTTTGCTCTGCTCCACAGTGCAATTTTTAGGGCTTTTTTTGGGTTTTCAACCCGATTTATTTTAGTTTTTAAACGAACTATTTTTGATTTATTTTTGGGCTTTTAAGCTGTTTTTATTTGCTCATTTTTTTGTCAATTCATTATTTTGTTTTTAGACTTTTTTCAGGCATTTTTTGCGTTAAATTTCATTTTTTTTGCCGTAAGCAAAAGGTTTTTTTGACTGGAACAGTCATTTATGTACCCTTTTTTGAGCCAATTATTAGGCTTTATCACGCCAAAGGCGAGCTGTTTTTTTGGGCTTATTTCGACAAGCTCAATACAGGTTTTTTACCGCTTTGCGGTGGGGCTTTTTCTTTTTTTTGCTCTGCTCCGCAGTGCAGTTTTTGGGACTTTTTTCGGATTTTCAATCCGATTCATTTTAGTTTTTAAGCAACCTATTTTTAGTTGATTTTTAGATTTTTAAAAGTAATCTCAAAGCTATTTTTTTCGTTGTTTTATCCATTTTTTGGATCTTGGGTTTGGTGGTTTGTTTTTTGCTTCTTTTGGGTCTTTTTTTTCTCTTTTTTACTTTGGTTTTGGGCTGTTTTTGGTTTTGTTTTTCTGTGTTTTTCGCCCCCACAAAAACCCCTGAAATGAGGACGGAATGGGGCTTTTCTTCTTTTGCCCTTTGTGGTATATCTCTTGCTTTTTTGCCTTTTTATTTTGCCTTATTTAGCGTTTTATTTTAATCTTTTTAACCCCTTTTTTATGGAAAATTTTAATGCAAAAACCTCACAAAACGCAGTTCCTTTTTTAAATTCAGTAGGACAGTTAGTCAAAACCCCTATTCCAACCCTTAAATTCCCTAAAACAAAGGGATTGACAGTAGGACGACAACCAAACCAAAACCCTCGCACGCACACACGCACACGTGTAGCCAATTTTGATTTTACAAAAATTACTGAAAAATCAATTTTTAAATTACGCAAAGTAGTAGAAAATGATTTTTTACAAACCGTTCCGCTTTTGTTTGATGAACTGCAACAGACAAAAGTAGTTTTTCACAATACGGACTACGTAAACGCTATTTTTAGCACCTATCACAAAAAACACGCTTTGTTGTTTTTAGATTGGGTAAAAACCTTTGCTATGATACGAAGCACCAACAGACCTGAACTGATGAGCGATGTTTTACAAACTGATGATGAAGATTTTTTAACCACTTTTAAACTTTTTAAATTACAACATAAACAGCCCAAACAACAACGCATCAATCAAAAAGAGCAAATATGGAGTTTGATACTTAAATATTTTCCTACCGAACCTTTTGAAACCAAAGAACTTTTTGCGAAAACAGCTATAGACCGTAGTACCGTAAATCAGTTTTTAAACCAATTTAAAGAAGAAAACAAGATAAAACGTTGTCGCAAAATAGGGGCTTGTTATCGCTATCAAATAGTAAAAACCGATGTAAAATGAAAACACTAGACCAAGATACTTTTAACGATTTTGAGAACAAACAAATCATTTGGGAACTCTACGGCGATTTGTTGGATTTTTACGACCAAGATTGTTTTACTTCCGAGCAGGTTGCTTATGATACCGTACATAGCAAAAAACTAATCAATAAGGTACTGCATCGGCTGATACAACACAAAGCTGTGATTTGCATAGGAACAGACCACTGGGGAATGAAAACCTACCGTTTAAACGAAGAATTTAATCATTAGCTACTTCACTTATATATTGCTTTTAACACGCCTAACGGCGTGTTTTTTTTGTGGTTTTTCCGCCAAAGGCGATTGGGCTTATTTCGACAAGCTCAATACAGGTTTTTTACCGCTTTGCGGTGGGCTTTTTTCAGATGTTTTTTTAGTTTATTTTTGGTCTTTTTAAAGCGGTTTTTTTGTCTTTTTCCTTTTTTTTCTCTTACGATATTTTTTTTGTAGTTTTGAAACAATTCTTTTTACAAAAAGTTTTTAAAAAATTTGAGCTGTCTAAAACTGAAATATCATCAAAGTACTGAACTAAAATTAGTTTGGAATAAAAAAGCACTGACCTCAAAGAAAAGTGATTTAAAAGCACGTAGTTATTTCCTCTTTGGGCTTAAACAAAAAGGGTATAATAATGTAGTTAGTTCTAATGGGAATAGTGTAGCGCAGAAGTTTGGATTCAATGGAGTTGAATTAAATGAAAGTTTAGGACTTGATTTAATGGAGATGGATGTGAGAATGTATGACCCAGCCATTGCAAGATTTAATGGAATAGATCCTGTAACACACTATTCACAAAGTACAAGTGTTGCTTTTGATAATAATCCTGTCTTTTGGGCAGATCCTAGTGGGGCAGATAGTCAGTCAATGGAGGAATGGCATGCTTCTAATGTAGCTCAAGATGAAGATTGGCATAATAGTATTGATCAAAGTAGTGGAATATCTACTAGTCAGAATTCTTCTTCTTCAAGTAGTAATTCAGGCACAAGTAATAATTCAGGAACAAGCAATTCTGAATCTCAAGACCCTTGCCCAGAATGTAAAACATTTGATGATTACTATTATTATTATTTACTACGTTTAGCATATTATACTAACTCAGACTCACAAGCAAGGTATAAAAGGGCTTTAAAAGATACAGGAACAGGTATTTTAAAAGCTGGTCTTCAAACTTTAGAAGTAAAGAACATAACATCAGTAAAACGCTCAGAAGAATTCGGTCACTTTTTTGGCATTTTCCTATTTGCTCTTTTAGAACCAGGTCCTGGAGCCGAGTTTAAATTTGCTAAGAAGGGATTTAAATCGTTCTCAGCTTTTAAAAAGGCATTGGGACCAGCGGGAAAAGGAAAAGCATGGCATCACATCGTAGAACAGAATCCTGCTAACATAGCCAAGTTTGGACCAGAAGCTATTCATAATACGAATAACGTGATGAAATTATCCCATGGAAAAGGAACCATACATGCGAAAATTTCTGGGCATTACAGTTCAAAACAAGCATTTACAAATGGCAAAACAGTTCGTCAATGGTTGAATACAAAGAGTTTTGAATACCAACGTGACTATGGAGTTCGGAAATTAAAAGAATTTGGTTGGAAACCTCCTCAATAATAGAGAAATTAGATAATTATGAAAATAGATAGTTTAGAAAATGCGATTGATATATTTAAAGGAGCATCCATTGAACATGGAAAAGCATCAGAAGAAGGTAATTATAAAGTTGGAAACAAGAATTATTATAAAATAGTAGATGCTGCAAAATACTTAAATGAGAATGACGCAATTCATGAATTATTACAACTTTTAAACAATGAGAACGTTAGTGTTCAATTGTGGGCTGCAACCTATTTGCTTGAAAATCATGAAAATGAAGCGATTAAGTTATTAACTTCTATCTCAAAGAAGAATATTACACATTTTTCTTTTAATGCACAAATAACTTTGGATGAATGGAAAAGTGGAGATTTGAAGTTACAGTATTAGGATAGTTTTCTAAAAAAGCCCCGCTGGCAAAGTCTCCTGATTTAGCGTAATTAAAATAGAGAAGCCACTTTGGAAACAGAGTGGTTTTCTATTTTTAGAAGTATGCTTTTTTATATTAACTTGGGTTTTCTAATAAAATAAGGTTTTTCTAATATCCATCCAAAGCGTTTGGTGATATAATCAATACAAGGTTTTTCAAATTCAGGTACCTGTTTAAAATCAAGAAACACTCCATGTCCAGGTTCTATTACATTATTATAATGCTCCGCCCAAATTTTAGCCTTTTCTTCTATAGTGGTATTAGCAGGATAAGTAATTGTATTTTCCATTTTGCAATATTTTAAAGTTTATTTTTAAGCTACAATTTGTTGTATTTGTTTTTTTGTAATAAAAGCATCTAGAAAAGTAATAATCATTTCTTTGTCTTTTTCATTTAGCGTTTCTATTTTTTTAAATAGGTTTAATATTTTATTATTAGATAAATGATTTTCTGATATATTTTCATTCCCGTTAATAAGAAAATCTACAGTAGTGTTCAGTGCTGTAGCTAATTTACTAATGACTTCTGAAGAAGGAATTGCGCCTCTTTTTTCATATCGTCCAATTTGAACATAGGTTAAACCTACTTTTTCTGCTAATTGAGATTGTGTAAAATCATGTTTTTTCCTTAATATCTTTATTCTTGTTCCAATATCATTCATAATACTTTTAAGTTTTATTAACAGTAAAAAAGTTATTCAAATGTACTAAAACAAAGACTTTTTAATACGTATTGTTAACAAAATAATACACACAGAACATATCTAATTAATAATTAAAGGTATTATTTTAATACTTTTGAATATTAAATTATTTATCAACAATGGACATTGGAACATTTAAAAAGGAGTTGGATATTTTAGAAATAGGAAAAGAACTAGGTTTAAAAATAGAAAAGAACGGTGCTTGTTTATGTCCGTTTCATAAAGATAAAAAACCGAGCTTGATGTTTTCCAGAGAAAAACAAATTGTTACTTGTTTTAGTGGAAACTGTTCTGCAGGAACGATGGACGTAATAGATTTGGTACAAAAGTTCTATTCTTGGGAATTGCCTAAAACCTTAGAATGGTTAAAGCCGTATGCAAATGTTGTGGAAACTCCCAAAACTACTCCAGTAAAAACAAGCATGAATTACGAAGCACTCTTTAAAAAACTACAACCGAAATTAAAACAAAGTAGCAACGCAAGAACTTATTTAGAGAGTCGTCATTTAGATTACAAACTTTTAGAAGCAGCTTTTAACAAAGGCAAAGATTACAACTCTTTAAAGCACTGTGTTATTTTTCCTCTAAAAAACAAAGATGGGAACATTGTAAGTCTATACGGAAGGTCGATAGCATCGACAGGTAATTACAAACATTTTTACACCAAAAACAGACAAGGTCTGTATCCAAAATATCCACCTGCAACAACAAAGAAATTAATCATTACAGAAAGTATTATTGATGCAGCGACCTTGCAACAGCATTTTACACTTCCAAGAGATACGGCAATTTTAACAGCGTACGGTACAAATGGCATCACACCACAACATACCGAGGCGGTAAGCCAATTAGAACATTTACAAGAAATTATCCTGTGGTTAGATGGCGATGATGCAGGTAAAAAAGCCACCGAGAAATATGGCAAAGAATTTGCTAAACAATATCCAAAATTACAGATTAGCAAAGTACCCACCTTAGATGGCGAGGATATTAATTCTTTATTGGACAGTCATACTTCAGAAATCGTTACCCAGTTTTTTGAAAAACGAATACAGGTAATATCTACAAAACAACCACAAAAAGACTACACTTTAAATATTGAAACTCATAAAACAATTTACCAAGACGAACATCTAAACATCCAAGTATTAGGCAAATTAGATACAAAAAATCTAGGCGCACTTCGAGTTACGTTAGTGGTAAAAAGCAAACACAATCCCAATCAGATACCCGTTAGAAATACTTTAGATTTATACCACGGCGACCGCATAGAAAAGTTTGTAAGAACCTGTGCAGAGAAACTAGAAACGGGTACAAGTTTTATAAGAAAGGCTTTAAATACCCTCACAGAGGGTTTAGAAAACCACCGATTACAGCAAGTTGAAATTGCCCAGGAACAACAAGATGAAAAACCAACGTTAAGAGAACTTACCAATCAAGAAAAACAAGCAGCTCTTTTACTTTTAAAGGATAAAAACCTAACAAAAATCCTCACTCAAAAATTACAAAATACAGGTATTGTGGGCGAAGAGAAAAAAGCCCTTTTTTTATTTACCATTTTATTGAGCCATCAAATGCATCATACTTTACACGCTATGGTTCAAGGAACTTCGGGAAGTGGCAAAAGTCATTTAATAAAAAAAGTGGCCGACTGTATGTTTAACCAACAAAAAATCAAACGCTTTACCAGAGTTAGTGAGAAAAGTTTTTATAATTATGGGAGTTACGACTTGCAACATTGTGGAATTATTTTAGAAGATTACGATGGACTGGCAGAAGAAGCGCAATTGGCATGGAGAGAATTGCAAAGCAATGGACAATTAAGTAGCAGTGTGAGTTTAAAAAACGAAATGACAGGCGAGATAAAAAGCGGAGAAAAATGGGTCTACGGTCCGATTGCTTCCTTAGTGGCTACTACAAAATTTAGATTGTATGAAGACAACCAAAGTAGAGTATTTACCATTGCCATTGATGAGAGCGAAGCACAAACAGAAAAGGTGTTGGAATATATGGCTTCAAAAGCATCCAAAGGCATCACAGAACAGCAGGAACAACAGGCTATACGTGAAATCCAAAACTTAGTGAGTTTATTAAAACCCTATGCTGTACAAAATAACTACCGATTGCATTTACCAAAAACCACCCAACAACGTAGAAGATTAACGCAAATGCTACATGATTTTATAGAGCAAATAACTTTACTACATCAATACAATCGGCAGAGAATCTCCGCAGATACACAAGAACCACAAACGCTAATCACAGAACTAGAAGATCTAGAACTGGCGGTAGATCTCATGTTTGAAAGCATTGTATTAAAAACCGATGAACTCGATGGAATCCTACGACAGTTCTATGAAAACTTAAAAGAATACATTACTAAAAAAGCCAAGAAAATAGGAAAGAGTTTATCTGAAACTGACTTTATACAAAGAGAAATCCGACAAGAATTTAGAATTAGTAAAACACAGCTCTTTCGTTATTTTACAGAATTACAGGAACTGGAATACATTACAAAAACCCATACAGGAAGCAGAAATACCTTTAGTTATAAAATAGGGTATTGGGATAATATAGAAAAATTACGAACAGAAATAAGAGATTATTTATACAAACAAATCCAAGCATTTAAGAAGAATACCTAAAAAGGCAATTACTTTGGAACGCTTTGGAACGGAAAAGGAACGCTTTTGGAACGGTTAAAACGTTGATATACAGTAAATAAAGTAGTAGCGTTCCAGAATTCCATAACAAGAATAAATAAGAGAAATAAAAAATTGCTATAGAAATCATCTTTTTAAAAGTAAATAACTTCTGCTTTTAAACAATTCCACACGTACACAATTTAATTTTTTAATTACAATAATCATGAACACCAGTTACAAAAAGCAGGCAGTAAAACGCTACGTAAAAATTGAAAAAATCAAGTACAGAAAATACCACATTAAAGATTTTAATTTATTGATTAAACTTATTTACCCCAAACGAGTGGTACTCAATCCTTATCATAAATTATTAGAAAAAACAGGTAGTTTTAGCAAAGTACATTTAGAGTTGATTAAAGAAACGACCGCTAATTTTACGATTTTAAATGAGTTGCACAGAGACCAAGATAAATATGGGAGATTGTATACTGTGAGAGAAGACTTAAACAATGCTATTTATTTTTTACAAAACGAACTAAAACTTAAAGAACAAGATATTTTATTGAATGCTTCTACACGTTGGTTTTACCATGAAATTCATTGGCAATTTTACGATCGTGTCTTTACCAGTAAAGAAGTTGCCTTACAACTTAGAAAAGCCAAAAGTACGGTGTATCATCATTTAACGGAATTGAAGGTGTTCGCTACGCCCCTCTGTGCAGCACTTTTTTTTGGCCAAAAAAAAATACATCGGCTTACAGCCGTTTTTGTCCAAAAAAAAGCTGCTGCCTCCCTGCTTCTGCTCCGCTCACTCGCAGCTCCTCTGTATTTTTGCTGACGGCTCCTATGGGTCGCCTACAAAAATCCACCGCTGCTTATCGGGCGCAGCCGCTGGTGCCAAAGCCTACTGCGCATTTTTTTTTAATCGATTTATTATTTTTATAATAAGGAGAAAAAAAATGCTTGTGGCGCGTCCACGCTGCTCACTTAATCGTTCGCAGACAATGTGTCCACGTCGGCTTTGGCGCTGCGCTTTCGCTGCGCTGGTTTTGCGTACAACGCAGAACACTCAATCGGCGTTGGCCTCTATAAACAGTACGGTTAAATCAAAAAAAGGGAAATACATAGTGGGCTATTATCCTGAAATGAGTTGACCGTTTTTTTAGCTAAATCCTAAAATAGATTTACAACCCGGAATCAATCCTAAAATGAGTTT
Source organism: Flavobacteriaceae bacterium (assembly GCA_014075215.1). NCBI lineage: Bacteria > Pseudomonadati > Bacteroidota > Flavobacteriia > Flavobacteriales > Flavobacteriaceae > Flavobacteriaceae bacterium. The sequence continues at coordinate 4,305,343 of CP046177.1, forward strand.
ACAGTTTTTAAAATCAGTACGGAAAACACTTGAGATATCACAGAGGGAAGAACTTACCATAAACGATGTAGTTCCGATGCTGAACGCACTATCGCTTGTCGGTTTTAAAAAGCTGACGATTTATCTCCCTGCTATAACCCTTTCTATAAATCCTCATCTTTTTAAAACGGAGGTAAACCGTTTTAATAATTGGCGATTTTTTAGAGGTGGAAAAAAGCCAGGGGAAAAATCGACAAGTATTAAAATGAAGCAACCGAAGGGCGCTAGTCTTCACAAAGAGCATAAAAAAAGAAGCTACCTAATTAAAAGATAACTTCTTACTTAGCAAACGATTTTAGTCCTCTAAGACGTCGTAGCTAAAATACGACTTTTTTACTTAAAAATCAAAGCTATTATCATCAATCTTAGTTCCACTGTGCGCTCAGGTAGCTATGAGCCTGGAGTATTTTACATAATTTACATTATAACTTACAAGCGAAGAACCGATCAAATAGTAAACTCCTGAATTTGTATTATAATGCCAATTATGTACAAATATCGAGGGAAAGGAAACGGAAAAAACACAGGGGTTTTGAGGAACGAAAATACTGGGTTTTTGGAGTGCGGATTTAATCATAAAATCATATATTTACAATGGTCATGAAGTGAGGACGTTCTTAAAAAAATCTGTTTTTGTCAGGTATAAGCGATAAAAAATGGGCTTTTATTAAAAAAAACGCATAAACGTCTATCCCTTTGGGCTTAAACAAAAAGGGTATAATAATGTAGTTAGTTCTAATGGGAATAGTGTAGCGCAGAAGTTTGGATTCAATGGAGTTGAATTAAATGAAAGTTTAGGACTTGATTTAATGGAGATGGATGTGAGAATGTATGACCCAGCCATTGCAAGATTTAATGGAATAGATCCTGTAACACACTATTCACAAAGTACAAGTGTTGCTTTTGATAATAATCCTGTCTTTTGGGCAGATCCTAGTGGGGCAGATAGTCAGTCAATGGAGGAATGGCATGCTTCTAATGTAGCTCAAGATGAAGATTGGCATAATAGTATTGATCAAAGTAGTGGAATATCTACTAGTCAGAATTCTTCTTCTTCAAGTAGTAATTCAGGCACAAGTAATAATTCAGGAACAAGCAATTCTGAATCTCAAGACCCTTGCCCAGAATGTAAAACATTTGATGATTACTATTATTATTATTTACTACGTTTAGCATATTATACTAACTCAGACTCACAAGCAAGGTATAAAAGGGCTTTAAAAGATACAGGAACAGGTATTTTAAAAGCTGGTCTTCAAACTTTAGAAGTAAAGAACATAACATCAGTAAAACGCTCAGAAGAATTCGGTCACTTTTTTGGCATTTTCCTATTTGCTCTTTTAGAACCAGGTCCTGGAGCCGAGTTTAAATTTGCTAAGAAGGGATTTAAATCGTTCTCAGCTTTTAAAAAGGCATTGGGACCAGCGGGAAAAGGAAAAGCATGGCATCACATCGTAGAACAGAATCCTGCTAACATAGCCAAGTTTGGACCAGAAGCTATTCATAATACGAATAACGTGATGAAATTATCCCATGGAAAAGGAACCATACATGCGAAAATTTCTGGGCATTACAGTTCAAAACAAGCATTTACAAATGGCAAAACAGTTCGTCAATGGTTGAATACAAAGAGTTTTGAATACCAACGTGACTATGGAGTTCGGAAATTAAAAGAATTTGGTTGGAAACCTCCTCAATAATAGAGAAATTAGATAATTATGAAAATAGATAGTTTAGAAAATGCGATTGATATATTTAAAGGAGCATCCATTGAACATGGAAAAGCATCAGAAGAAGGTAATTATAAAGTTGGAAACAAGAATTATTATAAAATAGTAGATGCTGCAAAATACTTAAATGAGAATGACGCAATTCATGAATTATTACAACTTTTAAACAATGAGAACGTTAGTGTTCAATTGTGGGCTGCAACCTATTTGCTTGAAAATCATGAAAATGAAGCGATTAAGTTATTAACTTCTATCTCAAAGAAGAATATTACACATTTTTCTTTTAATGCACAAATAACTTTGGATGAATGGAAAAGTGGAGATTTGAAGTTACAGTATTAGGATAGTTTTCTAAAAAAGCCCCGCTGGCAAAGTCTCCTGATTTAGCGTAATTAAAATAGAGAAGCCACTTTGGAAACAGAGTGGTTTTCTATTTTTAGAAGTATGCTTTTTTATATTAACTTGGGTTTTCTAATAAAATAAGGTTTTTCTAATATCCATCCAAAGCGTTTGGTGATATAATCAATACAAGGTTTTTCAAATTCAGGTACCTGTTTAAAATCAAGAAACACTCCATGTCCAGGTTCTATTACATTATTATAATGCTCCGCCCAAATTTTAGCCTTTTCTTCTATAGTGGTATTAGCAGGATAAGTAATTGTATTTTCCATTTTGCAATATTTTAAAGTTTATTTTTAAGCTACAATTTGTTGTATTTGTTTTTTTGTAATAAAAGCATCTAGAAAAGTAATAATCATTTCTTTGTCTTTTTCATTTAGCGTTTCTATTTTTTTAAATAGGTTTAATATTTTATTATTAGATAAATGATTTTCTGATATATTTTCATTCCCGTTAATAAGAAAATCTACAGTAGTGTTCAGTGCTGTAGC